>CBFDCQ010000077.1:0-15458 GCA_965603355.1 uncultured bacterium
AACCTTGAGCCGGCGCACGTGGGCCACACAGTTTGGCACAAATGATTCCGAGAGTGCCCGGGAGCCCATGGACACCGCAGGGGCCATCAAAGACAGTCCACTCCAACCGTTTTCATGATTCTGTGGAACGCCTTTAGATGGCGGAGGCGGTCGCCCTGGGGCTCACTTGCCCCTTTTCAGCCTGCGGGCCAGCTCCTGAGGGAGTCCCGCTTCGCGTATCTTCTCGCAGCACTCGTCTATGTCGTACGGGACGCGATGGAACTCCACGACCCTTTGGTCCAAGTCCACGATGCCGAACGCTGCCTGCCAGTTCTTATCACGTGGCTGCCCGACAGCACCCGGATTAATGAAATAGCGGCTATTAGGCACGAGCGTGTGGATTTTGGAAGCGTCAAGACAGTGGTTTGAACCCTTCTCGGAGAAAATCGCCGGCCGATGGCTATGCCCAAAAAAGCAGATGTCTATTGCACGACCTTCAAGGTACTCCAACTGGCTCATCGCGTCGAGCCAGTCAATTATGTAGTCGTCCTTGCTTGTCGGCGAACCGTGCACCCCCAGACAAACTGAATTGAACGTCACCTCTTCCGACAACGTCTTCAAAAACTCCCTGTTATCCTCACGCAATCGCTCTTGCGTCCATTCCGCCGCACGCCGAGCGGTAGCTCTGAAAAACCACGGATCCTCCAAACCGCATATGGCGGCGTCGTGATTGCCGAGAACCGACAGAATCTCCCGCTCGCGAATAATGTCTATACACTCATTGGGATTAGCATTGTAGCCCACAACGTCGCCCAGCGACACGATCTGATCGACGCCGATTCCGTCTATCTCCTTGAGAACCGCATTTAAAGCCTCTAGATTAGCATGAATATCGGTGATTACTGCAAACCTCATCTTTCTACACAATCCTTCACGGCATGTCCAGGCACAGCACAATCCCTCACGATCAATATCGAGGGATCGTACAGACTGCCTTCCCCCGTGTTCCTGTTCGCCTTGCCTCCACTTTCCGCACCGTCCAGTTGATCTCGAACCGCCGCACAGGGCATCCGTGCCCAAGACACCCGACTACACCTTCACTTGCTCTTTACTCTCACTGGCACTGGCGATAATCCGACGTAGTTTCTGGATCTTCTTGCGGGCTTCCCGGTTTTTCGGCTCGTACCTGAGGACTTCATCGAAATACTGCAGCGCGCGCTTGTACTCCTTGACCTTCACGTAGTGCACTCCCACGTTGAACGTCGACACGGCCACTTTTCTCCTCAGACGCCCGCTGCCGGGATCCTCCTTGAACGCCTTGTCGTACTCCGTGAGCGCGGCGAAATAGTTCTTCGTATGAAAATAGAAATCGCCGAGAGTCTCCTCCTTACTGACAGAAGATTCAGCCGGTTCCGCTGCCTGTTCGCCTTCCGCCGGAACCGACGCTTCCGACTCCAACCCTCCCCCGACCGCGATCTGCGCCACACTCGCTCGTTCGATGAGCACCGACACGTTGTTGCCCGGTTCGCTAGGGATAAGATGGAACCGCGGCACACGCTCATCATACGCGGTCAGAGTGTACCCATCGATAACCTCGCCGTCCTTGAACTTGACGGCTATCTCAAGACCCTCGGGGTGCCACTCCGTCTGCAACCTCTTCTTATCGAACTTGCCGTCGAAATCTCGTACAAAGAACACCGCCTTCAGGTCGATGAACTTTACAAAAATCTGCTTCGATTCGTCCGAGGACGCGTCTCTGGGCTCCACATAGAATCCCCCCGCGCTCGTGTCTATCGTATAAGATGTCCCCTTCAGCATACGTCCATCAGCGAACCGGACTACTAGACGCTGCTTCGGATGACGCTTTCGCACAGCCTTCTTTCGGCGGTCCTCCACCCACTCCCGCTGTGCTTTCTTATAGCACCTAAGGCAGAGCTTGCGCTTCGCGACCTCTTTGACGCACTGGTCGCACCCTACCGCGCCGCACTCCGCGCAGTATCCAACAACCTCTCGTCGGGGGTGAACTGGACAGTTCATATCGCTAGGTACGGAGCTGGAAACCCGTTTTGACACCTCTTCACATCCTTCCCAAAGCGATCATATCATAAACGGGTTCTCTTGTCAAAGGGAAATGCGCCGCTCACACTCTATCACATTATGGCATCTGCCTTTAGTCGCCTCTGTGCAACATCCTCTCAGCCAAAATCAGCCCCCGAGACTCGCTCCAGATTGTTGCCGTTGGCTCACTTAGCCGTCACGTGAGTCTACACGCTCCTTCAGAGTGCATCTACACCACCAGGCGGTCTTGTTCCACTCCACTTGCACCCCTCACTTAGGACCGAGAATTTCATTGACATCTGCAAGACATTCGTGTATAATTTACACGCGAATAAGTATTATGCTAAAAATGTTTGTAGTATAAACCTGAAGCTACAACAACCGGAAGCGCAGGATGGTGGCGAAATTGAAATCACAAAAAGCTTACACCACGTTCGAGGCAGCAAGGATATGTCACGTCACGCATCACAGTATCAAGAACTGGATAAAACAGGGGCTGATCAAGGCGTCCCGGACCCCCGGAGGACACTACAGGATCCTCGAGGACGATCTCGACGCGTTCCGGAAAAAATACGATATGTTTCCAGAAGAGAAGCGACGCGAGAAACCGATGGTGATGGTAGTTGACGACGAACAGGACGCTCTGGACCTGATAGAACGCGTGCTAAGCGACGAGAACGTTGAGATCATAAAGGTGAGCAACGCTACCGAAGTGGGCCTGAAAGCCGCACAACTTCTCCCGGATTTGATACTGCTCGATTTCCTCATGCCGGACGTCAACGGATTCGAGGTCTGCAAAGCGCTCCGCGCTAACGAGCACACCAGCAACATCCCGATAATGGCCGTCACGTGCCTGACAAAGGAGGAGGAGATCGAACGAATATTCGAGGTCGGAGCTGACGAATATCTCGCCAAGCCGTTCAAGATGGACGACCTGCTGGAGAAAGTTCGTGAGCTTCTCTCCAGGGAAGAAATTGCCAAATAGCTCGCCGTGGCGAGCTGTGAGAACGGTCGAACGATGCCCTCCAACAAAAAGACGATCAAGACCTTGTCACGCAGACGCCGACGTGTCGGAATCGAGACCAAGATCGTCAAGAGCATACTGTGGGTCGGAATATGCCCCATGGCTGTCGCAGCAGCCGTCGGAGTTTTTGCCGCATGGAAAATGGGCACACCGGCAGCCGGCACCGTCGTGGCGCTTTCTCTCTTGATGGGCGGCGTTCTTGTCGGTTTCTTCTGCCTCGTCGAGTATCGGCGCGTCCACAATGACATAGTGCGACCGGTTCGCCTGCTCAATGAGGGCACTCGGATTGTCGGTCACGGCGACCTCGAGCTCAAACTGAAGATAGCCACGGGCGACGAGATCGAGGAGCTCGCTGCCTCTTTCAACCGAATGGCGCTCGACCTTAAACGCAAAATCCGCCAGCTTGAGGAATCCGAAGAGAAGTACCGGGGCGTCGTCACTTCGATGAAAGAAGGTATATACCGGACGAACGCCGACGGTAAGATAACCTTCCTGAACAAGGCTGCGGCTCAAATATTCGGCTACACCCGCCCCGATGAGGCCCTCGGAATCAACATGAAAACGATGTACGTTGAGGAGATGGATGCGGCGCGCATGGATAGCGAACTAAGAGCAAGCGGATATGTTGACAGGTTCCGGCTCTGGATAACGCGCAAGGACGGTCAGGCCATCTGTGTAGAAACCTCCAGTAACTTGATAAAGGACGAGGCCGGCAACGTCGTCGGCGTTGAAGGCATGTTCAGAGACGTGACCGAGCAGATACGATTGGAGCGCGAGACCAAAGAAAAAGCCGGACGGCTGGCAGTGATAAACGAGATCACCAACGCCATCAACTCCAGCCTTGACGCTGACAGGGTGTACGAAACCATAGCCGTTAAGGTTAGAAAACTCGTCCAGTTCGACTGTGCCGGGATCGCCCTGCAAAGCGATATCGGAGATGGCATGGAGATTTTCGGACTGTGGCCGCTATCGAGAGAGCATCAGGCAGCCGCCGTCGAGTACGTCCCCGACGCCAAAAGCGGGTTGCATTGGGTCATGCAGAACGCGCGACCTCTCGTCGTGGAAAATGAGCAAGAGGTGTCCGTTCTGACTGACACATCCCGAATACTGGGCAGCAAGGTTCGCTCCTGCGTATATATACCGCTGTTCTCGAAGGAGCGCCTGACCGGCGCTTTTGTGCTCGGAAGAAAAAGTGACGATCTGTTCAGCAGGTATGACCTTGAGGTCCTCGGGCAAATTGCGGGACAGATAGGGGTTGCTGTCGATAACGCCAGGTTGTTCAAGAACCTCGTGAATTCGTTCGAAGAGGTTAAGAAAGCTCAGGAAAAACTGGCGAAGGCGCACGAGGAACTGAAAACGTTCGACCAAATGAAAACCAACCTCCTCTCTAACGTGTCCCATGAACTGCGTACTCCGCTCGTCTCGATTATGGGTTACACCGACATGATACTGCGCGAAAAGGTCGGTGGCCTGAACAAAACACAAAAGGAGTATCTGACCATATCGCTGAGAAACGTCGAGAAACTCGTCACACTCATAGAGAACCTGCTCGACTTCTCCAGGCTGCACCGCGGTACCGAACAACCCGTTTTCGGGATCGTTGACCTCGTCGAAGTAGCCAAGACAGGTGTACAGGTGATCCGGCCTGTTGCCGACAGACGCAATATCAGCGTCGAGCTCAAGGCTCCCCCGGAAGGGCTCGTTGTTGAGGGAGATAAAGAAAAGATCAGTCAGGTCTTCGACAATCTGCTCTCCAACGCCGTCAAGTTCAACGACAACGGCGGGTCTGTCGTGGCCCTACTGAGAACGGACAGCGCTAATAATGCCGAAGTCTCGGTCAAAGACACCGGTATTGGGATACCCAGAGAGGCCCTGGACAAGGTGTTTACACGCTTCTACCAGTTCGACTCCTCGAGCACGCGCAAGTACGGGGGAACAGGAATAGGGCTCTCCATCGCCCAGGACATAGTCAGGATGCACGGAGGAAGAATCTCCGTAACGAGCGAGGCTGACCAAGGTTCCACCTTCACCTTCACACTACCCCTCGTTCTGCAGGATGAACAACTGGAAGAGGCACGCCGACGCAGCCTGCCCGAGACGCGCGGGCTCGTTGAACTCGTCACGAATGACATAGAGCTCGCGGAAAACGTTAAAACACAACTTAGCGGCGAGGGCATCAACGTGATGCACGTGACCAACAGAGACGAAGCCGTCCGCCTCGCCGGCAAACATCTGCCCGACTGTATCGCCATTGACGCGGGGGTCGATGGTCACGGCGGAAGAACCGTTGCCGAAAGGCTCAAACATGACGCCTACTCCAGCAGAATACCTATTGTGCTCATTACCGAAGACGGGCACGACAGCGAATGTCCCGACGCTTGGATCACCGCCCGCGTCTCGAGAGCGTACCGCAAGGGAAGGCTGGTGAGCACCATAAACTACGTGATGGGCCTGTCCGGCCGTGAGATCCCGCCTGAAGGAGACAAGATACTTGTCGTCGACGACGACCCGGACGTGACCGATTTTCTGAGCAACGTGCTCGGTGGCGAAGGGTACGAAGTGGTCTCTGCAAGTTCCGGTCAGGAAGCCCTTGAGAAGATCAAGCAGGGCGGTATCGGTCTCGTACTTCTCGACATTGCGATGCCGGAAATGGACGGCTGGGAGGTATGCCGCAGGATCAGAGGTGAACCGGAATACGGCAATGCACACATCTTCATAATCACCGCCAAGCCCGAGGCAAGTATCAGCAGGCGGGTCGCATCGAGCGGCGCAGACGGGTACCTGATCAAACCGTTCCGAACGGGGGATATCATATCCAAGGTCAACGAGCTCGTGCGTCCCACCCAAGAGCTGTCCACGTAAAGTCCGGATCCTACCCCGCTTCATCCATCACGGATCGCTCCTGCGCCCCGAACGCGCCTGGTATGAGTGGTTTGCCGAAGCGCGATTCCCATAAATGCCCCTCCGGTGGTGACCAGGGTCATTCCAGTTTATCCTCAAACAAGCGCTAAAACAGCACAAAACCTGATTCAGAGTCGGTCGCACCGCGCCTAATTGACTATTCGTGCAAGTGCCGGCCGGGCACAAGCGCTGCCGGACCCCCTACATTTTGAGCCGTATGTATAATTAAATATGGATGGTGTTGGATGCACGTGTACTATTGGGAAGGAAGGCCTCACATTACTCCCTGACAAGTAGAAAGTCAAGGACGCTGAATGTGGCTTTTGTCGTGGCTACGGTTGAGCCTGATAGCACATAAACAGGTTGCAGATAACGTAGCACAAGTTTACCAGTAGCGGCGCGGCGGCAACCTTTTGTCCCGGGAGAGGATTATGGGAAAGCGATATGAAAGCGCGGCAACGGACTCGAAAAGAGTCCGTGCGCGATTCGGTTTGCAGCTCAAGTTGCTGATAGCGAGTTCAGTGCTGATTCTGTGCGTCTCCGCGTTTTTCACAACGCAGTTCGTCATAGCCAGAAGCGCCAGAATGATGCAGCAGGCAAATGAAGATGTCGACACCCTGAGCCGCATTCTGGCGACAGGTGCCGAGCTTGGCGTGTCCGCGCAGGACGCGAGTCTCCTGGAAGTACTGGTCCTCGGCGTGAGCGATCACCCTGGGGTCCGATACGCCGCTGTCTATGACGTCTCCGGTCAGCCGCTGATCGTCTATCGAGGAAGAGCGTTCGGCGCTCCCCTTCAGACCTCGGAGGAGCGACACATTCCCGAAGAAACCCGGCGCGAAATCCTGCAGACGTTCGGCACCGTTCATCTTCGCGACTCCGTCGAAGGCATACCCGTGCAGACAACTTACATACCTGTAATGCACCGCCGGGACGAGACTGGGGCGAAAGACGAGCTGGCATTATTCGGAGCCGAAGAGGACGCGAACCAGGCGGTGCAAGAATACACGGTGAGCGGTTTCGCCGAGATCGAAACATCACTCCAATGGATACAGGTGGAAAAGGCCAGGATAGTGCACTCCAGCGTTATGATGGCCGCCGGAGTGTTTGGAGCCGCTGTCCTGTTCATACTTGCCTTTGCTCGCAGGATTACACGCCCTCTGGCTGAGCTCGTAAAGGGAACCCAAAAGATAGGCGAGGGCAAGCTCGACTATCGAATTGAACTTAACACCAGAGACGAATTGGGCGTACTGGCAGACAGCTTCAACAAGATGGCGGGCCAATTGTCCCATTCCACAGGGACTATTGAGGAATACAGCAAAGACCTCGAGAAAATGGTAGCTGAAAGAACTACCGACCTCGAGGCGAGCGAGGTTCGGTTCCGATCCGTCTTTGAGAGCAGCCCCATTGGCATGCTCACAGCCGACGCGGACGGCATCGTCACCGGCATCAACGAGGCGTACCTCCACATCCTCGGCGTCGCGGAAGGACGCGACCTCATTGTCGGCACGTTCGACCTCCGCCATGCCGACATGTTTCGCAACGCAGGCATTGACAAACACCTTATACAGCTCTTTGAAGGGTATCCTTTTGATGCCGAGACAGACCTGGTATCCCTCGTCGGCGAGCAAAAGGCGCTGCGCCATCTTGGCGTACCACTGTTTGGCCAAGGGCGAGGCGTCTGCGGAGCCATTCTTATGGTGGAGGACGTCACCGAGCGCAAGAGCGCCGAGGAGGCGATGCGGGTCAAAGACAGCGCTATGGCTTCGTCAATAAACGGCATTGCAATCGCTGACCTTGAAGGCAAACTCACCTACGTTAACAGCGCTTTTCTCAAACTGTGGCGATATGACGACGATACAGAGGTCCTGGGAAAAAACGTTCTTGAGTTTTGGGAATCGCCGGAGGACGCTGGCTCAGTAGTCAAGATCTTAAGCGATACCGGCAGTTGGAGAGGAGAACTGCTCGCCCAGAGAAGCGATGGCTCAACCGTGCCCGTCGAGCTCTCCACAAGCGTCGTCACCGATGAAGCTGGTACACCTCTCTGTATGATGGCTTCATTCGTCGACATCACCGAGCGCAGGCGCGCCGAAGAGGCGCTATGGGAAAGCGAGCAAAGGTATCGAACGCAGTTCGAAGAGGCATTGGACGCCATCGTCATAGCCGATACCGACACAGGCATTATTATTGACTGTAACCCCGCGGCATCAGACCTGGTTGAAAGGACGAAAGACGAGCTGATCGGGAAACACCAACGGATTCTTCATCCTCCGGAAGAGACTGAAGGAGAGTTCACCGGGACGTTCAAGGAGCACGTCAACGATAGGCATGGTCAGACCCTGGATGCGCAGATCATCACCAAAAGCAGAGAGGTCAAGGCCGTCTCGATAAAGGCCAACATCTTCGAACTCAAAGGAAGAAAAGTCGTGCAAGGGACGTTCCGGGATATAACCGAACGCAAACTTGCCCAGGAGGCGCTCCAGGAATCCCGCGACCACCTCGACAGCATTCTCAACGGCATGTACGAGGGAGTCGCGGTAATTGGACCCGACTACAACATCTTGGACGTGAATCAATCCTTCCTCAGACAGCAGGGACGAACCCGTGAAGAAATCATCGGCCTACCTTGCCACGAGGTTACCCACGGTAGCCCCGAGCGCTGCGCCAATTCGGCGTGTCCCTGTCCGTTGGAAACCGTTTTGGAAACTGGACAGCCCGTTTCCCTGGAACACACGCACAAGGGCCCCAACGAGAAAGCACTGGTGGTCGAGCTTTACGCTTTCCCGCTCTTCGATCCCGACGGTAAGATTGACAAGATCGTGCAGATATCCCATGACGTTACCGAGCGCAAGCTCGCAGAGCGAAGGTTGTTGGAAGCAAAGGAAACCACCGAAAAGGCCAACCGCGAGTTGGCACTCACGAACAGGCGCCTCGAACAAGCCATCGACGGCGCCAACAAGATGGCGATCGCCGCCCAGACTGCCAGCGTTGCCAAGAGCGAGTTCCTGGCAAACATGAGCCACGAGATTCGTACCCCGCTCAACGGGATTGTCGGTATGGCAAGCCTGGCGCTTGACACCCACCTGAACGATGAGCAACACGATTATCTCGAAACGGCCAAGCAATGTGCCGACTCCCTGCTCGTCCTGATCAACGACATCCTGGACTTCTCAAAGGTAGAGGCAGGTAAACTCGAGCTCGAGAGTATTGACTTTGATCTGCGTACGACCGTTGAAGGTGCGGCGGAGGTACTGGCTCCGAAAACCTCGGAGAAAGGACTAGAGCTGGCTATACACGTGAAGGACGAGGTTCCGGGTTGCGTTCGTGGTGACCCCGGACGGTTGCGACAGGTGCTCGTTAACCTCAGCTCGAATGCTGTCAAGTTCACTGAGCATGGCGAGGTGGTGATTCGCGCGGAGCTCGAGGAGCGAGACCGTGAAGCAGCGGTAGTCCGATTCTCCGTTTCCGATACCGGCATCGGAATACCTAAAGAGAAGCAGCGCGTGATCTTCGAGACATTCAGGCAGGCGGACGGCACCACGAGCCGCAAGTACGGAGGCACCGGCCTCGGTCTGGCGATATCCAAGCAGCTCGTGGAGTTGATGGGCGGCCGAATCTGGCTCGAAAGCCAGCCGGACAAAGGCAGCACGTTCTACTTCACTCTGCCGTTCGAGTGCCAGCCTGAACGTGCGCCGGTGCACCGAGCCTCCCACGACGAAGTCCGCGATATGCTCGCACTTATCGTTGACGACAGCGGTACCGCTCGCACGATACTGCACGAGATGCTGACCTCGTGGGGTTGTCGCACACTGCAGGCATGCTCCGGCGCCGAGGCGCTGAGTGTGCTTCGCGAACGGGCGGAGGCGGGTACTGACAACATTCGACTTGCGTTGCTGGACGCGGACCTGCCCGACACGGACGGGTTTGAGCTGGCCCGGGCGATCCGACAAGACGAGTCGCTGCGCGACGTGAGTCTTGTCATGCTTGCCTCCGTGGGAACACGCGGCGACGCGGCGCGCGCTCAGGAGGCCGGAATCTCGGCTTATCTGGCCAAACCGGTGAAGAGGTCTGATCTCCTCGATGCTATCGTGACAGTCCTCGGAAGCGAAGCGGTCGAAACCCCGAAAGAAGAATTCCTGGTCACACGGCACACGCTGGCCGAGGACAGGAAGAAACGCTCCGCGCACATCCTCCTCGCCGAGGACAACCCCGTGAACCGGAAGGTGGCCGAGCGGATGCTCACGAAGGCGGGCTATTCGGTTGACGTGGCCAACAACGGCCTCGAGGTGCTCCGTGCACTCGAAAGCGGTGTTCAGTACCATGTCGTGCTCATGGACGTGCAGATGCCCGAAATGGACGGGTTCGAGGCAACCGCGGCCATCCGAAGGGACGAACGCTGGAGAGGCGTACCTATCATCGCCATCACAGCACACGCCATGAAGGGAGACGAACAGCGTTGCCGCAATGCGGGCATGGACGACTATATCGCCAAACCGATAGATCCGGAAAAGCTCGTGTCGACTATCGAGAAGTGGATTGGAGCAGACGCTGAGACCGAGCATGAGAAGGCGCCACAAGAAGCAGGGCAAAAACCTATGGACATTGACGGAGCTGCTCAGCGTCTGGGCGGTGACCTTGAATTCATGCGCGAGATTGTACAGGAATTCATGAATTTCGCACCGGAACAGATCGACCTAATACGGGCTGAGGTCGGAAACGGAAATGCTCCCGGCATCGAGCTCGCATCTCACACGCTTAAAGGTGCCGCGGCAAGCATAAACGCCGAGCAGATCCGCGCTATTGCACTCAGACTCGAAGAGATTGGGCGCTCGGCAGACCTCCGCAACGCCGAAACGGCCCTGGCAGAACTCGAGACACAGTTCAAGCGCCTGCAGGATTTTGTCGCAGCGGAGATTCTGACACAGAGGTAAAGTCGAAACTAACGATGGAGAGTGAACCGTGAACGAGGATAAAGAAAGTCGATCCGAAACGATTCTTATCGTCGATGACGTCAAGATGATGAGATCTGTACTGCGTCGCGCCCTCGAGCGCGGCGGGTATGGCGTAATTGAAGCGCAGAACGGGACCGACGCGCTCCAGAAACTGGAACAGAATCACGTCAGCCTCATGATCAGCGATATATTGATGCCAGACATGGACGGGGTGGAGTTGACAGAACAGATCCGGTCTTCTTCCCCTTCCTCGAACATACCCATACTCATGTGCACTGGTAAGGCAGACAGAGATACGGTGCTGCAGTTGGCGCAACTCGAAATCCAAGGGTACATTGTCAAGCCGGTCGACGAAAGCGTACTGCTGGATAAGGTGCGCAAGGTACTTGCCGATGCGCCTGCAGCTGAAACGGAGATTCCGGACGCTCGCTCAAACGCAGAAAACGATGGAGAAGAATGATGGCTGCTGAACGAACACATGTGCTTGTTGTCGATGACGACCCTGTATCGCGCAAGCTGCTCGAAGGGATGCTCGCTAGCTCCGGCTACGAAGTGGTTACCGCTTGCGACGGCGAGGAGGCTTGGATTCTCTTGCAGAGTAACGAGCTTCAACTGGTCGTCTGCGATTGGATGATGCCCCGAATGAGCGGGCTCGAGTTATGCTCAAAGGTCCGCGAGAAACGGTTCTCAAGGTACATATACACGATACTTGTAACATCGAAAGACGATGAGCAGGACATGATTGCCGGTCTGACGCAGGGCGCAGATGACTACATGGCGAAACCGGTCGGACGCGGCGAATTGATCGCCCGGCTCAGGGTCGGAGAAAGGATGATTCGCCTTGAACAGGCCCTGCAACAGGAGAAAGAGGAAGCCAGAAAACAGGCCACCCGCGACGTTCTCACCGGTCTGTACAACCGACGATACTATGACGAATTCGTCGCACACGAGGTCGAGCGCTGCAAGCGCTACGGGCGCCAAATGGCGTTTGTAATGGCCGACGTGGACAACTTCAAGGCCGTGAATGACCTTGCCGGGCACAATGTCGGCGACACCGTACTGATGACCGTTGCCGCGCTGCTTGAGAAGGGTGTTCGAGGCAATGATGTCGTGGTTCGTTACGGCGGCGACGAGTTCCTGATCCTTCTGCCGGAGACCTCCGACGAGGGCGCCCGCATCGTGGTCGATAGGCTGCACAAGACAGTCCACGAGCGACTCGCCGAAGAGCAAGCGCGCCTCCTGACGGCCGCATTTCCCGGGAAGCTCGATATCAGTTGTGGCATAGCCATCTGGTCGCCGAGTCGCGATGAGACAATCCAGCAAGCCCTCGCCCGCGCGGACGCAGCCATGTACAAAGAGAAGAAACGGAAAAAGGACGCGGTTATCGCGGGCTGAGCGCTCACTCCTCTCCGACGAAACGTCCCACCAGAGAAAAGTCTGCTTTCGAAAGACCGTCGCCGCTATCCCTCTGTTGACGCTCGTCGAGCAAACATGCTAGACTCCCCTCAGGAATCCTTATCCGGCAAAGATCCTCGAGTTGCCCGAGATCCCGCACCGGAGCGGAAAGGCAGTTTGCGATGGTACCCGTTCACGTTCCACTGTTCCTCGCGGTTCTCCTGTGCTACGTTGCGCTTGCGGCGTTCGCGCGACCCAAGAACAGGTTATCGCGAGTCAACTTCCTGTTGGGAAACACTCTCCTTGCCGTCGCGATCGCCTTGAACTGGCGCGCATTTGGCGGAACACCGCCGGCCAGACCCCTACTGATGA
This sequence comes from uncultured bacterium, assembly GCA_965603355.1. Taxonomy (GTDB): domain Bacteria; phylum Hydrogenedentota; order CBFDCQ01; family CBFDCQ01; genus CBFDCQ01. The sequence goes on from CBFDCQ010000077.1 coordinate 12,679, forward strand.
TCGCTGCTGTGTTCTGTGGGCAACTCCTCTACATGTTCGCAGTGCTCGCCACCAGACTCTCCGTGAGAGAAGCAGTCTCCGCCGCAATACCTTCTGCGAACGTGGTTGCCTCGTGCCGGCGACGCCCGATGTTGCTCGTGCAATGCCTTTTCGTCGCAACGTACGAGGAGTTTCTGTGGCGGGCTACCGCTCAGCCGTTTCTCGGGCGGCTCCTCGGCAACCCTGTCGCTGTCATACTCATTATCGCTGTCCTCTTCACGCTACTTCATCAGAGAATGTTCACACATAACATAGAAAGAGCTGAATTCCTGGTCTTCTCGGCGGTTCTCGGCTTGGTCTATTACCTCACGTCCAGCCTGCTGTTTGTTGTTGTCGTTCATGCGATACGCGACATCAACATCAAGTGTAAGGTGACCCAAACCGGTCTTGAGCCGATTGCGGAACCCACAAGCTTCGTATCATACGCGAGAAGTGAACGAGAACCTGCCGTCGGAGACGCTACCGGAGATTAGTGATAGGAAATTGAGAAACCTGCAGCTCCCGAAACTGATAATCTTACTGACCGGTGTTGCGCTGGCGCTCTGCTGTGCCCTGCTCTCACAGGGTTGCGGATACACTGCGCGGTCCACGTTATCCCCAAGCTATCAACGCATATACATACCGGCGGCGCTGAACAGCACCAAGGAGTACGATCTGCAGGCTCCCCTGACCAACGCCCTGAGACGAAAGTTTACCGTTGACGGCAGGTTGCGCGTCGTTGATGAGGACAAGGCGGACCTGCGACTCGAAACCGACATTATGGGTTACAGCCTGGACCCGATGGCTTACAACAGGGCGGACGGCGCCTCAGAGTTCAGAGTGACTGTGGTGGCGTCCGCAAGGCTCGTTGACACGCGCAACGGAAAGCAGGTCTGGGGAGACCCGCAGGTTCAGGGAACAAGCACTTTCATGGTGAGCAGCCTCGTCCCCGCCGTCACACCGCGCGGGAATACGGAGTTCTTCGCGTCCACGGTGCGGTCGTTTCCGAGCGGAAACGAGGGAAAAGCCGCCACGGAAGCACTCGAGAACCTCGCGAGCCAGCTGCTTTACCTCACCGTCGAGCGCTGGTAAGGACCTCGAAGACGTTGAAACAGCCAGCAAGTACAATATCATACAGCGCGTTTCTGAAGCAGCTGTCGCCGACAAATGTAGCACCTGCATACTTGTTCTTCGGTGACGAGCCTTTCTTGATCGAGCGCGCTCTTGACAAGCTCGTCGGGATCGTCGTCGATCCGCAGCTGAAAGACCTGGCCTATTCGGTCTTCGACGCGGACAGTACCGACCAGAAGACAATCTGTTCAGAGGCCAGAACCGTTCCGTTCCTCGCCGCAAGACGGATGGTCGTCGTCCGCAAGGCGCACCTGCTCCAACTGCGATCCAAAAAGGCTCCCGTCGCCTTGTACTTGCAGGAACCTTGCCCGACCACCTGCCTGGTCCTCGTCGCAGCCCAAACGGGCGGCGGCAAGAACCGCAAGAGAACCGGCGCATCCGAGGGCAAGCTCGTTTCGCTGGTCACACAGCACGGAGTCGCAGTCAGTTTCCCCGCCTTCAAGAAGCCGTCCGACGTCCTTCGATGGATTCAACAAGAGATCTCCCAGACGGGCAAGACAATAGCACCGCGTGCGGCTGCGGAGCTGCAACAGCTATCGGGAAGAAACTTATCGGAAGTCAACAACGAGCTCCGGAAGGTCGTGGGCTACGTCGGCGGCAGGGACCGCATCGAGCTCGATGACGTTGTCGCAGCGGTAACGGACGTGCACCACGAGACGACCTACGCGCTCGGCGATGCGCTCGCCGATCAGGACGTCGCCAGAGCGCTTGATATCCTCGACAATCTGCTCCGCGACGGCGAGCACGCGCTGCGGATACTGTGGAGCATGCACCGGCAGCTTGACCGGCTGTACACCGCAATAATGATGCTCGAACAAGGTGAAGCGCACGAAAATGTCGCCGCTCAGTTGAAGGTTTTCCCCTCCTATCGAAAGCGGTTCTTTGCGCAAGTGCGTAGATTCACCCCCGAGCGGCTCCGTGAGATCCATCATGAGCTCGTCGCCGCAGAACTGCGACTCAAGTCAACGAGCGTCGATGAGAGACTCCTCCTGGAGCTTGTGATCGTGAGGATGTGTGGCGCGGAAAAAGCTACAGCTCAGCCTGCTTAGCTTCCTCTGTTAGCTCAGCCCGCTCAACCGGCTCAGCCGGCTCGGAAGGCGCGGCCACGGTGGAGCGTACAGCGGCGGCCTGTCTAATAATCCTGGACTTCTTGCGGGCTGCGTTCCGCCAATGTATGACACCCTGTGAGACCGCGTCATCAAGATAGGATACGGTCTCGGGCAGCAACTGCTCGATCTGACCCTGATCCTTAGCCTGGATGGCCGCGCGTGTCCGCTTGAGAAAAGTCCTCAATCGCGACCTGATAGCGACATTTCTCAGCCTCAGTTTCTCGTTTTGTCTCATTCGCTTAGCCGCAGAACGATGCGTTGGCATTTAACTTGTCCTCACCTGATTCAGGGCGGTCGACTCGACGACCTGTACCCGCGCTATCATATGCAATCTCACGAAAATGTGCGCTGATTCTACCAGAACGGTGAGGTTTTGTCAACACGGGCGGCGCGCGGTGTCATAACTCTTTGATAATGTCCTCAGGTGGACTCGGTAGAAATGTCCTCTATGCTATCCTCCTTTTTTGAGGAGGTGATTATGGAGGGAGATTTGTTGATGAGTGCGAAGGAGAGGCGTCGCAA
>CBFDCQ010000078.1:0-14723 GCA_965603355.1 uncultured bacterium
TGGCACAACTCAGTCCCTGGGTGCTGTGGCCCCCCGATGGTCTGAATCTGAAACAAGGTACCTGCGGTGAACTGTTCGGCTATGGGTACCTGCCGCTTCCGCTCACCACGGCCAAATCCACTACGGCCGGGAAGAACGTTCCTACCGGAAATAACTGTTGGACTTTGTTTCTCAACTCGGGAAACTTCAAAGGCCCCGTCGCTTTCTTCACACCCTATTTCTGGTCCCGAGCGACTGTGGAGGACCCTAGCCTGGGTGGAATGTTTCTGGATACCCGTCCCTCCGGACCAAACAGGGCCTTGCAGATGGAAACCCAGTATGTCCCAAGCTTCCAGTCTATTGACGACAAAGGGGAGATCTACGCCCGAATAGCGCCAACCTCTTTCCCCCGAGGACCGGAGGGCGATTCGGCGGTAGTGCACCGCGTTACGGCCTACAACAAGAAAGCGCTCTGGAACGGTGTGGAGGCCTGGTTTGAAGGCGGAGCCCCAGTCAGCGGCGCCATCGATCCCGTGGGGGCCAGTGTACACACCTTTAGCGATCGAGGAGGGGCAACCTGGAAAATCTCGCCACCCGCACCCAGGAAAGAAAGGGTGCCTCTTGCCTGGAATTCTTTTGCGACTCCCGTGGCAATTGATTCAATTACCTACGGGTACCGGTGGAACTCCCAGATGGTTACGAGAAAAGATACTAAGGATGGCCCACTAGTGACACTCCCCGAATACTATCGCCTGGTGATACATCCTAATGAATTTGGCAAGTCAAAGGAGGAGTGGATTGTGGTACCCCCCCAAGACGTTCCGGCTGAAACAGGACTGGCCGGGGTAAGCTTTGGTCGGCCCCCCGGTGACCCCTCCGGACCCTATGTCACTCCCGATGATGCGGATAGTTGTTGGAAAAAACCTGGCCCTGTGGCAGGACCTTTCCAGGCGCATCCGGGGGACGGTAGCGTGGTGACTTACTATTGGTATCGATTCGCCGACCAGCCTGCATTACTCAACGCCGATTTAACGGATGAAGAGCGGGAAAGCCTTCAGGCACGGGTGGAAAAACTCCACCGGGAGTGGGAAAAAGACCGCGACTACCTGCCGCCACCCACGATTGGAAAACTGGCGGATATTGACCCGGCCTTGCTTGTAACCCCGCCGCCGGGCATGGAGGCTGGATATGTACCCATCGCTACACGACAAGCAGCGGAAGAATTGTAAAAGGTTATCAGTTGTGCCTCGCATTTAATCGTATGCGTTTGGCAGGTGCGGATTGGGCAAAGCAACAGCTTCTGGTGGCTGCTTCGATCAAGAACCTGAGCTACGACTCAGGCACCGGCGCGCTCACCTTCCAGGTGCAGAACAACACGGCTCACAAGCTGATTTCTGGTTTCCCGAAAGGGCGGCCTATAAAAGCCGATGTCAATATCGACGAAACACACTTTGAGACGTGTCTAAGTCTCAGCAAACCGCTCGAAACAGAAACCCCCTTGGTCATAACAACTGTGGCCCGAATTGTGGCCCGTGGTCGGTGGTTTTCTGCGTTTTTGTGCAGCTATGTGCAAGGAGGTCTCAGTACCAACGCGTCTTTCTGCAGTTACTTGCAGTTATGTGCAAAACATAATAGGATGACTGCGAATCAGGGTGTCGCAGGTTCGAATCCTGCAGGGCGCGCCAGCGGTCACGCCTGCTTCTCCGCGTTTGCCCAAACCCGCTTCAGCTTCACTAAGCAAGGACGACACCTTATCGAGAAACGGCGAGCTATGGAATCCGTATACCCAGGAACGGATGGTTGCAGGAAGTCTGTCTAATCGCCGGCCAGATCGCAGTCGGCGAGATGCTTGCCGTACACCGGGCACTTGTCGCGTTCGCTGGGTGTGCACTTCTTCACTTCCCAGCAGGAGTATCTTTCCAAGACGTCCTTCACGCCGGCCAAGTTCGCGCCCTTTTTGCGCAAGAGAAACTTGACATACTTGAGCTGGTGCAACTCTGCGTCCGTGTAGTACCTGTTCTTCCCGATCCTGCTGGGAGATACCAGCCCCTTCCGTTCCCAGATTCGCAGTGTGGCAGGGCATACCCCAACAAGCTTCGCAACAATCCCAATCGGATACAGAGGTTGATCGTCCCGTTTCGTTGTTTTCTGTGCCATTTGGTCCTCCCGCGCAGATGGTATCAGACTGCGCCTGCGGTGTCAAACACCGGCAGATACCCTCTCCCTGCATGTGTCCCTCCTCTACGCCGCTGGCACTATTAGTATTCATCGGTTTTCCCAATTCACTCAGATATGATAGCTTGAGCCCGGGTGCTTGATAAGCCCACGTCATGCGAAAAACCCGATTTCCTGCCTGGAAGGATCCAACGCAGGGTAACGTAGCCGAGTTCGGCCACACGAGAAAAGGGAGATTCTTCTGAACTAGCAAGCGTCAGTCAAATCCGGAATGAGAATGGTGAAGGTGGATCCTTTGCCGAGTTCCGATTGCACCTCTATGCGACCATTGTGCTTCTTGACAAGATCCAGTACCGTCGGAAGACCGATACCGAAGCTGCCCCTTCCTTTTGAAGTTTTGAACAGCTTGAAGATCTGCTCCTTCGTTCTGTCGTCCATGCCTCTGCCATTGTCCGAAACGGTAATCATCACGTCGCCCTGTGCCGTTCTTCCCGTCAGAACCGCCACGGTGCCCGCCTTTGGCAGGCAGGCGTCGAATGCGTTCATGATGAGGTTTATCAGGCAGCGGTAGATGAGCCTCGGATCGAACCTGCACGTCTCCACACCCCTGCCGAGGCATGCTTCGATCTTTATCGACCTAGTCCGGGCCTCGTCAGTCAACAGCCTCACGACGTGATCGACCGTCTCGTTCAAGTCAGCAGTCTCAGCCTCGAGCGCCCGTTCAGGGTCAAACGCCAGGAGATCCAGTGACAGATCGGCGAGCTTTTCCACGTGCCGGTCGAGGATTTCCCAGGCGGCCTTAACGTTATCCATACGGTTCAGTTCAATTCCGCGCTTAATTACGTACGCACTTCCTCTCATTGCGTGCGCGATGTTCTTAATGCAGTGTGACAGTGCAGCTGCCGTTTCACCGACCGACGTCAGACGCGCCGCAAACAGACTCTGCTCGAGGAGTCTGCTCTTCTCCACAGCTAATGCAACCTCGGTAGCGTACTTCTGCAGAAACCATTGATCGTCGGAGGAGAAGCGCCCCTTCAGGCTGTTTGCGGCTGTAATCACTCCTATGACGCGCTGGCGAGAGTCGCGAATCGGAACTGCCAGAAGAGATTCCGTCTCGCACCTGCAGCGCTTGTCAAACTGCTTGTTAAACCTGGGCGCGCCCGGACCACTCTGGTTGTGCTCATAAACGTCCCTGAGATTAGCAACTTTGTTGTGAAAGGCACAGAACCCGACCACGCTGTTCTCGTCTATGGGCATGGTAACCCGGATCCGCTCGCCGCGCATATTGAACTGCCCACGAAGTTCGGGTGGATTGCCCTCGATGAGGAAGACAACGCTCCTCCGCGCACTGGTAACACTCTCAGCTTCGTCCGTGATGTCTTTGACGGCCTGCTCCAGGTCGAAATGGGAGTGTACCCTTTCGTGGATCCTCATCATCGCCTCAAGATGAGATATCATCGACTGCAGCCCTGATACATCAAGCACTCCCTGCGCCAGTTTCAGAAGTTGAAAACGAGGCCCCTCTTCTGCCTGGACCTTCTGGAAAAACTCGCACGACAGGCACGAATCTATATTCTGTGCGAAGTCGCACTCGGGCTGTCCTGAACAGAATGTACCGCCAACGCACCAGCAGATTCGACCCGCATTGGTGCCGCAGTTGGCACCGTCGCAGCTCGTATCTGCCGCTGCCGGACACATATTCTTCGTGCCCGGACCACGTTCGCAGTCTCTGAACTCCCAACAGTTGAGCTTCGTGGTCATTACCATGCCTAGACACATCCCCTCGCGGACTCAGAACCCGGAGCAAGTGCTACTCCTTTGCTATTTCAGTAACCGGGCGACCGTTTCCAGAAGTTCCTCGGGCTTGACCGGCTTCTCGAGATATTGCTCGGCGTCGGCCCTCAACACGCCGTCAAGCGGATACTTGCTGTTGCTGATGCGCTTCGCGACACCTGTCAGGAGTATGACGGGCGTGCCGCTGTGCTCGGGAGACTCCCTCAGCCTCGAGCACATAGTAAACCCGTCCAGCTCCGGCATCATCACATCGAGCACGATCAGGTCTGGACGGTTTGATGCGACCTTCTTCAAACCTTCCTCCCCATTGGACGCGACGGCGACCTCGTACCCTTCGGGCTCGAGGATCATCTTTATCAGATTGGCTTCGTCGGCGCTATCCTCCACAACCAGAATCTTACCCTTGCTCTCGCTCATCAATTACACCCTCCTCTCTTCCACGGTTTTCGAGAAACCCGCCCCTGGGCAGCCATTTCCGGCGGAACCGGTTCACGCCTCGTCCGGCGCATTCTTCTCCTGCTCCACGTCGGGTCGCGGCATAAGACCCGCCCTCTCAACAATCTCGGGCACTTTGCGTTCCCACTCGATAGCTTGGATGTGGACACCCTTGACGCCCGGAATGTTGCGGACTTGCTCTATGAGCTCGACTGTAATGGTGATGCCCTCTTCCTCTTGGTTCCGTCTCGCCTGCTTCTTGTCATCCCCGGCTGCCTTCTTAGCCGCGCTCATTCTTTCCATGAGCTCGTCCGGCACAGAGACACCGGCCACTGCGCTGCGCATATACTTTAGCATACCGAGACTCTTCGGAACGATGATGCCGGCCAGGATGGCGGTTCTCTCATGAAGCCCCATGCCGCGAACGATATTCATCTGTTCCTCGAATTGTCCAACGTCATAAATGCCCTGCGTCTGAATGAAGTCAGCGCCAGCCTCCACCTTCTTCTTGAGACGAATGGGGCGGAATTCCACGGGATCCCCCATGGGCGTCCAGGCAGCACCGATGAGAAGAGGCGGCCTCACTGCTATCGGGTCGCCTCCTTGCTGTTGCCCTTCGTCTCTCATACCCTTCAGGATCGACACGAGCTGTATCGAATCGACATCGTACACATTCTTGGCGCCGGGATGACCTTTGAGTCTTCCGGCAGACCCGAATGATTGATGGTCTCCGGCGATGCAAAGACAGTTCTTGATCCCGAGCGCTGCGGCGCCGAGCACATCCGACTGAATGGCCAACCTGTTCCTGTCGCGGCACGTCATCTGCATAACAGGCTCGAGCCCTTCCCCCGCGATGAGCACCGCCGCCGCGATACTGGACATACGCACGACCGCAGTCTGATTGTCAGTTATGTTGTAAGCGTCGGCCGCACCTTTCAAGATCTTCGCTTTCTCCAGCACCGCGTCCGCATCGCAATCCATAGGAGGACCAAGCTCCGCCGTGACAGCGAAGTGTCCTGCCGTCAGAACACGTTCCAGATTGCTCCCGCTCTTCATCGCTGACCTCTTATCATTCCTGCTCGTTGCCTGTCTCAACCGGCTTCAACTCTTCATGTACAACGCGTCTTGGCCCGCCGTGACGCGAAGTGGACCAGTCGCGTGGTTCAAGGATCTGACTCAGGTGCTCGAGGGTGTTAAGCTTCTTCATGCGCTCTACAATGAGCACCCACGCGCAATCCACATCGGGACTGATCTCACACTTGCCGTCGCTGCTCCCACCGCATGGTCCATTCAAGATCGACTTCGAGCACCTGGCCACCGGGCATATCCCGCCCGTCAGATGCAGCATACAATTCCCGCAGCCGGCACACATCTCGACCCACACTCCCGGCTCGACCGTCGCTCCGAAGAACTTCGTGTTGATCCCGGGAAAAACGGGCACGTCCTCGAGCTGTCCCGCAACGAAATTCACCCCGACTCCACATGCGAGCGAAAGAACCGCCTCGATACCTTCTTCTTTAACCCTCTGCACGACCTTCTCGACGAACTCCGGTTCGCACTGCCGGGTCACGCAGTCCTCCAGAATCTCCCTTTCTTTTCCCTCTCTGAGAAAGGCGATGCGAAGGGCCGAGCCCACAACTTCAACCTCGCTCTCACCTCCGGCGAAGCAGACGGTTGCACATGTACCGCACCCAACGATCAGCACCTTATGGTAGTCCTCAATGAAACCTTTCAGCTCGAGTAGTGGTTTCCTCTCTCCCACTATCATGTGCCAACCTCCATACCGGCTGGGCTCATGCCATCGAGCGCAGCCAGTTTTCTCTTCGAAATCTCCCAGAATGCTGACCAGGAGACCTCTGCGGAGCCCTCGGTTCTCCAGTGGTCTATCCTTTCGCCTCCGAGCCCGATCTCGTCCAGGACGCCTTTCGCCTTCTGCACGCGCGCGCTCAGTCTCTCCTCTGCGGTCGGGTACAGACAATCCCCCTCGGTGCACGAGATTATTACGACCCCATCCGCGCCCAACTCGAACGGCGCGAGTATATCCACTACGCTCAATCTTGCAACACAAGGCACCATCACCCTTGCCACGCCTGTTTCCGCTGCAGCACTCGGCTCTGCGCGGACGAGTTTCCTGCTTGTCACCTCGAACAGGCAGCAGTAGGAAACGATCAAAGGCTGAAGGTCTTCTCCTCGCTCCATTCTTGGAAAGATGTTTCCGATCTCTTCTCTCATCCGGTTCGTGCCGAACCGCTTCAGCGCGATCGCCGCTGCAGGACACTCCGCCGCGCACAACCCGCATGCCTGACACTGTTCCTGCGGCATGACGGCGGTCCTCTCCACCTGGGCAACGCCAAACGGACAGATCCTCACGCAGGTGAGACAGGCAGCGCACTTCTCCTCGTCAGCCAAGGCTCCCGTGGTGCAGGCCAGACAGCGTTTGGCTTCCGCGAGCGCTTCTGCCTCCGTGAACCCGCGCTCGATCTCGGAAAAATCCCTCACCCGCTTTTCAGCGGGAACAAGCTCGGGGATGATCGGTTCCCGTCGTTTGATCTTCTCGGCAATATCCAGTGGGATGTCTCCGAGCGAGGGCGGCTCGGTTACAGGCTGTTTCAGGAGTTCTCCTGTATCCAGGTAGTGCAGGATCGCTCTTGCCGCCCGGTGCCCCTCGCGCACGGCCTCCACGGCAGCGCCCGGACCGGTGACCACCTCGCCGCAAGCGAAGATCCCCGGCTCCGTCGTCGCCAGCGTTTCCGGGTCAAACTCCAGTCGGTCGCCCGAGGCTTTGACCGCGGAACCTGCAATACACGTCAAGTCGCCGCGCTGTCCGATCGCCAGAATAATGCTGTCGGCCAGGAGCGTCGAGACGTCTCCTTCGTCGAACCGGGGATTGAATCGTCCGGTATCGTCGAATACCGCCGTACATTTCTTCATCTCAATCCCGCGCACGACCCCGTCCTCAGAGAACACGGCCTTCGGACCCCACGAGTAGCTGATCTCGACCTCTTCCTGTAAGGCCTCTTCCATTTCCCATTCCCAGGCGGGCATTTCCTGCTGCGACTCGAGTGACACGAGGGTTACCTTCTCAGCGCCGAGTCGGCGTGCGCAGCGCGCTACGTCAAAGGCGACATTGCCTCCTCCTATTACCACCACACGCTCGCCGAGAGACGGAGCGTCCCCTAACCCGACCGCTCTTAGAAACGGAATGGCAAGTAACACACCTCCGCTGTCAATCCCGGGAACGCCGAGCGTCCGACTCTCGGGAAGGCCGGTCGCTATGAGGATCGCGGCGAAACCCTGATCTCGTAAGTCATCTATCTGCAAGTCCCTCCCGATCTCGCAGCCGGTTTGCAGTTCGACTCCAAGCGACAGAACGTCGTCAATATCCTCCTTCAGCACTTCGTAAGGCAGCCGATAACGAGGTATGGCCGTGCCGAGCATCCCGCCGGGCGTATCCCACTTCTCGTACACCACCACCGCGAATCCCATCTCCGCAAGATCATGCGCGGCGGTCAGCCCGCCTGGACCAGACCCGATAATCGCGATCCTCTCGCTCCTGGTCGCCTCAACGCGTTCCCGTCTCGAGAGACGATAATCCACTGTGCTCTCCATGATGAATCGCTTCAGGAGTCTCAAACCGACCGGAGCATCTACTCTGTTCCGGCGGCATTTCTGCTCGCACGGATGATGACAGATCCGACCACATACCGACGAGAATGGGTTGGCTTTAAGCAGAAGTTCCAGGGCGTCCTCATACTTCCCCTGGGTGATGAGTTCAACGTACAGACGCGTGTCCGTTTGGACGGGACAGGCTGCTACGCAACTGGCCGCGTCAACCTGTTGCTCAGCTGCTGAATCCACTCGCATTACTCAAATCCAACGAGCCCGATGTTCATCAGCTTCAAGCGCGCTTGCCCGACAAAGAAGTGTCGCATCCAGAATGCTGCGCGTACGCTCGGATATGCCCGTACAAAACAAGCGCTAACGCCTATCCGCTGCAGCAACAGACAAGCCTGGATGAACGCGCGAAACCGAGACTGCAGTCCAAAACCCTTGACCTACGACAGTCCATACTATATCATATGCAAGTTACATTAACAAGAACTGGTGTGCAGGCCAAGGGCCGGTGAGCACGCCAGCGTTGCGCGTCGGTTTGAGTGTGTCTCTGATGGTACAAGTTGCCTACAACAATAGTCTCACAGAGTAAGAGTATTGACATGATCGGATTCACGAAGTTGTTGTGTGGTGGCGCCACGGTTTCGGACGCGATGCGTTATGCCGAGACGCGCGCCGGCGTGCCGCCGCATATGCTCCAGTTCACGACAGACAGCCGTCCGCTGGTGGTATGGAACATGACCAACAGGTGCAACCTGAGGTGCGTGCACTGCTACGCGGCTGCTACTGAAACTGCCGAGCCACGTGAGCTCACCACAAGCCAAGGCAAGAAGTTCATAGACGACCTTGCGGATGCCGGTTGTCCCGTTGTCCTCTTCTCGGGAGGCGAACCCTATCTGAGAGAGGATATCTTCGAGCTCGGTTCATACGCGGCCGAACGCGGTCTTCGCCCCGTCGTGTCAACCAACGGCACGCTTATCACCCCTGAGGTTGCGGTGAAGACGCGCGATGCGGGATTCATGTACGCGGGAATCAGCCTGGACGGCCTGGCGCAAAGACACAACCGGTTCAGAGGAAGCTCTGACGCGTTCCGCAAAGCGCTCGACGGTTTGCACAACTGCATGGACGCCGGTCTGAAGACGGGCATCCGCTTTACGGTCACAAAACACAATCTCGCCGACCTCGACGGGGTGCTCGATCTCATCGAGCGGGAAAACGTACCGCGATTCTGCCTGTACCACCTTGTGTACTCTGGCAGAGGTCGTGAGATGATGGATGACGATCTCACGAGAGAGCAGCGGCGGGCAATGGTCGAGCGTCTGATCGAAAAGGCGCTCGATTGGAGCGAGCGCGACGTCAAAGTGGAGCTTCTGACGACGGACAATCATGCGGACGGTGTTACCGTCGAACGCTACGTGAAACAACGCGATCCGGAGCGTGTGGGTGAGGTGCACGAGCTTCTAGTACGCCATGGTGGCTGTTCCGCAGGTCGCAAGTTCGCCTGTGTTGACGCGTATGGCGAGGTCCATCCGTGCCAGTTCTGGCGGCATGTCTCGCTCGGAAACGTTCGCGAACGCGCGTTCTCCGAGATATGGAACGATGGTGACAACGAGCTGCTCGGTAAACTCAAGAACATCGGCGATAACTTGACGGGCGAACGCTGCGGCAGATGCAAGCACAAGGCTATCTGCGGTGGATGCCGCATCAGAGCCGAAGCGGCATCTGGCGACATCTGGGGCGACGATCCACAATGCTACCTGGATGACGAGGATATCTATACGAACGCTTGACAACCCCACGCAGGATGGAAAAAGGTCGGGTTTCAGCAGGATCTCCGTCAGGGGTGAACAATGATGAACGAGCATGAGGACAACGCAGCCCCCCTCATTGAAGAACTCAGGATGCTTCGCGAGCGTGCGGCCGAACTGGAACGTGCCCAGTCCGAACGCAAGCAGGCGGAGGAAGCGCTGAAACACGCGTTGGACGAGTCGCGACGGCGCCGAAAGGAAACGTCGGCACTGTTCGAAGGCGCGCGCGCAGTCTTGCGGTATCGTGATTTCGAGGATGCGGCCCGAGTCATGTTCGACTCCTGCAAGAACTTAATTGGGGCTGCTGCGGGATACGTTGCGTTACTGGCAAAGGACGGTACTGAAAACGAGGTCCTTTTCTTGGATTCGGGTGGCTTGCCTTGCTCCGTTGACCCGTCGCTGCCGATGCCGATCCGAGGTCTTCGCGCTGAGGCGTACCGTACGGGCAAGGTCGTGTATGAAAATAATTTTGCCGGCAGTGAATTCGTGAAGTTCATGCCCAGGGGCCACGTAGCCCTTGATAGTGTATTATTCGCGCCGCTGGTCGCAGAGAAACAAACCATCGGTCTGCTCGGTCTTGCCAATAAGCCGGGCGGCTTCAACGAAGATGACGCTCGCGTCGCACAGGTGTTCGGAAAGTTGGCATCCATCGCGCTTCTCAACAGCCGCACGTTGGAATTCCTCGAGAGCAGCGAAAGACGCCTGCGTTCCGTCGTCGAGACGGCTGCCGACGCTATCATAACTGCAGACGGCAAGGGGAACATCGTCTTCTGGAATGAAGGCCCGCAAAACATTTTCGGCTACTCCGCTGACGAGCTCATCGGCAAACCTCTTACAACGATAATGCCGGAGCGATTCCATGAGGCTCATCGAAAGGGACTCGCGCGAGTGCTCTCAACGGGAGAAACAAAGCTTGTCGGAAAAACCGTCGAAATGGACGCACTGAGAAAGGACGGCACTGAGTTTCCCGTAGAGCTTTCACTCGCAACCTGGCGAACCAGAGACGAAGTCTTCTTCACGGCCCTCTGTCGCGACATCACCGAGCGCAAGCGCGCAGAGGAGGCGCGGCGGATCTCCCAGCGTTTCCTGCAAATTGCGAATCTGTACGCCGAGATGGACCCGCTGCTTGCTGCATTTGTCGCGGAGATCAAGGACTTCCTCGGTTGCGCGGCCGTAGGAGTGCGCATCCTGGACGAGCAGAGCAACATACCATATGAAGCGCACGACGGGTTCAGCCGGGAATTCTACGAGTCGGAAAACCCTCTTTCCACTGCAAAAGACCAGTGCATGTGCATCAACGTCATCAAAGGAGATACTGACCCTAGCCTCGTGTTCTACACAAGGGGAGGTTCCTTTTACATGAACGGCACGACCGCTTTCCTGGCAACAGTGTCGAATGAGGAAAAGGGTCAGACACGAAACGCATGCAACGAGCACGGATATGAGTCCGTGGCGCTCATTCCGATCCGCCTCGGGAACAAGATAGTCGGCCTCATCCACGTGGCGGATACCCTTGAGGACGCGATCCCACTGGAGAAGGTGGAGACGCTCGAAGGGATAGCAATGCAATTGGGAGCGGCTATTCAGCGCGTCCGCGCCGAGGAAGAGGTACAGAACGTTGCGCGGTTCCCGTCCGAAAACCCCTGGCCTGTGCTCCGGATTGGCAAGGATGGCACGATCCTCTATGCCAATGCAGCAAGTGCATCCCTGCTCGGTGAGTGGCGCAGTCAGGTCGGGCAATCTGCACCCGGATACATAGTAGACTTCGCCGCAAAAGTCCTTGATTCAGGCTCAAGCGAAAGACTCGAGCTCGAACACAAGGAGAGAACCTTCTCCTTTGCGGTTGTACCGGTGGCGGAGGCTGGGTACGTCAACTTGTATGGACGCGACATCACCGAGCGCGTGCGAGCGGAGGAAGAACTGGAAAAACACCGGCATCAGCTTGAGGAGTTGGTGGACGAACGCACGGCTGAACTGGAACGATCGCATCAACAGTTGCGCGACCTCGCCGCTCACATGCGAGACGCGCGCGAAGAGGAAAGAGCATGGGTGGCGCGTGAGATTCACGATGAGCTCGGGCAGATGTTGACAGGATTGGAGTTGGACCTTTCATGGCTCAATACGAAGTTGACCGAAGTGGCGGGCGGAGAATCGCGTCAACTGCTCCTCAACAAGATTTGCTCTATGTCTACCCTTGTCGATAGGACGATCGAATGCGTTCAAAGAATCGCCACTGAATTAAGGCCCGGCGTGTTGGACGACTTCGGTCTCTTGGCGGCAATTGAGTCGCAAGCACGACAATTTCAAGAGCGAACGGGGATCACATGCAAGCTCGTCATGGCGGTGGGAGATGCCAATTTAGAACCCGCCACTTCGACGGCGCTGTTCCGCATCATTCAGGAGGCGCTGACCAATGTTGCCCGGCATGCAGAAGCGACCAAAGTCGCGGTTAGCTTGAAATGTAGTGATGATAAAGTTACGCTGGTAATCAAAGATAACGGTAAGGGCATTGCAGAAGGCGAGGTTTTGCGCTCGACCTCGCTCGGCTTTCTGGGAATGCGCGAGCGGGCCGTCGCTTTGGGAGGCAAGTGCGACGTGGCCAGCGCGCCTCTGAAAGGAACCATGATAAAGGTGAATGTGCCACTGGGCGCTTCGGCGCGTCGTTGAAGCGTCGGCATCACGCTGCGGCCGGAATTCGAAGGAGAAGGGCTATGATAAACGTGCTTATTGCGGACGACCATCCTATTGTCCGGCAAGGATTGCGACAAATTGTTGGCGAAACTTCCGACATTGTCATCAAGGGAGAGGCGAGCAATGGGGATGAAGTCGTGGAACAAGTCCGTTCCGGTCAGTGGGATGTCGTTGTGCTCGACCTTACCATGCCCGGCACTCACGGGTTGGATCTTGTGAGACGATTGAAGACCGAACATCCCCAGTTACGCATTCTCGTGCTCAGCATACATCCCGAGGACGAGTATGCTGTGCGGCTGTTGCGGGCCGGGGCATCCGGGTACCTGAACAAGAGAAGCGCCGGTGGACAGCTGGTGGAGGCGATACGAAAAGTCGCTCAAGGTGGCAAGTACGTGAGCCCGACTCTCGCTGAAAAGCTCGCTTTTGAACTCGATGTTGACTCGGATAAACCGCCGCACGAAAAGCTGTCGGACCGCGAGTTCCAGGTCTTTTGCCTGATAGCGTCCGGCAGGACGGTCACGGAAATTGCCGAAGATCTCTCGCTCAGCGTTAAAACCGTAAGCACATATCGGTCACGCGTCCTCGAAAAAATGAACATGCGGCGTAACGCCGAGTTCACCCGCTACGCAATCGAGCACGAACTCGTGCGTTGATTTTTGAGATTTACCTACCCAATGACGCCTGTCCGCAACAAGGTCAAGGCAGTATCGCCGGGAGCCCTCTTGTAAGACAAACACCTACAAGTGTCTCATGACATCCCGCACGAAAATCAGCATTTCGCTGATTTACGAATTCCTTCTCATGTGCTACTCTCGCTATTGTTCCTTCCGCAAAGTCCAGGTCGGAGCAATAGACATTGGGATTCTAACCGCCGCAAGGACTGGAAGAATAAGGAGACATGGGCCGTGTACGTGAGGAAGTGGCAACGCCGAGATGCACAAAGAAGGTCGAAGGCATGTGAAATACTCTCAAGCGCGGGACCGAATCGACGCAGGCAACTTCAACCCTCCCCCCCCCCCCCGAAAAAGTTGACCGCCCGAGGAGGATCCCGTCCTATTCAAGCCGCTCTCTCTCTCCGAGAGAGCGCCGTTGCCACTTCCTCACGCAGAACAGGTCCCGTGCACAGGTTCTGCGGTGACAAGAGTTGAACGGAGATGGAGGCCGGGCGCCCAGCCGTTCGGAAAGGCGCGCGGAGTAACGCCCTGGGGACCGAAGCTCTCAATAGCCCAGGAACAGGGAAGGATGTGGCGTTCCGTGAAATCCACGGGAAAATAAGAGGTGGGCTCAAATGAAGGTAAGTGTGGACGGGGATTTGTGCACGGGCTGCGGTCCTTGTGTGGACATTTGCCCGGAGGTGTTCGAGCTAGAAAGCGACGTTGCCAAGGTCAAGTTCGAAACAGTGCCCTCGGAGCTCGAACCGGCGTGTCGCGAAGCCATGGAAGAGTGCCCCACAGACGCTATCTCCGTGCAGTAGTTGCTGAAGAAGTACGTGCAAAACGCGGTGCTTCGACGACCTGCGATGGGCCACGCAGGACGCCGGCGCCTCAGTACTCTCTCCGGTATCGGGCCGACCGCTCGAGGGTATCACCTCTTTTTCCAAGCTGTAGTATAACTGAGGGATGCGACACAACATCGGTTAGCTGAACCTCACCAGAAAGCAGGGATGATCGTAGTGAAAGTAGTAGTTGACCAGGAGCTTTGCATAGGCGCCGGCCTCTGCACGGACATCTGCCCGGAGGTCTTCGAGCTGAACGGAGGTATCTCCACAGTAAGATCGGACGTCGTGCTTCCAAAGTATAAGGAAGCCTGCCTGGCTGCCGCTGAGGGATGTCCCACGGGAGCGATTTGCGTGGAAGAGTAAGCTGCAGACCGTTTGAGTGCTGCAACTTGCACGGTGTTTGGGAGTCAGATAAGCCTACCGCCGTCGGTGGCTGACAGGCAAGGAGGCAGCCGCTTGAAAAGGCAAAGTCGGCCTTGGGGAGGAAGGTAAATGGGAGTACAAACGTCGGCATGTACAGTTAATTTAAGGGAGATGAGGGGGATGTCCATGGATGGCTAT
This sequence comes from uncultured bacterium, assembly GCA_965603355.1. Taxonomy (GTDB): domain Bacteria; phylum Hydrogenedentota; order CBFDCQ01; family CBFDCQ01; genus CBFDCQ01. The sequence goes on from CBFDCQ010000078.1 coordinate 14,554, forward strand.
CAGGAATGGGAGGACGGGTGCACGCCGGACAAGAAAACCAGACAGTTGCTGATGCTAGCGCTTGCCTGCGTGTGCCGCTGCCCTCAGTGCACGCAGGAGCATGTTCAGGGAGCGCTTGAAGTCGGTGCCACTCGAGACGACGTGGCTGAGGTGATGCTCATGGCTTTCTA
>CBFDCQ010000079.1:0-14455 GCA_965603355.1 uncultured bacterium
AGGTCGGCCTTGGCAGCGCAGCGCTCGATCCGCCCAAGAAGATTCTCATAAAGGCCGGGTGGAGCACGGCGGCGGTGCTCGGAATAGGGTATCCGGAGCTTCGTTTCGATCCTGAGGGGGCGGAAGGCGAAGTCGGGACCGTTGAGATGAAACCAAAACCGTTCGAGATGCTGGTCGACGACGATGACCAGGATGGCGGCGTAGACAGGGCTGTTGTTGCCGATGCTGAGGCGTCAGTCGAGACCAAAGCAGCGTACAGCTACGAACGGGGAGATATAAAGGTCCTTTACAGCAAACCCGGCTGTGAGGCGGAGTACAACGCTGATGATGACATATTGATGATCCGGATATCCGAAAGTGACGGTGACTTGACGGTGAAGTTCGGGAAAGACGTGTACTACTACTGGGACGACTACTGCGACGTTTATATAGATGCTCCGGATGTCTCAATCAACACGATGATCTTGAAGGGTAGACCTGAGACGCAGCTGTACGTCTGTGGCGAGGTTGGTTCGGTGAACAACTTCAAGCTGAAACACGGTTCTGTAGGCGACACGGGCCATTACGGTCCGGACTTCGGCCTGGTCAACACGTCGCTTGCACTGCCGACCAAGATCAAGATACTGTGGGGATGGGCGACTGCGCCTGTGCTGGGCGTGTACGAGGAGTAGCGCACCGATTGCTGTGCGGTCTGTCTTATTGTGTCTTATAATCAAATGGCGAAGTACGAGAATAAACAGGCAAATCCCGCAAGAGGAACGTGCGTGAGGAGCTGTTTCTCTCACCGCAATTTCCTTTGGTCCTACGTTGCGTCCGGGGTTATGTCGATTCTGTTGTGCTGCACTGTTGCCCACAGCGACGTGCAGTTCTCGCACGATGGCGGCCTATTCACAGAGGATTTCGAGCTCGAACTGACCGGAGACGTTCCCGGTGCCGCCATACATTATACTCTGGACGGATCAGTGCCGAGCGAATCATCTCCCGTGTACACAGCGCCAATCGAGATTAGCGCCTCGACACAGGTTCGCGCATTGGCCTTTGCGCCGGACTCTGCACCGGGAACGCTGGTCAGCCAATCTTATCTGAAGCTCGATGCCGACCTCGACAGCTTCAGCTCTAACCTGCCGATCGTGGTAGTGGATTCGTTCGGTTATGACATCAATTCGGAATCGGGATGGGAAGGATACAGACCGATCTACCCCTTCCGACCAGTCTATGCCGTGTTCATTGAGACGGCCGAAAGCGGCCGAGCGACCATCTCCGATGTGCCTGACTTCGAGGGGCGCGCCGGTATGAAAGTCCGCGGTAACAGTTCCCAGATTCTCCCAAAGAAGCAATATGCGTTCGAGACCCGGAATGAGTATGATGAGGACAAGGACGTTTCGCTGCTGGGCTTCCCATCAGAATCGGACTGGGTATTCCACGCGCCTTATGGTGACAAGGCGTTGATGCGCAACTACCTTGCGTACAAGTGGGGCAACGAAATCGGTCGATACACAGTGAGGCGCCGCCATGTGGAGATGTTCTTCAACTGGAACGACGGCATTGTTGGTATGGATGATTACGCAGGCGTGTACGTGTTCATGGAGAAGATCAAACGCGGTGCAAACCGGGTCGATATAACGAGACTCGAGCCAACAGACAACACTGAACCGGCTATCACCGGTGGCTACATCATAGCACTCGACGCGCTGGACGAGGACGAGCGTGAGACTGCTTGGCAAACGTCTCACGGGATTCCCGACGGCTATCCGTGGAACGGGTTCATCTACGTTTACCCGGACCAGGAAGATATCACGGAGGCCCAAAGTGCCTGGATCAAGGGTTATCTCGAGGATTTTGAGGGCGCATTGTACGGACCTGATTTCGCTAATCCGGAAACGGGGTATGCCAACTACATCGACGATGACTCCTTTCGGGATTACTTGCTCATGACGGAGGCGCTCAAGAACGCAGACAGCTACTACGCGAGCGTATTCATGCACAAGGACCGTGGCGGCAAACTGACTATGGGGCCGATCTGGGATTGGAACGTGTCGATGGGCAGCACAAGCGACCATAATTGCTGGGATCCTTCTGGCTTGCTTTACGAATGGGTAGGAGCTTTCTGGCTTGACCGACTCCGTGACGATCCTGAGTTCCAACTGCGTTTCGCTGACCGGTGGTTCGACTTGCGGGAGAGGGTTCTCGCAATAGACCGGCTCTTGGCGGATATCGACGCGACTGCTGCTTCCCTCGATGAAGCACAGCAGCGCAACTTCACGAGATGGCCGATTCTGGGAGAGTATATCTCGGAACTCCCTCACCTTAACCCGGTAGGCTGGGAAGAAAGGGATACATACCAGAAAGAAGTGGACTGGATGAAGGATTGGCTGAGTACCCGGCTGGACTGGCTGGACGGCACCGTCGCCGAGGAGTTTGGCACAACTCCTCCCATCTTCTACGTGGCGGGTGCTCTGTTGGATACGGGCGGGCACGTTGAAATTGGCGACAGTCTGACCATGGGACTGCCCGACGGAGCAACCGGGACGATCTACTACACGCTTGACGGTTCCGACCCACGCGTGCCGGGAACGCCCCCGGGGGTCGCGGGCACGGCCATCGAGTACGCGGGGGCCATCACGTTGACCGACACAACGCATGTCAAGGCGCGTATACGAGACGGCGACGTGTGGAGCGCGCTGAACAGGGCGACGTTTTACACCCGCGACCTTCGCGATGCGCTGCGTGTCACGGAGATCATGTACCATCCTGCGGGGGGCGGCGCGGAGTTCATCGAACTTCACAACGTCGGCAGCAACCCTGAGGACATCTCCGGCGTGTATTTCAGTGAAGGCATCGAGTTCACGTTCCCCGCCAACACGATCCTGCAACCGGGAGAGTACGTTGTTCTGGTCTCCTCCGAAGACGAAAGCGACTTCGCATCCCAGTACCCGGGCGTTGCCATCGGTGGCCTGTATGAGCTCAGGCTGTCTAATGGAGGGGAGGCCGTCGAAGTGAGTGACGCTAACGGCGGCGTACTCATATCGTTCACGTACGACGACGACGCGCCGTGGCCGATTGAAACGGACGGTCTCGGTTACTCACTGGTGCGGGTGGACCTGGAGGGCGATCCGAACGATCCCGCCAGCTGGAGCGCAAGCAGACAAGTAGGCGGGTCACCGGGGGAACCCGAGTCGGATGTCACGGCGGCTTTCACCGCCAACCCGGCAAGTGGGAACAGGCCGTTGACGGTCGCGTTCACGGACGAGTCCGCAGGACCCGTCACGAGCTGGTCATGGGATTTCGGTGACGGAACCGCGAGCACGGAGCAGAACCCGTCACACACTTACTACCTGGCAGGGGATCATACTGTCACGCTCAGCGTATCGAGCCCGAACGGTTTCGATACCGAGACCGGCGTCATTCATGCTGATGAGGAAGTGTCGGTCGAGGCCGACAGGTACAAGACCATCGTTGATGACATAAAGGTTACCTACAACAGGGGAGGATGCCTTGCGTGGCACAATGAGCTGGACGACACCCTGAGGATCGAGGTCCTGGAGGATGGCGGCACGCTGAACCTGACCGCCGGGGAGGAGGCCGCAACGTACTGGGATTCGCGGTGCGACGTATACATCTATGCGCCGGACGCCTCCATCAAGAAGATCAACCTGAAAGGCAGGCCGGAGACGCAGCTCTACGTCTGCGGACAGGTTGGTTACGTCAAGAACTTCGTGCTGAAGTACGGTCACGTGGGCGATACGCTCTCCTACGGTCCGGAGGTCGGCCTTGGCAGCGCAGCGCTCGATCCGCCCAAGAAGATTCTCATAAAGGCTGGGTGGAGCACCGCGCCGGTGCTCGGAATAGGGTATCCGGAGCTTCGTTTCAATCCTGAGGGGGCGGAAGACGAAGTCGGGACCGTCGAGCTGAAACCGAAACCGTTCGACATCCTCCTGGATGAGGAGGATGCCGGTGCTGAGGCATCGTCAGTCGAGACCAAAGCAGCGTACAGCTTCGAACGGGGAGATATAAAGGTCCTTTACAGCAAACCCGGCTGTGAGGCGGAGTACAACGCTGATGATGACATATTGATGATCCGGATATCCGAAAGTGACGGTGACTTGACGGTGAAGTTCGGGAAAGACGTGTACTACTACTGGGACGACTACTGCGACGTTTATATAGATGCTCCGGATGCCTCAATCAACACGATGATCTTGAAGGGCAGGCCGGAGACAACGCTTTATGTCTGCGGCGAGGTCGCGTCGGTGAACAACTTCAAGCTGAAACACGGTTCTGTAGGCGACACAGGCCATTACGGTCCGGACTTCGGCCTGGTCAACACGTCACTTGCACTGCCGAGCAAGATCAAGATACTGTGGGGATGGGCGACCGCGCCGGTGCTGGGTGTGTACGAGGAGTAGCAGGCGTGCGAGCGTTCTGGCCGATAGCGGGCAAAGGAGTGCGCGTTGAGAACTCATTTCTCATGTAAGAACACACTTGGGTTCTGCGCCTCGTGCGGCGTGATGCTGATCATGCTGGCTTGCGGCATCGCGCATGGCGAGCTGGTCATCAACGAGTTCTCGGCGTCAAACGACGCGGTGCTGCAGGACGAGGACGGCGACTATTCCGATTGGATCGAGCTCCTCAATACTTCGTCCACGACGGTCGACCTCGAAGGATGGTACCTCAGGGACGAAGGGCACGAGTGGCAGTTTCCCAGCGGTGTAAGCCTTGAACCCGGCGGAATCCTGATCCTGTTCGCTTCAGGCAAGGACCGCACGAGCGACCCGCACTACCTGCACACGGACTTCGCGCTCGAGAGAGACGGCGACTATCTGGCGTTGGTGCGGCCGGACGGTTCGACCGTAGAGCACGAGTTCTTCCCGACATACCCCGAGCAGCAGGAAGACATCTCATACGGACTGGCAGGCGAGAGGACGACGCTCATACCCCCGGAGGCGTCACTTGTCTACTTAGTTCCCATTGACGATACCGCTGGCACGCAATGGCGAGGGGGAAATGAGCCGTTCGACGAGACGGAATGGGCCGCGGCTACCGCGGGCGTCGGTTACTCCACCGATGCGGACCCCGATCTGCAGGCGTACTGGGCTTTTGACGGCGCCAATCCCACTACGGCAACCGATTCGTCGGGCTATGGACGCGACGGCACGATAAACGGGGCCGGCCGAACACCGGAAGGCAAGATCGGCGGCGCTCTCGAGTTCGATGGCAATAACGATTCGGTCAGTGTCAACGTCCCCGGCGAAATGCAGCAAATGACGTTATCGATGTGGGTCAACTTCGACTATGTATCCGCTCCGGAAGCGTATGAGCAAGCTGCTCTAATGGCCCACGTCGGCGACGCGACAGGAGCCTTTCGCTTCACAATCAACTCCTGGGGCGTGCCGCTGTTCTTCCTGACCGGCGAGACCGACGATTGTGACCTGCGCAGCTCCGGTTCTATCACGCTCGACAACTGGCATCATATCGCGGTCACCTACGACGACCTCAATCATGTGGGCATAATCTACATTGACGGCAAACAGGAGGGGTTCACTGAAAGGACTGTTGGGCCGGCGCTGGTGGGTAGCTCGACGATCGGCGTCAGTAACGGAGACCATTGGGTTGACGGCCGGATTGACGAGGTGGCTGTCTGGAGCAAGGTACTGGACGAGGAGCAGGTTGCACAGCTTGCCGAGGGTGTATCTGCAGACGATCTCTACCGTTTCACCGAGCACGTGGCCACCGATATCGCCGCGGAGATGCAGGGCAGCAACCCTTCAGTATACATGCGTGTTCCCTTTGCGGTTGCAGATTTAGCGGATGTGGAGTACTTGACGCTGCGCATGAAGTACGATGACGGTTTTGTGGCGTGGCTGAACGGAACGGAGGTTGCCTTCAGCAACGCCCCGGCCGAGATCTACTGGGATTCTTCCGCGACATCTTCCCGTCCTAACGAAGAGAGTATGACTTTTGAGTATTTCAACCTGACGCCGTATCTCAGTGAGCTGCACACCGGGACGAACATCCTGGCAATTCAGGGACTCAATATCGCCCAGAATGACGAAGATTTCCTGGTCGTGCCGGAGCTGAATGCCTACACATTATCAACCGATACAGTGCGATTCTTCGAAACTCCAACACCGGGAAGGCTGAACTTCGGCGGTTTTGTGAACTTTGTCGTCGATACGTCGTTCAGCGTCGATAGGGGCTTCTACTATACGCCGTTCAGTGTGGCTATTGACTGTGACACAGAAGGAGCAACGATACGCTATACGCTGGACTACAGTGAGCCGACGGAAACGCATGGATCTGTCTACACCGTCCCGGTCGCCGTCAGCACAACCACCTGTCTGCGCGCGGCGGCGTTTAAGCCTGACTGGCACCCGACAGATGTCGATACCCATACCTACGTCTTCCCTGACGATGTTGCCGGTCAGTCGAACAGCCAGCCCGGTTTGCCCGCGGTCTGGGGCCACGGCTATCCTGCTGACTACGAGGTTGACCCGGACGTCGTCAGTACCACGCTGCCCGGTTACAGCTTTGAAGGCGCTCTCGAGTCGGTTCCCACGATGAGCATTGTCACCGATGCAGAGCACATATGGAGCGAAGAGACTGGGTTTTACTACAACGACAGCGAGGAGAACGAAGGGGCAATACAGGACCATATTGGTCGCGCGTGGGAACGGCCGACATCGGTTGAACTGTTTTACCCTGACGGCAGCGAGGGGTTCCATATCGATTGCGGCGTACGAATGCACGGCGATATTACCCGGCTGCACGCTTACATACCGAAGCACTCGCTGCGGCTCTATTTCAGGGGCGATTATGGTCCCAAGAAGCTGGACTACCCGCTCTTTCCGGACTACGACGTGGATACATTCGACCAGCTTGTACTGCGAGCCTGTTCGAGCGATGCCTGGCCGAAACGTACCGTTAATGAAAGGGCGCAGTATATCCGCGACCAATGGATGAGGGATACACAGATCGACCAGGGACAACCTTCATCGCACGGCACTTACGTGCAGGTTTATCTCAATGGCCTTTACTGGGGGATGTACAACGTATGCGAGCGGCTGCACGATTCCTTCTGGGCGGAGAACTTCGGCGGCGAGGAGGAAGAGTACGATGTCATCAAGGACTGGGTGGAACTGCATTCCGGCAGTTACGATGCCTGGAGAGAGATGATGGAGCTTGCCGCGGCGGGTCTGGAAAGCGACGAAGCTTATCAGCGGATCCAGGGCAATGATCCCGATGGAACGCGCAATCCGGCTTACCCTGTATACCTTGATGTCGATAATCTCATCGGCTATATGATACTGCACATATACGCGTGTGCCGAGGACTGGCCGGGTCACAACTGGTGGGCCGGTCGACGGCAAGGTCCGGAAAGCGAGGGGTTCAAGTTCGCCTCCTGGGACCAGGAGAACGTTCTTAAAGGGCTGTGGGTGGGGGATAGACAATACGTTGACGACGCAGGCCCCGCGTACCTGTATGACAGACTCCGCCAGAATGCGGCGTTCCGGCAGAGGTTTGCCGACCGCGTGCACGAGTACATGTTCAACGGCGGCGTCATGACGCCCGAGGCGAACTACGCCCGCTGGATGGAGCGCGCCACCGAGATTGACCAGGCCATTGTCGGCGAGTCGGCTCGCTGGGGGGATATGGATGGGGATAACCCGAGAGTTACACCGTACAAGCGAGAGGTGGACTGGCTGACCGAGCAGGAGTGGTTGACCAATACCTTCTGGTCGGGAATCGAGCCCGTCGCGGTTCAGAGGTTCCGCAGCGTCGACCTCTATCCCGACGTCGAGGGGCCGGTTTTCTACATAAACGGCGTTTACCAACATGGCGGTTACGTGCTGGAAGGTGACAGCTTGAGCATGGTCAATCCCGACGTTGCCGGAACGATATATTACACGCTGGACGGATCCGACCCGCAGCTGCCGCCTACGCCCGCGACAGTCATCAGCAGCACGACGCTCGTGAACGAGAACGACGTCAAGACCGTGCTCGTTCCCACCGAAAGCGATCCCGGCGGCGACGCGTGGCGCACCGATCCCGGTTTCGACGATTCCGGCTGGACCGACGGCACCCCGACGGGTTCCGGGACCGGCGGCGTCGGTTATGAGAACGGTTCAGGGTATGAAGATTACATCTCCATCGATGTACATGATGACATGTTCGGGGTGAACGCGGGCTGTTACATACGGATCCCGTTCACAGTCGGCGCCGGAGACCTGGACGACGTCAATTTCATGACGTTGAACATGCGGTACGACGACGGTTTCGTTGCGTACGTGAACGGCGTCAGGGTCGCCGAAGCTAACGCGCCGGCGACGCCGGCGTGGAACTCAACGGCAACGAGCGACGAGCATGAGGCGGGCGGCAGCTTCGATGAGTTCGACATCTCCGACCATATCGGCACACTCGCGGTTGGCGACAACCTGCTGGCCGTTCATGGGATGAACGCCTCCGCCGGTGGGAGTTCCGACTTCCTTATCTCCGCTGAGCTGGTCGTGAGCGAAGTCCTCGGGGGCGGTGGGGGCGGTGTGTCGCCCGCCGCCGAGGAGTATTTGACGCCAATTCCGTTAACCGAGACTACGCAGGTGAACGCGCGCGTACTGGACGGTGCCAGTTGGAGCGCGCTGACCCGGGCGACGTTTTATGTGGGCGATCCCGGCGACACGTTGCGCATCACGGAGATCATGTATCATCCTGCCGACGGCGGCGCGGAATTCATCGAGCTGCAGAACACCGGCGGCGACCTCATTGACATCACGGGCGTGCATTTCAGTGACGGGATAGAGTTCACCTTCCCTGGGGGCACAATCCTCGAACCGGGAGAGTATGTTGTTCTGGTTTCGTCCGAAGACCAGGCCGCCTTCGAATCCCAGTATCCGGGCGTTGCCATCGGCGGGCTGTATGCGCTCAGATTATCCAACAGCGGTGAGCACATCCGGATGAGCAACGCCGGCGATGATGTTCTTGCGTCGTTCACCTACGACGACGTCGCGCCGTGGCCTACAGAGGCGGACGGTTCCGGTTACTCGCTCGTTCCGGTGGATCTGGACGGCGATCTGAACGATCCGTTTAACTGGCGGGCGAGCATAGAGGTCGGTGGTTCCCCGGGCGAGGAGGATACCGACGGGGACAGCGACGACGACGGGCTGCCGGATGACGTGGAGGAGAGCCTGGGCCTGTCTCCAACCGACACCGACACTGATGACGACGGTCTTAGCGACTGGTACGAGGTGACGAACAACGGCCAGAACGACTGGGAGGATTATATGGATCTGGTCTGGGACCCCGACACGAATCCGACGGGAACCAATACCGACGCTCTGAACCCGGATACCGACGGTGACGGGGTTGAGGATGGGACCGAGGTAGCATTTGGCAGCGATCCCCTCGATAGCGACGACACCGCGGCCGTGCCCGCCGCGTGCCCGGTGGGACTGTCAGTGCTGCTGATCGCGATGGCGTGCGCGGGGCTGGTTCAGATCTTGCGTCGGCGAACAGCTTGAACCGTCACGGCAAAAGGGCGGCCTCGGAGCAATAACCTCCTTTTCCGCATCTTGAGTAGGGTCGATCGCGCCAAACCTCCGGAATAGTCCCCTGAAAGCTCTTGTCATTTCCACCCTTTCATAGTATAATATATCGACAATTCAGTGAGATAATATCGACGGGTGTTGACTCCGAAACGATGAGGGGGAGGGAGCCCGTGGAGCGTCATTTCTGCCATGGGAGCGCGTTGCGCCCGACCGCTCTGTATAGCGTTACATTGATTCTGCCGTGCAGCGGCTTCGCCGCATCCGATCCGCAACACTTTGAGTACAGCTTGAAGTCAGTTGCGCTTGTCACTCCGGCTCGTTATGCCGCGAAATGCGATTGTAGTGTTGGACCGTAGTCCAGGGGAGGAAGTAGAAGTGGCATGTCCCTTTTTCCGCAGATTCCTGGTCCGAGCAATTCTTGTATGTGTTGTGACAGCGGTGTTATCGTGTGCAGCCGCTGTTCAGGGCGAAGTCAGGATCAACGAGTTCCTCGCATCGAACGAGCTGGGTATCCTGGACGAGGACGGCGATGCGTCGGACTGGATCGAACTGTACAACAACGGCGGTCCCACGACCAGCCTGGCGGGCTGGTCGTTGACGGACGATCCCAGCAAGCCGTATAAATGGACATTTCCCAGTATTTCGATCGCCGCCGGCGAGTTTATCGTCGTGTTTGCCTCGGGAAAGAATCGCAAGCCCACCAGCGGCGAGCTTCACACGAACTTCAGACTTGATCAGGACGGTGAGTACCTCGCGCTGTACAACGGCGGCGTTGCTGTCTCCGGAAGCGAGTGGACGCCCTCGTACCCGGTGCAGAGAACCGATTTTTCCTACGGCAAGGTTGTCGCTCTATCCCAATTCTGGTTCTATGATCCGCCCACGCCGGGCGTGTCGAACTCCACCGGCACCGCCTACGAGGGGTTTGCCGAGCAGCCCGTGTTCTCGCACGACAGCGGCACATTTACCAGCTCGTTCTCGCTGACGCTGACATCACCTACTCCCGGCGGAACGATCCGCTACACGCTGGACAATTCCGAGCCGACGGGGTCATCTTCCCTATACAGTTCGCCCATTTCCATCAGCGGTATAACGAGAGTACGCGCCCGCGTGTACAAGACCGACTACCTGCCCAGTGACGTCCGGGGCCGGTACTATCTGCGCCTTGCGTCGGGCATCCAGAGCTTCGAGTCCAATATGCCAATTGCGGTGATCGATTCCGCCGGGGTGAACATCGATGAGCAGGGCGGTGAGAGACCGTTTGTGACCGTCTCATGCGCCTTTATCGATACGAACGAGATCAGCGGCCGGGCGACCATAACCGACCCGGCGGACTTCGGCGGGCGTGCCGGGATGCATCTGCGCGGCGCGAGCAGTGCCTGGTTTGACAAGAAACAGTACCGGTTCGAGACGCGTAACGAGGAGGACGAGGACAAATCCGTCACTCTGCTCGGTATGCCTGAGGAGTCCGATTACATTCTTCACGCGCCGTACTCCGACAAGACGCTCATGCGCAACTTCATGGCGTACTGGAACTACTGGAGCGAGCGTATGGGCAACACGGGGCTCAGGACGCGGTTCTTCGAGCTTTTCTACAACGCCGACGGCGATTCGCAGGTCGGCTTTGCAGACTATCGGGGTGTCTATGTCCTTATCGAGGTAATCAAACAGGATAAGAATCGGATAGACATCGCTGAACTCGCTCCGGGGGACAACGCCGAACCGGAGGTGTCGGGCGGATACGTGCTCAAGAAAGACTGGCACGACTCGCCCGGCTTCACCACCGCTGTCTATGACGACTATCTCATGTACGTGGACCCGGAAGAGCCCGGACTAACCACAGCCCAGAAGAACTGGATCAAAGCCTACTGCGATGAGTTTGAGGCCGCCCTCGTGGGTCCGGATTTCACCAATCCCGTTACGGGGTACAGGAAGTATATCGACGTCCCGTCGTTCATCGACAACATGATCATGGTGGAGCTCTCGCGTAACGTTGACGGCTACGTGTTGAGCACGTTTTACTATAAAGACCGCGGCGGCAAGATCACTGCGGGACCGGTCTGGGACTATAACGGTTCGCTGGGCGGGGCGAACTACTTCCAGTCGTACGAGCTTGAGGGTTGGCATTACGAGAATTGGGAGTTTCCCGCAGACAACTACAACTCCTGGCATTGGTACGAGCGTCTTTTGGAGGATCCGGAGTACCTGCTGCAAGTTGCCGACCGCTGGTTCGATCTGAGGGAGGAGAAGTTCGCGACCGCCAGCTTGATGCAGGAGATCGACGATAACGCCGCGTACCTGACCGACAACGGTGCGCCGGACAACGCCGTCGACCGGAACTTCTGCATCCCGGCCGAGGGGGAGAACCCGGAGGTCCCCAGTGACGGCCCGTGGAACATAGATGACAATCTCTGGCCTAACTACTATGACGATAGCCATTCGAACACGGTATACATGGACTATGTCAACTGGATGAAGACATGGATAACCGGTCGGGTGGCCTGGCTGGACGACGCGTACGCAACGCAGTATTCCGGCGGTAAGCCGCCCATACTTAAGATTGAAGGCGTTGAGATGAACGCCGGCGGACCGATAGACTCCGGGGATGCCCTGACGATTGAGCTGCCTCCCGGCGGTTCGGGGACAATCTACTACACGCTCGACGGCGAGGACCCGCACGAGCCGGCTATGCCGCCTACGGTTGTGGACAGCCTTGCGCTTGTCGAGGAGGATGACACCAAGGCCGTACTTGTTCCGACCGCGATCGACCCGCTGAACTACGTTGACTGGAGAACCGACCCGGGCTTCGACGATTCAGGCTGGACGGACGCCACCTATATTGGCGGAAGGACCGGCGGCGTCGGGTATGAGAAAAACTCCGGTTACGAGAGCAATATTTCCTACGACGTGGACGCCACGATGTACGGCGTGAATACTTCCTGTTACATCCGGATTCCCTTTACGGCGAGTTTGTCGGCGCTGGGCAGCTTCAACCAGATGACGCTCAGGATGCGTTACGATGACGGTTTTGTCGTGTACCTTAACGGCTCGAAGATCGCCGAAGAGTATGCGCCGGGGACGCCCACGTGGGACTCCGCCACGTCAATAGATCCGTTTCGCGAGACCACCGTTTTCGTGAACTATGACGTGACCGGTTTCATGCCCGCGCTTTTGGAGGGTGCCAACGTACTGGCCATCCACGGTCTGAACCTGAACACGACCAGCTCCGATTTCCTGATGTCCGCCGAGCTGATCGCCGAGGAGGTCAGCGGCGGCAGCGGCGGCGGAATCGCGCCCACTGCGGTTGAGTACACGGGGCCAGAGATATTGACCGACACGACCGTCGTCAAGGCGCGTATACTTGACGGCGGCGATTGGAGCGCGCTGAACAGCGCCACTTACAGTGTTGGCGAGATCGGCGGTGACCTCGCCATAACCGAGATCATGTACCATCCGCCCGACGGCGACGCGGAATATATCGAGTTGCAGAATATCGGGGCCGGTACCATAAACCTTTCCGGGGTCCACTTCACTGACGGTATTGAGTTCACATTCCCCGCCGACACGGTGCTGGCGCCGGGTGAGTACATTGTCCTGGTCCGCGATAGCGATGTCTTGGCGTTCGGGACCCTGTATCCGGGCGTGACTATCGGCGGAGTGTACTCCGGCGCTCTTAACAACGGCGGCGAGGCGGTCGAGCTGACTGATACGTACGGCACCGTTCTCGTGTACCTGGAATACAACGATGCGGCGCCATGGCCTACCAGTCCGGACGGGTTTGGGTTCTCACTGGTGATCATCGATCCGGCCGGCGATCCGAACGATCCTTATAACTGGCGCGCAAGCACAAACTCCGGTGGGTCGCCAGGCGTCTCTATCCCGCCGCCGGGCGTGGCTGCGGTTGTCATCAACGAGGCGCTGACGCACACCGACCTGCCGGCAGTCGATGCGATCGAGATTTACAACCCCACGGGCGGCAGCGCCGACATACGCGGTTGGTACCTGACGGACGACCGTCGTGAGCCGAAAAAGGCCCTGATTCCCAGCGAGCCCCAATACGACATTGCGGCCGGCGGGTACGCTGTTATTACCCAGGACGTCTTCGGCGACGATCCCGGGCCCGGTATGCCCGGTTTCTACCTCAACTCCCATGGTGAGCAAGTCTACATCTACTCCGCGGACGGCGGCGGCAACCTTACCGGATACAGCCACGGGTTCCGGTTCGGCGCTGCCGAAAATGACGTGAGTTTTGGCCGGCACGTGTCGAGCGACAGTCGAGAGCATTTCGTCGCCCAGAGCGGGAAGACGCTCGGCTCGGCAAATGCGGGGCCGCAGATCGGCCCGCTGGTTATCAGTGAGATTTACTATCATCCGGTGGAAGGGGAGATTGAGTATATCGAGTTGACCAACATTTCCGGCGGAACAGTGAACCTTTGGGACGACTCGTCCGGCGGTGAGCCGAGCAACACGTACATGGTTGACGGGATAGGTTTTGCCTTCGACCCGGCGACGACCATAGGTGCGGGTGAAACGCTCATAATTGTCGACATGGATAATCCGAGGATCGATGAGCCGCCCGCGTACGGGCCTTTCGGCGAGGGTTCGGTGCTGGATAGCGCCGGGGAAGCCATCACGCTTGCTTGGCCGGACACACCGGACTTCGACTACGTTCCTTATGTCACGATGGACGAGATCGAGTATGACGACGAGAGCCCCTGGCCGAACGCCGACGGAAACGGTATGGCGCTAAGAAGGATAAACAATAGCGCGTTTGGCAATGATCCGGCGAATTGGGAGGCCGTTGCGCCAGACTACACTCCGTGGGGTAGCCCGGAGGTATGGGTCGACTTTGCGTTCGGCGGAGCCGAACTGGGTACACAGACAAATCCCTATGACACGCTCGATGAAGCGCTGACCTT
>CBFDCQ010000080.1:0-14164 GCA_965603355.1 uncultured bacterium
TCGCCCTGGTCGTTGAATGAACCGCCATCCCAGTGAACGATACGTATGTTGTTATTTGTATCCACTGTCGCGATCAGAATATCGTCATTGCCCGGGCAGGACGCCATGGTGACCAGACTCACCTCCCCGCCCGCGATGTTGTAGGCGGGTTGAGGGGTCGCATGAAGCCATTCAGCCCCATTCCAGACGTTGTAACGAACCAAAGTTGTCCCGTCATAACGACCGACCACCAGGGCGTCGCCGGACTGACTCTCATAGGCAATGTCGAAGCATTTATATTGAGGGACCGGCGTGCTGAAGACATGCGAGTTGCCCCAGGACGTGCCATCCCAGACAGCCAGGTTGATATCATTCTCTTCGTCCATCGTACCCATGACGATTTCCTTGCGGACCGGACAGCCGGCAAGCTCCAGCCAATAGACCTCAGGTGCACCCGTAGTCACGGTCTCAGCCGGATTGCTCCAGTTCGCCCCGAACATTGCGCGGCAGTCCGGAATAGCGTCCTCGAATTGACCGTACGCCGCAGTGATGTTGGAAGGGAACAGTTGCGTATAGCTCCGGCGGACCTCGCTTTCGTGAAAGGTGCCCACGGTCTCAACGGTCGCGAAGGTGGTTGCAGTGGGCCTCTCGACCTTGTATCCGAACTCGCCGCCGCCGAGCGAATGCATGTAATACACCTCTTCGCTGTCGGGGAAACCCGGTTCGCTCAGCATCCGCCATGTGCCCACGTTCACCCCCGCGCGAGCGAGGTAATGAGCCTGTGCGCGGTCCGCGTAGTTCGATGCGACATCTCTCTGCAGACCGGTCATCAGGATGAACGAGAGCGACATGGTTCCCAGCACGGCGATGGTGAACAGCACCATCACGTAGCTGACACCTCGCTCCTCAAATCTGTTGAGAATCCCCACACTCATAAGCTCATACCCTGTCTTTGAAGTATGTTTTCGTTGTGAACCGGCCTCTTGAGCACCATCTCGCTACCCGGTCCCCGGCTCAGCGCAAGGATGATATTGACATGAGGTTCCCCCTCGTCGCCAAGCAGGTATTGAGCGCGAAACTGCGTTACGCCGTGCGCGAGGGCGCTGACGCCGTACACGGGATGGTTCTCCATCAACGTGCCCTCGTCGAGGTAAAAGACGATCGGTTCGGCCGGATCTTCACCCACCAGGCCATCTTCATCGTCGTCGGTCCAGGGCGATTCATCAACCTCGCCATCGCCGTCGTCATCGAAGCCCACAATGCCCGACGCCGCCTCCCCGTTCCAATTGCCGTCCGGATCCTCGTCGATGAGACCGTCTTCATCATTGTCAAGACCATCGAATACATCCTCATCAATTAGGCCGTCTTCGTCATCGTCAAACATACTGCCTTCGTCCACAGAACCATCGTTGTCGTCGTCTATCCCTGCGATCCCCGCCTTGCCGTCACCAGTGAGGTCATCGGTGGAGTCTTCATCAATCCTTCCATCCTCATCCGTGTCTATTCCCGCGGAGACCGCCAGCAATTCCAGATCATTTCGCGTTGCGTTGGGCAGGAACACAAACCGCGCGTTCCTCGTGTACTCCACCATGCGGTTCATCGCGTAGGCGGCCTCGCGCTGCATCTCGACCTGTGCTACACCGCTCCTGTACGCGTCAAGACTCGTGAAGAGAAGACCGGCGATCACCGACCCGATCATGCCAATTACAGTAATGCTGATCACCAGTTCCAACAACGTCAGCCCGCCGAGACCTTCAGTTTTTCGCGTCATATCTTGCACGTTACCTGCCCCGCAGAGTCGACCAGCAGCGTCGAAAGCTCCACATCCTCAATCGTCACGACAATGAGCTTCACATCCATCTCAACGCCAGGAGTGCCGTCCACGTCGTATGGCGTCACTGTCCAATGCCTCTGTACGGTTTCGCCTTGTACCGTCACTTGATCGGCGCCGCTGTCGACATCATCGAAATCGGTTGCGATAAGCTCGTCCATCTTACCCTCGGCGTAGTTCACTATCTCCAGGATTCGTCCTTCGTCGCGCAGATTCTGCGTACCGCCGTAAAATGCCGCGCTGACCGCCATGACGCACACGGCGATGACTACCGATGAAAGCAATGCCTCGATCAGCGTAAACCCACTGTCTGGTACTCTGTTCTTTGTTCCGGCATTACGCATTGAACATAGTCCTGGTGGGGCAGACATTCCTGTCTGCCTTCCCCTGGTTCGTGCCAAACAGATGCATGCCTACCTGTCTCCGCTTGGGCGCGGCAAGCAGCGCCCCTACGAGAACGATATTTCGCATGATGTTGCCGTGACTCCTATTTTCCTGGACCTACCGCCGTACTCAAGCATCACAAATCCTACCTCCATAGGCGCTCCCAGGTTATCGAACCGAACATAGTTGGCCTCACCGAACAGCGCTGTACCCACCCTAACGCCCTGAAGTCCGGTTCCCTCCGCGGTGAAGCTCACGAGGTAATCCCGCTTAGTCAGCGGGTTTTGCGCCGCTTCAAACACCTCTTCCGGAGGGACTCCGCTTACGTGCTTTTCGATCTGAAAGCAGTTTGCCTCCGGGTCAAAGATGACCCTGTGAGGCACGCCGGTCGTGATAGCCGTGGCTCTTGCGTAATGTATTGCAGTGACGGTCGCGTCGGCGGCGGCGTTGATCGTCTCGTCAGTGAGAAAGTCGTTCATTGCCGGCATGGCCATCATCGTTATGATTCCAAGAACCATGATGACGATGACCAGTTCCAGAAACGTGAATCCAGGCTCCTGGTTGTATGCAAGCCAATGATTCCTGACGCTCATCTTGTCCACCTCGCTTTGAGTTTTATCGGAGCTGGTTTCACCAGTCCACGTACTCCGTACAGTTGGCAATGATCTCTCCCGTCATCTTGCTAAACTTCCAGCCCATCAAATCGTCACCTGACATCTCGATGTCATCAGCATCGAGAGCTTCCGTGTCAGCGGTCACGCGTACGCCGCCCGCATTGCTTCCCGCCGCGGCAACGGGGTTGTGCGGGATGCCCCTCATCAGGTACGGCCCGAACGGGAAGTCCTCGCGGTCAAGCGTCGCCGAGCTCTTACCTTGCGCGTTCGTGTACTGCGTGAGCTGATGTATAAACACGGTCGGGTTATCCGCCTGCTCTGTTTCCCCGCCCTCTGCGCCATCTCTGACCGCCGCGGGATAGGTGCTGTTGTGCTGGTGATAGTACAGGTTGATCGCGTTGCGCATCACCGCCAGATCGCCCGACAGCGTTGCCTCCCGCGCGTCCTGAGTCGAGCTGACAAACTGCGGTATCGCCAGCGCGGCGAGTATCCCGATAATGATGATCACGATGATCAGCTCGACCAAGGTGAATCCCGCGCTCTTGGAGCGACGAGTATCCTTTGTCCCTTCCGTTATATCGTTGCTCATAGCGTGTCTTCTCTTCAGCCATGTGAAACTTGTATGCTGGGTCCCCTTCCGCAGCACTCTTATTGTTATGATTCCGGGCAGTCGCTGTTGCGACCGCCCCACACACACCACCATCACCATCACCAGGCTTCATACGCGGCGACGTTGGCTATAAACTCGCCCGTGTTCTTGCTGAACTTCCAGCCGGTGGCCGGAGCACCGTCCGCCGTCAAAGCGACGTTGTCGACCGTGACGGTAACGTTGTCCACATCGGCACCAGCGGCTGCCAGCGGGTTATCCGGGATGCTCCTCATCAGGTACGGTCCGAACGGGTACAGCGCCCGATCGAGCGTCGCCGACGTTTCGCCCTGCGCGTTCGTGTACTGCGAGAGTTGGTTTGTAAACGCGGCCGGGTTGTCGGCAGCAGCTGTCGAAGTACCGGTTCCATCCTCTTTCACCGCTCCCGGATAGGTGCTGCTATGCTGGTGATAGTACAGGTTGATGCCGTTGCGCATCACTGCCAGGTCACCAGACAAGGTCGCCTCCTGGGCATCCTGAGTCGAGCTGACAAACTGCGGTATTGCCAGCGCGGCGAGTATCCCGATAATGATGATCACGATGATCAGCTCCACCAGAGTGAACCCGCCTCTCTCTTTTGCGGTCTTCTTCACTTGAATTCACCTCCTTTCCACACGGTTTTTACCTCAATCCACCATCTCTTTTCTGATATCCCCATGAATCCTCCGTCTTATCCACCAACTCTCAGCGCCGATGCCATCTTGAACAGCGGCAAGAGCACTGCCATAGCCACAAAACCTACAAAAAGGCCCATGATAGCGATAAACATCGGCTCTACAATTGCGGTAAGACGCTTGAGTTTGACCTCGACCTGGTCGTCATGATGGTCCGCGAGCCGCGTCATCACCGTCGGCAGCGAACCGGTCTTGTCGCCCGTTGCGGCCATCTGCTGGTCAACCGGGCTCATCAGGTTGCTGTCGCGAAACGGGGCGGCGAAACCATCGCCTTGAAGCACGCTTCGTTCGAGTTCGTCCATGAACTGGCGGAACGAGTGGCTGACAACGGAGTCTTTTGCCACGTCGATGCTCTCCGTCAGAGGCACACCGGACTCAAGCAGCATCCCGAGCGTACGGACCAGCGAGGACGTGGATATACCCTTCAGGAGAACGCCCAGAACCGGGATGCGGAGCAGGACGCCGTCAATGAAATTCTTGCACCTGGCGTTGCGAAACAGCCAGACTATTCCAAAAGCCGCGAGCAACACAAACACCGGGGTCAGATACCAGTAACGCTTCGTGAGCGTCCCGGCTGCCATGAGGATCCGTGTAGGTATCGGCAATACAACGCCGGCGCTTGCGAAGATCGCTGTGAACCGCGGCAGTACGAACGTCATGGCAAATACCACGACACCAAGGAGCATCACGCTCAGTATGGCAGGGTAGGTGAGAGCCGACCGTATGCCCTCGACGAGTTCAGCTCGTTTGGTCATATGCAACTCCAGCCGTTTGAAGATCTGGGGCAATCGCCCACTTGTCTCACCCGCTCTCACCGCACTTGTATATAGCGTCGGGAACACAGCAGGATGTTCTTCGAGTGCGGCGGTCAGCGTTCTACCGCCGGCCACGCTTAACGCGACATTGTCCAACACCGCGCCCATCTTGGTGCCCTCGGTCTGTTTTCCCAACGCGGACAAGCTCTCTGAAATGGTGTTGCCTGTCTCCAGCATGAGCGAGAGCTGTGACGTCACGAGAACCAGCTGTGCGGCCGGCACTCGCTGTCGCCAGGTCCTGAACGCATCGCGAGCAACAGCCGCTACAGCTTGCCACGCGTTGACATGCCCGCTGGCTGCCCCTTTGGTTCGATAAGCTAATTCAGCCATCTTTATTCCCCAGTTCTCACGCTGCGCTTGCGGCAGCGATACGCGCCTTCTCCTCAACGAACACCACGCGCATGACCTCGTCGAGGCTCGTCGCGCCTTCTTCGGCCAGGCGAAAAGCTTCGTCCGTAAGAGTTCGCATCCCGGTCTCCGAGCACACCTCGCGCAACTCGTCAAACGAGGGGTCCCTGAGCACCGTCCTGCGCAGCGTCTCATCCATCTGCAGCAGCTCGAAGATCCCGCGTCTGTGTCTGAGCCCCGTATCGAAACATTTCGCACAACCTCTACCAGTGGAGAAAGACACGTTGTGACCCGACCACTGGATACGTTCCAGCAGCTCGCTCGGAGGGAAGTAGGCGATCTTGCACTCGTCGCACACCAATCGCACGAGCCTCTGCGCGATCACCCCGATGACCGTGGAGGTGAGCAGGTACGGCTCGATTCCCATCTCCAACAATCGCGCAATTGCGCCGATGCTCTCGTTCGTGTGAAGAGTCGCGAGCACAAGATGACCGGTCAAAGCGGCCTGTATTGCGACCTCGGCGGTTTCCCGGTCGCGTATCTCACCTACCATGATTATGTCGGGGTCCTGACGGAGCACTGAGCGGAGAACCCTTGCGAAAGTCAGATCCAGTTCGGGGTTGACGTGAACTTGGTTTATGACTTCGAGCTGATACTCGACCGGATCCTCGATCGTCACGATGTTCTTCTCGATCGTGCTAATGGACTTTATCGCCGCGTACAGAGTCGTGGTCTTGCCGCTGCCGGTAGGTCCTGTGACCAGTATGATCCCGTGCGGTCTGAACAGCAGGCGTTTAACCTCCATCAGCGTGTCCGGGTGGAACCCCAGCTTGTTTATGTCCACGACGAGCTGCGATTTGTCCAGCAACCTTATGGCGGCCTTCTCGCCAAGCACGGTCGGCATCGTCGAGACCCTCAAGTCAACGTCCTTCCCCTCGGCTACGACGCGTATTCTGCCGTCCTGGGGCATTCTGCGCTCGGCAATGTTCATGTTCCCCATGACCTTTATGCGCGAGATGAGCGCCGGCAAAAGGTCGAGCCGGGGCGACATGACCTGCTGTAGTGCCCCGTCTATGCGGTATCGCACACGTATGTGCTTTGTATCCGGCTCGATATGGATGTCGCTGGCGCGTTCCTTGATTGCGTTGAGGAGGATGAGGTTCACCATGTTTATGACGCGCGCGCCTTCCGCCATCTCCTCGACGAGGTGCAGGTCCTCGAAATGGGATTGCTGTACCACTTCGACGTCGGTCTCGCTGAAGCTCTCAAGGAACTCATCCATCTCCAACGGTGTGCCATAGTAGTCGGAGATGGCGCTCGTGATATCCTCCGCCCTGCACCGCACCGGCTGCACTCTGCACCCGGTCAGGTTCTCCAGATCGTCAATGGCGAATATCGCCGACGGGTCGGACATGGCCACCGTGAAGGTTCTGTGAACCCTGAACATCGGTATTACGTTATAGAGTTCCGCTTTTTCGCGCGGTATGATGTCTACAATCTTCGGGTCAACCAGGCCCCGACGGAGCCATACGTGCGGGACGCCGGTCTGCTCGGTTAATGCCTGTGTGAGAATCTCGTACGAGACGAATCCCATCTCAAGCAGAACCTGCCCGAGCCTTCTGCCGGTCTCACGCTGTTTGACCAGCGCCAGCTCCAGCTGTTCGGGCAAAAGCTGGTTCGATTCGACGAGAATCTCGCCCAACATCCTTCTTTTTTCGTCTTTGCTCATCGAAAACTCCTGACCGCGGTCTCAGCATCCTCTGAAATGTGGAGGAAGCTGACCATCCTCGTCGCGACGAGAATATCGCGGCACACGTCGTTCAGACCGGTGATCCGGAAATCCGCTCCTCTCTTGGCGAACTCCGGTACGAGCGATTGAAGTGTCTCTAGTCCTGTACTGTCAATAAAGGGCACCTGCTTCATGTCAATGACCATCTTCGAGGTGCCGTCAGCTATGCAGGCGTCGATTCTCTCGGTAAGCTTAAGGCGCTCGTCATCAACGAACGGTCCCGACAACCTCAGAATCGCGACCGAGCCTATCTCGCTTCTGCTGACTTCCACTTTCTTCCGTGCTCCTTCTCTCCAGCGGCCGTCATGGCCTCCGCTAGACTGCGACTGCCGCGCTGTCAGCCGTCTCCAGCATTCGCGCGATATCGCCATGTTTTCGGACAAACACGCCCAGTACGCGCGGGTCGAAGTGGTTCCCATCCCCCTCGTGCAGGATTGCCAGCGCCTTGTCGACGGACATTGCCGGTCGATACGACCTACTGGATGTAAGGGCGTCGTAAACGTCGGCAACTGCGATGATCTTCGCCGTGAGCGGTATCT
Organism: uncultured bacterium; assembly: GCA_965603355.1. Taxonomy (GTDB): domain Bacteria; phylum Hydrogenedentota; order CBFDCQ01; family CBFDCQ01; genus CBFDCQ01. Next base: position 7,620 of record CBFDCQ010000080.1, read on the forward strand.
CATCTCCCTTGAGCCCGTCCGGGTAACCCGAGCCATCCAGTTTCTCGTGATGGTGACGGATGCCGGGAAGCGCTTCCCGAAGCTGCTCTATGTGCGAGAGAACGTTGTAGCCGACAACGGGGTGCTGTTTTATGGAGTCAAACTCCTCCTCTGTCAGCTTGCCCGGTTTGTTCAGGATCGCGTCCGGCACGGAGATCTTCCCCACATCGTGAAACAGCGATGCCCAGTGAAGCACCTCCAAAGCGTGCCGGCGCAGCCCGAGATGTTTACCAAGGAAACACGAGATCTTGTGCACTCGTTCGGAATGACCCCGGGTATACTTGTGTTTAGCTTCAACTATTGAGATGAGGCTCTTGACCAAGTTCAGGAACAACGACCGGACCTCGCTGAACAAGCGCGCGTTCCTTATGACTATGGCTACCTGCCTGGCAAGCGCGGAAATCAATTTGACGTCTCCCATGAAAAACCGCTCCTTCCCACAACGTCTTATCGCCGTGATGGCTCCTGCCCCAACGTCCGCTACCGTTACAGGCACACAGAGCACGTGAGAGCAGATGTCCTGCACGTGCGAGAACTCGGGGTCCTCGTCCAGGCCGTTCGCGCACCAGGACTCGCCACTGCTCAACACCTTGGCGCGAGCGTGCGATTCCAGCTTGTACAGCGCAGCACGTTCCTCGCGCGTCGGCGTGTACCCGTTTTGCGGCAACGAATGCATCTTTCTCCGCATGCTGAGCGGATTGAATACAATTATGATGTCGAGATCCATATGTGCGAGTGCAGCCTTGAAGATGTTTTCCAGCGACACCTCGAGCCCGCTGGCTATCCCCATGTTTCCCGCGAGTTCGTACACCAAAGTAAGATCTTCGTACCGTCGGTCGAGCTCTTCCGCCAGACTCTCTATGGAGGCATCCTGTGCGGAGAGCTCGGCTGTCACGCCGGCAAAAGCGCGAAGTACGTTGAGCACATCCGGTGTTTCAACTTCAGCCGGCCGTGGCGATTTTCCATTCGCGGGATAACCGATGAGCGTCCCGAGCAAGCTATGCGTGTCCGAAACGGGTACCGCGTGCGCCATGCCCTCCTCAGCGAACTGGACGCTCGCCTCCTGTTCTTCGATAGCCACCTGCGAGCACAGACGGCGCAATGTCAGGCACTCCCACGCTGTGTCCAGACCCGAGGCGGGATACAGCGTCTCGCCTGCCGCGGTCATGAGCGCGAGCGATATCCCGAAATTGGCCTTAAGGGCTCCGTCGAGCTGCGCCAGAGCCTGAGCGGCAGTGGGAGACAGAGTCAATCCCTGTTGGGACTCGAGTTCCATAATTCAATTCACTCCGGAGTCTCAGATTCCACCAGCTCCTGCACCTGCTGCAGGAGTTTTCTAGGACTGAACGGTTTCGACACACAGTAGATATTGCCGAGAACTTCGCTCTTCGCCCGAACGTCCGCCGATCTTACTACCGAACCCGTCACCAAAATGATGGGCAGTGTGCGAATCCGCGGATCCTCCCGGCAAGCAGCGCAGAGTTCGAAGCCGCCCATTCTTGGCATTTGGAGGTCCGTGATCAGCAGACAGGCTCTCACCGTCTGGAGAAGCGCTAATCCCTCTTCTCCATCGGACGCCGTGCGAACGTCGTATCCGGCACCCTGTAGTTTTCTGCCTATGATGTGTCTTATGTGTGGCTCGTCATCAACGACCACAATGGTTTTAGCGATCATGTTCGTAGTCTCCAAGCGAAGTGACTACCGCGCTTCTGGGAATAGTTATGCTGAACTGTGTGCCTTCAGCCAATCTGCTCGAGACCGTCACATCGCCGCCGTGCAGTCGCATAATCTGTCGCGTGATGTAAAGGCCCAAACCGCTGCCAGGCACCTCGTCGTTTCCCTTCCCGCCGCATCGGTAGAACTTGTCAAAAACCCGCTGCGCATCCTCCTCCGCGATGCCGATACCCGTGTCCGAGACGTTTACGACTATCTCCTCGGCCGTCGAGGTTGAGGAGATGGAGATGCGACCGTTTTCCGGCGTATACTTCACAGCGTTGCCGAGAAGGTTCACTAGAACGACGTTCATCATATCCTTGTCGACTTCGACGGCGGGGAGCCTGTCCGGCAAGTCGATATCGAACTGCAGTTGCTTTTTCGCGATCTGCGATTCCACGACACTCGCGCTGTCTTCTATAAGCTTCTTGAGCCTTGTCGGGGTCCTATTGACCACCACGGTGCCGACCTCTACCCGGGAGATGTTCAAGAGGTTGTCGATCAAACGGTTCAGCCTGTCCGTTTCCTCATAGATGATGTTGTAGAATTCGCGCTTGGCGTCGCCGTCCGTTGCCTCACCGTCTATGAGCATCTCCACGTAAGCTTTAATCGACGTCAGCGGTGTGCGCAGTTCGTGAGCGACGCTGTTAACGAACTCTTCACGCGCACTTTCGGCTCGCTTGACATTGGTTACATCCTGGAACAGCACGCATTTGCCCGACACCCGCTGTTTGTCATCCCCTATTGTGCTCGCCGTCACAGAAAACACGGAGCTTGACGGGGCATTCTCCGGCGAGATCTCCATCCTGTCGGCCGTGCCCGCCGTGTTGCTGGCCGGCTCCGTCAGGAATGAGAGTAACTGCTGGTCGCCGACGCACTCCTGCAGCCATTTGCCTGCCACCTCTTTAGCCGGCAGGGTTAAGAACGGTTCGGCCGCCCGGTTGGCAAAGATAAGCCGCTGGTCGGACCCCACCGCGAGCACGCCGGTTCCCATCGAATCGAGCGTGTGGCGCACGCGGTCTCTTTCACGGATGAGGACCTTGTTGGCAAACTCAAGTTCTGAACCGGATTTTTGGGAGGATTTCGTGGTTTCTATGAGCTTGTTTATCAACCCAATGAGTTCAGCCGTTTCGATCCCGTTCTTCATGTGAAGTGGACGCAATTCCTGCGCCTCCAGGATCTTCGCCAGCTTGAACTTGACCGTCGCCATCGGGACTTGTACGCTGCGGAAAGCTCGCCAGAACAACACCTGCCATCCACCTAACGTTGCGACAGCGACAAGAACCGTTACGCCGATGAACGCCGGTGTCATACTCTCGGAGCGCGCAACAAAAGTCCCGAGCGCACCAAAGACACAAGCGCAGATAATGGAGCATGCGGCTACCGCAAACGGCAGGAACCGTCTTGGAGCGCGCGCGCCGGGGTTTTGCCTGCTCATTTTCCCTCCATTATCACCGGAGGCGCTGCCCTCTTGTATGAGAGCCGCACTCTCGTCCGGCCTATTGTGCGTAGGACGTTCACCCGATGACATGGTCGGATTCCTCCTCTTTTCTCCTGGCCTTCACCGCGCTCGACACAGCACTGAGTATCTCGAGCATGTTGTTAGCTTTGATTGCATAAAAGACGATACCGGTCGCCCGCGCGGTCTTCTCTATTTGCTCGGAATGTTCGGAAGTCGAGAAGATTATCTTGGTTCCCTCGCACACGTCCTTAAGGAGCGGTACGAGTTGATAGCCCTTCAGGTCCTCCAAGCGCATGTCCACCACGGCAACGTCAAAGCGTTTCTTGCGTGCTGCGGCCAGCGCTTCACGCCCCGAAGTGACCTTTATGCAACTGTACCCGTTGCTGGCCAGCTCCCTCTCAAGACCCTGAGCAGCCTCGTCATCGGCATCCGCTATCAGCACGGATGCGCTTGCGAACCAGCGGTTTCTACTGCGCATATCTAACCCTTCGACTGGACAAACCCACCTCCTGTCGACGAAATGATGTTCAAAGTGCGTGCAGGTGAGTAGAGCAACTCGTGTGCCAACGCACGCACGACCCTCTGATCGACGCTCGGAATAGCTGAGAGGAGCCGTGGCCTGGACTGACTCGGATTGTGTAAATCACTGAATTAGCAACTGGTTATGTCAGCGACACGAAAGAGCGAGGCGAGGCTGTGCAACATTGGCGGCGCGGCCACACGCATTGGCGTTCGCGGGTCGCGCTATCGCAAATTGCCACTCAGAGAATCGGCGTTTCAACATAACTATCTGTGGGGCAGGACCTTGTGGTGTTTCGCAAGTTGCGACTGGAATCTCAGGCGGGGAAGTACTTTCGGAGCTTTCTGTACAGCGTGCTTTTGTTTATGCCGAGAATACGCGCCGCGGCGGCCTTGTCGCCACCGGTTTCTCCCAAGGTTGTCTCGATGGCATCCCGCTCGATCTCTTCAAGAGTCCGGGGTCGAGAATTCTGAGCTGCTTCTGCGCTTGTGGTGAGCTCGTTGAGCCACATTTGAGGCAGGTCATCCCTCGTTATTATCTCTGTCTCTCCGAGGGCGAGCGCTCGTTGTATCACGTTTTCCAGCTCGCGAACGTTGCCAAGCCAATTACTCTCGAACAGCGCTTCCATGGCATCCCTTGACACACCCTTGACAGGGCGCTCAGTTCTCTGGAACTTCCGTATGAAGTGATTGACGAGCAGAGGTATATCTCCCTTGCGTTCGCGAAGCGGTGGCACGTCTATTTGAACCACGTTGAGCCGGAAGAAAAGGTCTTCCCTAAACGTTCCATCCACCATTGCACTGCGCAGGTCCCTGTTCGTTGCGGCGATAACCCGGACATCCACATCGTAGAACCTGGTGCTGCCGACAGGACGTATTCTCCGCTCCTGCAGGGCCCGGAGCAGCCTCGCCTGCACCTCAACAGGTATCTCGGATATCTCGTCCAGGAAGATCGTGCCGTCGGTGGCTACGCGGAACAAGCCTCGTTTCTCGACGTGTGCTCCCGTAAACGCCCCCTTCTCGTGCCCGAACAGTTCACTCTCAATCAGGTTCTCGTTTATCGATGCGCAGTCAATCGGCATGAACGGTTTGTCGGCATTTTGGCTCGATGCGTGAACGGCTCTTGCGATAAGCTCTTTTCCGGTACCGCTTTCGCCGTAGACGAGGACTGTACACTTGCCCCGTGCGACCTTCCTGATCACGTCGAACAGCCGGCGCATACTGGGGTCATCGCTGACGATGCCGTGGAAACTGCATTTGTCCTGACCACCCTCTGTCGAGGAATCCGGGTCAGAGACATGCAGTCCAGTCTGTACAATACGACCGATCAGCCCCTGGACGTCGTCTATATCGAACGGTTTGGCGATGAAACCGTGAGCGCCCAGCTTCAAGGCCTCCGTCTCCATAGCCGAAGAAGCAAAACCGCTCAGGATTATCACATGCGCGGGCGATCCGGTCCGCCTCGACTCCTCGAGCAACCTCAAACCGTCCACGTGCGGCATGCGGACGTCGAAAAGCGCGATGTCGTAGGCTGAGTCTTCCATCAGTTCGAGCGCAGACCTGCCGTCCGGCGCCGTCGAGACGTCGAAACCCAGTTCTCCAAGGACATTCGAGAACAGGTCGCGTACCTCGCCGTCATCGTCGGCGACAAGAACTGACACAGGGCGATCTAGCCCCAACTCGCTCGCATCAGATCGCATCATTCTGCTGGCTCCCTGTACGCCTCGACCGTATCCTGGAAGATGCTCGTATCAGGCAACTTATCGCGGGCATTCTGTTTTGAGGACGGTATCCGAGTGACATCCTGATGCCGGATGCAGCCCCACATTACTTGTCCCAGGCACAGTCAAAGACGTGAACATCCTTCCGCACAAAACCAATAAACCACCTCTAAGATGAATCAAGCCCTCTACTTAATTAATGCCACCAATAGGCCGAAAAGTCAAGAAAACGCGCGTTTTTCCGGCTGATTTCCGGGCGGATCGGGTGAAATAAGGGGTGTCGCCGGACGGACGGGACCCGCTGGTGGACCGCACCAGGTTTACGGCAGTCAAAACTAGTTTTCTGGGAATGACTTCCCGGTCGTATGTCGCATTTTTCATATGATTTTGTTGACATTGTTCGGGTCCAGTGCTATTCTGGTACGGTCAGGGTAGACCAGGGGGGAATGCCTGGATAGAATTACCCTCGTATTATCCCTGCCGACGTTATCTGCCTGGGGGAGGAGTAGCGTCGAATCGTTGCTGAGATCCTGTGCGCTGTTGAGGGGGAAGTATGAGTCGCTTCCATCGAAAGTGCGCGTTGTTTAAGCAGTACGATTGTGCCTGCCATACGTTGAATCACAGAACTGAGACCAACACGAGTGTGAACTGTTCTTGTCTTTGGGGAAATGTGTGTAGTTGAACTGGGAAGGTAGATCGATGAAAAGGTACGCTTTTCTGTTTGTAGCTGGTGTCGTGTTGTCGCTCATTTCCGCACAAGGTGCGTTCGCGGACGGCAATTTTGTCTGGGCCAGGGCCATGGTCGGAACGGAAAGGGACTACGGTTATGGCATCGCTGTGGACAGTGCCGGCAACGTCTATACCACGGGGTTGTTTTCGGGCACGGTAGATTTTGACCCGGGAACGGGCACCTACAACCTGACTTCAGCCGGTTGGGCTGACATCTTCGTGTCGAAGCTGGATTCCAGCGGCAACTTTGGCTGGGCGAAGCGAATGGGCGGAACGAGCGGCGACTGGGGGCTTGGCATCGCTGTGGACAGTGCCGGCAACGTCTATACCACGGGGGTTTTCCGTGGCACGGCAGATTTTGA
>CBFDCQ010000081.1:0-14029 GCA_965603355.1 uncultured bacterium
TACGTGCGGCTTCGTCCTCTCAAACTTCTTCTTGCTCATCTCCTATCACGCCTCCATTCTCAATTGTCGCGTCCCTCGCCACGCCCAACACGAAACCGCCATTTTCTCCCTCAGGCACTTATCTTAGCCCACGACCGGGATCGAACCGGTGACCTCATGCTTACCATGCATGCGCTCTACCAGCTGAGCTACGCGGGCACAACTCGCCTCTGGAGCGGGAAACGGGGCTCGAACCCGCGACCCTCAGCTTGGAAGGCTGATGCTCTACCAATTGAGCTATTCCCGCTTCTTCTTGCACTAGCCTTCTCTTGCGCCGATGCGCTGCTTATGCCGAATAGACCGTATGGTGGGGAGAGGAGGATTCGAACCTCCGAAGCGTTACGCAACAGATTTACAGTCTGCCCCCTTTGTCCACTCGGGAACCTCCCCAACATTGTATAACTTCGGTGCCTGAATCTCAAGGCTTGTTCCATGGAGCTGGCGAGAGGAATCGAACCTCCAACCAGCCGCTTACAAGGCGGCTGCTCTACCTTTGAGCTACGCCAGCCTGGTGATACCGAACCAGCCTCGCAGAGATTGAACTCTCATTCAGGAACAGGGCCGACCGGGATTCCCTTCTCAATGGCGCAAAAGACTATATCAAACCTTGGCACATCCTGTCAAGTTGGGCGGAAACCGCGGACCGGTCAACATCGCCCTCGGCTGCTCGACCTTCCCTCTAGAGCTTGACCACGTTCGACTTATCGCCCGTAACGCAGCGCGTCGCGTTGCGCGTATCGACAACGACCTGCGAGTGACTGACTATCAAATCATAGTCAAACCGGGAGTGGTCCGCGACTATCACCGCACAATCGGACTGCTCGAGAATCCCCGCGTCGATCCCAAGTGAGCGGAACGTCTGATCGTCCAGCTCAAGCTGGGGCACGAACGGGTCAATGTAGGACAGAATCGCTCCTTTTGCCAGCAGAGCGCGCATAATGTCTAACGCGGGTGACTCGCGGGTATCGCTGACATCCTTCTTGTACGCGACGCCGAGAATGAGTATCCTGGAATCCTTGACGCTCTTGGAGGCCTCGTTCAAAGCGTCAACGATCTTGTGAACAACCTGGTTCGGCATGTCGGCGTTTATCTGGCCGGCCAACTCGATGAACTGAGCCGTATAGTTCAGCGTCTTCAGCTTCCACGACAGATATAAGGGATCGACCGGTATACAATGACCTCCGAGACCCGGTCCGGGAAGGAACGACATGAAGCCGAACGGCTTCGTCTCGGCGGCGTCTATAACCTCCCAGACATCCACTCCTAACCTCCCGCACATTATGGCCAGCTCGTTCACCATCGCCAAATTCGTGTATCTGAACGTGTTTTCCAGCAGCTTCACCATCTCGGCGCACCTCGTCGTCGAAACCGGAACCAGGCGCTCAATTACTGTGCCGTAAAGGGTTTGAGCCAACTCGCTGCACTTGGGGGTGATCCCAGCTACAACCTTGGGCGTGTTCCCGATACTGTAGTCTATGTTTCCAGGGTCTATTCGTTCAGGCGAGAAGGCCAAGAAAAAGCCCTCACCCACACGAAGCCCGCTTGACTGGAGTTTCGGAAGGATCAACTCCTCGGTCGTGCCCGGATACGTCGTACTCTCAAGAACGATCAACTGTCCCGAGCGCACGTTCTCCGCTACTCCGCCCGCAGCCTCTACAACGTACGAGATATCCGGTTCGCGCGTCTTGCTCAATGGCGTTGGAACGCATATGCTGATAGTATCCAGCTCCGCCAGCGCCGCATAATCCGCGGTAGCGCGAAGAGATCCCGACTCCGAGAGGCTCGTCAACTGCTCTGAGGCCACATCGGGAATGTAAGACTCGCCACGATTGACTCTTTCGACCCGATCCAAATCAGTGTCAATACCGGTAACCCGGAAACCCGCCGTCGCGAAAAGCGCCGCGAGCGGCAAACCAGCGTATCCCAACCCTATAACGCCGACTTGCGCTTGTCTGCTGTCGATCTTCGCCCTGAGCAGTCCAGCGAACTTGCTTTCCGCCATTTGTACGCCTCCAGTTACGCAACCTCGGTTCGCGCCGATACCGGATGCTAGCAGAGAGAGGCGCTGACTGTCAATATCATCCCCGCCCGATTCGAGGGAACCTATTTGCGTCTGGCCGCGATCAATATAGTAGATGGAACGGGAAGCTTAGGACATTGACGAGTGCATGAGGAGGTGGAGCAAGTGCTCAAGCTCAACAGAGGCAGATATCCGTTGTGTTTGTTTGTGACTCTTTTCGCCGCCACTGCGGTGCTGGTCGGTTGCGACAGTCATGACCATCACCACCATCATCATGTGCTACCGGCGGTGCCAACGACGGGCGTAGCTAAAGGGTTCGCCTTTTTCCCGTTCGAGGATGAGTTGGGAGACTACCCTGTGTATTACGACACAGGAAATGAACTGATTCTGGTTACACTTTACGATGCGGACGATATCCACTACGAGTTTCCGCTTAGAGATTTCTTGACGGACACGGACGGTTTTTTCAAGTTCCGTAACGCCAACCCGGGCTGGTACTTCCTGACGGCGGAAGCGCAGGAGTACGATACGGTGCTCGACATAACGGATTTCTACTGGGCGGAGACCGAAGATTTTCGTGTTCGTGCGGGCGACATCCACATCTGGGAACTCTATCTCGAGTATGATGGTTCAGAACCCGGATTCTTGCGGAGCGCACAGACCTTGAAGGAATTGGGCCAGCTTGGACCCGGTGAGCTCGAATGGGGACCCGAGCTTGAACAGTTCCATGGACTGCGTCTCGAAAGGTTCGAGCGCAAGGGACTGCAGGAGAGACCTTTGAAGCTGAGGCTCAAGACCGACAACGAACAGCCTCAACCGGCAGCGCAATCAGACTAGCAGACCGGCGAGGTACCGTGAAACCTCGATCGCCAAGATTGCCGGCACTGAATTTGCCTCACCCCAACTCTGCCATCTGAATTCCTGATGCTACACCAAGTATAATGTGCCACGCACAAACGATACATGGACCATCGTTGGCGGGTTCCTCCAAGTATCCTGGCGACTTGACCACGACCTTTGTTGAAGGTACCTTTGCCAGCGCGACTAACGTTGTTTAAGGGGCAGCTGACCCTGAACCGGATTCGTCGTTTCGCCCGCAGTATCGGCAGCATCAGCCGGTAGGTTGCGGGGCTGCGCGTTTTCTGGCCCAAGCTGTGTGGGCTGTGCATGTAGGTGAGCGGCGCAACGGGACCGTCCAGCGTAGGCTCTCGCCAGATCAGTCCAAACCGATCAGTTTGGCGATCGTTCCTCCGAATATCTCCGCCTGCTCGTTTTCCGAGAACCCGTGTTTATCGAGATGCGCCCGCATGAGGGAGTAGCTCGCACACAGCTCTACGTCAGGATGGTCCGAGCCGTATATGCACCGCTCGGGTCCAAGCCTCCTTATCGCATAGAAAATGTCCTGCTCGAGCGAACTGCCCTTGAAGCGCGTCAGTATGAGCGAGGTGTCGAAGTATATGTTCCTGGAGGACCGCGCAAGCGTGAGCGCGTCGAAAAGCCTGTGCCCTCCCATGTGCGCGATAATGATGCCGGCCTCCGGGACCATCTCCGCCACGCGCTCTATGAGCTCCAGGGTCGTATCTCGCAGAGCTCTGCCACCGTACGGAAACGCGTCAAGGACCGTCGGTACGCCGAGCTGCGCCGCCGTTCGCACGACCCGCGCCACTTTGTCGGCATGCTCAACGCCAAGCGCCTGCCTTCGCGGATGCAGCTTCAGCCCTTTGAATCCGTATCGCTCGATGACTCGTTCCAGCTCCTGGGCAGGGTCTTTTTCGGCGAGGGGACTCACCGAGGCGAACGCGATTAACCTGTCAGGATATTTAGCGACTGCTTCCGCGACGAAGACGTTGGGAATTTCAGGTTCGATGGGCAGGAGAACCGCCCTCTCAACGGGTGAGGCGTCCAGCGAGCCGATCAGCCCGTCAAGGGATGCGTCAAACCTCGCACCTAACCCTTCTTTCTTTGGATGAATATGGACGTGTGCATCAACGATCACGGGGGAGCTCCGGAGCAGTATTGTTGCCCTCGTGTTCCGCTCGACCACCCCGCCCGCCGGTCTCTCCGGCATCATGATCGAGCGTTTCTCGAATGACGTAACCCGGGCGAGCTCGCACCTCGTTGTAGATTCTCCCGATATACTCGCCCAGTATTCCAACGCATCCCAGCTGGACACCGGAGAATAGAACCACGGTCCCGATCACGGGTACCACAAATGACGCAACATTCCCGGGCGAAGCCAACCCTCTTGAAATCAAGCCGCACACAAGCATGACCGCGCCGCACAATGTCAACAGAAGACCCAGATATGAAGCTATCGCGAGCGGCGCGGTCGAATAGTGCGCTACAAGAGTCATCGCCAGATCGACCAGCCGCCGGAATGTGTACTTGCTCTTGCCGTGCTTGCGCGGTCTGCGTTCAACCGGTACCGAAGCGTACCTTCCGTATGAGAGCCACGCCAGGTATCCGCTGAGATATCTGGTCTTCTCCGTGAACTGGTTGACCTCGTCCACGAGCCTTCTGTCAATCGCGAGGAAAGACGTCGCGCCATCCGGCAAATCCAGACGAATCACTCTCCTTATCAGCCAGTTTGCCCCTATCGTGCCCAACCGTCTGTACAGAGAGGTTGGAACCTGTCTGCGCACCCCGTACACTATGTCGTGACCCTCGAGGAGTCTCTCCCTGAGCTTGAGTATTTCCGACGGCGGCGTCTGAAGGTCTGCATCTATGATGATGATAATGTTGCCTCTGGCAAATTTCAAACCGGCCGCATTTGCCGCCTGCTGACCGTAATTGCGTCCAAAGCGCACCACGCGAACGTGCTCATCCGACTGGTAGAACTTGCGTAACAGGTCGCGCGTCCCGTCAGTGCTGCCGTCGTCTACGAAAAGGAGTTCGTACGTCACGCCGAGCCCGCTCATCACCTGAGACAGCTCAGCGTACAGTTCCTCGAGATTCTCTTCCTCGTTAAAAGCGCTTATGACAACCGATGTGTCGACCATAGCTCCTTCGCGTTCAAGACAATCGCAGTCCTCTTCATTATCCCGTTTGCCTTTCGAATCACGCGCCCCAATATATCACCCTCCCTGAACGCTTGTCAAAACGCCGACGGGACACTCCGCCGAGTTGAGAGACCACACTCACCTAGTCACCTGACGCGTTTCTACCGCTTCCCCTTCCAGATCGCAGATGGTCAGACGGACACAGTCCTCGCCAATATCGATGATCCCGAACGTTGGCGCCCGTCCCTTGTGGCGGGGGCCTTTGAGATGACCCGGATTGAACAACACGGCTCCCTCCATATCCCTGATCTCGTACAGATGCGTATGGCCGACCAGCACTATGTCGGCGGCCCTGACCTCATTTTCCGGTAATGTCTTCTCCGCGTGCGCGACGAGCAGCGCCAATCCCGACGCGGTGTCCATCACACGCCTCGGTATCGCCGCATCACCATACTCCCTATCATATATTCCGGGGACCCTCACAGTCTCGATACCGCGATGGAGCAGCGCGGAGCTATCCTCGTAGTCATCGCCTAGGTGGTAGATCTTGGTTACGCCGAACCTATCTGTCATCAGGTCGGCCGCGCGGTCCATGAGTCCCACGTTCGCATGTGTGTCGCTCATCACGCCTATGGTCATGAATTGAGTCTCCCTCGTGCCAACAGCCGTCGGTTCCCAGTCAATCACCCACAGCCTGCACCGACAAACCGGTCCGGGCAATCTTAAACTCCAGAAGTCTTGCCCCGCTTTGCGTGAGAGCTTCCTCCACGTCGCCCCGCGATTCGGGCGGTACGTACGTTATCATGCATCCGCCTCCTCCGGCGCCGCAAAGTTTGTTGGCAAGCGCCCCGGCACCGAGTGCAGTCATCATAATCCGCTCGGTTTGCGGCGTGCTCACCCCCTCGGCAAGCCCCCTTCGGTTTCCCCACTCCTCCGCAAGAAGTCTCGCCAGCGAGTCCCACTTCCCTGCCACGAGAGCTTCACGAGTACGCAACGCGGTCTTCTTGATCGCCGCGATATTCTCCACAGCAGTCCCGACGCGGTCGATATAGCTTTTCAGCATCGCCCAGTTGCTCGCGCCGGAGAAACGCGACGTGCCGGTGAACGACAGCACCAGCCTGCTCTCGATCTCGCGGAGATCTTCCTCTCCCAGGTCGAGATGCTCCACGCGGTCGCCCTCTACCTCGAACCAGATCGCGTTGACGCCGCCGTACATTGCGGCATAGTAATCCTGCTTGCCCGTTGGTATGCCGATACACTGCGCCTCCAGATTTGCGGCATTGTCCACCATCTGTTGCGGCGGGATCTCCCGAGAGGTCAGTTTGCACATGGCACCGCTCAAAGCGATGACCAAGGACGACGAAGCCCCCAACCCGGATCCTTTCGGTGCATCGTTCCTTGTGGTAACGTTCAGACCGCATGGCGGGGCGTAATGTTTGACGATGCGCGCCGGTAAGTCCAGGGCGCCACCCAGCATCGCATCGAGATCCTCAGCGGCCTGTTCCTCATCTATATCTTCCGCGCGAACACGGAACAGGTTGTCGTCGCGCGTCTCGACTGTAACCCAGCTCCTGAGGTCAATGGCGCAGTTGACGGTTATCCCGCCACCCTCAAACAAGTACAGTGGCCAGATATCGAGTGTGCCACCCGCAAAGTCAACGCGCGACGGTGCATCGGCACGTATCAGCACGCACTACCTTCCTTCAGCTCAACAGCATCAAACCGTCTGATTCACACTAAAGATTCGTCTACATCCTAACTTGCGCGGTCAGACCGCAATCACGGATACTCGTAGAAGCCTATTCCGGCCTTCCGGCCGAGCCTGCCCGCCTCAACCATCTTTCTCAGAAGTATACACGGGCGATACTTGGGGTCGCAGTACTCTTTGTACATGGTCTCCAGAGACGAGAGCACCACGTCCAGTCCGATCAGGTCCGCCAGCGCAAGAGGGCCCATCGAGTGACCGTACGCCTGCTTCATCGCGTTGTCGATATCCTCAGCGCTCGCAACATCTTCGTGGAGAGCGCAAATCGCTTCATTCACCAGCACGAATCCGAGCCGAGTAACGATAGATCCGGGCGTGTCGGCTGCAACCACGACCTTCCTTCCAAGACTTGCGCAAAACGCTTCGGCCTGCTCAAAAGTCTCATCAGAAGTCTCCATGCCGCGTATGATCTCGACAAGTTTTATCACAGGAGCCGGGTTCAGGAAATGAAGCCCTATCACCCTCGAAGGGTCCTCGACAACCATGGACAGGGACGTGATGGACAGCGCGGAACTGCATGAGGCTAGAATGGCATCGTCCGACACTACCTTCTCCACCTGCCGAAACACCTCTTTTTTCGCCTCTAGATCCTCTGTCACGGTCTCAATGACGATTTGCGAACCGCTCAGAGCCTCGATATCGAGCGACGTACCCACCCTCTCGAGCACCGACTTGGCAAGATCCGGCTTCACATCAGTCCGTTTTGCCATTCTTTGGACGTATTTCCGGTGAAAACGGATCGCGTTCTCTAACGCGTCCTCTGAGAGGTCAACGAGTATTACCTCGCATTCGGTGGCTCGGGCGACGAGATGGGCTATGCCCGCCCCCATCACGCCTGCCCCGACGATGCCGACGCGCGTGATCTCCATCTTTCTCCCCCTCCTTTAGACAGAGGCGAAAGGTCAGCCGCGTTCAGGAATGATGGTGATGTTACGCATTCCTTTCCGCGGGCAACTATACCAGAGGCGCACACCTCTGTCAATGAGAGAACTGCCTACCCGTGCCGGACTCTGTGTGGAAGCTCTGCACTTGCCTCTTGGCACGGAAGCTTGGTACTATGAGACACGCTGGGACAAATCCGAATCGAGCTGCACGACAGCAGATGTCAATGGTTAGTTCGTGCAGGGGCGACAGGGAGAGCGCTGATGACATCAAAAGAAAGGGTGATGAGAGCGGTCAACCACGAGGAGGTCGACAAGATCCCGGTCGATCTGGGCGGCAGCGTACAGTCGACGATCCATGTATACGCATATGCGGCATTGAAGAAGGCGTTGGGTATCGAATCCGGTGATGTGGAGGTCTCCGACTCGTATATCCTCTCAGCGATGGTCGAGGATTCGGTGGTCGACGCGTTACAGATCGACGCGGTGCCGATCCTGTGCCCGCTTGACTGTCTCGGCGTTCGTAACGACCTGCCCAAAAAGAACTGGACGATGCCTAACGGGCTCAAGGTGAAGATATCGGAAGACTTCGACGCTGTTCAACAGGAGAACGGCGACTGGATCCTCGACAAAGGCGGGTCCAAATTCAAGCTTCCCGACGGCGGCTACTATTTCGATGCTGTTCAATACGTGCTCCAGGACGCGGAAACCGAGGACGATGTCGATGAGAAGTTCGAGTTCAGCGGGTACACGGATGAACAGGTCGAGTTCCTCCGGCAGCAGGCCGAGCAGCTCAAGGGTACCGACAAAGCCGTAATCGGCGACGTGTTCGCGAGCTTCTCCGCGGAGGACCACTTCGGATATGAGAAAGCGTTCATGAACCTCATCCTAAAAAAGGATCTCACGGTCTACTTCATTGAACGGGTGACCGATATGTTCATCCGCAATTTCGACCTGTTCTATGACGCGGTGGGCGACGTGTGCAACATAATGATGATGCACAAGGATATGGGCAACCAGCTTGGCCCGATGATCTCGCCGGAGGTTGCGAGAGAGGTGTTCATGCCCAGCTTCAAGAAGTTCGTTGCCCACGTTAAGCAGAAATCCAAATACAAGGTGATGATGCACAACTGCGGGTCGGTCTATGCGTTCATTCCCGACCTTATCGATTGCGGTATAGACATACTGAACCCGGTCCAGTTCACGGCGAAAGATATGGAAGTGGGCAGGCTCAAACGCGAGTTCGGCAAAGATCTCTGTTTCTGGGGCGGCGGGGTGGACACGCAGCACACCTTGCCCTTCGGGTCGGAAGAAGACGTAAGGCTACACGTGCGGGAGAACGCTGAAATCCTGTCTGAGGGCAGCGGGTACGTGTTCAGCCCTGTCCATTGTGTCCAGGCACAAGTCCCTGTTGAGAACATCGTCGCTGCGTTTGATGAGATAAACCGGTTCAAGCCCACGGCGTGATCCGGTCAGTAGTATGCGAAGACGGCGAATAGTGCTCATAAGCCGGCGAACCCTCCTTCTCCCCCAGAAAGGACTTGACACCCGTTGGAGTTGTCAAGGAATATCTGGTATAATGGTGCAGACGCGGTAGAGTCGGTTTGGAAATGCTTGGAAGTGTTAGTCCTGATGTGTAGCAGCAATCCTTCGCGGTCTCGCACTTGCACTGGGACCAGTCTCATTCGTGCGGTGCCTGTCCGGCCGGCGATACCCTTCTCGCGAGAAGCCCATGGAACCAAGAGGTTCAAGACTCTGTCCGAAGGGATTTGACGTATGAGACGGACCTGTTTTCTGACGTTTATCCTTTTCGCCGCGCTGTTGACGGCGGTCACAGTGCCCGCCGCAAGCGGCGACACAATTTCCCTGACGCTGGACCCCGTGCACGTCGAGGTCGCGCCGGGAAAGACCGGCGCAGCGCAGTTCACTTGCGACGACGTCGATTGGCTGGGTCGCCCCGGTGAGCCGCGCATTCCGTGGAAACGTCTGACGGTGCTCCTGCCGCCTGATGCAGACCTTTCAACCGTATCGGCTGACGTACAGGCCGGTTTCGAGCCGGTTGCCGGCACCTGGACGATCGAACCTCTGCCGCCGGACACGGCATGGGTCGGCGGCCGGAAAGTCGAACGCTGGCCGAGGGACAAGACGATTGTCGATGGGCGCGACGCGGCCGTCTACGAGCGCGACGCGCTATGGCCGGAACAGCGCGCGCGCGTACTGCATACAGGCCGGCTCCACAAATGGCAGCTGGCGACGATTGGCGTGCCGCTCGTGAAGTACAACCCGGTCACCGGCGATCTGCTCCGGCTGACCGGGACGGAAGTCAGCGTCACGTTCGATCGCGACGATACAGCCGGCGGCAAAGCCATCGCGATGACCAGTGCGGATATGCGCGCGCGACCCAGAGTGCAGCGGATTGCCGCGAATTTCGACCAGGCCGCCGCCGATTACGGCGCGACGCTGACGGCCAAGGACGTGGGCGACGGCGGATATACAATCATCACCCGGAACACCATCGAAAGCGCCTCAACCGAGCTGGCCGATTTCGTCAGCCACAAGACGTCGCTTGGCTATACGGTCCAGGTCATAACCGAGGACGAGTTCGGCGGCGGTTCCGGCAATACCGCCGCGGAGAACATCCGATCCTGGCTGCAATCGAATTACGAAGCCGACGATATCGAGTTCGTGCTGCTGATCGGCGACCCGAGGCCTACAGGCGGAACGGTGCCTATGAAAGCGGTCTGGCCGTGGGGGTATTCTACCGACCCGCGCGACAAGGTACCCTGCGACTTCTATTACGCCGAGTTGACCGGTGACTGGGATGACGATGGCGACGGGTGGTACGGTGAACGTCTCGACGATTTCGGTGCCGGTGGAGTAGACATTTACTGGGAAGTGATGGTGGGCAGGATTCCCTACTACTCCAGCGTTGATGATATCACCGTTCTCGACTCGATCCTGGCCAAGACAGTCTACTTCGAAACACGCTCTGACACCGAGTGGATGGCTAACAAACTCATTTCCATTCCGGACGATATGGACTATAACCTGGGCGAGAATATCAGGACGGATATCCTCGAACCTGCCGGATGGCCCGTTACGCGCGTATATGACGATGCACACGACTGGATAGTGCCGACTCCCGAGTACTTGTATAACTGGAGCACGCACGGCGAATCTTACGAGTACACAATGAACGTATGGGGTACCAGCCCGTATTACGGATTGGTCACCGGTATATCGCACGGCACGTGGGAATCCGCTTACTTTGCGCACCGCGATCACACGGATCTGCTCGATGACGACCATCCATCGTTCACGTTTGCGGCTTCGTGCGACAATTCCTATCCCGAATACACCGATAACCTGACGTACGCGCTGCTGAAAGAGGGCGGCATATGCACGATCGGCGCGACACGGCTTGCCTGGGGTCCCTCGGCTGACGTCATGCTGTACAAGTACGTATCTGAAGTTGTCGGGGACGGCGCCGACGGCGTAACCAGCGGTCAGGCGCTTCACGACGTGAAACAGGATACTCCGATAGATACCGAAGCGAGGTGGTCCAACGTCGCCGAGTACAGCATATACGGCGACCCATCCCTGAGACTCGCGCCGAACCTGCCGGCAGACACCGATCCGCCCGATCCCGATCCGGCTGCCTGGGCTTCGCCTCCGCAAGCTGTAGGGAGCGGCGCGACCGTCATGTCAGCCACCACCGCCGAAGATCGCCACGGTGTCGAGTACTACTTCGACGAGACCACCGGCAACGGGAACGACAGCGGCTGGCAGACCAGCCCCTACTACGCACAGGTGGGTGTGACGCCAAGTACCCGGTACGAGTATCGCGTTCGCACCCGCGACAAATGGGCCGAACCACAGAACGTCGGTGGGTGGTCGGATTCTGTCACGGCAAGGACCGGCGCGGAAGGTTTTGACGTCCTCTTCTCCGAAGATCTCGTCGCGCACTGGAGATTCGACGAGGACTCCGGCCCGGCCGTTCCCGACGAGACCGGCAACTACCACGGCACGAAGACCGGCGGCGCATGGGCGGCGGGCGCTCATGGCAACGCGCTGGATCTTGATGGCGACGACTACGTGTCTATCAGCGGTCCGAGCGCGATGGCGCAGGTAACGTTCTCGTTCTGGCTGAAAGTCGACCAGTGGCCGGAAGAGGAAAACCCGGTCATGCTGATGGAGCACACCGCAGCCGGTGACGGCGCCGCCCACTTGGTCGTCGAGACCGACGGCGCAATGAAGATGGTAATCGGCGAGGAGGAGGATGTGGTCTTCCGAGGGAGAGTCCCGGCGCTTAACACGGTGCACCACCTCGTGGTAACGTACGACGCGGATGACAACACCGTCAGCAGGTTCTACATCGACGGCGCGCCGGCCGGCAACTACGCACAGGGACACCAGTTCCCGGGACCTGCAGCGCTCGTCGGCGACGCGCGGTTCGGCTATCGTCATGACGGTCTGCTGGACGATTACCGCATTTACGACCGGGTACTGAGCGCCAGCGAGGTCGCCTCGCTCTACGAAAGCTATGTCAGCCCCGACAGCGACAGCGACGGTCTGTCGGATGAGGCGGAGGCGGCGCTCGGTCTGTCCCCGACCGACCCGGATACGGACAACGACGGGCTCAGCGACGGCTACGAAGTCACCAACAACGGCCAGAACGATTGGGAGGATTACGAGGACATGCTATGGGACCCGGTGACGAATCCGACCGGAACAAACACCAACGCCTTCGTCGCGGATACCGACGAGGACGGGATTGATGACGGCACGGAAGTGGTGTTCGGGTACGACCCTCTGGACAGCGACGATACCCCGGCCGTCCCCCTCTCCAGCACCATCGGACTGCTGCTACTGGCTGCCGCCATCGCCTGCGTCGCGCTGGTACCGACATTGCGGCGGCAGACCGGCCATCTAGAGACGGCCCGCGACCCGAACTAGTCCACACGAGCGGCAGGTTGGACCTCCCTCATAGACAGAACAGGGCCGGAAGACCACGTTTCATTGTGGTCTTCCGGCCCCGCCGTTCGCTCTTTCACCGAGCAGTCTTCAGTACTCTAATAATCGGCGGCCGCATACCAGGCTGCATTCACAGGGAAATCGCCCGGGTACCTGATAAACTCGACGTGGCCATCCATATAAAGCACGTTGCCGCCGCCGGGCTGGTGGTTAAAGGGAATCCCAAGCTCGCCACCCCAGGTTATACCGCCCACATCGTCCCACATCACGGGAATCTCGCTCTGCGCGGACGCCGACCCCGCCGGGTTATTGATGTCTGTGATCATGAACCGCTCGATACCTTCGCGAAGACGGTAGTAGGTGGTTCCGTTGGCGGAAATATCCTGGTCGAAAGCGCCCGGATTTGCCCCCGGGTCGGTAAGGTACCATACATCTCCGTCCCAGTCGTTTGTGGCGTCGGAGAACCTGTCCCAGAGGCCGTCGACGAACTCCAAACGAACGTAGGTCCTGATAACATCCCATTTCGCCTCAGACGATACATCCAGTGCAACATCCTTGACTGCTTGCTCATTACCGGTAAAGCCAGGACGAGCCCAGCTGTCCTGGTTTATCGCCCAGCCCAGGTACTGGTAAGACGTGTCCATGAACCGGCAAGGGTCGATCGCTAGGTTCGGGTCGTCGGCAAAGTTCCACGTGCCCATTTCAAGCCAGTCGAGACCTGTGGCATCGGACGGGCACACCACAACATTCCAGTCCGTCAGGTATTCCGGGTATAGGCCGTAATACTCAAGGGACCAATCAGCGTCGTTAATAATTGTACACTGCCCCGCATAGGGAGTTGCCGGTGTTTGGGCGTCCCGATCCGTGTGCATCCTCTTCATCGACGGGAAGCTGCCGTCGTTTTCGTTTGCGTACATCTTGAATACCAGCCCCATTTGTTTCAGGTTGTTCGCGCAGGATGCACGACGCGCAGCTTCGCGGGCGCGCGCCAGCGCCGGCAGCAGTATCGCCGCCAGTATGCCGATGATCGCTATGACCACCAGCAACTCGATCAATGTGAATCCACGTGACTTTTTCATGATTTTCCCTACCTCCCCCTACATGAAGTTGCAACAACTATCTCACCGATGCCTCATCGTCCGGGCATGTCAACTACTCATTAAATGAAGTATTATTCGTCCCTTCACCACCCCCTTTCTCCGAACATCAAATGTAATTCTCCTCCGAATTCCTCCAAAGCACGTATCAGAAAGGTCAAGACAGAACCCCCCGGATAGTAGATGTGATCTTTCCCGACTCGAAGCGATTTTACCAGAATAGGCGCGAATTGTCAAGGTATTTCGGTTAATCA
>CBFDCQ010000082.1:0-13893 GCA_965603355.1 uncultured bacterium
CCTCCCGGACCGTCATACGACCCTCTACTATACCTTCGAACTCCACCTTGCGACGCCTCTCCTTCGCACTCATCAACAATTCTCCCTCCATAATCACCTCCTTCTCAAAGGAGGTTACCATAGAGGACATTTCTATCGAGCTCACAAGAGGACATTATCACGGAGCTATGACAGCGGTTCCAGCTCGCCCTTGACACGCCGGATCATTTAAGCTAGACTTCCATAGGCAGGAATACCCTGCAGATGGCGGTTCATTTTGAGGGGAAGGTAGCGGTATGAGGCGGATTCTTGTCGCTTCTCTGACAATTCTTCTTGGTTTGTCTCTTGGTGTCACCTACGCCCAGACGTCCAAACTCCCCGAGGATGATTCTTATAGTACGACAGGACCTATCCCGCCTCCCGGTGTGGTGTTCCAGAGGGCCACGAAAGATCTTGTTCCCGGGAAAGTGATCTCCGGCGTGCCGGAGTACCTCTGGTACAACGGTTGTGGTCCTACGGCTGCCGGCATGGTAATAGGGTACTACGACGGGCTGGGCCACAAACTGGTGCCGGGCGACGCCACCACTCAAACCGCTGCTGCGAATAAGATGATTGCCAGCGCTGAGCACTATGATGATTACTCTCTTCCGCTCGACACGCGCGATGACATCCAGCCTGACAGGTCGGAATGGCCATCGGGGGACGAACATCAGGACAACTGCGTGGCAGACTACATGAGAACATCTCAGAGTGTACTTGATCTGCCTTACGGGTGGAGCCGGTTTTCCGACGTCGATGACGCGTTTGAAGGGTATCTGCACGAAGTAACTCCCTGGGTGTCCATGTCCGTTCAGAACCTGTCTTGGGAAGATCTGACCTGGGAGGACTTCCGCGCGGAGATCGACGCAGACAGGCCGGTCGTTCTTCTCGTCGATACAGATGCGGACGGCGCGTCGGACCACTTTGTGACCGCTATCGGGTACGGGGATGACGATGGTACACCCATGTACGCGTGTTTCGACACGTGGGAATTTGGCACAGGATGGTACGAGTTCGCCCAGAGAATCGAGGGACAGCCGTGGGGGATTTACGGAGCTACGTTTCTACACATAACCGGCCCCGCACTGACGCCGGCCAACAATTCGGTGGGCGTTGCGGCTGCAGCACTTGCTATCATAATTCTGGCCGCCGTGTATCTTAACAGGCGGTCGCCGGCCCGCCAACGTTCCGATTACCTCGGCAAGTCGTGAATTGACTCACTGCGCCAGCCTCATACGTGCACGTCGGACTTCTCGCCGAGCAGCTCAGTGTACTTCTCCATCACGGGCCTAATCTGCGCCTTGATGAACTCAGCGACCTGTTCAGGTGCGCGTCCGACGAACTTGCGCAGGTCCAGCAGCGACTCTATCTCACCGCGGCCCAGGGGTACTTCCGGGTCGGACGCGAGCCTTTCAATGAGGTCGTTATCCTTACCCTCCTCCTTGACCCGTCGCGCTGAGCTCATCGCGTGGTCGCGTATGACAGCGTGGAGTTTCTGCCTGTCGCCACCGCGTTTAACGCACTCCATGAGGATCGTCTCGGTGGCCATGAAAGGAAGTTCCGCTTCGAGACGTTTTGCCATCATTTCCGGGTATACCTCCGGATTCTCCATGACGTTCAGGTAGAGGTTCAGCACGGCGTCGCATGTCATGAACGCCTCGGGGATGTATATTCGCCGTATGGCCGAGTCGTCCAGCGTCCGTTCGAACCACTGCGTCGCGCTCGTGAACGACGCGTGCACCGGCGCGAGCATCAGGTGTCTGGCCAGCGAACACAACCGCTCGCAACGCATCGGATTGCGTTTGTAGGCCATGGCGGAGCTGCCCGTCTGTTTCTCCCCGAAGGGTTCCTCTACCTCCTTGAATCCCTGCAGCAGCCTCATATCCGTGGCGAACTTGTGCGCGCTTTCGCCGATTCCCGCCAGCACGGTCACAACGTGCGTATCGACTTTTCTCGGGTACGTCTGTCCGGTTACGGGAAACGTCCTTGAGAATCCGAGTTTCTGCGCCACCAGCCGGTCAAGTCGTTTCACCTTGTCGTGGTCACCATCGAAGAGGTGCAGATATGACGCCTGCGTGCCGGTGGTACCCTTTGCCCCACGACATTTCATTTCTGCGAGCAACCGTTCCATCCCGTCAAGGTCGAACAGAAGATCCTGGGCCCACAGGACGGCTCTCTTGCCGACCGTGACCGGTTGAGCCGGCTGAAAGTGCGTCAGCCCGAGCGTCGGGAGATCGCTGTGCTTCTCGGCGAACTTCATGATCCTTTCGAGCACGTTAACGAGCAGTCCTCTGACGAGCATCAGGGCCTCGCGCATCAACAGCAGGTCCGTATTGCCGTTCAGGAACTCGCTGGTCGCGCCGAGGTGGATTATGGGTTTAGCCTTCGGACACTGCAGCCCGAACGCGTAAACGTGCGCCATGACGTCGTGCCGGATCTCGCGCTCCCGCGCTTTAGCCGTCTCGAAGTCAATGTTGTCCAAATTCTGCCGCATTTCCTCGAGCTGTTCCGGCGTGATATCAAGTCCGAGCTCGCTCTGGGCTTCGGCAAGCGCCAGCCAGACGCGCCGCCACGTTGAGAACTTTTTTTGCGGCGAGAACACCTCCACCATCTGCGGCGTTGCGAACCGCTCGACAAGGGGATTCACGTAGGTTGTCTGGTCCATATCTCTAACGGCTCCTCACTCCTTCTTTGACTTACGGCTGCGGTCCAACGCAAACATCCGAGTCCAACGCGCCCGGGCGGACTCGACGTCTATAAGATAAACTATGCGTGAGCGGGATGCTCTTGCCTCGGCAATGCCGCGTTTGGCCGGCGTGCATCCCGGATCGACATCCAGCGCCTGCTCATAATAGAATTTCGCCTGATCAAAAAAGCGCAAGATTCTGAACGTGTCTCCCAGCTTCAGCCATGTAAACGCGTTAAGAGGGTTGAGGTGCGCTGATTCGGCGAGGTAGGCCGCGGCCGGAGCCGGATGGTGCGTGATCAAGTATACCAGCCCCGCCCAGAGACAGGCAGCCCACTGGGTCTGCGCAAGTTCGATGCTTCTCTCGAAGCAGTACCGCGCGTTCTGGGTACGGGTCGCGCTCGGCTTGCGCGTCAGTATTATCTCACCTCTCACGAACCAGGCATACCAATCCGCTTCGTCCTTTTCCACAGAGATGTCCGAGTAACTCATTGACTCCGTATCGTGTTCCTGGTGAAGCAGCACGAGCGCCTTCAGAGCGTAAAACGGTCTCGTCATTCGGTAGAGCTGTAGCGCTTTTTCAACTGTGTCATCAGCCTTCTCGATCATGCCGAGGCGCACCAAACTGTCCACCAACCCTATCCACGCGTCGAACAAGCCGGAATCGAAACAGACCGCCTTCTCGTAGTATTCCGTGGCCTCGGTGAGTTGTCCGGAGTTCCTGCGGTTCTCCGCGATTCCGAACAAGGCGACGCTGTCGCCTTCTCCAACCGACACACCTTTGCGTCCGGCCTTCTTGCGCCGACCGGGGACAACCGGTTCTATCCACTTGAAAACGCTCATCGACCGTATGGCTCCCCGTCAGGTGATGTCAGGCGGGCTCTCGGACGATGCCGGTCGAGCCCGCGTCTGCATCCACTGTCGGAAAAATGAGAGCTTCTCCTTCATAGTGACCGATAGCGGTACCGTCTCGCGTAGCGCGTTGAGTATATCGGGCGTTTCGACCTCCCGTTTTTCGGCGAACGAGTCGTGCATTCCCGAGACGATAGCTTCCTCGATCTCGGACCCGCTGAACCCTTCAGATTCTTTCGCCAGCACGTCGAGATCGTATGCTTCGGGATCCCGTTTTCTCTTGGCCAGATGGATGGTGAAGATCTGACGTCTCTCGCGGGACGTCGGGAGATCAACGAAAAACACCTCGTCGAACCTTCCTTTGCGCAACAGTTCGGGCGGAAGCGACTCTATGGAGTTAGCGGTAGCTACCACGAACACCGCGGAGTCTTTCTCCTGAATCCAGGTAAGGAACGTGCCCACGACGCGTGCAGTCGTGCCGGCGTCTGATATGGACGAGCTTGCGACCCCGGAGAATGCTTTCTCGATCTCGTCGATCCAGAGAACAGCGGGCGCGATCGATTCAGCAGTCTTGATCGCTTTACGCATATTGCTTTCAGATGCACCTATAAACCCGGAAAAAATCAAGCTCATGTCCAGGCGCAACAGGGGAAGGTTCCACAGAGTTGCGACTGTTTTTGCCACCAGGCTCTTACCGCACCCCTGTATTCCCACCAGCAGCGCTCCCTTCGGTTCAGGCAGGCCGTACAAGCGCGCTTCGTCGCTGAACGCGTTTCCCCGTTTCACAAGCCAGTCCTTCAGCACGTCCATCCCGCCGACGCTCTCCATCCGCTCGTCGGTCGAGAAATACTCGAGGAGCCCGGACTTGCGTACGACCTGTTTTTTCTCTTCCAGTACCGCCGGCACGTCTCCCGCATTGAGGGTGCCGTCCTTTACCATTGCGCGCGCGAACGCGTTCTCAGCTTCTTCCAGGGTAAGGCCGAGCGCGGCCTTGACGAGGTTGGCACGGTCCTCCGGCAGCAGATCCACCTTGAGACGGCGGTCGCGTGAGGCTCTGTGTATCAATTTGTCAAGAAGGGCGCCAAGATTATCCGATCGTGGCAGAGGCAGATCGACAATAGTGACGGATTTCTCCAGTTCCGTCGGAATGTCGAGAAGAGGGGATACGATTATGAGCGTCTTTTTGGTATGACGCAACGTGTGCGCCACATCCCTCATCTGGCGGATCATCTCGGGTTTCTTTAAATAGAGGTGAAAGTCCTTGAAGACGTAAAGCGCCGGTACTGTGGACTGCAGCACATGATTCAGCGCAACAAGCGGGTCCCGGGAATGTTCCTTGTAGGGTTCCTTTGTGTGCAGTTTCGCCAAGTGCCTCAGGCCGTCCGTAACGCTCCATTCGAAGATATCCTTCTTCTGATCCTGCGCAATACGAAGCAGTATCTGCTTGGCCCTGTTCTCCTCCCACGTGATGAGGTAGAGTATCGCGTACCGTGCGCGGATAAGCTCATCGATTTCAGCAGCGACATTCGGCAACGGAGAGACCTCGCTAACTAATTGAAATCCGGAACATTACGCATCACTGGCTGCAGTAGAATTCTATCACAGCGCGCCGGAGGTGTCAAACGTGATCTGGGCCGTTCCGCGTTGTAAGTGAGATTGCCCCGATTGTGCAACGGCTCTCGTTGGTACAGTGCCTTTGACGAAGTTCTAGCACCAGGCCGCTTGTCACGGGAACAAGGTCCGAAACAGAAATGATAGGAGGAACCCGAATCCAATCGTGAGAACCAATGGCATTGCACCCGCCAGGGCGAAGGTCCAGAACAAACGCTTCCAGCCGCCACCCAGTTTCTTGCGAAGAACGGTTATCTGCGTGATGAGGATAGCTGTTGCCAGGTCGGCAGGTCGACGAAGGCACGACGAAGGCATACGGCGATGAAACGCGACCAGGAGAATCCGTCACCCGTATCGCCGATCCACAGGACCATGAACGGAATCGGGGCAGACAGCGGGATTGTTGCCAGCGCTAAGGGTAGCCCCAGACAGGCGAACCGCCCGCCTGCCATGCCAGCACCTTGAAGGCGGCGAGGAGACATCCCGGTGTAGAACCTGTTCGCAGCAAAGCATAGGGCCCCAATCCAGAGGTAACCTGCCGCAACAAATGAGAGCATCCAATGGACAGCCTGTAGCTCGGTCGACGCGTTGGCAAGGTTGACAACGGAGAGATAATACAGAAGCACGCCCGAGAGCGCTTCACATGAAAGCAGCGGCCACCCGCTGCGCCCGAAATAAGTGGCCGTGTAGTAGCAGCCCAGACTCAACCCGAATAGCAGGTACAAAGAGGTGATCGCCAGGTGTTTAGCAAGTTTCTTCAGCATGACACGTATCTTCTTTCCACTTATTGTGAAGCGCTCCTATTATACTCCGTGCACGGCATTGCGTCCAACGCGATGGGATTGACGGCGGGCGACGGATCGTGCTAGGATCCAGCAAAGTAGCGTTGCGGGGGAATGTTGTGAGAGACATTGTGTGATGAGGTGATATGAAGTGGCAGATCTAATCTTAGGTATGCACGATGCCAAATCGTTTGTGGGCGTGCTGGAGGTCGCGGAAAGCGAAATATCGAGAACCCAGGGTGCAGCCCGCAAGATCGTTATGGTGTCTCGCCGGGTCGAGATCGTTGTTTTTCGGCCCGAAGTCGAACAGAGCTTTGCAGACGTGTCGATGCGGGTTAAAGGGCTTCAGGATTCCGGAAAAGAAAATTTAGAGAAGGCGCTCGGTAAGTTCAAGGGCAAATACGAGCTCAAGACCGACGGTTCCGTCGCGACGCTGAAGTACCCGGCGGAAGGCATCGCGGTAGCTGACGGTTCTGCAATAGAGCTCTTGGAGGGTTGCAGTTCCGTCCTGCCGATAGACGAAGTCTGGCATGTCCATGGCGACATGTACGTGGAGCAGGAACTCAGCATCACCGCGCTTTTCACGATGATGCAGGAGAAGACGGCTTCGGATGTACATCTTCAGCCGGACGAACCCCCGCTGATACGAATTGACAACGAGCTTACGAGGACGGATCTGACGGGCAAGCTTACGAATATCCAGATTGATAAGCTGCTCAAGCAAATGGCGCCGGCCGAACAGTACGAGAGGTTCCAGGCGGAGAAACAGATCAGTTTCAATTTCCACGAAGTGGGTATCGCTTATGCACGCTGCAGCGCTTTCTACAAACATGGTGCTATTCACTTTACGTTACGGTTCCTTCCGGAAACTATTCCCTCGTTTGAGGACCTGGGCTTGCCAGCAAACGTGCTCGAGCAGATAGCGCGCGAGCATCGGGGGCTCTTTCTCATAGTTGGCATGACCGGTTGCGGGAAAACAACGACCCTGGCCGCGTTGGTCGATTACATTAACCGCCATCGTCAGAAGCACATACTCACAATCGAGAACCCGGTCGAGTACGTCCATATGAACAAGAAATGCATCATCTCGCAGAGGGATACCGGACTGGATGTGCCGGATTTCGGGATGGGTGTGAGCGGCGCTCTTCGGCACGACCCGGACGTCATTGTTATCGGTGAGATGAAAGATGCAGACACGATCCGCGCAGCCATCAATGCCGCCGCTACGGGCCATCTCGTTTTGAGCACGCTTCACTCGAACACGGCCGCGGAGTGCGCCAACAGGATCGTAAGCTTCTTTGATCCGGTCGAGCGCGACCTCGTGAGATTGCAGCTGAAAGATGCTCTGAAGGGCATCATCCATCAGCGACTGGTTCCTAAGATCGGCGGTGGCAGGGTCCCGGCCATCGAAGTAATGTTCCAGGATATGAAACAGATCAGCGAAGGGATCGTCTCGGGAAGTTCCGAGCTCATCCATATCGGCATGCAGCAGACCACCTCCCACTCGTTCATAATCGAGAAGTACCTTTACGATCTTTACAAGGATGAAAAGATATCTCTCGAGCACGCGCGCGAGTTCGCGACCGACGTCAGCATGATTGACCAGATGGTCATCGGTACTTACACCATACCCAGAGTCGAGGGTCTGAAGGCCGACCGTGCGCGCTCGAACGCGTAGAGGCGTTTCGCTTGCTGCGCGAGCCGGTCCCGGGCAATCTGGACAATCTCCGCCCGTTTGCGCTATAATCAAAGCAACGCGCAGCCTTTCGACGGTCATAAAGGTGGCGGTGTAGCTCAGCTGGTAGAGCAGAGGAATCATAATCCTCGGGTCGGGGGTTCGAATCCCTCCACCGTCACCACACCTTTCTGCTATCCTTCCGGACAACGTCAGTTTACTCATCCGCATCGCGTCAAAGTCCTTATTTCATAGGGTCTTAACATAGAGCCATTCGCGGACGCTTGCGAAGATCCCCGACAACTCCCCCAGCTCTCAAATGGTGAGTGCTGACCATAGACGAGTTGACTGGGCGCGGAAGACCGTGACACAATGTGTGCAGAAGCCCAAGTGTTGCGCTTTGACCTGGTTCTGGAGTGCGTGTTATATAGGAACCGTACAAGACGGCGATGAATGGGAGGAGAGTTGCAGCGCCCTTTTATGAGATGGGTTTCACAGGTCGCGTTTGCGCGTGTTAAATCGCGAAATCACTTGGTGCGGGTAACTTTATGTGCGCAAAATATGCTAGACTGATTACTCAATGAACTGAAGGAGGTTTCATGAAAAATGAGGTCAATTAGCGCCAGCACCCAATTCTGCGCAGTTATTGGCAATCCGGTTGCGCACAGCCTTTCGCCGGCAATTCACAATGCCGCCTATGAGCATTTGGACCTGGACTTCGTTTATGTGGCCTGTCCGGTCGAGGACGTGAAGGGCGCATTAGCAGGCATGCGTGCGATGAAGAACTTTCGAGGAATGAGTGTCACTATCCCGCACAAGAGTGAAGTAATGAAATATGTGGATGAAATTGCGGAGGTAGACCGCAGCATCGGTGCAATTAACACCGTCATTCACGAAGGGGACAAGTTAATCGGACTGGGCACGGATGGGTCTGGTGCGTTAAAGGCCCTTGTTGACAGCGGTGTAGAAGTTGATGGTAAGAACATCCTGATGTTGGGGGCAGGCGGTGCGGCGAGGGCGATCTCATTCACTCTTGCCTGGAACACCAAACTGGGGCAACTTACAATCCTGGATATTAATGAGGCTCTGCTTCAGGGGTTGACAACTGACCTGGAAACCGGCACGGATGCCGTCATCAAGTCCGGGTCGTTGAACGAGAGTTCTGTTGCGGCAGCGATGGATAACGCTGATGTAATCATCAATTGTACACCGGTCGGCATGCATCCAAACGTAGATGCCTCACTGATTTCTCCCGACCTATTTCGCCCTGAGCAGGTTGTCTTTGATGTTGTATACACGCCCCTTGAAACGAAGCTGCAGGCCGAGGCGAAGGCTCGCGGCCTTAAAGCAATTCCCGGAATCGAGATGTTTGTCAACCAGGCGGTTCTGCAATTCGAACGTTTTACCGGCGTTGACGCACCTGTCGAAGTGATGCGTCGGGTAGTAATGGAACATCTGGAATCATGAACATAGCACTGATTGGGTATCGCGGTACCGGAAAAACCGTAGTAGGAGATCTTGTCGCCAAGCGTCTCAACATGAACTGTATTGCTATGGATGCGAGAATAGTCGAAAAGGCCGGCATGTCGATTCCGGATATTGTGGAGAAGCATGGCTGGCCGAAATTCCGCGATATGGAGTCTGAAGTCGCTCGCGAGTTGGCAAAGCTTGACAACATTGTTATTGATACGGGTGGAGGGATCATTGAACGGCCTGAGAATATCGATGCCCTGCAGGCGAACGCCCTTATTATCTGGCTCAAGGCTTCAGTGAGTGCGATCGTCTCGCGAATTCAGGAGGGTACTGAAAGGCCTTCGTTGACTGGCGGGAAGAGCTTTACTGAAGAGGTCGCGGAAGTCCTGGAACGAAGAAATCCCAAATACAGGAGCGCCGCTCAATACGAAATTGACACAGACCATCTAACACCAGAGCAGGTCGCAGACAGAGTGATTGAAGTGTGGGAGAAAGGACGTCATGGAGAAGAGTAAGGAGAGCGTATTCCAGAAGTGGCTCTGGGAACCCGAGCTTTTGAGGATCTTCGTTGCAGCTTTGATCCTCATCCCCGGTGCATTGACCGCGGCTTTCTATCCATTCCTCGGCACAAAGGCGTTCTACATTCTGGCGTTTGCGTCCATGGGCTTCGGTGCTTGGATAGTCTATGGGGTCGTTGGTAAGCGGGTACAAGCCCTGCGTAGTTCTGTGCCTGCTGACGGAGGTGAACCGGTGGACAGCCTCATCGTAAATGGCGTAATTCAATCGCCCGGTATAGCCCTTCTGAAGGAAGACGAACTGCTTCTTGTTCCCATCGTCGGAAAAAGGGTTGCAGTACCTCTAGCGGATATTAAGTCAGTTCGCGAAACGACCTGGTATAATGGCTCGCTGCTGTTGTTAAAGAAGGGATTCTGGCTGAACATTCCGGGGAGAAGCCGACTAGGCGTCGCCGTGTCGAATTCATCTGCCGGGATCTTTCGCAAAAGACTGGGCCTGGAACACAAAGCGGACGCGCAAGACGCGAAGGAATACTCATGACAAGCCGCTTCAGCCGACCACATGCGGCAGGCCGGTGATTCCGACCGTCAAACGACTAAGACTCTTCGTAGGGGAGGCAAATACGGCTGCGAGGCCAGCGCCCACCCCTCACCGCCAAAGTTCTGCAATCTCAAAACATGAACCTCGAATTTCCGGAGGGCACCTGTTCTCCTCCTCGGCCCTCTCGGAGAGAACCGGTTTCTTATGACCTCATTTTGACATTGTGGATTTCTGGCGGAATTTGTGTATAATAGTAATGGATGGTCGACCAGGGGCATGGTAGGGAAAAAGAATCCCGGCGACAAACCGGCTCAGGAGGCGTCTGCGAGACGATCATGTCCGATATGGCTGCAGTAGAAGGTCCCGACTACACTGCCGAGCTGCTGACGAAAAGGACCGAACGTGAGACGGTAGTCCAGCAGATACTCGATCTGGTGGACAGGGCTGAGGAAAAGCACCGCGACGACAGGCAGAACCGGCGAAAGTGGAACAGGATACTCATACGTCTCGAGGATTCGCTCGTAGAAGCGAAGATGGCCGTTGCCGAGTGCGATACCCTCCTACAGGTTGAACAACGCAGAGCTGAGGAAACACCTGAGAAACCGGCCGAACCTCTAGTACCCGCGCAGGCCGAAGCGGGACTTTCAATAATCGAGTCAGATCCGGAAAAGCGCGCCGCTTACGAAATCGCTGAAACACCGATAGAAAAGCTTGCAGGCGCTTCGTTGCAGGACGTTGCTTTCGCGAGAGCCTACACGGCGCGACGCGTCTTCGGCACGCACGACAAGGAGTTCAGAAAGAGACTGTCCGCCAGGCTCGAGCTCGCAAGCCAGTTGCCCGGCGTCAAAGGGGGGGAGGGCGAAAGGCGCCGCCAGCACGTGCTGAGGGACGCTATCGTTAAAGTGCAGCGGGGCCAGGTCGATAGTATGAGCGATGAAGAGATCGACCTCGTCGTGGGTTGCTACCGGATCCTCAGCGGCAAGCTGATCTCCGATGTGGAAAACACGCGTCTCCTGGAAATCATCTCAGGGGTGATAGAAGTACTCAAAGTTGAGCGGTCTCGCAGGCAGCTGAGTTCGCGGTAGAAGGGCGTGGGCCCGCCTTCTCAGCTCTTGCGAACGGTCAGGATGACGGCGTACCCGACGTTCTCCGTGAAATCGAACGTCATGACGTAGTTGGGTTTGCTGGCGGCGAACGCGTCACCCGATATGCGGACAAGTTTCTGTATTCTTTTCGCCCATTGCAGCGCGAGTTCGCGGCAACCGCCCATTTCAGACTCGCATCTTCCCGGCGGACACGGCATGGCCAGTCTAACGAAAAGGTGCGGGCAGGCAAGCTTCGCGGCGGCCAGCATCGAGTAGACGAGCGCGCTCTCCTTCATTCCTTTCTGGCTGCACACGTTGCGCTTAAAGAAGTCGAGGAGTTCGGACGCGTCCATCGAGGCTGTCACTCTCACAGTGGCATCCCAGCTCATCTCACGATACCCGGCATATGAGCAATCGCGATGCCTGGGAAACGCGCGCAACGTCTCCCTTTGTACATCAGCGACAAAGAAATCGAACAGAACATCTTTGAGAAGCTCAGACGGGCTGTTGACAGCCTTGCGCAGGATCGCCGCCTTGTCGAACGATGCAGGAACTCCCTTGTCAAGAAGGTAGCGTTCGATCACCCTGTCTTCCGGCTGGGTCGTGTACGACATTAGCTCAATCTGCAACTTTCACTCTCCCTCACGCCGGGCAGGCATCCAGCCTGAGCAGTTCCCGACCCTTGCATTCAGTCGGCATACGCGGCGCACACCGAATCCGTGTTGGTCGGAGGTGATGGCGCGATCGAGGCGCCGGACAACAAGCTGATCATTCGCCGATCTGCGGTGTAAGTTCGTCCACCATTTGGAGGGCCTGTCCAGCGGAATCTTCCAGGTCGATATCGGACCTGTACTGCGAGAACCTTATTCTGAACCTCTGCAGCTTCTTGCGCATCTCGGTGGCTTTCGTTCGCTGAGCCGAGGTTCGCGATCCCGGCCTTGGCATCCGTTGGAGCTCCGTAGCATAGCCCCGCATTTCCTGTTGCGCGTCGTTCATTTCGCGCAGCTTGTCAAAGGCGCGTACCCTTCTCTCGGCGAGCCTCTTGACCGCTTCTGCCTTCTCGGCGTCCTCAAAGAGATTCAGCGCGTAGAAAACGCTCTTGATGCCGAGAAGCTCGTCCTGCCCTTCACGCAGCTGGCCCAGATATTCGGTCCGCCGACTGAAATCGGGTGGTCGCTTGCATAGATCCTCAAGCTGGTCTCGTGTCCGACGCATCTTGTCGGCTTCTGCCGCAACACGCCTGTCGATGTCCTCGCTCCCCCTCGTGAGCAGAGCAGCGCTATCCTTGCTTGGTGCCTCCGGTTCCTTGGCGGCAAGTTGTCCTTTCAGTTGCTCAATGGGCTTGACATCCTTTGCCTGCAACCCGTTTTCCATAAGGTTGGCGAACTTCTCCATGCAGCTGTTGTATACTCTGCACACACCGATATGCAGCCTGACGTTATCGGCAAGCATCCGGATATCGCTCCTAGTCTCCTCGAACGTCTTGACGAAAATATCATCGCTCGCGCCGGTCGGGCCTCTTACGTCCGTTGTCTCCGCCCTGTTCTTCATGCAAGTCTCGTGATGCATATCGAAGTACTCTGAACCGACCCAGCGCAGTGTTTCTGACGCTTTCTCGAGAGACTCTATGTGCTTTCTCAACCTGGAGACGTCGGTTTCCTGAGCGTAACCCGAGGATATGTTCGAGAAGCTGCCGTACGCCGCACTCAGAGACGGTTGGATCCTGGCCTCTACTGATTTCCCGACCCTGTCTGAGACGCTGAGGTACTTTCTGACCATCTGACCGGTACACATATCGTCCACGAATTCCCGGTACTTTCCGGCTGTTGTTTCCACCATGACCCAGACGGCCGCCGCCTTCCAGAGATCCTTCCCGGTCGAGTCTGACCTCGGAATCTGGTTGACCAGCTCAAGGTACCGCGGTAACACCGCGCAATCCTTCTCGATACTGTTCTTTATGGACTCAACTGCTTTTATGTATGCAAACCGTTCACTGATCTCGTTTTGGAGTTTCTCGATCTCAACTTCGCGTTCCGCCTTGACCTTGTTCGCCTCGAGTCGGCGATTCTCAAAGACACCGATATTGAAGAGTGTCCCGATACCGCGCGTGTCTTGTTCGAGACGCAGCGCTTCATTGCCCAGCACGACGGGTAGATCTGCCAGGGGATCTCCAATGGCCGGATCTTCGGAGGGTCCTCGCTTGAAACAACCGGAAGTTAAGATAAGTGCCACACTGACGCAGAAGGCCGCGATCTTAAACAGGCCAATCCTACCACCGCCCCGCGCCCAAAAGCCTTTCGCCATGAGGCCACCCCCGCCTTCAACGAAGCATGGACAGATAAGGTTCCTAAACCTTGTAATCAGAAGGGATTGTAACACATAGCTCGTTGTTTGTCAAGCACTTTCTCGCCCTTATGCGAAATCCGGCAGGTGGTTGCGGCTCGAGTGCGCCATGGTGTATTGTGGGCTATCGACGCCGACCGAAGGCTGCCGGCAGGCAGGCGCATCTACTGTCTCGTTCGCCGTATGTGTCGCGTACCGAGCCAATGATCTGCGTCTGGCCGTCTGCCACATGCCGAACGCCACTTGCGCGTTTTCGGATGTCAAGACTCTTTAGAAATGTCCTCTATGTTAACGCATTAGAAATGTCCTCCT
>CBFDCQ010000083.1:0-13632 GCA_965603355.1 uncultured bacterium
CGCTCATAACCATAGCAGGAAAGATTGTGCGCGCGAAGCGCGTCAAGCACAATCCAGATCACGTTGGGCGGCGGTTCCTCGGGCGGGCTGCAGCCACAGATGAGCAAGAAGAGCGGCAGAACGGCGTATATGGAAAACTTAATCCGATACTTACTCATGTTTCTTCGGTGTCCTTCCTCCCAACCGGCACTTTGCAGTGTGACACTCTTCCGGCAACCGCCCGATGGGCGGCAATGGCGCTTTGTCCCGGGTCTCTACAGAGTTTACCTCCACCGTTCAGATGGTGTCAAGGAAGACGCTGCCAATGCTCACTTATCCCCAGTTTCCCAGGACAAGAGTTCCCGAGGCCGTCTGCTGCAGCCTACTTGCGCGAGCGCAGCCACCAGAACGCGTCATTCCCGCACCCCTCTGGCGTCATTCCCGCACCCCTCTGGCGTCATTCCCGCGGAGGCGGGAATCCAGTAGAGGGGCTCAGGGCTGATTATTAAGCGTGGATCCCCGCCTTCGCGGGGATGACGACAAGAATGGGGCCGCGCACGGGCAGAAGGCATTGGGCGGCAGGTTAGGCGTTGTGGAGAAACTGGGGATCAGTAAGGTCACAAACCTTCTTACCTGGCGTAACCGAGGTCACGCAGCCGGCGAAGCCGCTCTTGGTCTACAGGCCGCTCCTCGGAAAGAGGTATCAGGACGAAACGCTTAACGACGGCCCAATGTTCTTCGTCGCCATCGTCGAGCGTTACATCGAAAGATCCATCCTCAATTTCGTACTCGCCAATATCCACGAACTCGAACCCGAAATTCTCGGGACGTCTGGAAGTATCCTCGACTCTCTTGAACTCTTTATCGTTTTCCGCCTTGACAAGAAACGCGGATGCGGGCTTTCTCTGCAAAAACCCACTACAGGAGAGGATCTGCATGTAGGCCAGGTAACTCCCATTCGGCACCTCCAGTCGCAGCGTGATCTGGGGCGCATCCTCTTCCCACGAGGCCCATAGCCAATTCATAGTCTTTGAGAACGACCATCTGTTGTCGGTACGGTTGTCTATCGGCTCGTCTTTTGTGAGCCCGGCGTTCTCTACCAGGACAGCTTCTTTCGGTTCCACGACTTTTTCGGCAATGCCGCGCAGCGTGAAATAGTGGGCTCTGCTCGGCAGGATGTCGTACTCCTCCCGCAAGGGCACCAGGTTGTCTTGAATGTATTGTCTCATTGCAGCAACGATCTCGGGCTTCAGTTCTCTGAGCTCCTCGCGGTTGGGCACTGTATCGGGGACTCGATACAAATTGTCCGTGTTAAGGTCCGGCGTGAACTCATACTTGTACTGTTTGTCGCGGATAATGTAGCAGGTCGTACCATCGTATCCTCCGGTCACATACCTGCCGAATACGTACCGGTGTAGCGGTTCGGCGCGGCTGCCGCTGAGCAGCGGGGCAAGGCTCTTGCCATCCGTCCTGGCGTCTGTCTCCAGCCCAAGCATCTCAATCAATGTCGGGACAATGTCGGCGTTCTCCGTCAGGGCCGAAACACGCACACCACGAGGAAGGCCGGGACCCGCCATCACAAGAGGCACCTGCATTTGCCAGTCATCGCTTGCCCCTCCATGTTCGTACCGCCAGCCGTCCTCGCCCAGAAGCTCTCCGTGGTCGGAGCTGATGATAATGATAGTCTTCTCGAGCAGGTCAAGCTGTTCTAGTTGGTGAATAAGCGCGCCGATGTGCGTATCAGCATACAGGATACCACCATCGTACAACCCACGCAGTTGCTCCTTGTCCGTTTCGGAGAATCTAACCCCTCTCTTCTTTACGACTCGTCCATCCTTGACTTGGTCGCCTGTATAACCTTCGAGCAGCCACTTATCGTAAGGCGGGTCCAACACGTGCGGGAAATGGGTATCCATCGCATAAACGTGGAGGAAAAACGGCCGCTCATGCGGTTTGGTCAACCAGGAGAAAACCGCGCTGTTGAGCTTCTCGAAGGGGGCGTAACGCCGTCGCTGCATGCTGGTCGGCTTCACGATGATGCTTTCATCAAAGGCCTTGTACATGCGGCTGTTGGGAGAAAACCAGGCGTGCGATGAGATCAGCGCAGTCTCATACCCGTTTCGTTTCATGATGGCCGGCAAGAGATATTCGCCCGGCGGCGGCTCCCGGGAAATTTCATATCCCTCGACCGGTTCATGGCAGAACACGGGGAAATACCGACCCGTCATGTACGAGGGAACAGAGATCGTCGTATACATGCCCTGCGTGAAGTTATCTTCAAACAGAACACCTTCATTGGCGAGCTTGTCAATATTCGGGGAAGTTGGTCGGTCATAGCCATAGCAGGAAAGATTGTGCGCGCGAAGCGCGTCAAGCAAAATCCAGATCACGTTGGGCTGCGGTTCCTTGGGCGGGCTGCAGCCACAGATGAGTACGAGGAACGGCAGAACAGCGTATATGAAAAATTTAATCCGATACTTACTCATATTTCCGGTGTCCTCCCTCCAAACCGGGACTTTGCAGTGCGATACTCCTCCGGTAATGGCCCGATGGGGGGCAATGTCGCTGTGTTCCGCGTCTCTACAGAGTCTATCTGCAACGTTCAACCGGTGTCAAGGAAAACGCCGCCAGCGCAAGCGCACAACCTGGAACCGCTGAATGCTGAAACTTCTTCACTGACAGGAGAAAGCGAAGATAACCCGGGTTCTGCGTGTGCGTTTGAACTTGCCGAACGGTTGTGATAGAATATCCGCGAGTTCTGGGCGGTTCAGCGATCGTGTTGTCGGTGAGGGTGTGGAGTTCTGTTACCAGTTCAAGGAGGTGGCACGATGAAAGGGCTGAAAGTTGTCTTGTGGGTATGCGGGATAATGATGTTGCTGGGATTCGTCGAGATGTTGATTCCCATACGATTTATGGCCGAATGGTACAAGCCTTTCGATATTGAGTTGCCCCTGGACGCAATGACCACTTACATGGCGCGTGTGTGCCAGGCGATGGCCGGTCTCGTGGGCGTGTTTCTGGTAATTCTCGCGCAGGACCCGCTCAAGTACGGCCCGATGGTGCTCCTTGCGGGCTACGGGGACTTGTTCCTGGCTCTCACAGTCCTGGTCTGGGGGTCGCGGTACGGCCTCCCTCCACTCATGGTCTGGCTGGGAACGGCGGCGATGGTTATAATCGGCGTATTGATACTCGTGTTCCGAGGTAAGGCTATTCAAGAGCAGGGCGCGCCGCAGGAACAGCAGGGCGAAGCCATCTGAGGGTGCCGGGACAGTCGCGGACGGCCCAGCTTACACGTTGAACCGGAAATAGATCACGTCGCCGTCGCGGACGACGTAGTCTTTCCCCTCGACTTGCAGCTTATGCTCCTTCCGGGCTTCTGAGAAACCGCCGGTTTCGAGAAAATCCGCGCACGCGACGACCTCCGCGCGTATGAACCCCCGCGCCATATCCGTATGGACGTGGCCAGCCGCCTGGATTGCGGTCGTACCGGCAGGAACCGTCCACGACTTCACCTCGTTCGTGGCGACAGTGAAGAAAGCGAGCAGGTCCATCGTCTCATACACCGCGCGGACGTACTTCGGCTTGGCCGGTTCCGATATGCCCATCTCTTGAAGGAACACCTGGGCGTCTTCAGGTTCAAGCTCGCCGATTTCCATCTCGATCTCAGCGCAGATCGGGAGGTATCCCATTCCTCTCGATCGGGCGTAATCGGCCAGGTCGCCGTGAGCCTCGCCGTCCATGTCCTTCTCGTCGGTGTTTGTCACAAGCAGCGTCGGTTTCTGGCTCGCAAAGCTGTATCCGGCAATGTGCTCCTTCTCATGCTCATCAAGCTCTAACAGTCGCAACGGTTGATCCCCCTCGAGATGCGCCTTGCACCTCTCGAGCACTTCCCGTTCCCGACCTTCAAGCTGTTCCTTCTCCATCCGCTCCAACCGTTTAGCCGCCACAACGTAATCCGTCGAGACAAGTTCGGATTCCACTAATTGGAGGTCCCGCATCGGGTCGCTCGCGCCTCTTGGATGGGCGACGCTCGGGTTGGAGAAAGCGCGCACAACGTGCAGGAAAGCGTCGGCTGTCTTGAGCGCGCCGAGCTGCTCGGGATCTATTGCCGGTCCCTTCTCGCCGTGGTCAACCGCCGGCATGTCGATCAGCGTAATCTCTGAATATGTGGTCTTCTTCGGCGAGAAGATCGCAGACAGCCCGTCGACACGTTCATCCTCCACGTGGATCACACCCAGATGTTTTTCGCGTTTCTCGGCCGAGGACGCCCCGTGATCGGGCATAGCCAGCCCTGTAAGCGCTCGGAAGACGGTCGTCTTACCCGCTCGCGGCAGTCCTAACAGCGCGATGTTCACTTTGCCTCCTGTACGTTCCCTGCGGGCAGCTTCAACACGTCAGATGCATCGCTATTGCCACATCCGTGCCGCCAGCCCGCAACTCGTTGAAAGCCTCTACCGCTTTTGCCGTCTCCTCAGCGATGACCTGCGTTCCATTATCTTCGATGAACCGCATCGTGTCAGGGGGTACAGTCATCAGGCCACTCGCCCCGGTTCCTATGACTATAACGGCCGGCTTCTCCGAGACCAGCTTCTCGATATCGTCGTGCGCAACCGAATGTCCTGTCACTCGCCACCACGAGGTGACGGAGTCGCCATGGATAATAACGTCCGAGGTGTACTCCTTGCCGTTGAAACTGAACCTGCCGAAACTGTACCCCTCAATCATCGCGCTCACCTCACAGCAGGAGGCGGTCTAGAACCTTGCCGCCGGGACAAACAACCCCACCAGGAACCAGATTCTGGTTATAACAAGGATTACCCAACCCAGCAACTTGATGGCTACCACCGTCCGGCGCGGTACCAGCGCGGAAACCAAGAGCACGGAGGACAACTGTTCTACAAGCCATTCCGCTCCGCCCCAGCGCACCACCCACAACCAGAACAGGGTGTTGACAACGTATGAACCCGTCCATCCCGGTAACGTCATATCTTCAGTGACTCGAAGACCTTAGCACTAACGCCGCTACATCATTTCTGACGCTCGCGACAAGCGCGTCCCTGTTGGCGGACGTGACCTCTATCACATTGACGTCATCCCTCGACCTGACGGAAGCCAGAAAAGAGTTGCGCCTTGCCTGTATCGTGCCGAAAACCGGTTTCTCGGAGTCCAGAGCCTCCATAACCACCCGCTGGAACAACGCCGAAAAGAGCTCCATACGTCCAAGCTCGTCGATCACGACGAGGTCGTCACTTTCGACCGCCGACACGACCGATTCGGCCGCTATCGTCTCGAGATCCTCGATGTTAACGCCGTACCTGCCTACCCTGTGCGGTCCTTTTTGGTTGACGTGAGCAAGCACTCCCGTTCGACCGTCGAACGTCCTTATGCTGAATCCGACCCGTTTCCCTTGCTCCCGAATCTCCTCCGTGTAGAACCCTCCTACTCTGGCGTCGATCCCTTCAAGGACGCGCCGCACAAGCGTCGTCTTGCCGACGCCCGGAGAGCCCGTAAGCAGGATGTTTCCCGACATCTGTTCTCCGAATGCATGCCGTCACGTCGGCTCCTTGCGTACGACACCAACCAACCCCGTGCCGACGGGCAGACCTATCGAGAGAGACAGCGCGCTCTCCACGTTGTGAAGCACAATCAGGATCTGATTCGCCCATCGCGGTATTTCCGACAGTGCCGTTTCCGGCTCCATACGGGTCCGTCTGAATGCGGCGACGAACCGGATCAACATTATCGGTACAAGAAGCGTGAAGACGGCATAGGTCGCCTTGACTACTTGAAAACCTCCCGCCTCCAGCTTCGCCCTGAGACTGCGCCACGAGTATCTTCGCAGATGGTGAATGGCTTCGTCATGCTCGCTCCAGAGGAAATCCAGAGCAGGTGCCGAGAACACCATATAGCCGCCCGGTTTGCAGACCCGAAAGCATTCCCGGATGCAGTCAAGATCGTCGCGCACATGTTCCAGAACGTCGAGGCAGGAAACCAGGTCGAACGAGTTGTCCGCAAACGGCAGTCTGCACGCGTCGGCACACACCAGCGGCGACGAGACACGCTCGGTCGTCAGTCCCAGCGCGCCCTGCGAGATGTCGAGTCCGACCTGCTTCTTGAACCCGCTTCCAACCTCGTCGAGAACAATCCCGGTACCACATCCCACGTCTAGATACGAACCGTCCTTTGATGAAGACGCCCGAACACACTTGGCTATTAACGAGCGGACCAGCCGTCTGCGGGCGACAAACCACCAGTGGGTCTTTTCAAACTTCCACAGTTTTCCGTATTCCGACTCATTCATTCAGTCGCCTCGCCAGAATCGGAAGCCTTATCATTAGGATCTGACGATGGAGAGATTCCCAGGCTTTCGCGAACAATATAGAGAGGCCGCCGCTGGGATTCGACGTAGGTACGTCCCATGTACTCGCCTACAATACCGATCAGCATGCATTGTACGCCGCCCAGGAACCAAATGCTGACAAGGAGAAACGCGTATCCAGGAGCCGTGTAACCGAGTAACTTCTGGACCACGATTACCACAATGGCAACAAGAGAGAGCAGCAGCAGTGACAGCCCCACCACAAAAGCTAGTCGCAACGGAGCGACCGAGAAGCTTGTGGTGCTCGTCAAGGCGAGTTCGAGAAGCCTGAAGACGTTGTACTTGGTCCTGCCCGCACGCCGCCGGTCGCGCTCGAAACCGACCGTAGTCTGGCGAAACCCGGTCCAGACCGTCAAAGCGCGTACAAACCGATTTCGTTCGCGACACTGCCGGAACGCGTCAACGGCCCTGCGGTCCATGAGTCGAAAATCGCCCGCATCTCTCGGCAGCTCCCACCCGACCAGGAAGTTCATGAACCGATAGAACAGGTATGCGGTCATCCTTCTGAAAACCGACGCGTTGCCCCGCCTGACGCGCTGAGCGGACACAATCTCGTACCCTTCGCGCCACTTCTCGACGAGTTCAGGGATGGTTTCGGGCGGATCCTGGAGGTCCGCATCCATCAGTATGACCGCGTCACCCTGCGCGACGTCCAGCCCGGCCGTGGAGGCCACCTCATGCCCGAAGTTTCTCGAAAGAAAGACAGCTTTGACTCGGGAATCCCGGCCATGCAGCTCACGTATGACCTCCCTCGAACCGTCCGTGCTACCATCGTCCACCAGTATCATTTGCCAGTCGGTTTGAAGCTCGTTGAGGACCGCCGCCGTACGGTCGTAAAGGTGGGGCAGGCTCTCCTCCTCGTTGAAAACCGGTACTACAACTGATAACAGCATTTCTCGTTCACCCTCTGCCTCATCCAGCCGTAACAGACCGTTCCCCTGCAGGAAAGTGTATCATTACGCGGCTTCGTTTGGCAAGCCGTTTCGCCGATGAGGTATTGACAAGAAGGCCCGTGCCCTGCGATTATTACTCGGTACGGCAGAATCATTTGGCGCGCAGCGGGGAACGATATTCAGCATGACATCGAGCAAACATCTTACACTCAAGGAGCTTCTCCTGCTATATGCGGCAGCAGCCTGCTTCTTTCTCGGGTTTATGCTGTTATGCGTGGGGATGCGCTGGAACTGGATTCCCGGTCACGTCACTCCGCTTTACGCTCTCTTCAAACCGCAGGCGCTTACGCTGCGTCATCTCATTCCGGTGGTACTGTGTCTGCTGTACCTGGCAGCTCTTAGCAAGGTCGACCGGATCAACACATCGACGCTTCTTACGTTGGCGTTTTTCGTCGTGACGTCGCTGCTTTTCAGCCTGGCCATCGCCTCGATGAACAGCGGCTTCGCAGAAGTCGGGGCGCCGTTCGGGAGGTACGGACTGGACTACTACGGCGACGTCCCGCTGGTCAGGTCGCCCGGGCAGTTCCTTCGCGACTTTGCGGAACTTCGTCCGCACATGTCAATGCACGCGAAGACGCACCCGCCCGGCCCGATCCTTTTACTCTGGGTGTTGTGGCGTCTCACAGCGGGCGAGACGCTCCAGGTTGCCGTCTGGGTTGTCGCTCTCGCCTCGCTCACCGTGGTCCCGCTGTATATGTTCGCCCGGGACCTGGCCGGTCGCGAAGCGGCGACCGCCGCGGCCGCTCTTTACGTTGTGACACCGACAATTATCCTGTACAACGCTACGTCCATGAACGCGGTCTACGCGCTGTTCGCCGTAACGACGATATTCCTGTTCTTCAGGGCAATGGACCGCAAAACCAAGGTCTATGCGCCGCTGGCCGGTCTCGCATTCGCCCTGACGGTTTTCATGTCATACGATATGGCAATACTCGGTATTTTTTTCGCCGTCATATTCTTTCTCGGCGTATTCGACCCGGCTCGCAGGAGACAGACCATGCTCGCCACGGCTCTCATGCTCGCGACATTTGTCGCCTTCTACGGCCTCCTTCTCCTCACGACCGGCTTCAACTTCGCCTCTTCACTGAGGGAGGCGGTTGCGCAGGTACATATGGATCTGCACAACATGGAACTGTACACGCCGCGCGCGTCGTACTGGATATGGCGGTTCGGCAACCCGTTCGAGGTTCTCTTCTTCGCGGGGATACCGGTCGCGGTTCTCTTCGCCCTGGAATGGGCCAACAGAGCGCGCGCCGGGACATCCCGTTCCCGAACGGACAAGTACCTGATCGCGGCTTTCGTCATGCTCGTTGTGTTCAACTTCGCGTACCTTGGCAAGAGCGAGAATGCCCGCGTGTCCTCATTCTACTTTCCGTTCATAATAGTGCCGGCATCTCTCTACCTGCTACGCACGGTCCGCGAAACGAACTCGCGGACTGCGCTGTATGCGACGGTGCTAGTGCTGTTCGTCCAAACCTGGTTGATGGAAACGCTGCTTTACATGTACTGGTGATGACACATGAGTGTCTCTGGACAACACCCGGACGAGCCAAGCCGTGATCGCTTCCGGCCGACATGGCGAGTGGCGTGCACGTTCTCGCTGCTGGCTGCGGCTATTGCTGTCAACCTGACCGACACGCTCTGGGCGGTCTCCGGCCCGATCAGCTCCATGGTCGAGTTCGTGCTCAGGTACATCATCTGGTTCTACGCTTTCGGCCTGTGCGCCCTGTCAATGTACCTCGCGGTCACCGCCTTGAGAGGAGATCGTGAGGAGGGAAAGCGCGCTGAAACGAGATGGTCTCTCCTCGCCCTGGCGATTGCCGTGCTCACAACCGTGTTGACCCTCTACGCGTACGGGATACAGTAGATTATGGAAGCTCAAGCTCACTCTTGCGCGGGAAGAAACGCAATGAAGTTCGCCATACCGTTAGCCGTCGCGCTGCTGACGTGCATCCCGCTGGCGCAAGTTGAGTTCTCCTTGACCCATGAGCTGCTCTCTCCGGTGATTCGCCTCCACGAGATGCATCACGTCATGAC
The DNA here is from genome assembly GCA_965603355.1 of uncultured bacterium. Classification (GTDB taxonomy): domain Bacteria; phylum Hydrogenedentota; order CBFDCQ01; family CBFDCQ01; genus CBFDCQ01. The sequence continues at coordinate 9,349 of CBFDCQ010000083.1, forward strand.
GCAGAACGGGCGGGTCATGGTTCCCTGGTCGCCGGATCTCGCGTTCGGTCACGGCCTGCCGTTCTTCATTTACTACGCCCCCCTGGCGACCTATGTCGCCGAGGTTCCTCACCTGCTCGGCGCCGACCTCCTGCAAGCCATCAAGGTATCTTACGCTCTCAGCCTGGTGCTCTCGGCGGCGTCAATGGCGCTGCTCCTGTCTTACCTGAGCAAGAGCTACCGGTTCCCCGCCTCGCCGTTAACCATAGCGCTGGCGTCCGCCGCATACGTCACGGCTCCGTACCGCATGGTGGACGTCTACGTCAGAGGCAGCCTCGCCGAGTGCTGGTCATTCGTGTGGTTCCCCCTGATACTGCTGGGATGCCACATGCTGGCCGACGAGCGTTGGCGCAAGGGACTCGTCATCGGGAGCCTGTCGTACGCAGCGCTCATCCTGTCGCACAACATCATGGCACTTTACTTCACGGTCGTGCTCTGCGTATACGCAATCGCGGTCAGAGAGGTCCGCCGGCAGCTGGTCCGCGCCGCGATCATGATGGCGTTGGGCCAAGCGCTCAGCGCGTTCTTCTGGGTACCGGCTCTCGCGAACATGCCGCTTGTGGGAACGGAACCTGTGACGATGTGGGCCACGGCGAAGGACATCGCATCTCATGCGGTATACTGGCCGCAGTTTTTCTCCCGAGGATGGGAGTTTGGCCTGAGCGTCCCCGGTCCGGATGACGGCATGTCGTTCGCAATAGGATGGCACATCATAGCCGCGGTCGTTCTGCTGCCGTTTGTGATCTTCAACCGCAAAGAAAGAGCGTCATCCCAACGTCTGGCTCTGGTCGTTCTCATTCTGACTGTAATTCTGGTTGCGGCTATGACGCGTATCATGCCATGGAACCTGGTGCCGCACCTGTTTCGTTACATACAGTTCCCGTGGCGGCTGCTGGCCTTCACCACGCTGTTCGGCAGCGTCGCGGTATTCTTCGCACTGAACGGGTTGCGGCGTTGGTCGGGAGTCGGCTCCGATAATCGGCTCCAAGCAGTCTTCCATGTCAGTTTGCTGCTGCTCATTCTCATGCTGGCTGGACAGATCGTGAAAGCCAGCTCTTTCAGGCCCGGCAAGGTTGACCGGCAGTATATCCTCGAACGGCTCGAGCTCGAGGAGAGCACGGGGTACATCGGTACAACGGCACGGTCCGAGTACGTCCCCGCGACAGCGGCGGAAGAGACTCTCGATCCGGATTGGAATGAAGAGCATTACAGCGAATCACATGCGGAGATCGTTGACGGCAGCGCTGCGGTAACCGACTGGACAAGCCGTGGCGCACGGTACACCATGGACGTCCAGTGCAACACTGACACGACGCTTGCTTTCCAGTCCTTCTACTTCCCGGGCTGGCGGCATTGGCGTGACGGCGTGAGGCGCGACGACGAGATGAAACTCGGAGACGCAGGATTCATTCACGTTACGCTTCCTGCCGGGAAGCATCATCTCGTGTTCGAGTACGGGTTTCCACCTTGGGGACGGGCATCCCAGCTCGTCTCGGGTGCGGCTGCGCTCGGTATGCTTGTCTGGCTCTTCCGTTGCCGCCTGCAACAACGGCCACGACTAGACATTGACCGCCCTTAACGTCATTACTGCTGCATTGGGCGGCCTTCCTCTTCGGTGATAGTGGGGCAGACATTCCTGTCTGCCGTCTAGAGGTCGTCCGCACCAGCTCGCCTTTCCCCAATCGAGATGTCGCACGGCGTGTGTTTAGGGTTGTTAAAAGGGAGGTAGACAAGAACGTCCGCCACGGCGAGTCAGCGTAGATCGAGGGCAGCTCTGCGCCGAAGGTGCGCTGTGGCGAATGGGCTCCCGGAGCGCTGCGTGCCTTTTTCATGGCCATCCCTGTACGCAAGCTGCTGAACGCTGCAGCGTTTAGCCCGCCTTGGCGGGCTCCTCTTTGCACCCCGCTTGAGCGGGGGTGGGTAAAGCTGTGCGATATCGAGATAGCGCGCTTTAGCGTGGCTTCCTTTGATGCTTCAGCAGTAGTGCCGGGCTTCAAACTCGCTGAAGCCGGTTCGAGAAGCGACGCTGAAGCGCCCTATCGCTGGTTAGGCTTTTCTTTTCACCCCGGCTGAAGCCGGGTGCAAAGAACGGCCCGCTGGAAGCGGGCCACAGCAGGCCAGGTGCCGCAGAGACCCGCGCAGCAGCAAACCACGCGCGACAAAGTGTTGCAGAAATTGCGGCTGAAGCGGGCTGTGGGAAACTGCGTGTCGCGGGCACGTGTCCAGCGTGATAAGAAGGGCCGGCGGACAAGAATGTCCGCCCCACTGTGAGGCGGTGCCATACGCCACACTAAACATGTATACCGGCGTGTCTCTACGCCCGATCAGAAACCCAAGCCTGGCGTGACCCTAGGGCTGTGGCACCTATTGCTTGACCCGGGTGGCGCCCACTGCTAGACTAACCTGCAGAATCGAGCGAGGATAGCATCAGCAAGAGAGCGAGACAGTTCTTATGAGGTTACTTTCCCGGATCGTTCGGCTGGCCCTGCTGCCTATTGCATTGTGTCTGATGGCCGGGTGCTCCGGAAGACCGGTGGCCGAGGGCCCGAACATCATCATCCTGCTGCTCGACGCACTGCGCTCCGACCATCTCGGCTGTTACGGGTACGAGCGGAAAACGTCGCCCAGGATAGACCGGCTTGCCCGCGAGGGTGCGCTGTTCAAGAACGCGTACGCGCCCAGCTCGTGGACGCTCCCGTCCACCGGTTCAATGCTCACATCTCTTTATCCGCGGGAGCACGGGGCCGCCAATTCAACCAGCGGGATCTCGCAGATGGCTGTCACTCTTGCCGAGCGAATGCACGGAGCAGGCTACGACACGGCGGCTTTCTCCGCGAACTACTGTTTTGTGACCGCGGAACGCGGTTTTGACCGAGGTTTCGACCATTTCGAGCTGTTCGTCAAAGAGAGCTCGCCGGTTTCGGCCAGCGTGCTGAACAGGACGCGCAAGCTGCCGGAGACGTACGGCACAGTTGTGACGGCGGACGCTGAACAGCTCAACCTGGCGGCGCTGAAGTGGCTCGATGAGCGGGACGATACGTCGCGACCCGTGTTCATGTATCTTCACTACATGGACCCGCACAACCCGTATGAACCCCCGGAACCGTTCGACGCCCTCTTCGACCCGGACTACACCGGCACCGTTGACGGAGAGTCCATTTTCGATGCGATCCACAAGCTCCAATTCGAGGCCACAGACCGCGATAAGGAACACGTCGTCGCGCTGTACGACGGCGAGATAGCCTATGCGGACAATCAGATAAGCGATCTCCTCGACGAGCTGGAGAAACGTCAGGTGCTCCAGGACGCGCTGGTTATTATCACCGCCGACCATGGTGAAGAGCTGTTTGAGCGTGGGGACATCGGTCACGGTCCCACGTTATACGAAGAGGTGCTGCGCGTACCGCTGATCATGTGGCAGAAGCAGTTCGAACAGCCCGGCGCCGCGGTGGATTCGCGCGTCTCTCTCCTGGATATCGTGCCGACGGTGCTCAACGTTTGCGGGATTCAGAGCAGAGGCGCGCTGCGCGGCAAGCCGATCCTCCCGCCGGCGGAGAAGGTCGGCTCGGATACGGTCTGGGCCGAGGTGGACGAGGACATACTGTACACTGCGCACAAACGAGCCTTAATCGAGGACAACTGGAAGATAATAACCTCGGGATCGAGCCGCGAACTCTACGATATCTCAAGCGATCCGCACGAGACGAACGACCTCTCCGCCGCCAGGAAGGAGATGGTCGAGTTGCTCGCGGGCAAAGTGGACGATTTCTCGCGCAAACTTGAACGGGGCGCCTCGCCCGTGATTGAGCTCGACGATGAGAAACTCAAAGAGCTCGAGTCGCTGGGTTATGTACGCTAGCAGGCGACACCTTACGAAATCGCTCTCAGAACAGCAGATCGGTACGCTTGCGCCGCGTCGTGCGGCAAGCTCCTGGCCCGCCCCAAGAAGCGGCGAACCTACATCGCTGCTCTCCTGTTCCCCAGACCTGCTATTACCTTCTTGTCCAGGACATTCCCTCACGATGCGGACCCATTTTTGGCGTCATCCCCGCGCAGGCGGGGATCCAGGCTTGCGGGTGAACCGTCTTCACTTCCTCTGGATTCCCGCTTTCGCGGGAATGACGCGCGTGAGGGGTGGCGGTCAGGCAAACAGCCTGAAGTAACGGTCTATCGCGAGATCTTCCTGGCCGTCGTAAGAAAGTAGGCATAGTTGAGCGAGCGTGTGATACCACTTGACATCTGGCG
>CBFDCQ010000084.1:0-13596 GCA_965603355.1 uncultured bacterium
TTGGGAGGGCCGACCTCCGTGTCGGCCGCGGGCGGGTCTTAGACCCGCCCCTACCTGGCAGACTCTCCACGGCGAGCAGGCTCTCCACAGGCGAGTACACAGGAATGTCTGCCCCACCATCACACAAGACGAGGGCCGCCCAACGCGGCAAGAATCACCAGGCAGAAAGGCCCCATCACGCCGCAGTTTCGGGGCGTATTGCAGAACTGGGGATGACTGAGCGTCCTGTCATGGTCTCAGCTTGGCGGTCCGTCGAACAGCCAGCCATTGCGCCCGGAAAGCCGCGCGCTGTCTTGCGTCATGGGGAAGCGCGAGTCCGGGTAGCGGACGAATTCAACGTGCCCGTCGAGGTACAGAACGTTGCCGCCGCCAGGCACGTGCGCGAAGGAATCCACCTTCGTGCTGATATGATCCCACAAGACCGGCACGTCGCTGTCTGCACGCGCTGAGCACGCCGGATTGTTGATGTCAGTGATGAGAAACCGTTCTATGCCGATCCGCAGCCGGTACATCGTATCGCCATTGCCTGCTTGCGTCCCGGACAACGTGCTGGATACCGTGAAGTCCCGGTCGCTGGCCGCGCCGTCGCTCTCAAAGCTGGCCAACCCCAGTTCGCCGATCGGCGTCGGGATCAACTCAGCCTCCTCGAAACGTCCGTTGATGCCCGACCCCGTCGTGTCCACAAGCGGCCCGAGCAGATTAACGTCGTCCAGGACTAACCAGCCGAAGTACTCGTACGGATTACGGACCAACTCTTCGGGCTGTACCACCCCATCGAAGTTGCCGCTGATGCGATGCTGGTCATACCGTTCAATCGGACTGCTGTCTCTGCTCCAGGATGGACACCAGATCACATTCACGTCCGCGAGATACTCCGGCACTATGGACGGCCCGTTGAAAATCATCTCCCTGCTCAAGCTCCCGTCCAGCAGGAAAATCTGCCTCGGCGGAAACCGGTCATTGTTCTCGGCGGCGTACATGTAGAAGGCCATACCGAGTTGTTTCATGTTGTTCTGGCAGGCCGCACGTCTCGCCGCCTCCCGAGCGCGGGCGAGTGCCGGCAACAGTATGGCCGCCAGTATCCCTATGATAGCGATCACGACCAGAAGCTCGATAAGCGTGAAGCCGCGTCGTGTCATTACCCTTATCCTGTTGCCGCGCCTCGGAGAGACTACGATTCGTACAGATACGCGCTGTCACGGAGCTTGTTTTCGATGCCGTCGTGGACAGCGTATTTGGCACGCTCTCCTTTATAGAGGTTGACGCCGGCGTACTCACCCTTTTTGTTGAGGACATAGAAGTTGAGGCCGAATGCCGGCTTACCGTCGTCACGCAGGAGGTAAGGTTCGGTGGTCTTGTCGACTATCCGCTGCATAACGCGCAGGCCGGCCTCCTCGGGAGCGACGCCCTGGCGCATGTACTCGACGACCATGAAGCTTGCGCAAGTCTTGAGGTTGGCCTCACCGCGACCGGTGCTGCCGCAGGCTCCGACGTCGTTGTCAACGTAGAGCCCCGCACCGATGATGGGCGAGTCGCCGACACGCCCGGGAATCTTGAACGAAAGGCCGCTCGTGGTGGTGACGCCGCTGATCTCGCCTTTTTCGTTCACCGCGTCGCAGTTGATGGTCCCGTGGTGACGCATCATTTGCCGCGCGACCGTCCTCTGCGCCGTCGTCATTGATTTAGGCAGGCGATCGGCAGGGTCGATCCAGTCATCCTGCCCGCTGAGGTCGCGCTTCCACTCGAGCCAAATCTCACGCGCCTCGTCCGTAAGCAAGTTCTGTTTCTCGTAGCCCATCGCCAACGCGAACTGCAGCGCGCCCGGCCCCACCAGAAGCACGTGATCCGTTTTCTGCATCACGTCCCGCGCAACCTTCGACGGGTGCATGATGCCCTCAATCGACGCGACGGCCCCGGCACCGTTCGTCGGCCCGTGCATCACCGACGCATCCAACTGCACCACACCGTTCTCGTTCGGCAGACCGCCATAGCCTACGGACCGGTCCTCGGGGTCCGCTTCGATGATGTTCACGCCCGCAATCACTGCGTCCAGGGCGTCCGTGCCATTCTTCAGCAGTCTCATCGCCTCCGCCGTCGCCCGCAAACCGTTCTGGCTGGCGATGACCACGGGACGCGAGGGTCTTTCTCCCTCACGTTTGCCCTGCTGTTGTTGTCCGACCGCAGCCGCACCAAAAGCGAGACTGCCAGCAACGCCCACAAGTCCACTCTGAATGAATGCTCGACGTTTCATGGTGATCTCCTGGAAATGTTAGACCTCTCTCATTTAAGTAGTCGGTCCCCGACACTACCAGAATAGCACCAGACCCGAGAAATATCAACAAAGATGATCCAATAAACGCACAATACTTGAGCACAATCGTTGACGGGCAAGTTTCTGCTATGGTGAGTGCGCGCAGACCTGCCGCACGTGCGCTAGTACGACACACCGAGCAGTGGGGCCGTCGTCCATCCCCACAGCATCTTGGTCTTCTTCGGCATGTCGCGTGACGCGTGATCGCGCTAGCAGCAGGCGACTACTTTATATGTACTCGTATATTCCCGCCTTGCAAGACTCCGCTGGCTCTCTCAGTCGGAACATCAGCGTCCGGATCCACGCCAGGAGCCCAGATCTTAATCTCAAATGTGTCCACACCAGTGTTTGCTTCCCCGTTGTCGACCGCCTTCGCGAAGAACCAGTTACCTTCCTCTCCGTTGACCCGCGCCCAGCCCTTGAACTGCGCCAAGTTGCTGCCGGTGATCACTAGTTGTTCGATCGAGGTGCTCATCAGGTCGATGTAGCCATCTGAATAGCGGAACTCGATGTGGCCGGTCGGCAAGTCCTGCCTGTATTTGGCATTGAAGCCGAAATTCGCGCGGACATTCGGATACGTGTTCAGACCATCATCCTCCGGCACGATCCATCCGCCGCCGGTGGCAAAACCGCCTTCGGGATTGTAAACCACCAGGAAGCCCGTAGCCACAGCGGGTGCGCTTGCCACGGTGACCTCAACCCTGTAGAGCGCAGGCTCAAGCGCCTGGACAGCGCTGGCAGCACCAGCCTGCGTAGGCGCGACCACCGCAAGGGGTCCAATCCCTTCCGCCGTCAGCGTGAATGTCACCTCTTCGTTGTCGAGCGAGAGGACATACCCGTCATTATCCCAGATCGCAGCGACCAGATTCGCATCCACGATGGGACTGCCCTCCGTTGAAAGCAGCGCGTCGCCATCATAGGTCACGGCGGCCAGGTAATCAGTCTCGTCCGTCGGGTCCGTACCCGTGGCGACTTCCGCACCGTCCGAGACACCGTCGCCGTCCGTATCGCCCTCAAGCCGATCCGTGAAGTAGACGTTAACCTCGTCACCGTCAACCAAACCGTCGTCATCGGAATCGCCGTCGAGCGGATCCGTGCCATAACCAACGAACGTCACAGGCTCGGCCAGCGGAGAAGGATTCGGCCCCACAGAATCTGTCGTCGCTGTCGGCGGTACGTTCTTACCGCTCAGGTAGACAAACCGCACTGCATCAGCGCAGTAACTCGCGGGATAGGAGCCCTCTGCAGTGATTGTGACAGTGGCCCCCGCCGCTGCGTCAAAAACATACGTCCCGAGAAGATTCCACGTGCCTCCGTTCTGCCGCTGATTGACAGGAACAACGTCAGACGCGCCGCCGTATTCAATCGTCACCGGCGCAGCGGTAGAACGCGAAGACCACTCGGTCCACCACATGTAAACCTCATAAACACCTGTCACCGCCAGATCAGCGTGCCACGTGTAAGTCGCGCCATTACGCGACCAGAGAGAATTGGCCCCATACGGATCGGGGGCGGAGGATGGGCTCCATGAGCCGGTGCTCGAGGTACCGGACTCGCCGTTATCGACTATTATGTCAGTTTCGAAGGCGCCAACGATGAGTGTCTGGCTTACGTACGGTGACCACTCCAGATCCTCGTCCTGCACCTGGAAAAGGATGGTATGTACACCTTCCGAGAAATCCGACTTGGCAAAAGACGCTGACGCACTCAGAACTTCATCGCCCTCCCGCCACTCGTATCCCACTATCGTACCGTCAATATCGGTGCCTTGCCCAATGAAGGTCACCGGGTCGCCCAGACCGGCAGGATTCGGCTCTATGGAATCTATCACAGCCGTCGGCGGCAGGTTTGCGCCAAGCACGTGGACAAAACGTACCGCATCGGCACAGTAGCTCGTCGGGTAAGAACCCTCCGCTGTAAGTGTTACAGTGGCGCCAGCTGCCCCGTCAAAAGTATATGTTCCTACGTGATTCCACGTACCTCCGTTTATCCGCTGATCGACGACGATAACATCGGACCCGCCGCTGTATTCAATTGTCACCGGCGCGCTGGTGGAACGGGAAGCCCACTCGGTCCACCACAAATGCACCTCGTAGACTCCTGTCCCAGGCAGATCGGCATGCCACGTGTACGTGGCTCCGTTACGCGCCCAGAGAGAATTGGCCCCGTACGGATTGGGGCCGGAAGATGTGCTCCATGAACCTGTGCTCGACGTGCCCAAGTCACCATTGTCAACGATGATTTCTTGAGCATTTGAGATGCTGATGTAGTCGGTTTTCGTCTCCGTATCCGAACCTGCGGGCCCCGTCACCGTCAAACTCGCGGTGAAGTGTCCCGTCGAGTTGTACGTGTGTGAAGGATTCTGAGCGGTGCTTGTACCGCCGTCTCCGAAGTCCCATGACCAACTATCTATCGTTCCTGTGGATAGGTCCGTGAAATCGATGTCCAAGGGTCTGGTACCGCTTGTCGCGCTGGCGCTGAAATCCGCCACCGGCGCACCTCCAACACCCGCAAGTAAAACACCCGTGGGATTTTCGTCTGCATCGCTGTTTGCGATCGACAGCGTCGCCGTCTTCGCACCGCCCGAGGTGGGAGCGAACCGGATTGTCACGTCCTGGTAGCTTTGGGCTGCAACCGAAAACGGTGTCGAAGGCGGCCCGACCAACTCGAACCCGTTGGACGGTAGTCCGTCAAGGCCGGTCACGGAAAGGTCCCACGACCCGTCGTTGTGGATTCTCACCGTCTCGTCCTTATGCCCCCCCACGTCCACCGTCTCATAGTCGATAGAAGTGGGAACGACTCGGATTTCCCCGGGCGAGACGACCTCGAGGCTGACGGGGATCAGTTGGGGGTCGTTGCCGGCGCCCGGTGCGCTGATGGTTATGGTTGCCGAGTAGTCACCCGCTGCGAGACCGCTCGTGTTATACGTCACATTTATCGTGTCATCTTCACCCGTTGACGTGCCATCGGAGGGACTGCATGACAACCACGCGGCATCATCGGAGACCGCATACACTAGTGTCCCTCCACCGGAATTCCACACGTTAAGGAACTGACCAGGTGCGTCCGTACCCTCAGTGCAGAGGTTGCTCAGACTTGTGGGATTGAGCGATATGGTTGGCTGCGGAGTAAACGTGGCGGTCACGTTCTTGGGTCCGTCCATGATTATAGTGTGGTTGTCGGTGCCGGTGACGTCGCCGGACCAGCCCGCAAACGACCAGCCTGGAGATGGCAGGGGGGTCAGTGTCACTACGTCGTTCAGATGGTACGGCGGGAGCAGATCCTGACTGACCGTGCCGCTACCCACGATGTTCACCGTCAGCTCATACTCATCCTGGGTAAACGTCGCCGTCACGCTCTTCGGTCCGCCCATGGTTACAGTGTCGGGGCTGGCGCTGCTGGTCAGGTCGCCCGACCAACCTGCAAACGTCCATCCGGAAGATGGTACCGCAGTCAGCGTCACTGCGTCGTCAAGATAGTACGGCGGAGCCCGATTCCGACTAACAGAACCGGACCCAACGATGTCCACCGTCAGGGTGAACACATCAGTATCTTCTGTGAGCTCGATGTAGTTCAGTTGACTGTAGGGGTAATGGTCATGGACGCCTAAACCTGCCTCCGCAGCCAAATGCAGGTAGTTCTGGTGCCACACCTGTCTGGATCTAATCGTATGGAAGTAGTCGAACATCACCGAGTCGAGCGCTACCGGGTCCCTCGACATGAAGACGACCTCGGGATTGCGGTTCGGCGGACTCGTGTTGTTCCAACTGTTAGAGTAGATGCCGTCTCCAACAACTAGTACCGTCTTGTCATCGATGGCATCAAGAGAGTTCAACTCGACAAGCGGGACGCCTGCCTCCGAGTAGCCCGAGTGAGTCTGCCTAATCCCGTCATGCAGTGGCACCACCCCACCGCCGAAAACGATCTGCTGAATGCTCCCGTAATGGTTCTTCAAACCGAACGTGACACCGCTGATCGGGTGCGCTCTCATGATCGGCACATTGATCAGGTAGTCGGCATCATCAAGGATCTTCGCATAGGGTGTGGAAACGTACCCGTCTATCGTGGAATACGTCGTGAACTGGTTAGTTGACCAGCGATTTGACGTTGTGTTGTCTATGATGGTAACCGCTGGGAACGCGGTTTCAATCGTGTTCCTGAAAAAGTACTGAATGGAGTTCGTATCGGCAGAGCCGATCCGTCTCGACGTGTCGTAGACGAAGATCTCCGACTCGTTGAACCCAAACTGCTTCAACTGGTTGATGAGAGCCACGATTGGCTGGGGTACTGAGTTGAAGTTGAGAGCGTCGTTGTTGTTGAAGTTGACTTTAATCGCGATGGTCTTGCCCGAAGCGTAGCCGGGCAGAAGGTTCTCCCATGCTTCGTCGGTTGAGGCTGTGCCTGTCAACGCCTTGATACCACGGGCCATCATGGTGTCGACGACACCCTGGTTCACGTAGTTCCAGTAAGCACTCTGTCCACCCCAGTTGGAAACGTTCTCATCGTACACGGAAACGACCGTCGGGCTGCCCGTCCCTATCGGGCTGTGTTCGTGAACTGGATCGGAGATTCCCAGGACACTCGCTACCCGGACGCCAAAGTAGGCTCCCATAGCAACGCCGGCAAGACAAATCGACCCTATTGCCGCTCGCCGGCTCATCCTTCGGATGAGAAGCTGGTACTTCTTGTAGGCAAGGATTGAGGACAGCATACCGCACAGATACAGCAGAAATCCTGATGCCAGAGGGGCGGCAACGCGCTGGCACGGGTACCGGATGCGGCTCGGTTTGGGAGCCACCCGCAAGACAAACCACACCAGCGAGAGGAAGCCTACGACCACGTGCCAGACAATAAACCTCCGGCTCGGTGGCCCAGACGGCTTGTCCCCGTGTCGACAACAGGCGTGAGATTCTTCCGCGTTACGTTCTGTCCGTTTCATGTCTCGAGTGCAGCATCCCTCGGGGCAAATGATACCATGCGGCTCGTCACCTGTCAAGTGTTTTCCTGGAACCAGACAACTCCGCACCGGAACGCAACCCCCCGTTTGACGCCACTCGTTGACGAGTTGTGACGGTCGAAGACGTGCCGGTCAAGCATGCTGAAACGCGAAGCCACGAGCGTTGTCCCGACCAAGATATCGCGAATTGGTTTGCCTCGTGCAGCTACAGTTTAATTTAGAATGCTTTAGTCTGTGCAGCTCTAATCATATTTGGGAAGTATGGCCAATTGATCGGCAAGAGGTTCTTCTAAAAACAGGTTGAATTCGGCGTAGAAATCCTCCGATGACATCCCAAAGGTCTTTTGGAACGCTCCTTCCCACCCAAGTTCGTTGAGACTAGGATAGAAGGTATCCAGCAGCGCTGTTTGGCCTACCTTGTTTAGCAGATAACCAACTGCCCAGGCACCCAAATCATAGGCCGCGGCCTCACAATCACTGCCGTAAGTAATATCACCTAACTTAGCCCCAGGGCAGTTATTTTTGATCGTATTCTTACCGTTTTTCATTCTGTTTTCAAAGATCTGTTCGAGGGAGCCTAAACCACTATTGTCGATCGTGGTCAACTTCCCTGAGGCCCACAACTTTCTTACAGTAGTCTGCGCCATGTACTCAGCTCCGCCTTCTGTAAACCATACGGGTCCCTCGAGTGTTTCCCTTTCATCATGATCACTTGATTGAATGTGAGCATGCTGTACTGCGTGAAAGTACTCATGAAATACGGTTTTTTGCTCCCCTCCCGGACCTGAACCGAAAAGTCCATCAAAGCCGAGAGGATACGAAGAAGCAAACAGATGAATACCCCATCCACGATTGCCATTACGGCCCATGTTAGTACTCGCCCTCTCACGTGCAATGGCATCAGCGCCTATCTTCCGATAAAACTCAAAGTTATGCTTGCTGTTTGTGTCCGTGTGATGACTTAAACATTCGGATTTGTCATACTGCCCAAGCTGCGAGCGACGTTCACAGAATTGTTCAGTAAGATCCTTGGCGGCCTCTAGATCCGTCCCCAACACCCAATACTCCAGCGGTCCGTAGTTTCCCCATTCAGCAGTTGCTACAAGCAATGTATTGGTCACACCGTTACGCACATCATCAGACAAGTCTGCTGCAAAGAACGTCTCTGGTGGAGCCTCGATAATTTGCCCCCAAGTTTCGGCTACCGTATCTTCATTCGCCGAGCTTTCTGAAGTTGTTTGAGTTCCCTCAGTTGTAGTTTCTGAAATAATATTCTGATCTTGAACTTTGTCTTCTACACAAGAAACTAATAATGTTAATCCAAGGAATAAAAGTAGTTTCTTCATGGGTTTATACCGAGATTTCCCATATGGACCTGTCCGCACCCATCACGACGAGTATTTGCACATGAAGTTGCTGTCGGAACCATCACTTCACCGGAGATACTCCTCCAATACCAGAGCATCGGTTAACCCATGTTGTCAGTATCGGATGTTCTATATTCGGTCAACGACGGTAATACCGATATCGCTGAAGCTGTCCATATTGACCAGCGCGTCAGGCGCCTCCTCGAGACTTATTCTTCTGCCAATCAGCTTATGAGGCTCCAACCTTCCCTGCCTGATCATGTTCAACATGTCCGCATAGGCATAAGCCTGCATGCCATGACTGCCATACACTTCAAGCTCCTTGGCGATGATCAGGTCCATCGGTACAGCAGCATGATTGTGACCACCAAGCATCAGACCAACTTGCACATGCCTGCCGCGCGCTTTCAAGCAGGCAATTGAATTGAAACAGGTCGTGGGACTACCTAAGGCATCAATAGACATGTCGGCGCCGCCTTGAGTAACCTCTGTCACACGTTGAACTACATCATCGTGCTTACCGGCATTGATTGTGACTGTCGCGCCTATCGTTTTTGCGAATTCAAGTTTCTCGTCAGTAATATCGATGGCGATAACCCTCGCCCCGAACGCACTGGCGATCATAACGGCTGACAAGCCAACACCGCCGCAGCCATGCACCGCTACCCAATTATCTGCAGACACTCTTCCTTGGGCAACTATGGCGCGAAATGAGGTGGCAAAGCGACAACCGAGGCTGGCTGCAGTGACAGAGTCAATCGTATCCGGCAACCCGACCAGATTCGTATCCGCGTAGTCAATGGCGACATACTCAGCAAAAGAGCCCCAATGTGTAAATCCCGGCTGGAACTGGTTGCGGCAGACCTGATGATTACCAGACGCGCATTCGGCACAATGTCCGCAACCGCACACAAACGGCAGCGTCACCCGGTCGCCCTTCTTCCATCGCGTGGTATTTCGTCCGACCGCTTCAATCACTCCCGCCAGCTCATGCCCGGGAACATGCGGTACGGCGATGGTCGGATCGTGCCCCATCCATCCATGCCAGTCACTTCTACATATGCCGGTCGCTTCCACTTTGATGACAACCCCATCGTCGGATGGAGAAGGGTCGGCGACACGTTCAATTGTCGGCGGCTTTTCAAACTGTTCATATACGACAGCTTTCATCTCGTCACTCCAGGGAACTCTAATGGTTGTTTGCGCGTCTCCCGTCCCGACTACTGCTTGGACCCTCCCAACGTTGACTATACTCCGCGATACAGGACACGTCAACTCTGACAGCACACACATAGCGGCGGAACAACCGGCGTGGAGCTGTCCGACGAAAACATGGAGGTCATCGACTTCGGCATCCCGATCCTTTCCGTCCACACTATTCGATTAGCTCAAAGGTCGATATCTATTGGCTTTACCGGGCACTCCGCGCCTTCTACCTGAAGTGACGGCCCTCGACCCTCTCGGCTGGCTTGTCTTTGCTCGATTCTCTTGCATTGATCCAAACATAAATCATCCCTTGTCAGCCTCCTCTCTCTGTGATAGAATGCGCGTGTGCGGGGCGTGATGGGCATCCTCACGGTTATGCAGCCCTGAACGCCTGTCACTGCCCTGCTCCCATTAACCTGTTCTTCTGTAACTCCTGTGTTACTAACATCATCGTCAATTACCACCCTTGACCACGTAGACTGAATAGACTGCGAATCCGAACGACAACAAAGAGATTCCGGTCGCTATTATCGAGATGACAATCGCCCGTTTGGAGCTTACCGCTCTTGTCTGAGCAGCGTCTGTATTCTTCTGTTCTTCGGTTTTCAACTTGAAGCCAAACCGGTCATTCAACGCGTAGCAAAGTTCGGAGTCAGCTTCGGTGTGTTTCGCGAACAACCAAACGTAGGTCTCCCGTTCGTCCGCTCCACACCCGAAGGCTTCGCGCAAGAATCCTTCGAATTCCTTGAGCTGCGGGTCTGACAGCTTGTTCAGCGCGCGTCTGAATTCATCCGGCGTCATTGGTCGTCCCCTCCTTTCGGAAACCTGCGTAACGGATTCTTCTCTTCACCACCGGTTACTCCTCCGCGCGCTCCCTGTCCGTCGCTGCCCAGTATTCCTCAGCGGCCTGTACGTACTTGTGCGCCTCTTCCCGAAGTTCGAGAGCGCCCTCTACATCACCAAGCGCTTTCAAGTCGTTGTAAGCAACTCTGGACGCAGCCTGGCATCCAGCTTCCTTGCTGCCGTATATGTGTTCTTTGGCTCCGTACTCGTTGATGGCGGCGCATAGTACGTCGTAGTCTAGTCCTTTTTGTTCAGCCAGCTCTCTAATGCGGTCATCTCCCTTTTTCATTTCTCCTCTCCTTTCGCTCGAACTCCCCAAGCCGCGCTCGTAAATGGGGATAAATGGGGAACAGGCACCTATTTCTCATGCCGATTATCCGCGGAAAACACGCGTGTGCCTCACTGCTCTTTCGCTCATATGATAACCGTATGGAGTTGCATCAAGCCACAATCTCAGCGTGAACTCACTATCAAGTCAGAAAATGCACCTAGCAATACGTGCCTTTCCTCTGTTTATATGTCCTCTATTTACATCCGTTCGTTCAGCTTCTGAATCTATGAAGTACTGCTAGTTAGCTGGCGGATACTCAAGGTGCTCCTCGAAATAGCAAAGAAGCAATCTAGCCTCCCCTTCTCTTGGGTCAGGGTCAGGGCAAGTGGCGTAGTGGACCGAGATGGGACCATAGGTCGCGATAATGTAGTTGTATCGATCCCAGCAGTTCTTGCCCATCCGCCGGGCATATGGTCGCCATCTCTGGCATAGACTTTGTATCGTCTGGCCGATGTAGAGCACCTTACTCTGCCCCCTGAGGCGAGGAATGGCTGTCTGAACTGACCAAACGTATACCACCCCACGGGCCTCCTTTGCTTCGGGTCCCGAAAAGACAGCACGAAACTGCGTCACGAAATCGTCACACGTGGATGCATCAAGTTTGTCTGGGAGCGTGCGGTAATCCGCGTTCAGTTCTTGGAAAAGCTGTTTTACCGTCATGATTCCCTCCTTTGCCGAACGTCTAGCTAGAGGGTATTCGCACGTACCGCGCCAAACCCCCTAAAAGCTGGTGTTAGACACGCTTCTCTCCTGAGAGCTTCCGCCTGAGGTCGTCCGCATGTTTCTCAACATCTGCGTAGAACTTAAGGAGGGGCTTTACGGAAATGTTAAGCTTCATTAGGGCTTGAGGCGGAAGTGGCCTGTGCCAGTGATCCACGTATTGAGAGAACGGATCAAACCATTGCTTGGTTGATGGATATGAAAGGAAGAGCTTGGATTTGAAGATCTCAAGCATTTGGTCGTACGCGGGGAGATCCTCCCTCGTGAAACGTTCGTTCTCGTACTCCAGCGACTTTTGGAACGGTTCACAATGCTTGTCGTGATCCTCAAACAAGCGTGGCTGCCTTTCACAAATCTCCTGCCACGCCTTGTCGGATGCAGCGGCGGCCTTGACACTGGTGTCGGCATTCGCTCTGACCTGCTTGATCAGGCCAAGCATGGGCCCGTAGAACTCGTCAAGACGACGTTGATCGAACTCATGCCACTTCTGACGCCGGAAGTGCCTTGCAGTGAAGATGCAAGTAGCCCCTGCGGAGAGGATGACGGCCGCCGCATGCGTGATGTAAGGCCGAGCTGCGTTCCAAAGAGCGATGACCGACTCAGGTATCTTCATTGTTTTGCGTGTCTAACGGTGCCGATAACCGGCGGCAAATAGTGGTGCTCCTTAGTCGCGCCGCTGTTTAGCGTCCGAGTTGATCGGTTTGTTATGCATTAACAATGTTTGCGGGTTCGAAGAAAGAAATACACTTCTTCACACCGGGCTTTAAGGTAAAAGCAGGAACAATGTAAGTGAATATATTCATTTTGTCCGCGAGATACTGCAGTGTGTCCTCAAGATCTTTCTCTTTCCCGCCGTTCAAATCCAGGTATATCGACTTTCCGGCTTCACCTATTATCAAAACGAGAAATACGAATCGGTATCGAAGTCGATACAAATAGCCCTGTCCAATTGCTTCTTTCAGTCCAGCGTAAGTAATGAACTTAATCTCAATAGCAATTCCGTTTTCGCCGAGTGCAATGTCAGGGCGATGCTTTTTCCCGAAGCAATAAATGCTTCTCACCGTTGAGGATTTATCAATTTGAGTAATTACTTCGGAATTGAAGTCTTTGTTCAGCATCATTAGCGATGACGCAACTCCATTTTCGAAATCGCGCTCTTTGCGCCCGGTCGTATGGAACGGATACGCTTGGAAAGTTGCGTCGAGAAGTTTTGCGTCGTCCCAATATCGGCCTCGTCGGCGTCCTACTTCAAAACCCATAAGTTTCTCTCCTTAGTGGATAACGTTACGCGCATCAGCGGCCAGCGGCCCGGAACAAATAGCGGACGAGCACCTACTTTAGTCCCGATACGGCAGAGACTGTTCTGCGCACCCCCTTTCCCGCTCGGTTCAGAACTTCGGCTCGTTTGCCAACCCCTACCGATCAAGCCGCCTAACGTTACGCGGATGAACTGCGAAGTCCGGCTCGATCCGCTGGTTAGGCGCCAACTAGATCAATCTATCAGATCCCTGACAATGTCGAACAGCTTCTGCCTCTCCAGGTCTGAGGGCCGCCCCCGCCAAGAGGCGGTCTTAATACGCTCTAGGACCTTGTTAACATCTCGTAGTTCCGGATCCCCTTTCTCCATTCTCGCGATTGCCTCGCGGATTTGATTCCTATTACTCTCCGCCGTAGTGAATTACAGGGACACCATACTTATTTCACCGCGTTTTGAGTGTGGTGTCCCCCTATTTTCTAGGTGTCCCCCTATTTTCTACCAAATTCAGCACACTTTCCTGAAGTTGCGAATGTATACATTACAGGTCGTAACACTTCTAAATCTATCATCAGTGCTTATATCAACAGCTTCTTTATGTGATAT
>CBFDCQ010000085.1:0-13485 GCA_965603355.1 uncultured bacterium
CGTAACACCCGCGATGAGGTAGGGCGGGCATCTTGCCCGCCGGAGAAGAGGGGGATTTGACGAGAAGGGCGCAGCAAGCAGCGCCCCTACACAGGTAGGGCGGGCGTTATGTTCTGCCAGCGTTATGGGTGTAGGGGAGGGTCTTGTACCCTCCCAGCGGGAGGCCACTAGGGCCTCCCCTACAGGAGCCGGAGTATAGGCTAGGTTGATATGAAATTGTTGCTCTGGAAAGAATGGCGGCAAAACTGGCTGGTGTTGATGCTGGGCTTGGCGCTTGTGATACTGTTTCCGATCATATACGCCGTGCATCCCCGTCACCTTGGCGTCGCGGCTCAGGATGTGGTTGTCCTGCAGTATGGCGTCGCTCTACTTTACGCGCTGCTCATGGGCTCGACTCTTGTGGCTCCCGAAGTGGCCTCGGGAACGATTGGCGAGCTGTTCGCGCGTCCGGTCAACCCGTGGAAGGTCTGGCTGAGCAAACTGCTCTTCGGGCTGATGACCACGGCGGTGGTGTTTTTCGTCGCGATGCTGGCCGGCGCTCTTGCTGTAGCGCCGGTGTTGAACACGAGCGTTTTCTCCGTGTTATCGCAGGCATCGGGGGATAGCTCCGTCTATATGGCTGCTGTTTTGCTTCTTCCGGCGCTTGTCCTTGCCATATCAATGTTCACATCGACGCTGACCGAGCAGCCGATCCTGGCGATGGTCGGAACCGTGATCGTGATGGCGGCGCTCGCTGCATACGGTGCCGCGTGGACGGTTCTCCTCAGTGTCTTCGGAGGCCTCCGGGAGGATGCTCGCGTCCTCATCTCGTCGTTGGCAGCATTGATCGCCTTTGCGCTATTTCTAGCTCTGTCGGGATTGCTCTTTGCTAGAGGCCAGATCTATACCGGCGTGCGCAGACCTAAATGGCGGCTGGCCGGTGTGTCTGTCGGTTGTGTCGCCGTCCTGGCCGTCATCGCGCTCTTCTGTGGATTCGCCGACGTGTTCCGCCTGGCACCGCACGAGGATTACGAAGTGGTAACGCTGTCGCCGTCCCCGGACGGCACGAAGATGGCCATCGTCGCCAATGCGCCAGACTCATGGGCCGTTTTCGCGCTGTGGATTCAAGACCTTCAGACAGGCAAGCGGCTGTTCCAGGACATCCATACGATGCCGACGTACCACGGTTATTACACTGGCCTGAAGGACGCGTGGTCTCCGGACAGCAAGCGGTACGCGACCTTCACCCATCCGCGGCGGTCGAGGTTGACCCTGAGGTTAGCGCGGTACTACTACACCACGTGTCTGCAGCTCTTGGACATGGATGACGAGACCGCCAGCGTCCTGAAGAGGTCCAAGCCCGGTGAGGATGACCTGGGGCCGCGCCTTGCGTGGTCCGATGCGGGCGACACGGTCTACTGTTTCGTGCGGGGGGGTGAGGGCGGGATGCGCAGGCGTATCGAGCATGTCGCGCCGGACGGTACGGTCGCGAAGCGAATCCCGGTCAATATCGAGTGGCCGCGCGGCATTGTGCAGTCGCATCCGCCATCTTTTCTAGGCTCATACAACGGCCCGGACCGATTTGTGAAGTATCCCTACCGCAGAACAGTGTACGCGCTGGTCAACGCCGTGACAGGGGACACCAAAGTCATTGATCTCGGACCGGACACGGAGGTAGCGGAATTCATCGACGTCTCGCCGGACGCGCGCTATGTCGTGTACTCGAAGTACGTCCGACCGCTGTCGTTGAGGCCGGAAGAGGTGTCGCCTCAGACCGAGAAACCTCCGGTGCGGTTGTTCCTCAAGGATTTGTCCACCGGCGCCGACAGGCCAATTCTCGAGGAGAGAACCTGGCCGGCTGACAGTCTCGGGCGCGGGTGGATTACGAACATCTTCTCGCCCGACTGTACGCAGTTTGTGCTGACCGTCCACTACAAGAGGGTCATCGAACTTGGCCGTCGGGAAACGGAACCTGAACGTTGGGAGATCCACCTTGTGAACATTGAACAGGACAGCGCGATCAAGGCGACGGAGGTCGTTATACCCCACTCGATGCGCGGGACGCGATGGTCGCCTGATGGCGGCCACCTGGCGGTACTTTCACAGAGATTACTCGGGAATGACCCCATAACCGGGCGGGACATATACCGGTCGGAACTGTCCGTGTATCGTCGCGACGGCAGCGGGGCCTCCACGTGGCTGGTTGACGGACTTCCGAGAATGGCTTTCGAGTGGCTGTCGGGCGACGAGCTGGTGTACGCAGACGGCAAAGAGGTATACCGCATCAAGGCGGACGGCACCGGCAAGAAGAAAGTGTTTCCCCCGTAGCGACAGGTCTGGTGGGACAGACATTCCTGTCTGTCAGTAGGGGCGAGGCATGCCTCGCCCCTACACAGAAGGAGGGAAGGGCAGATACTTGCGAGGGTGTGAGCGAAAATGCGGCAGGCAAGAATGCCTGCCCCACTACCCCATGAGGTAGGGCGGGCATCTTGCCCGCCAAGAGCTTAAATGTAGGGGAGCCCCTCGTGGGCTCCCGGCGGGAGGGTACAAGACCCTCCCCTACAGGAGCGGAACTATAGGTCAAGCTGAAATGAAATCGTTAATCTGGAAAGAATGGCGCGAAACCAGGTGGATCGCCATCGGTTTCCTCCTCATCTGCCTTCTCACTTCCGTGTGCTGGAAAGTCACGTGCCCCGGGGAAGAACAAGGCTGGCACGCAGCGATATGGACCCTTCTCGCCGTGGGTCTCGGTGCCGGAGCCTTCGCCAGTGAGAAGCAAGCCACAACGATGGAATTCCTTGCGGCGAAGCCTTTGCGTAAGACGCACCTCTGGGCGTTCAAGGCAGCGTGGGGATTCGGTGTTCTCTTGGTCATAGTCGGGATAAGCTCGGTCCTCGATTACTTACTGATGCTCTCTGACCCGTTCTACACTGCATGGCACCTCCTCGTGGGTCCTGTAAGTTGGCTTTTTCTGGTGCTGCTTGCATTCTATGCAGTGGCGTTGCTGTCCTCAACAGTCTCCGACAAGACCGTCTTGGCCGTGGGGTTTGCCATCGTAATAGGTGCGGCCGTTGCGTGTGCTGTTGCGCTCATAGCGCGTTTCAGCCCGAACTTCTTCATGTTCGTAAACGAACCGTGGGGGATTCCGCTGGCGCTTCTCTGGTTTTCGATGGTGGTGCTGGCGGGTTCGTTCCTCATTGTCGCCTGGCGCGAGGTATGGCCCAACTATCCGTCCGCAGTCAAGAGAGGAGCAATAGGCGTAGGTGTTGGAACCGTGATCGTCCTGCTCATCCTGTCGTCCGCCAACATCCCAGTGGATAGGATCACGCGGATCACGTACCTCGTCGCCAGCCGAACGCGGGTGGTTTTTTCGGGGGAGGCCGCCGGGAGAAGACTTTCCAGATGGGAGGTCGATGTCGACGGTGAGAAGTTCACAAAGACCGCAACCTTCCCCCATGACCGCAGACATCCCGCGCGGGGGGAGGAGCGTGCCGAGGTACTCCACGACAGGATGCTGATTATGCCAATTCACCGTGGCGAGAACGCGGGAGGGTACGTCATCGAGAAAGTCGCGCGTGACAGGTTTCACGCGATTCCTCGCCGCGTACGGACGACAATACAGCCTGTCAACGGCGCAACACTGTCGTGGCTCGGCGTCTGGGACGAGATCCACATTGATACGGGCACCTTTGACCAGTTCTACTTCGTCGAGGAACTGCCCAGCGGCGAGAGACACGTCAGGGTGACCTATCCTGAAGGGGAAGAAGCCGGTCTGACGGCCAGAATGGGCATACTTGAAGCAATATCGCCGAGCCGCTCGCGGTTCATCTTCTCAACACCGTCCGAGGCAAACAAGATACTCGCCTCCGTCATGACGAGCGACGCACGGCGCCGGAATCCGACCAGCAGCTTGGCGGAGATGGATAAGGACGTTCAGTCAAGCTTCTCTTTTGCAACCGACCAGATCGTACAGTATGAGCTTGGCGGAAAGACGTTCCTGGCGGATGCTGATAGTCTCGATGCGCCGGGTTTCGAGATCCCAGAAGATGTGCTGGCTCGCGGACCGGGTGCCGTAAGACGCCTGGCCCGTGGGCGCGGCAACAAGAAGCTGCGCCGGGCCAGGGATGTGCCGCGCGTGGCGCCCGTGCTGGAATCAGTCGCCGCCGGGTGGGGAATGGACCTGCCGGAGGAGCTATTCGACGAGGCGATCTTCCTTGTGCCGCGCGGCAGGCAGATTATCTATCTGAAAAAAGCGGACGAGCAGCGGAGCAGTCTCTGGACTCTGGACATAGAGTCCGGCGAGTCAACCAGGATCCTCGACGATATAGATGTCACCTCGCCCGCCGTGCCGAAAGCTCTCATCGCGCCAATCATGGACGATCACTTCGTGTTCGTCCGCGACGCAAAAACCATCTGGACGTACCGCGACGGAACACTCAAACAGATCTTCCCACCTGAAGATTAGCCTCCCACAGGTAGGTCGGGCATCTTGCCCGACTGAAATCGATTTAGAAGGCAGCAACAAACCGGGTTTAATTTCAACGCAAAGGCGCGGAGCCGCCACAAAGGCGCAAAGCGACCAGGTACCGTTCAGCACGCGGTCCGCGCCATTGCAGTGCACGGCGCTTGCCATGGTGTGCCCTAGCTTGTTCTTACCCGCACAATGACCTCTCTGCGTCTCTTGTGTCTTTGCGCCTCTGCGTTAGAGCCATCCCCCGGGCACGATGAATCGTGCCCCGACATGTGCCTATCGTCTCCCCGGATCTGACGACTTGACACACGTGGGCGCATCTGCTATACTATATGGTAAAATAGTAATGTAGTCGCGTGAGTATCTGAGGAACAAGGATAATGGATACGATCTGTTGCATGAAAGCGGAGATATTCAAGGCGCTCGGGCACCCGATCCGGCTGCGTATCGTAGAGCTGGTGGAGGATGGCGAGAAAACCGTCACCGAGCTGGTCGAGGCGATGGGCGCGGAGCCGTCGAACACTTCCCGTCACCTGGCGGTGCTGAAACGCGCGGGTATCGTCAGTGACCGCAAGGAAGGGCTCAACGTGTACTACCGCCTGGAGCTGCCGTGCGTGGTGAAGTTCTTCGCGTGCGTGACGGATGCTGTTAAGGAAAAACTGCAGAAGAGCGAGAGCTTGCTGAAAGAGCTGGTGTGAGGTCAACTGGGGGAACCTTCTTCGGCAAGAAGGTTCCCCCACACCCCCTCCAAGAACTTTTGGGCAGGTTCGGCGCTAGCGTGGGAGCATGGAATGAAGGAGTGGAAGATATTTGCCGCCCTTGTGGCGATTTTTCTGCTGGCATACTTCCTGCCGCTTGAGAACCCGAAGGTCAAGGATGGCATTCTCGAGGGTTTCAGGCTCGTGCAGTGGTACGCGCGGATGCATACGCTGGCGTGCGTCGTTCCGGCGCTATTCATAGCGGGCGCCATCGCGACATTTCTGTCGCACGCTTCGGTGATACGGTATCTCGGACCGAGGGCGAACCGGTGGCTTGCTCTGGGAGTAGCCTCGGTGTCCGGCTGCGTGCTCGCGGTCTGTTCATGCAGTGTGCTGCCGATGTTCGCGGGTATCTACCAGCTTGGCGCGGGATTAGGTCCTGCGACGGCGTTCCTGTATTCGGGTCCCGCCATCAACGTTCTCGCGATATTCCTTAGCGCGCGGGTGCTGGGGTTCGAGATCGGCCTGGGACGCGCTGTGGGGGCTATTGTCTTCGCTGTCGTCTTGGGCCTGATGATGGCGCGCATTTTCCGAAAAGATGAGACGAAACGGATGGAAGCCACCCTTCAAATGCCCGAACCCGCCGCGGGCAGGCGGCGACTCTGGCAGACGGCACTGTTTTTAGCGTGCATGGTGATGTTGCTGGTCTTTGCTGATTGGTTCAACCCGGGCGATGCGACCGTCACGCTGAATGACGGGGCGGTGGTCAATGCCAATGTCCGGTACCAAACCAGTCAAACAGTCACTCTGCAGATCTACGATGACGAATGGGAATCTACCGGAGAAACGGTAACATACAATCGGTCGGAACTAGCGGAAGTTGAGCCGGTGCCGAGCTTGACTCTGAGCATATATAGCATCCGCTGGTACTTGGCCGGAGTGATGTTCATCGCCGTGGCAGCGATGACGATTGCGTGGTTCTCGCGGCAGGAATTCAAAGAATGGATGGATTCTACCTGGAGCTTCGCGAAACTTGTGGTGCCGCTGCTTTTCGGCGGCGTGTTTATAGTCGGATTCATATCCGCGCTCATACCTGAGCAACAGGTGGCCGCGCTTGTCGGGGACAACGGTCTGTCGTCGAACTTTCTTGCGTCGATAGTGGGCGCGCTGTTCTACTTCGCAACGTTGACCGAGGTGCCGATCACTCAGGCGCTCATGAAGCTCGGGATGGCCAAAGGGCCGGCGTTGGCGCTGCTGCTGGCGGGTCCTGCGTTGTCTCTGCCTAACATGCTGGTGATACGCAGCGTGTTGGGCAATAGGAAAACCCTGGTTTTCATCGTCCTGGTCGTGGCGATGGCGACGGTGACGGGAATGATGTTTGGATTGATCGCGACGTGAATTCGTAGGGGCGAGGCATGCCTCGCCCCTACGGTTGCGGCGAAGGAGGTGCGATGTCATGAGAATCGAGATTCTGGGTACTGGATGCCCGAAATGCAGGAGGCTTGCGGAGAACGCCGCGCAGGCTGTAGAGTTGCTCGGGGTGGACGCCGATATTGTGAAAGTGACGGAGATTCAGGAAATAATCAAGCGCGGCGTTATGATGACGCCTGCGCTCGCGGTGGACGGCGAAGTGAAGTCGGTGGGGAAGGTCCTGTCGGCCGACGATATCAAGAACCTCTTAGGCTGAAAGGAGATGAGTCATGTCGAACGAGTGTGCCTGCAGTGCGGCCCCGAAGCTGATCTTCGCCTGCTCGGGTGCGGCGGACGTTGGAGCAATCGCCGATCAGGCGGCCCGCAAGCTGAACAAGGAAGGCGTTGGGAAGATGTTCTGCCTGGTGGGTATCGGCGGCCGGGTAAGCGGGATCATGAAAACCAGCGAGTCTGCCTCGGCGATTCTGGCCATCGACGGGTGCCCGCTTGATTGCGCTAAGCAGTGTTTGGAGCAGGCCGGCTTCGGAAACTTCCGCCATCTCCGTCTTGCCGACCTGGGAATGGAAAAGGGAAGCTCCTTGCCGACCGAGGAGCGCATTGCCCTGACCGCTGAGAAGGCCGCGCAGCTGCTGGTGTAGCAAACACCGGCATAAAGGCTCGCGGGACGATTCACAGGAAGGGAGCAGAACAATGGCACAGAAAATGGATCGCAGGAAACTCATTGGTGCGGCCGGCGCGGCGGTGGCTCTCGGCGCGATAGGCGTCAACGCTTCCGGGGAAGAAGCGAAGCGCGCACGGAAGGTCGTCGGGATAAGCTGCAGCCCGCGCAAAGGCAAGACTACGGCAGCGGCAACTCAAGTATGCCTGGAGGCGGCAAGAGAGGAAGATCCGAGATTGCAGATCGAGCTGATTGAGCTGGCTGATTTGAACATTCCTGGGTACCTGGCGGCAGGCGTGCCACTCAAGCCGGGGGACAAGGACGACTTCCCCATGCTGGTTGAAAAGCTGGGGGACCCTGTCGTGGCCGGGATCATCGTGGGCTCGCCCGTCTATTTTGGGAACATGAGTGCGCTGTGCAAAGCATTCTTGGACCGATGTATCGCGTTCAGGAAAGCCGGGTTCAAGCTAGGCAATAAGGTCGCGGGTGTCCTGGCGGTTGGTGGCGCGCGAAACGGGGGACAGGAACTCACCATTCGCTCGGTTCAAACGGCATTGATGTGCCAGGACATGATTGTTGTTGGCGATGGACAGCCCTCTGCAAGAATTGGAGCCACGCTTTGGAACCAGAACGACTCGATTGCCGACGACGCGTTCGGTATCGGCACAGCCAACAATCTCGGCCGCCGTGTGGCGCAAGTAGCGGGCAAGCTTGCTCCCTGAGGTGGCCGGAACGTATGGCGGCAAGGAAAGATATATTACAGAATACTGGACGTGGCTCGTGACGCCACCACCGCGGCAGAGGGAAGCTGGGCTGCTGACCGGTGCGATTGGGATCGCTAAAAGACGGAGGGAGTAGCGTGGCGAAACAGGAACGAGGGCTGACAGGTTTCGAGAAGTACTTGAGCGTATGGGTGATCCTGTGCATAGGTGTGGGGATCGTTCTGGGCCGTTTGGCGCCGGGTGTGGCGAAGTTCCTGGACGGGCTGGCGATATACGTTGGCGAAGCGCCCGTGGTGTCCATCCCGATCGCCGTGTGCCTGTTTTTCATGATGTACCCGATCATGGTGAAGATAGATTTCGCCGAGGTCGTAAGTGCAGGCAGAACTCCCAAACCTGTAGCGCTGACGCTGTTCGCGAACTGGGCGATCAAACCGTTCACGATGTACGCGATCGCCGTGTTCTTCCTGGGGACTCTGTTCCTGAAGTTCATTGGCCCTGAAGCGATGGATCACGTCAACTTACCCCCGGGGGCCGATTTTGCGCTGGGTGCGGTTCACGGCGCCGGTAAGGTCGTGATGCATGAGGGGCGCAGGATGCTGGCGGTTCCGCTGTGGCGCAGCTACCTTGCGGGATGCATATTGCTGGGCATCGCGCCATGTACAGCGATGGTGCTCGTGTGGAGTTATCTCGGGAGAGGCAACGACGGTCACACGCTCGTCATGGTCGCGATCAACTCGCTCACCATGCTGTTCCTGTATGGCCCGCTAGGCGGATACCTGCTCGGCGTCGGACGGCTGCCGGTGCCGTGGCAGGCGCTGCTGCTCTCGATCAGCATCTACGTTGCTTTGCCGTTAGTTGCAGGGTATCTTTCGCGCAAATGGATAATACGCGCGAAGGGTGAGGTGTGGTTCAAAGAGAAGTTTCTACACGTACTGACCCCTGTGTCCATATGCGCCTTGTTGGTTACTCTCGTTCTCCTGTTCTCGTTCAAAGGCGACATGATTCTAACAAAACCGCTCACCATTCTCTGGATAGCGATACCGCTTTTCATCCAGACGAACCTCATCTTCTGGATGACATACGGGGTGGCCAGGCTGATGAAGCTGACGTACGAGGACGCGGCGCCATCTGCTATGATAGGAGCGTCGAACCATTTCGAGGTCGCCATAGCTACGGCGGCGTTGCTATTCGGTCTTTCTTCCGGCGCGGCGCTTGCCACAGTAGTCGGCGTACTCATAGAGGTGCCGGTCATGTTGATGTTAGTCAAGATCTGCTTGCGCACTAAGCATTGGTTCAGGAGGGCTAATCATGAAGGCTAAGAAGATCCTCACAGCAGTGCTCCTCGGTTTCGTAGCTGTCAGCTTGGTTTTCGCGATCGTCAAGGAGACGACGAAGAACACGTCCTCGGAACAGACTGAAGCCGAGAGACCGGCGGTTCAAAAGGCCTCTGCTCAGGTGGAGGCCTCTCCGGAGAAGGTAATTGTGTACTACTTCCGCACCAACGTGCGTTGCGCTAAGTGTATAAAGTTCGAGAAGTACTCGCGAAAGGCCGTTGTAAGCGGTTTTCAGAACGCGCTGGAGGACGGGCGCTTGGAGTTCAAGATCGTCAACATCGAGGAGCCCGGTAACAAGCATTATGTCAAAGACTACAAGCTGTATACGAAGTCGATCGTCGTCGTCGAGATGAAGGGTGATGAGCAAGTGCGGTGGAATAACCTGGACAAGATCTGGCAGCTGGTCAGCTCGGAGGAGAAGTTCATCGACTACGTCCAGGAAGGTGTCCGGAGCTATCTGGGAGAAGCGTGATGGGGTCGCTATTGTTAGGCCTGGGTTCAGCGCTTTGGCTCGGCATACTCACGTCCATCAGTCCGTGTCCGATGGCAACGAATATCGCCGCTATCTCGTTCATTGCGAAACGCCTGGGCCACCCGCGACGAGTGATGCTTTCCGGATTGCTGTATACTGCCGGCCGGATGTGCGCTTACGTCGTGCTCGCTTTCCTGATAATTGCAGGTGCTCTTTCAATTCCGCAACTGTCCACCTTTCTGCAGACGTACATGAACAAACTGCTTGGCCCTATCCTGATTCTGGTCGGGATGTACCTTTTGGGGCTGATCAAAATTAATCTTCCCGGTTTGAACCTCGCTCAGAAGATGCAGGAGCGCGGGGAAAAGGGCGGTATCTGGACAGCGGCATTGCTGGGGGGCGTTTTCGCAGTTTCGTTCTGTCCCACCTCGGCTGCGCTGTTTTTCGGTGGCCTGATACCTCTTTCCATTGAGCACGGGTCAAGACTGCTGGTCCCGTCACTGTACGGTGTGGGTACGGGCCTGCCGGTCGTGGTGTTTGCCGTGCTGATAGCTTTCGGTGCGCAATCGCTCGGGCAGGCTTTCAAGAAACTCACTCAGTTCGAGCTGTGGGCGCGACGCATAACGGGGATAATCTTCATTTGCGCCGGCATCTACTTCACGCTGACGCACATCTTCGGCATCTTCTGAGCCGGTCATTCTGGGAAAGGCGCTGTCAGAACCGTTTTGTCCGGAAGTGGCAGTAGGGTTGCTTGCCGGTTTTTGGGTAGTAGTCCTGGTGGTAGTCCTCTGCAGGCCAGAAAGGCCCTGCTTTTACTAGCTGCGTTGCGACGTTGAGCCCCTTTTCTCTCAGGATCTTGATGAGCTTCTGAGCGGTCTGCAATTGCTCCTTATCCAGATAGAAGATGGCGGACCGGTACTGGTCGCCGACGTCAGGTCCCTGACGGTTAACCTGTGTGGGGTCGTGTATTTCAAAAAACAGTTTGGCCAGGGTTTCGTAGCTCACCTTTTTCGGCTCAAAAACGACCTCGACCGCTTCTGCGTGGCCAGTGTTTTTCGTACACACCTGTTCATAGGTGGGATTCTTCGTTTTGCCGCCGGTGTAACCGACGGTGGTGGAGATCACGCCGGGAACCTCACGCATAAGGTGTTCCACACCCCAGAAGCAGCCGCTGGCGAAAATGGCCCGCTTCGTTCGTTTGGCCTCCAGGAAATTCATCGAGAGCGAGTTCACGCAGTGGCGCGTGTTCTTTGGTGTGAGGCCCTCGCCGAGAAAGACATGCCCGAGATGCCCACCGCATCTGGCACACAGAATCTCGGTCCGTTGACCGTCGGCGTCCGGCTGCCGCATCACTGCGCCGGCCACCTCATCGTCAAAGCTCGGCCAGCCGCAGCTGGATTTGAACTTGCTGTCGGACCGGTACAGCGCCGCGTCGCACCGTTTGCACGTGTAGTAGCCGGGCTCATAGTGGTCGTTGTACTCGCCGCTGAACGCGCGTTCGGTACCTTTATTGAGGATGATGTACTCTTCTTCGGGCGTGAGAGGATTTAGCTTCATCTTCTGGGGTTTCCCTTGTGTAGAGGCGCTCGACTGTACTGAGGCCATTAGGACCAGAATGGCAGACAACACGAGCCGGGTGCATATGCGTGTGAATCCTGCGGGTGTCATTTGCGTACGCTCTGAAGGCCAGTCGAGGAGGGCCGGTTTTCAGCTTCTAACGCTGCCTTTGGGGGGCTCCTGCTTGTTCTTCGCTTCTTTTCTTCCTGTCCATCGTAGCATCTTCCGCACCACCATGTCAAGCGAAATTCAGGAAATTCAGGGACAGACTACGAATTTCTCTGCAAAACATCACGAAAAATGGCCGGCCGTCACAGGTTGGCCTTGGTGAACATATCGATTTCGACCGGCACGTACTCCGGAATCGATTCGCCGTTGATGACTTTCAGGGCGCTTTCGACGGCTATCCTTCCCATTTCGGCCGGGTATTGGGCGACGGAGCCCAGCATGGTACCTTCCCGGATGGCTTCACGGGCATCAGCGACCGCGTCGAATCCCACCACGGTGATTGTGCCTGTTCTGCCCGCTGCCCGGATAGCCTCAACCGCGCCAAGCGCCATCATGTCGTTGGTGGCGAAAAGCGCCTCTATCTCGGGATGAGCCGTCAGCATGTTCTGAAACACGTTGAATCCCTGGTCCCGTGAAAACATAGCCGTCTGTGAGGCGACAACCTCCATATCGGGATGGTCCTTGAGTACGTTAAGGAACCCCTCGTGCCGCTGGATACCGGCTTCCTGACCGGGTACCCCTTCGAGGATAGCCACTTTGGCTTTACCGTCGGACTGTTCGACCAGGAACCTGCCCGCGATGCGGCCGCCTTCATAGTTGGGCGAACCGATATACGTTTCCGTTCGGACGCCGCTTTCCCGCGCGGCTTCCTCATCGATGCCTTGGTCCACGACCAATACGGGAATCCCTGCGCGGTTCGCTTTAGCGATAGCAGGAAGCAGTTCCTTCGAGCCGCTGGGCACTATACAGAGGGCGTCGGGACGCGTTTGGATGAGATTCTCCACGATCTGCATTTGCCGCTCGGAGTCAGTGTCACGCTGGGCAGCCTGTACAATAAGGTTCACATTCAACCGTTCGGCAGCCTCTCTGGCCCCGTTTTGCATATCGACAAAGAAGGGGTTGTTCAACGTCTTCACCACGAACGCAACTGTCGGCCTCCCGGCGGTATCCTGGTCGCCGCCACGGCCACAGCCTGAAAGACATATCACCGCCCCAAGTAGTGTCAGCAATAACAGACGTTTCATGAATTGTGCATCTCCCATTCGTTTGAACTCCTCAGGTTCTCGACTGCTTCATCTTTGTATCCACGAGCACGGCAATGATGATCACGGCACCGATGATCACTTGCTGGTGGTACGAGGGCACCAAAAGCAAATTCAGGCCGTTTCGTAGGACTCCCATGATTAATGCGCCCAGAAACGTTCCGGACAGCCGTCCTTCTCCACCCATCAGACTCGTGCCGCCGATGACGGTAGCCGCTATTGCGTCGAGCTCGTACGTGATGCCCGCAATAGGCTGTGCGGCGTCGAGCTTTGCCGTGAGTATGAGTGCGGCAACACCGCTCATCAGGCCGGACAGGGCGAACACAGAGGCTTTGTGAAACCGTACGTTGATGCCCGAGAGTCTCGCAGCTTCCTCGTTGCCCCCGATGGCATACACGTACAAACCGTGCCGCGTTTTGTTCAGCACAAATGCAGCAATCAGATAGATCCCTATGGTAATCAGAACCGGCACGGGTATGCGGGCTACTTCACCCGTTGCCAGGAACCGAAAACTGCTGTCGAAACCGGAAATGGAACGCCCCCCCGTGTAGACGAGAGCGGCGCCTCTAGCCACACTCATCATTCCCAGCGTCGCGATAAACGGAGGTAGTCCTCCCCAGACTACGACAATGGCGTTCACTATTCCACAGACCGTTCCGACTGCAAGCCCAGCAAGGATCGCTATCGGCAAAGGCAATCCTGCGTGGAGCGCACTGGCAAGCACCACACCTGATACTGCCACCATCGAGCCTACTGAAAGGTCGATACCGGCCGTGATGATGACGAACGTCATACCGACGGCTATGATAGCGTTGATAGAGGTCTGCTGAAGCACAATCAGCAGGTTGGACGGCGTCAGGAAGTGTGGAGTCAGGATCCAGAGAAACGCACA
>CBFDCQ010000086.1:0-13414 GCA_965603355.1 uncultured bacterium
TTGAGGCACGCGCAGGAACGCGCGATCATGGAAGAACGCGAGTTCAGGGTGAATTTAGCGAAGCAGGAGGGGATGTATTGGCTCACTTACCGCGAAGATCAGATGGTGTCTCCCCCGAAGTTCGTCGACCTGAACACGGACGCGGGACGGGTCAGGTTTCTTCCAGAGTCGGTTAAGTTCAGTTTCATAGATGAGGCAAAATATGACAGGGAGACCCGTGCCAGGTATATCACCTTTTATCCGAGCGGGACGGCGGACAGAGTGACGTTACAGTTGCGCGGTACGAAGAGCGGCTCGTTCCGCATAGAGACAGGCAGAGATACGGGAATTATTACTATTAAGGAGAGGTAGCTCTGGTGAGGATGCCGAGAACAGAGATGAGCCGTGGGTGGCGTGCGTCTACTCGCGGCTATGTTCTGGTCGAGGTCATGGTGTCGCTGGTGGTCTTCTCGATAGGCATGCTGTCGGTGATGAGGACGTTTTCCGTCGCGATTCACGCACGGGCACTGGCTCACGATTACACTATCGCGACCTTCCTGTGCCAGAAACTGCTGGACGAGTCGCGAGTTGCAGAGGGATCGCGGAGAGCCAGGAACAGGGGCACATTCGACACGAGATTCCGGTGGGTCCGAGAGGTGACGGACAGGCAAGACATGTCAGGTCAGCAGGGTGGGCAGCTTCAGCGGGACGGGCGGTGGCAGGACGGGCAGTGGCAGCCCGGGCAGCAGCAGGGGGGGCAGAGCCCACAACAACTGCAGCAGCAAGGACATACGCGTTTGACCGTGGGGGGAGAACGAAGAAGGGCGTTCTTGAACAGGCGAAATACAGAGTCTGAAGATGACTTCAAGCCCCAGGCGGTCAGATTCGACGAGACGACCGTGACGGTCTCTTGGACGCGTAAGGGAGCAAGTTACGATGTGTCGGTCAAGGCAAAGGTGCCAATGGCCGTGCCCGTAGGAGCGGTACAGAATGGCAACATGCAAGAAGGGGTTTACACTGATAGAAATTCTCGTCGCGATGACGATATTCTCCGTCGTGATGACCGCGGTGTACGCGGGCTTTAGCACAGGCGCGAGGGTATGGAGGCGCGGTGAGAAGGACATGGAAGCGTTCCGTGACGTGCGTGTTACGCTTGCGATGATGTCCAAAGAGCTGCGATGCGCGTTTCCGGAAGCGGGCCATCTGTTTTACGGAGAAGAGAAGCGTATCGGCAGGCGGAATGCGGATCGCTTGGAGTTCTTTACTGTCCGCCAGCCTCTCGAACCGAGGAGAGAGCGCGTTCCGGTGATACTGAAGGTTTCCTACTACGTGGACAGCGCTCGCGGAGGCCGTGGCAGCGTGCTTAAACGCGAAGAGCAGATCGTTACAGGGAGAATACCTGCCAAAAAGGAACTTGGAGACAGGAGGGTAAGGCGGAATCAGATCGACATGGAAAAAGCTTGGACCTGTGTTATAGCGGAAGATGTGCAATCATTGGATTTGGAGTACTCGTGGGGAAGACGATGGATTCAGTTCTGCGAACAGGGGTACGGTCTACCGGCGGTCGTGCGCATCAAGCTCGACCTGGAGGGTGAGGGGCGGCGCGCGGCTCCGAGGCGATTCGAGACCGCCGTCCATATTCCGCTGGGGCCGGGTGAAGGACCACCTCGGATAGAGGAAATAAATGACAACTCACGGCGACAGACGCGGATCTAGCCGCACAGCGGGCTCAGTACTCATTTTCACGCTGTGGATTCTTGTATGTCTGTCCTTGATGTCGCTGGGGTTTGGTCACCGCGTTAGGTTGGAGACCAAGGCAACGGCGTATACCAGGGCGAACGTTGAAGCGTTCTATTTAGCGGAGATTGCCCTGTACGACAGACTTATAGAGGTTGCGGAGGCGACCTCCGGCGGTGGGCAACGTGATCGGCGACGTGACGGGCAACGTGGCAGGCAACCTGACAGGCAACGTGGCAGGCAACCTGACTGGCAACGTGGCACGCAACGCGACAGGCAACGTAACGGGCAGCCCGCGAGGAGAGCCGGTAGGAGGCGGACAGGACAGGAAGAGGACGTGGAGATCCGCTGCAAAGTCGTCTCTGAAGAGGGCAAGATCAACATCAATCGTGCGCCGGAGGATTTGCTCCGAGATGTTAAGCCTCTCAGGGGGAAGGTAATGGCGGCTATTACGAGAAGGCTGCGTGGCAACGACAGGGAAGCGGGCACGGAAGATGACGAACCGTTCCGGTTGGCCGAGGAGTTGCTGCTTGCAGCCAAAATTGATGAGAAAGACTGGTACGGTAAGAAGGAGGGCGAGCCGGGAATCAGGGACCTGGTCACGGTGTACGGCGGCGGTCGCATAGACTTGAACAAGGCGTCGCTGGACGTGCTCCAAGCCATTCCACGCGTCAAACGGCGCGTCGCGGAGGATATTGTCGCGTACAGGGCAGGCCTTGACGGGCAGGACGGAACCGATGACGATCAAAGATGGAAATCCGTCAAAGAGTTGAAGAGATTTCTGGATCTCTCCGACGGTGACGCTGCTCCCTTTGAGAAGTACTGCAAGTTCGAATCGCATTTCTATACTGTTACGGCAGCGGCGAGGAAGACAGGTTCCAGAGCGACGGCGAGAATCAGCGCGGTGGCGCGCGTTCAGGACGGGAAGTTCGAGATCCTGTCGTGGAGAGAGGATTGAGCCTTTGCCCTGTGTCAGCGGTGTGAGTAGGCGTGTTGGTGAGAGGATTCGTTGTAGGAAAAGCTAATGGAACTTGGACGCAAAAGTAAACGTTCGGCCGTTGGGATGACCGTAGGGCGTGAATCTATCAGCATGGCGAGGGTCACCATGTCGCGTTCAGGTCCGATCGTCGAGAAAGCGGTAACGCGGCCGATTCCCGAGCCCGGCGGCGAAACCGAGATCCTGGAGGCGCTTCGTCAACTCATATCGGATAACAAGATAAGCGGCCACGAGCTGAGCGTAGCCGTGCCGCGCAACGAGATTACCACGCGAATCGTCTCTCTACCCTCATCCGATGAAAGCGAGATTCACCAGATGATGCAACTGGGTGTCGAGGAGTATGTGCCTTACAGTGCTGCGGAACTCGAGGTGGACGAGGCGATACTCGAACGGATGCCCGACGGTTCGTCGAAGGCGTTAGTGGCAATTGCCCAGAGAGATGTCGTTGAACGGCCGGTGGAGCTTCTGACCAAGGCCGGCGCTGAACCGACGCGGATTGGTGTGAGCTGTTTTGCGCTGTACAACGCGCTGATGCTGGGGGCGAAACCCGGTCCGGCAGGTGCGGTTGCACTGGTCGACATTGGCGAGCTCGGGACGGATATCCTCGTAACCGAGGGCGGACGAGTGTCGTTCACGAGGGGTGTAGGCCATCTACGCGCGCCGACCGCCACGGTCGAAGAGATCTCCGCGGAACTGAGGAATAGTCTCGAGGCCTATTCGCGTGAGGCCGGCGGTGCGGGCGTGGAACGCGTGTTGCTTTCCGGGACGTTGGAGCGGTTGGACGAGGTTGCGAGAACGCTCTCCGGCAAGGTCGGCTTGGACGTCGAGAGAGCCGGTTTCATAGCGCAGGCGTGTGACGTGAGGGGTGCGGATGCCGCGCGGTACGCCGTGCAGATTGGCCTTGCTCTGTCGGCCCTGAGGGGGCCAGCGCTGCCGATAAACCTCATTCCAAGTCGCATAGTTGACAAGCAGGAGCGCGAGGAGAAAAGGAGGATGGGACTTGTCACGGTGGCGCTGGGTTGTCTTGTCCTGGCTCTCGCTTCCGCCGTTTTCCGGGCGAATCTTGCTGATAGAAGAAGGTACATAGAGTTTCTGGACGGAGAGATCGCAAGGATGGAGCAACCCGCCCAGCTCGTCAGGCGAAAGAAGGCGAGAGTCGACACGATAAGCTCTCAGCTCGAGCGAAAGAACTCCGCCCTTGAAGTGATATGGAAGATGTACGAGCTTGCTCCTCAGGGACTCGTTCTTGAAAGCATGGATTTTGTGCGTGACGAGACGGTTACCATTGGAGGGCTCTGCTACGATAGAGAGATTGCGTTTGCGTTCGCTGAGAGTCTCAGAGATCTTTCCGGTGTCGAGGCGTGGGCGAAGGCGGAGGTCGGTGACACTCAGAATGACTCGGTGAAGAACGTGAGCGTGATGCGTTTCGAGATAGGGGCGACGATGGTCGGCGAGGAGGTCGATGTGCCGCTCCCCGAAGGCTCCTCGGAGGTTGGGTTAGAGTAAATGAAACTAGCTTTGTCCAAGAGCAAATTATCCCAGCGCGAGCAGCGTCTCGCGGTGACAGTCGGTCTTCTTCTGGTCGCGAGCGTGGTTTTCTATCGGATGATAATGCCGGTTGCGGATGAATGGCGGCTGCAGGACGGACAGATCAGGACGAAGATCGCGCGGATCGAGCTTCTCGGGACAATCCTGGGAATGGAAGAGAGCATTAATGCCAGGTACGATATGTACAAGGAGCTGTTGGCCCAGGAAGACACCGATGAAGCGGTCCGAAACGAGTTGATGCAGGACATAGGCACAATTGGCGCTCAATCCAAAGTGAGCACGCCGGAGATAAGGCGGAGCTCGACGGACTATTTCCCTCATTACAACAGGTACGTTGTGGAAATCGATTACCAGGGGGCCCCTGCGAGCGTTGCGACTTTCCTGGCCAACCTCCAGAAGTCGAAGAAGCTGTTTCGCGTGGAAAGGCTGAACGTCTCAACGAAGACCACTCTTGTGGTTAACGGCACAATGGAGGTGAGTAAGATCCTTGTACCGGCGGTCGGCGGGCAGAGGCCCGAACAGGTGCCGGAGCCTGCCGCAGCACAGCTGCACCAAGAGGAAGCGGAAAAGAATCTGATAGGCAATGGTGATATGGAGGAATGGTCCTTTCACTGGGGAAAAGACAGGTATCCTGACTCCTGGAAGGGAACAAGTATTACCACGGCTCGTTCGACCGAGCAAGCGGTCACGGGTTTCGCTGCGGCCAGACTCACCGGCAGGACTGCCAGGAGCAACATGTATCAAGATGTGCCGGTGGACCCGGCCTCACGCTACCAGCTGACAATGCAGGCAGCGTTGGTCTCGGGGCTGGCGACGCTTCGGCTGCAAGATTTGGAAAGTGGCAATCACTATCGCGACGGCGAGAGCAATGCCACCGCCGTGGAAGGCGAGGCAATGCGCCTGTACACGCGGACGTTCACGACGTTAGGCGACCCGGGAGGCAAGAAGCGCACGTTGCGTGTCACGCTGCAGTTCCCGAAGGGCAAGGCGTCGATATTCGTTGATGACGTGCGCTTGGTCAAGCTGGACGCCGACGAGGAGGCCGAGGAAGAGTGAAGACGTTAGACAAAATGGTGAGGGCGACGAGGTATCTTGTGGCAGCTGCCGCGCTGCTCGGCGTGTTGCTTCTCTACGAGTTGGCAACTGATCCGTACGAACCGGAGCGGGCGAAGTTGCTTGCATCTCTGAATGACCGAGATAGCTCGCAAGACGTGCAGGAGGAGCGTGTGCAGGAACTGCCCCACGAGGAGATTCTCGCAAGGATAAGCGGCGAGAAGAGTCTGTGGAGACCGCTCATCAAGCAGCCACCGCGTCCCAAGCCCCCTCCGAAACCGCCCAACTTGAAACAGATGACCCAAGGACTTACGGTGTTGACAGTCATAAGCGGCGAGAACAACGAGATGCAGGCTATCATACGTGATGCCACCAGGCGCTCCGAGGATATTTATAAGAAGGGCGACGCAATCAGAAAGCTGACGGTTGCCGAGGTCGCGTCTGACGGCGTCGTTCTCTCTCTCGAGAAACATACGATCAAGCTGCCGTTTTAGAGTAACGGTACGCGCTGGAAGAGAAAAGGAGGTTTGTGAAGACATGGTTCTGAATGTGAGAGACAGAAATGGGAACAAGAACATGTGGTCAAGCGACGCGGCACAGGTGATTTTGCTGCGGAATGCACGCGCGGGAGAATCGGGCCGGAGGATTCGAGCGGGGCTCCGGGGATTGTGTGCCTTGTCGGTCGTATTGATTGTGCTGGCAGGTTCGGCGGTTGCCCAGGTGATGGCGCAGTCGCCCTCTTCGCCGCAGCGCTCGTCAGGTAGGGGATCGCAACGTCCCCGTTCGGGACAGCAGCGTGGGACAGCAAGGAGATCTTCCACGGTCCAGCGGCAACAAACGACCCGGCAACAGGGTGCTCAGCGGCCGGGTGCGAGGACCGGTGCCGGGTCGTCAGTCTCGAGACCGCCGGTGAGTAGGCCGGGGCAGGCTGCAACGAGCAGTGGCGGGACCCAGAGGCGTGCCGCGGGTGGGGGCAGAGCAGGTGGTGCAGGCCGTGCAGGCGGTGCGGGACCCTCAGTCGCCGGAGGCAGGGGCAGCGGTTTTGCGGCGTACAAACAGCATCCGGTGAAGTACCCGAAAATCGACGACGGGGGCAAGAAGATAGTGAAGCTGGATGCCGATCCTCTGACCATCAACAAGTTTCTGCAGCAGCTTTCGTTAGCCACCGGCTGGTCGATCTTGCCGTCGCCCGAGGTTAAGGGCAGCGTCACGGGATGGTTGTCCAACATCTCCGTCAGCAACGCGCTCAAGATCCTGGAAGTCCACGGGTTCTACTATGAAATGAAAGGAAGCATATTCTACGTTATGACCCGCGACGAGTACTACTTGCGCGAGTACGGCGATATGGCCAAGGAGGAGTTTGCCGTCAAACACGCCAGGATTACGGACGTACAGACGGTGCTCACAAACTTCATGTCAGAGAACGGCAAGATGGTCTCCGATCCACAAACGGGGAAACTTGTGGTGATTGACACTAAGGATAATCTCAAGTACATGAAGGAGGTACTGGAATCGCTTGATGTCAAGCTGGAGCCTGTCACGTTTCAACCCAAGTATGCGCTTGCCTTGGACGTGCTTCAGTTCATCGAGGAGGTGCTTTCCGAGCGCGGGACCGTTCAAGCGGACGTGCGTCTGAACATGCTGACGGTCTGGGACCTTCCCGAGCGCATAGAAAGAATCAGAGAGCTCATTGCGGAACTTGATGTTGATCTCGCTGAGGAGACGTTCCAGGTCAAGTTTGCTCAACCATACGATGTGCAGGGAATGCTCCAAGGTCTTCTGCCGCCGGAGACAAGCATAATAGCCGTCGACGACCGAACCCGTAAGATCACCGTTCAAGGTGTGCCGGAGGCCATCCAGGATGCCCGTCAGATTGTGGAGAATTTCGACAAGAAGCTGAAGCAGGTCGCGATCCATGCGTACATTATGACCGCAAGCACGCAACGCATCCGGGAGCTCGGGATCGACTGGACGTACTTCGAAGAAACAAATATTGGCGAGCTAATTGCGGCAGGATATGCTCCCGGGGACCTCGGTAATATGGGCTTCGGGGTCGGGAGCCTGTTGACAGGCAGGTCGTCTATTGACAGTGAGCATGTCAGCGCGGTCATAAACGCGCTGGCGACTGACAACGATACCGAGATACTCGCCAACCCGCGCGTGGTGGTGACCGACGGCATGCCCGCCCGGTTCAGAAACGTTACCAGAGAACCGTACCAGGAAGGCGGTTACGGCACCGGTTACGGGGTGACGAGCGGGACGACCGGGACCGGGGAGACTCAGCAAATTAACCGGAACATATTGCCGATGCGCGTCCAGTTTATTGACGTCGGGACAACGCTGGATGTGACTCCATACGTTAACGAGGACGGTTACATTGAGATGGACATAATGGCCGAGGACAGTTCCGCGGAAATCAGAAAGATCACGTCCGGCGGTCTCGAAACGTCGGTTCCCGTGGAGACGGAGAATTCAGTCAGCACCACGGTACGGGTGAGAAGCGGTGAGACAATAGTCATTGGCGGTCTGCGGGTCGACACCGCCTCGAAAAATGTTGAGAAGATCCCCTTCCTCGGCGATATTCCGGTACTTGGCCACTTTTTCAAATCCACGGAGCGCAAGACGGGGGACAAGGAACTGCTGATCTTCATCAGGTGTGACATCGTTGAAGAAGAGGACGCCGCCGAGGCTCAGCTGCTTCAAGATTTCGAGCGGGATCTGAGGAGGGAGGTGCTCGACTCCGATCGGCAGCCGTTCGATCTGGGGGGCAACCAGGTACCGTTGATACGCAAACGCGGTCTCGGCGAGGGCGAGGGTGCAGACGTGCCGCCGTTTGTGCCGAGGTATCGGCGCAGACGTTAATGTGGCGGGAAACGCAAATGCTGAGAACGACAACTGATTAGAAGGGGGAAAAGCGATGACGTCGAAACGTGTTGCCGTAGCGTACGTGCTGGCTTGTGGGGTCCTGAGCGTGTGGCTTGCGTTCGGCGGCGCTGTCGCTCAGGAGACAGCCCAGGTGCCGCCGGAATCGGGCTTGACACTGTGGCAACTGATCAAGTCCGGCGGCGCGATCATGGTGGTGCTCGGAATCTTGTCGGTCATCGCGCTCGCCATGATCATCACGTTCTTTGTTACTCTCAACCCACGACGCGAGGATATGCTGAACTTCACGGTGCGTGCGCGGTCGCTGATTCGGGAGGGAGATATGGGCGCTTGCGAGCTCTTTTGTCAGCAGGAGGAGGAGGATATGTTGTCGCGCATCCTGCGGGCCGGGTTACAGGTGGCTGGTCATGAGCGCCACATCGTCGTCGACGCGATGCAGACGGAGGGGGCGAGGTTGACAGCGGCTTTGTCGCAACGGGTCGGATATCTGTCGAACATCGCTACGCTCGCTCCGATGCTCGGCATTTTGGGGACCGTGCTCGGGATGATCCGGGCTTTCAACAGCATAGCGTTCCAGCCGGCGGTGGTCAAACCGCTTGTGCTCGCAGGCGGCGTTTCCATGGCGCTGGTCACGACGGCAACCGGGTTGGTCGTGGCCATACCGATCATGGCGTTTTACTTCTACTTCCGTGGACGGGTGCAGAAGGTTGTGGCAGCGGTTGAGGATGCGAGCGGCGACTTGGTGGAGCCGTTAACGCGGATGGGGGGTGGCAAACGATGAATTTCCGGCAAGAGCTGCAGGAAGAGCATGCGGGACTCCCTTTCACGCCGATGCTGGATGTGATATTTCTGCTGTTGATATTCTTCATGACCACCTCAATCTACAGTCAGCTCGAGGAGGAGATAGGCATTGTAGTGCCTACCGCGACGGAGGCGGTACCTCCCGACAGAACTCCGGGCGAGATCATTATCAACATAACCGAAGATGGCATGATCGTCGTGAACCAGAGACAGTACGATCTGGCCTCGTTGCAGGAGCTGCTTGACAGAGTCGGCACGACATTCAAGGGACAGGCGGTCAAGATTCGGGGCGACAAGCGGACGCAGTTCGGCAGGGCCGTCGAGGTGCTCAACGCTTGCGCGAAAGCCGACATCTGGAACGTCTCTTTTGCCGCGTTCAAAGAACAGGAGATGCCCGGTTCCGGGGCCGCCGGCACTTAAGCCGGATCCTGATCTTGGGACGATGTGTGTAATCTTCTTTAGCGCGGATCGACAGTAGGCAGACACGAATGTCTGGCCCATCGGACTGCGGAACCAGGTGATTGGATGAGGCGGAGAACCTCAAGGGTAGGCGCGAGCGCTGCCATGCGATGTCGTACCGTTTTCGCTTGTATTGGTGTGCTGGTGCTCTCTGTCTGTCAGGCCGGTGCGGAGGAGAGAGACGCGGCGGAACAGTTCGATTTCGCCAATGCGTTGTACACTCGCCACCTCTATGAGACGGCTGCGACGGAGTATGCCAGATACATTGGGGAGTTCCCTCAGGGGGAGAATCTCGAACTGGCGCATTACCGGGCGGGTGAGTGCTGGTCTGCGCTTGGCGAGTACGCCAGAGCAGCGCCGTACTATCGAGACCAGATCGCGAAGTTCCCGGAAGGCGACAAAGCCTATGCAGCGCGATACATGCTCGCCGAGATATCCTACAGGCAGAAGAAATACGACGAGGCGATAAAGGGATTCGAAGCGCTTCTACAGTCATCTCTGCAACCAGAAGTCAAGGACAGTTGTTATTTTTTTCTTGGCAGATCTCACTATGATGCGAAAGATTACGCGAAAGCCGCAGCCAATTTCATGAGACTGGTGGAGGAGTCTCCGGAATCCGGGCTGACCTCATACGCGCGGTTCTATGCGGCGCGCTCATACAATGCGCAGAACATCCCGGAACAGGCGGCCGAGCAGTTCATGATAGCAGCGAGGGAGTCACCTGACGAAACGGTCCGGGCGGAAAGTCTGTTCCGCGCTGCCGAGACTTATGATTCGGCCGAATGGTACAAGCAGGCTGCCGAGATATATCTTGAATTTGCCGCGACTTTCCCCTCAAATCCACTTTCGCAGGAGGCGTCCTACGCTGCCGCGTGGTCCCTTTACCATGACGGCCAGCTTGATGAAGCGATGGCTCAGGCGGACACGGTACCGGAGAGATACCCGCAGAGCCGTTGGGTGGCAGGCGCGCTTTACCTGAAGGGTAACTGTCTTCAGGAAAAGCGATCGTACGATGAAGCGATCAAAACGTATAGCCGACTCATTACCATGAGTCCCACGGGAGAGTTCGCCGATAAGGCCCGGTGCAAGGCATGTTGGGCGCAGTATTTCAAAGGGGATACGAAAGTCGCGCTGGAGAGTGCGGGAACGTTTCTTGCGGATTACAGTGATGGACCTTTGGTCGGCGAGGCCCTGTTCCTGGTCGGGCTGGTCCATATGGATGAGCGCCGTTACGCAGAAGCCGCCGCATCCTTTGAGAAGAGCGGGCAGAAACAGCCCGACGGCGAGTTTGCCGCGGATGCCCTGTTCAACCTCGGCCGCGCCTACGAGGAGATGAACAAGCATTCGGCTGCAGCCACCGCCATGAAAAAGTTTGCAGTGAAACACCCGCAGGACAAGCGTGCAACGGAGGCCATGTTCAGGAGCGCCCGTGCGGCGGTACAGGCGGAGAAGCTCGATAATGCGGTGGCGTCATACAAGCAGATAGCTTCGAGCACGAGTACGCCAAAGGTACGCGAGGAAGCGATGTACTGCCTCGGTCTTGCGTATCTGGAGGGGGACAGGACGGAGGAGATGATCGAGACGTTCACTGAAGTGTTGGTGGAGTTTCCGCAAACGAGCCATGCCGACGAGGTGTACTACACGCTCGGACGGACTTATCTGCTTCAAGGCAATTACAAACGAGCTGTCGCGAACCTGGAGAACGTGGGGAAACAGGATCCCGACAGCCCTTACCGAGGCAGCGCCCTGGCGGATCTCGGTTACGCTTACATGCGGCAGGACCGGTACGATGAGGCGGCCCGAGTGCTCATCGACGTGATTCGTTCGTACCCTGATATAGCCCTCACTGAACAAACGTGCCTTTGGCTTGGAGAGCATCTTTTCGAGAAGGAAGAGTATGAGAGCGCGGCGCAAGTCTTCGCGGCACTGGTCAGAACGGGTCCCAAGACGCAACATGCCGGCCTTGCCAGACTGCGTATCGCGCAGTGCGACCTTCACACGGACAATCTGGACGCGGCGAAAGAGGGATTTCAGTCGGTGCTTGCTGATTTCAGGGAGTATTACGGCGTAGATGCGGAGTATGGGTTGGGGGTCTGTCTTGCGAAGCAGAGGAAGTACGACGAGGCGCTCCAGCGCCTTTCCAGCGTGCTGGAACAGGACGAGGGCGAGACTGCCGCAAGGGCCCAAGTGGAGATCGGGAACATACACTTTGCGAGGAACGCGTTCGAGACGGCGAGTGAAGCGTATTTGCGGGTGGCTCTGCTTTACGATCACCTGGAACTGACCCCCGAATCGCTGTTCAAAGCAGCTCAGTGTTTCGAGAAGATGGGAAAGCCAACCGAGGCATCGAAGTTCTATGAGGAGTTGATCGAGAAGTATCCGGATAGCAGTTACACGACGAAGGCAAGGACGGGAGAGTAGGGGCAGGACGCGCTGCGTCCCTGCTCGAATCATGATGAGAGCAATGTAACGGATGGAAAAGGGCAAGAAAATATTCGGCGTATGCCTGGTCATATCGCTCGCGTTACACCTGATATTGTTGGGTTTTGCTCCCAGAATAAGGGTGTTCAACCAGACAACGATGGGTTTCAAGGCGGCACGGATGTTTCGTCTCAGACCAGCGCCGGTGGAGACGCGGCCGCGGCCGCGTCCTCGTATCGCGACCAGCGACGAGACACCGCCCATGTCGCTTGAGGAGTTTCTGTTGCGCGAACGAGAACGTCCGGAGCTTCCTCCCGCGCCGGAATATCCGCGAGACGAACTTGCGGGTGAACTCAGGGACAGGGCCGCGCGCGACCGGCTGCTTCGGGACCACGCGACTGAACCGGCAGACACGGTGCTCGAAGCGATTGACCTCGAGGTCGTGGCGATTCACAAGCGGCTTCTCGCGGAAGAGATTGACGTCTCGCGACGACTGATACCTGAAAAAGAGAGGATTGTCGTGCCGATGGATGTAATGCCGACGGTGTCCGGTCCTGGAGGGGGAGGACTGGGAGTCGCCGGGAGGCTGCCGGCTGCGCCCGCTGTGGTCAGAACCGAGATAGCACGCGTCGCCGAACCCACGGAGATAGTCCGGCGGGGCGAGGAACGTCGGTTGCCGCCGATCGGCGGCGAATTGATCGAGACGCCGACGGGTGTCTTGCCGCTTCGGGAGAATCGGGAGCTGGCGCAGAAATATGCTTCGCTCGACGATGTGCTTGAGGTGCGTCTCGCGACTTATGAGCCGCCGGATGAGGAGGGATATTTCCTCATCAGGATTTCCCCGAAACGCGGCGGGCAGATCGAGACAATGCCGAAAGAGGTGATTTTCGTCATTGACGCCTCGAAGAGCATCCAGGAGGCAAAACTCGATCAATCCAAGGCCGGTTTGCAGAGCTGTCTGGCTCAGCTCAACGAATCGGACCTGTTCAACATTATCGCCTTCAAAGAGTCGCCGACGGTGTTCAGGTCGACGTCCGTTCGTCCGACCGCGGGCAACATACGTGCGGCGCGCGTGTTTGTCAAAGGACTGAAACCGAGCGGTGAGACAGACGTGTACAGCGCTATTGCGCCGCTGGTCCGGATCACGAAACCGGAAACGCACCCGTACAACATATTCCTGATAAGCGATGGGAAACCCACGTCCGGTATGGTGGACAGCCGCGCCATAATCAACAATCTGACCCGCGATAACGAGTTACGCGCTTCAATATTCACGTTCGGCGGCGGCAGTGAGGTTAACGTCTACCTGCTCGATCTGCTCTCTTACCTCAACAAG
The DNA here is from genome assembly GCA_965603355.1 of uncultured bacterium. Lineage (GTDB taxonomy): Bacteria > Hydrogenedentota > CBFDCQ01 > CBFDCQ01 > CBFDCQ01. Next base: position 13,215 of record CBFDCQ010000086.1, read on the forward strand.
GGACGCACCTACGTTGCGGATCGCGTTTACTCTATCGATAACGAGATGCCGAAGTTCTGTGACACTATTGGAACTCCAATCCTGATTGATCTACGCGCCAACTACGCCAATATCGCCGAGTCGGAGATTTATCCGAAGGTACTGCCTGATTTCTACATGGACAGCGAGATCTTAGTCTCCGGCAGGTACAGCGGGACGGA
>CBFDCQ010000087.1:0-13026 GCA_965603355.1 uncultured bacterium
CCGCCATCCTCCCAGACCTCTACTCTCAACGTACCGTCAAGGTCGTTGTACCACGCGAGACACCCGCCCCTGCTGTACGTCACCTTGATATCATCCACGATAACTTTGTACCTCTCAGCGTCGGACGACCCCTGGTCAACGTGAATGACGGTGGTCTCGGTATCCGATCCGCTCGGGCCCGATACGGTAAGAGTCACGGTATGGTCGCCCGCGAAATAGTACGTATGCAACGGGTTTTGCACCGAGCTCTCGTACCCATCTCCGAAATCCCATGACCAACTTGCAATACTGCCCGAAGAAACGTCCGTGAACTGAACGGTCAACGGTCTATCCCCACTTGTGGGGTCAGCAGTGAAAGCTGCGACTTGCGGCCGTTCTGTAACTTGGATGTAGTCAGTTTTCGTTTCGACGTCGGACCCGCCCGGCCCCGACACTGTCAGGCTCACCGTAAAGGATCCGACGGACCTGTATGCGTGTGAAGGATTCTGAGCGGCGCTGGTACCGCCATCTCCAAAGTCCCACGACCAGCCACTGATCGTTCCCGTCGACTGATCCGTGAACTCAACCGTCAGCGTCCTGTTCCCACTTGTTGGGTGGGCAGTGAATGCCGCAGTCACAGGAATATTCTCGTCGCCTTGGCCCGGGGAACCTCCCGCCTCCGTACTCGCCCGCCAGCTCGCGGGATCGTTCGGGTCGCCCTCCAGATTCACCCGCACCAGCGAGAAGCCAAGACCGTCCGGTTGAGTGGGCCACGGGGCATCGTCGTCGTACGTAAACGAGATAAGGACATCATCGTTAGCATTGTTCACCGCGATCGCCTCACCGCCGTTGTCCAGCTTGAGCTTATACAGTCCCCCAATGGCAACGCCCGGGTACTGGGACACGAAGCTGGGTTCGTCCCGAGAAGAGACAAGAACAATATACTCTCCCGGCTGCACGATCGTGCCGGCAGGGAAAGCAAACTGGATTCCGTCACTGAAATAGACCCCCGAGATGTCCTCAGCGTTGCCGCCGACGTTCTGAAGCTCGATGAACTCCGCGCTGCCGCCGGCAGGATGGTACATGATCTCCGTGACTCGTAACGCATCACTAAGATCGCGCACATAGAAGGTGGCCTTGTTCAGCGCGCTCCAGGAGGTGCCGTCCAGTATGCGCGCCTTGATGTGGGTTGTGTCAGTCAACGTGATAGGATCCGTGTACTGGATGGCGGTCCCGGCGACCTCCGGCGGTGTTCCCGGTACACGTGGGTCGGAGCCGTCGAGTGTGTAATAGACCGTACCGGACACGCCGGCGGGCGCCTCTATGGCCAGGACGTCACCGGACTGAATATGCCCGCCCGCGTCCTGACGGCCGCCGTTCACGTAGAAGACCGGGGGGGCAGCGCCAAACTCGCCGGCAATCTCCCAATCCATCCAGTCCAATCGATCCGTGATCCAATCCTTCATCCAGTTCACGTAGTCCATGTACTCCGCGTCGTGATGCGTATTGTCATAGTAGTTGGGCCACGCATTGTAGCTCAGGAGGTCGTTGTCCGGAACGTCTTCGAGCCAACGTGAAAGAGTGAAGTTCCGCGTGACCGCACTGTCCAGGGCACCATTGTCCGTGAGAAGAGCTGCATTATCGTCGATCTCCTGCATCAGACTGGCCGTCGCAAACGCCTCTTCACGAAGGTCGAACCACCGGTCCGCAAACTGCAGCAGGTACTCCGGATCCTCCATCATGCGCTCCCACCAATGGAAGGAATCGTAATTGTCGGCGGGGAAGGTCGCGCCTCCTTCTCGACACTCCGGACAATTCGTTTCGTCGAACTCGTAATGCCAGCCATCGGTCTGGCACGCACAGAAGTAATCAGCGCCGCCCAGCGAACCGTTATAGTCCCAGACAGGCCCCATGGTGATCTTGCCGCCACGGTCCTTGTAAAAGAACGTGCTCAGGACGTAGCCGTCCACGTTGCGCCCTATCTCGACCATGATCTGGTTGTCAATGAATGAACCTACGTCTACGTACTTGGCATAACCCTCGTCCGGGTCAGTGAAGTTGGAACCGGACAGCGCCGCCTCAAACTCGTCGCAATAGGCCTTAATCCACTCCTCTTGTGCGGGTGTAATCTCATCCCACTCAGGTTCTTCATAAACGAGGTAGTCATTGTAGATGTCCGTGGTGAAACCGGGATCCCCTTGCCAATCGTGCCTGAATATGTATCCGCCGGTGATCTCCGGCTCGCTGTTGTGGTCCGGTTCAAGCCTCGCAATGTCAACACGGCTGGCACCGCGCTCGACTTTCTCCATGAGAACGTAGACACCAACGTAGTCTTCTATGGAGACCGTGCCGTCGCCTTCCCTGTCGAGGAACATCTCAACAAGCCTTGTCCGCACGCCGATACGTCCCATCCGGCCGCGCCACCAGCTGTCGTACACCATATAATTCCGCATGAGCGTCTTGTCGGAGAACGGCCCGTGCAGAATCCAGTCCGCCTCGGAGGGGAAGCCGAGGAGAGGAACGTCCTTGTCCTCGCCAAACTCGTCCCGCGTCTCGAACCGGTATTGCTTCTTCTGGTAGCCAGCGGTACTCTCGCCACGGACGTGCATGGCACCGTATCCGGCGTAGTCGGCCTCGTCCGTAATGGCTGCTCTGCCGGTGCCTTCGTCCGTATCGATAAAGACGGACAGAACCGGCCGGAAAGGACGGTCCCCGCCATCCTCGGAGTCGATATTGAAGCCCAACGAGTCGATCACTGCCAGCGGCAGGTTGGATTCGAACTCCTCAATGCCGCTGTCAAGTGCAAGATACACCTCACCGACCACCGGACTGGGTAACAAGCCCGGCCCGGACGCATGTGCCCGGACCTGGGTAGTGGTGCTAATGGCGATTGGATTCGTATAGACGGATGAGGTTCCCGTCGGCAGCGATCCGTCCAGCGTGTAATGAATGACCGCACCGGGAGCCTCGGCCACAAGCTCCAGCGAGAAGGGATCGGTAAACGTGCCGCCGCTGCGCGAGAACTCAGGCGTTCCGGCATAGGCGCTGTAGACATTACCGCCCTCGTTGGCCGTCCCGGGTGTCGGCATATCGAAATACCAGTATCCCGATCCTCCCGCGTACAAACCGTGAGAGACATCCGCCACCTGCGTCGGGTATTGCGGATCAAAGACGCTCGGCACCTGCGGTACATCGCTGGCGTCGCACAACGCCAGGTACTCGCCGGACACGTTCAGCTCAAAGTTCGTGTGGAGATTGTCCCCGTTGGTAGGCCTTCGGTCCTTCGCTGAGGCAAACACTACCAGGTACTCGCCGACACCGAGGGTGATGTCTGGAAACGTCCACCTGTCCGGGTCGCCGGGGTCATCGGTCAACGACCACCCCAACAGGGGAACCGCCGTGTCACCGGAATTGTACAGCTCGATCCAGTCCGGATAGGCCCCATCTTCATCCTGCAGCCCCTCACGGTTCGACGCCACAAACTCGTTTATGACCACTTCGCCATGGACAATACCGCTTCCCAGCAGCGCTAACATCACGCTTGACGAAACGCAGAAGCGAATCACGTTCTTCCATAAAAGATGACTCATTAACACACGCTCCCCGTCCAGAACCCACAAACTGTCCTCACATGTCAAAAGTCCATTATACGATCAGGAACAAGGAAACCGCAAGTTGTTGCGCTCTTATCGTGCCGCAGGCCCGCTAGTACGACACACCCAGCACCGGCGCTGTCGTCCAGCCCCACAGTATCTTAATCTTATTCGGCAACTCCAGCGACGTGGAGCCCAAGCCGATCTCAGGACCGTAATGATCCGTGCCGCCTACCGAGCCGTATTTCAGCTTGAACTTCTCCACATAACCGACCTCGCCAGCGACGTGCAACTGCGTCTCGGGCGTCCCCTTGAGATTCATCGTCTTGACTGAGGCGGCCGGGGCATCTATGTATATATCGCAGTAATCCTCCCATATCACGTGCGCGTCGGGTCCACAGATCACCGCCAGGTCACCGTCACTATCAGTAATCCGAATCGTCAACGTTTCGTCGGTGTCGTTGTAGTACGCCACGCAGCCGGGCTCGCTGTAGCGTACCTTTATATCTCCGATATCGACCTCATACCCCGCCTTGATCTGCGCCGGTGGCTCGTCCACGTCGAACGGCGCCCCCGGGAACTTCGATTTCCACTCCGGGCCAAGGTCGAAAGGAGCATCCGGATACGAGGCCCCGAACACCGGCGCGGTGGTAGCTCCCCACTTTATGAGAATCTTCTTCGCCGGATCCTGTGCTGAACTGCCCAGACCAAACTCCTCGCCGTAGTCCTCCGTACCGCCCACGTACCCGTGCTTAAGCACGAAGTTCTTTACGTAATCGACCTGGCCGCAGACGTACAGCTCGGTCTCCTCCGTGCCTTTCAGTTTAACCCTATTGATCGATGCCCCGGGTGCGTCGATGAAGATGTCGCAGCGCGAGCCCCAGTATGTCGGCGCGTCGTCATTGGCGGTTACGGTCAGGATCCCTGCCTCGTCGCCCCACACGGCAATCAGTAACGTATCGTTCAGCGTGTTGTAGCAGGCAAAACAGGTCGGCTTGCTGTACAACACCTTTACATCGAGTATCAGGGTCTTGTAGTTAAACCCTTGAGCCGGCGGCGCCTGGTCCACATGTATGACCACAGTCCCGGCACCAACTCCGCCCGGACCCGTTACACTGAGCGTCACCGCGAAATCACCCATGAAGTAGTAGATGTGCGACGGATTCAGTGCCGTGCTCTCGTATTCATCCCCGAGATCCCACGACCAACTTGTGATCGTGCCTGTGGATTCGTTCGTAAATCCCACATTCACCGGTCTGGTACCACTTGTGGTACTGGCGCTGAACGCCGCTACCGGCGCATGCAACTGCGGATCGTAACCCTCCTCATATTCTTCAAGGTTACTGTGTCCATCCCCGTCCGGATTGCCGTCGGCGCCATGGTTACCCGTGCTGTCGGTAGGGTCAAGGCTGTTATCCACTTCCCAAGCATCAGGCAGCCCGTCGTCGTCGGAGTCCGAATCGTTCGGATCAGTATCGTTGTCGTACTCACCGGCGTTTGTCAGGTCATCGTCGTCCGGGTCACCATCAGGACCGTTGTCGCCCGTACCGTCGGTCGGATTAAACCCGTTGTCCAATTCCCATCCGTCAGGCAGACCGTCGTCGTCAGAGTCCGAATCGTTCGGGTGGGTGTTCGTGTCATATTCCTCCGAGTTCGTGAGACCGTCGCCGTCCGGATCGCCACCCGCGCCGTCGTCGCCCGTACCATCGGTCGGATCGAGGCCGTTATCCACCTCCCAGAGGTCAGGCAGACTATCGTTGTCGGAGTCACCGTCGTTCGGGTCAGTACCGTGCGTTGAGACTTCCTCGCCGTCGCTCAGACCGTCACCGTCCGAGTCGGCGTCGTTCGGATCGGTGCTGTGCGTATTCACTTCATCGCCGTCGCTCAGCCCATCGTCGTCGGTGTCCGGATCGTCGGGATCGGTGCCCGTGTCCGTCTCATCTACGAATATGCCGGTATTGGTCTCGACAGAGTCCGCCAGCCCATCTCCATCGAAGTCTCCCCCCGGAGCGAGTTCCGTGCCGGAGACAAGAACGTCCAGGTCAGCGCCGATAGTGCCGCCAACCTCGTCTGTGGACTCCCACACAGCAACCCAATTGCCCACACCGTCCGTTGCCAACTGAGCCTCGCGGTCGCCGCCCAAATCGTCGGTGGCGTTAGTGTTCAGGGCGGTAGGCGTCGTCCAGGTCAGCCCGTCGTCCGTCGAACGCGACACGAGGATATCCGTGTCGGTCCCGATGGCGCCGCCAAGTGTTTCGCTGGAATGCCAGACGGTAACCCAGTTGCCCGCACCGTCCGCTGCCGCCTTGGGGACACGATCCCAGCCCGAATCTGTGGTCGCGTTCGTGTTCAGCGCAGCCGCAGGCGTCCATGTCGCGCCGTTGTCCGTCGAACGGGATACGAGAACGTCGGTGTCCGTGTCGATAGTGCCGTCAAGCTCGTCTGTGGACTCCCACACAGCCAGCCAATTGCCCACACCATCCGTCGTTACATGGGCCGCGGCGTCATCGCCCTCATCGTTGACCGCATTGCCGTTGAGCGCAGCCGCAGGCATCCACGTCACACCGTTGTCCGTCGAACGTGACACGAGGATGTCCCCGTCCGTCCCGATCGTATCGCCAAGTGTGTCCGTCGACTCCCACACCGCGACCCAATTGCCTGTGCCGTCCGTCGTCAAGCAAGGCTCGCGGTCACTGCCCGAGTCGGTGGCGGCGTTGGCGTTCAGGACAGCAGGCTCCGTCCAAGTTGCACCGTTGTCCGTTGACTGCGACACGAAGATGTCGCGGTCGGTTCCGATCGTCCCGCTCAGGTCGTCGGTGGAGTACCAGACGGCGACCCAATTGCCGGCACTGTCCGTCGTTACCGAAGGAGCGTAGTCCCAGCCTGAATCGCTGGCGGCGTTGGTGTTCAGGACTGCAGGCGCAGTCCACGTCGCACCATTGTCCGTCGACTGCGATACGAGGAGATCCGCGTCCGAGCCGATCTTTGCACCGCGGCTCGGCTCATATTGCCAGACGGCAACCCAATTGCCCGCGCCGTCCGTCGTGACGTGCGGAGCACGGTCATCGTCGGCGTCGTCCGCCGCGTTAGTGTTCAGAGCAGCAGATGCGCTCCATGTCTCGCCGTTGTCCGTCGACCGCGATACGAAGATATCCTCGTCGATGTCGAGCGTACCGTCAAGCGTATCGGCGGAGCACCATACCGCGACCCAATTGCCCGCGCTGTCCGTTGCCACTTGAGCGGAAGTATCACTGCCCGAATCGTTGTCGGCGTTACCGTTCAGCGCAGCAGGCGTCGACCACGCCGCAGACGCACGCTGCGCAGGAACAGCGCATACCAGAACGCAAACGATCGCAAGGACCAGTCCACTGCGACAGCCCGCAACCACCTTACTCCTGCCAGAACGTTGCCTCATTCTTGTTCCCCGTCGCCTGTGTGAGACAGCTTCCGTCGTGAAGTTCTGAATCGAAACCGACGTGCGGTACCCCCGTGATGAAATCAACAGACACTTCCATGAGAATCGTAGCATCAACAGGTCCGAGAGGTCAAACAGCCGTACGACATTTATGGAATAGGAAATTCTCTACCGCCGCGCCGCACACCGAACGAAGGAGCTAGTTGTGCTGACCCAACTTCAGCCGTGGGTCCAGATGGTCGCGCAGCGCGTCGCCGATGGTATTGAAACAGAGGATAAGCAGCGCGATAACCGCACCCGGAAAGAAGGTCATCCAGGGCGCCGCGCGCATGAATTCTCTTCCAAGATTCACCATCGAACCGAGACTCGGCATCGGCGGACGCACACCCAAACCCAGGAAACTCAGCGCCGATTCCCCGAGAATAAACGCCCCGAACCGCAGACTCGCAGCCACAATTATCAAAGGCAGGCAGTTCGGCAGAACATGCGCCAGCAGTATTCGGGTCCGGGAACATCCTGCCGCAACCGCTGCACGAACGTAATCGGTCTCGGATATGGATATCGCCAATCCTCGCACGAGGCGGGCAAAAGTTGCCCAGCCGACAAGAGCCAAGGCCAGCAGCACCGTGTACGCGCTCGGTCCAAGGACGACCGTTATCCCGATGGCGAGAAGAAGGCTCGGAAATGCCAACGTCAGGTCCGTTATGCCTACAAGTGCCAGGTCCGTCTTACCTCGGGCATACCCCCCGACTATCCCAACCAGTGTGCCGATGACTACGGCAATGCAGGTAGCGGCACCGGCTATGGCGAGCGACGTTCTCGAACCGTAGATCACGCGGCTCAGTATGTCCCGTCCCAACTCATCGGTCCCGAACGGATGGCGGAGGCACGGACCGCTCCTCACGCTGTCAAGATCGGCGCCGAAGGGATCGTGGGGAGTCACCACAGGCGCGATGAGCGACACAACGATTGCCGCCAACACCACTGCAATCGAAACCACAGCGCCCCGGTTCGTCTTGATACCATGCCACAGATCTGAAAGGTTGTTCATCGTCTCGATCCGCTTATGCGCGGGTCAACCACCGCGTACAGAATGTCCACTATGAGGTTCACGATGATGAAGGCGACGGCACCGATAAGCACCGTGCCGAGTATTACCGGATAATCCCGTTTCAATATCGCTTCCATGGCGAACCTGCCGATACCGTTCCAGCCAAAAATCGTTTCGGTCAATACGGCCCCGTTCAGATAACTGCCGAAATCGAGTCCCGCAAGAGTAATCACCGGTATGAGCGCATTCCTGGCGGCGTGCTTCAACGTGACAGCAGCTTCCCCGAGACCTTTGGCGCGCGCGGTCCTCAGATAATCCTGCGTCATTATCTCGAGCATGCTTGAGCGGGTTATGCGCGCCAGATATGCCGCCGAACGCGTACCGAGAGATAAGGCGGGCAATATGATAAACGCCGGCGCGCCGCCGCCCATACCCGACGCCGGCAGCCAGCCCAGCGCGTACGAAAACAGCATCACCAGAAGCAACGCCAGCCAGAACACCGGTGTGGCTATCCCCAGAGAGGCGGTCACGCTGCATAACCTGTCAAGAAACCTACCGCGAGTGACCGCGGCCGTTATGCCAAGCGCCAGACCTGCAAAAATGGCTATTACGACCGCCGCTCCTGCGAGCTTGAGCGTGTTCGGGAACTTCTTCGCGATAGACTCGACGACCGGTCGGTTTGTGTAATGCGACCTGCCTAGCTCTCCCCGGCAAAGCATCCGGATGTATCTGACGTACTGCACGGCAAGCGGCTTATCCAGCCCGAGGTCATGGCGCATTTGAGAGATGACCTCCGGGTCCGCCCGTTCACCGACCATGCCGATCACCGGATCGCCCGGTATGCTTCTCATAAGAAGGAACGTAACGAGCGTGACACCGAGGATGGTCGGAATCGCAAGCAGAAGGCGTCTGATTAGATAGCTTCTCATCGTGTTTTCAGATCTTCAAAGAACATGCCGGTCCCCTTATCCGCACAATATATCGGGAACAGCCTGAACCCGCCCACGCGGGGCTGTCGGATGTAAAACTCCTTCCTGTACCACAGAAACACCCACGGCGCCTCCTCGACCACCATTCGTTCAATCTGGCGGTACTTCAGCGCCCGTGCAGAATCGTCTATCGTACGGTGCGCCTCCTCGATGGCGAGATCCACTTCTTTCGAGCCGAACCTGGCGCGATTGCCAGCGGCGCCCCAGTTTGACGAATGAAATGTCGGGAACAGGAAACTTTCCGCCTCAGGATAGTCGGCCCACCAGGACAGGTAGAACAGCGGCGCCTCGCCCGAAGCGACAGCCTTCTTGAACGCGCTCCACTCCAGCGGAACAAGTTCCGCTTCGACGCCGACCTCGCGCAAATACGACTGTATCACCTCGCAAACGGTGAGCTCCTCTCGACCGCTGCTCAGAAAAAGCCGCGTCTTCAGACCTTTGTCAAAACCGGCTTCCTCGAGCAGCCGGCTCGCGCGCTCCCGATCGTAATCGTACCCGTCCGTCAACTGCGGCGCTTCAACCAGACCCGGAGGAATGGGGCCGACGGCCGGTTCCACACGCTCTTCGAGCACCGTCCCCGCAATTCTCCTCCTGTCTATCGCGTGGTTCATGGCTCTCCTCACGCGCACGTCGCTGAAGGGTTCCATTTGGCAGTTGAACCCGAGATAGTGGATGTTGAGACCCGTTCTGCTGTGGACGAACCCGCTCCATTGCGCGCTCGCGACGTACCGCGACACCTCCGCCCAGGGTATCTCCATCACGTCCAGATTCTCGTTCTCGAACTCCACCACGGCGGTAAGAGCTTCGGGAATTATCCTGTACTCTATTGCCCGCACGCGCGGAACACCTTCAAAATAGCGCGGATTGGCTTCCAACTTGAGCCGGACGTCCGGTTCCCACTCCGTAAGGACGAACGGCCCCGTGCCCACCGGATGGAACCCGAAATCAGGACCCCATCTCTCGACCTCCTCAGCGGGGATGATCGCCACGTTAGGCATCGTGAGAAGATAGGGGAACGGGGCAAACGGCTCATCTAACTTGATCTTCACAGTATTGCCGTCCACCACGTCGATACCGGCGATTGAATCGGCGTTACCGTCCTGAAACTCCTTTGCTCCGGCAACGTGCGACAGGATCCATCTGCGCGGCGATGCGACTTCCGGGGAGAGGAGCCTTTCCAGCGAGAACTTCACATCCTCAGCGGTGACCTCGCGGCCGTTGGAGAAATATACGCCGTCGCGTATCCCGAAAGTATAAGTCCGACCGTCCTCGGAGATTTGCCAGTCGCTGGCGATATCCGGGATGATGCGGCCCTGCTCGTCGAGTCTTAACAAACCGTTGAACAACTTCGCGGCAATTCTCCCTCCAGCCACGTCCACGACGAAGGTTGGATCAAGGGTCGTTGGACTTTCCTGCAAGTGCCACCGGACAGTGTCCGACGGGACATCGCGACGCGCGCAGCCAAGTAGGAGTACCACGGCTGCTAGACACAAGACTCTGCAGGAAATTAGGTTCACTTTCGACACTGGATTGCCCACTCTGACGCCGCTTCCACCAATGCCACGATGACCGGGTCCGGTTGCCGTTCGTGCCCTTCCGGATGCCACTGAACGCCGAGGAAGAACGGACCCTCGCGTTCTACGGCTTCAACGACGCCGCCTCCAGTGCATCGCGCGCTTACCACCAGTCCGGCACCCAGTTCCCTGACCGTCTGATGGTGCGAGCTCCTCACAGTGATGCGTTGAGCGCCAAGGATGTTCTCGAGGAAAGTTCCCGGTTCGACAACGACTTCGTGCTCCATGTAATCCTTGCCGCTCTCGCGATGATAAGGCACAATCTCAGGCCCCATATCCTGATACAGCGTTCCGCCCTCAGCAACGTTGAGTAGCTGCATGCCGTAACATATCCCCAGAACCGGCATGCCCAACTCTTTCGCATACCCGACGCAGGCCTTGTCGCGATCCACCCGTTCCCGCGACTCCTCCTTCAGCTCCAGTCCGCTATCGAGTTCTTCGCCGTACGCTCTTGGATGGATGTCCCTGCCACCAGTGATCAACAGGGCGTCCACCTCACTCATCGCGCCGCGCACAACGTTTGCCTCCGCAGACAGGGGAAGTTCGCGCGCTTCGCCGTGCGCCTTCTCTATCGCCACAAAGTACTTTCGCAGCTCACGTCGTGTGGTCTCGTCAACCGGAACGCCGGGCGCAACCCCGATGACCGGTCTGGGATCGGCGTCTCCGCTTTTACTGGTCCGTTCCACGCAACACCCTTCCCGCACGTTCGCTTGTGTGCTTACCATCTTGCACTGTTATTCTCCCATTCACGATCACGCACTCTATACCGACCGGGTACTGACGCGACTCCTCGTACGTCGCCGGATCAAAGATACGCTCCGGATCGAACACCGTTACGTCGGCAAACCATCCCTTCTGCAAAAGCCCTCGCCGGGCAAGATGGAACGTCCGGGCAGGCAGCCCTGTCATCTTGTAGACTGCCTCGGCCAGCGGGAAGAGGCCCTCTCTCACCAGCCGACCCAGTACCCGCGGAAACGTCCCGTACGCGCGCGGATGGGTCTGTACGCGTTCGGTCTCAACGGTCGTGGACCACGAGTCCGACCCGATCATCACATAAGGTTTCTTAAGTACGCGGCGTGTGTTCTCCTCGCTCATCGAGAAGAATATCGCGCTCGCTCCTAGATTCGTCTCGAGCAGCAGGCCGACTAGGGCGGCCGCCGGCTCGACGCCCCGCAGCTCAGCGACCTCCTCGACCGTAAGTCCAACGATATCCTCGCCTCCCCCACCCTTCACCGACGCGACCATTACCCGCTGCCAACGGTTGCCCGTCGTATCTCGCTTCCTCAACTCCGGGACTATCTTGTCTCGCTCGGTCGGATCTCTGAGCCGCGCAAGAATGGAGTCTCTCCCGCCCGCCTGAGCCCAATCCGGCAACACGGCGGCGAGCCACGTAGCGCTTGCTGTATACGGGTACCGGTCACAAGTTACCTCGACCCCTTCGTCTCTGGCGCGCTCTATCTCCTCGAACACGTGATCGAGCTTCGACCAGTTCGAGGAGCCGCTCGCTTTCAAGTGGGCTATGTGAACCGGAACCTCAGCCCGTCTCCCTATCTCAATCGCCTCTTGAACCGCCTCAATCAGCTGGTCTCCCTCGCTGCGGATATGGCTGACGTAGACGCCGTTCGCCGCTTTAAGCGCTCCAGCGCACGCCACGATCTCGTCTGTGCCCGCGTACATGCCCGGCGGGTAGATCAAACCCGTAGACAAACCCACGGCACCATCCGACATCGATCTCTCAACGAGTTCGCGCATATGCTCGAGCTGGTTTTCATTGGGAGCCTTCTCGTCCAAGCCTACTGCCAGCGCACGCACGTTTCCGTGCCCGACGTGCGTCGCGATATTTAACGATGCGCCTTGATCTGCAACGAGATCGAAATAGTCCGAGAGAGTATCCCATTTAGCTTCGGGCAACAGCGGTTCCTGGAGGCTCTCGATCAGTTCGCCGACGATCTCCCTGTGCAACGGCGCGGCAGATATGCCGCAGTTGCCGGCTATCTCGGTCGTGACGCCTTGAAACAGCTTGCTCTGAGCAAGCGGGTTCGCCAAGATGCTCAGATCGGAATGAGAATGGACGTCGATGAAACCGGGAGCCACGGCCATGCCGGCAGCGTCCACGACCTGCTCCGCCTGATCCCCCTCGAAATGCCCCAGCGCGGCTATTGTGTCGCCGCTGACCGCGATGTCGAGCTTCTCGCCGGCACCACCCCCACCCGCATAGACAGTCCCGTTCTTGATTAGAATATCGAACACGTATACCCCCTTCCGCTCACATTATACCACGCCTGCGGCGCATTCACGCAAGCCGTCCCATGTTTTCCAGCAAGCGGGCAGGATATCCCGTGCGGGATTAGGCTATCCCTGTTTCGAAAAGGGTGTCAAGACTCTTTAGAAATGTCCTCTATGTTAACGCATTAGAAATGTCCTC
>CBFDCQ010000088.1:0-12959 GCA_965603355.1 uncultured bacterium
ATTGCGCCGGGAAAAGCGTCGCGGGGCGGCGTGCAATGGTTCCTCCACAACGCGTCAGTGACCGGCGCAACTTGACAAAGGCTAAGGGTTTTGGTATGTTATAGTGTTGGAAATTATAGCAGCGCGTGAAGGCGAAAGAGTGTTTTCGCGCCTTTTTTGTAATAGGGGGCGAGGCAGGCTTCGCGGAGGGTTTGTCCACGCGCTTCAGGATAGAGGGATTCTCGATCATGAGGAAAAAACGGCTTGCCTCTCCGGGGCCCACACCGGTTCCTCCGGAATCGTTGCTGGCGATGGCGCGGCCGGTGTTCCACCACAGGACGGCGTTCTTCAGGGGGCTACTTGAGGGTGTCAATGACGCGCTGAAGTACGTTTTCCGCACCGAGAATCCTGTTCTGACGTTCTCCTCGTCGGGAACGGGCGCGATGGAAGGCGCCGTTACGAATACGCTTTGTGCAGGGGATACGGCGCTTGTCGTGCGGGGTGGCAAGTTCGGAGCCAGATGGGCGGAGATATGTGAGGCTTACGGTGTTAACGTCGTGCCGATAGACGTCGAGTGGGGAGACGCCGTTAAGCCGGAGGTAATCGCCGAGAAGCTGAAACAAGACAACGGAATCAGAGCGGTTTTCACAACGCTGTGCGAGACTTCGACCGCCGTGCTGACCGATATAGAGGCGATCGGTAAGATTGTACGCGACACCGATGCACTGCTCGTGGTGGATTCAATAAGCGGGCTGTGCGCGGACGACCTGCGAACCGACGACTGGTCCGTTGATGTTGCTATAGGAGGATCGCAGAAAGGGTTGATGACACCGCCCGGTCTCGCGTTCGCCGCGTTGAGCGAACGAGCGACAGATGCAATGGCGCAGTCCACGCTTCCGAAATACTATTTCTCTTTCGATAAAGCGCTCAAATCCCTTGAGAAGAGCGACACGCCGTTCACGCCGGCGGTGCCCTTGCTCGTGGCGTTGTCAAACTCGCTGAAGATGATTCAGGAGGAGACATTGGATCGTGTGCTGGCAGGCCACGCTGGTTTGGCGCGTGCGGCGAGGGCCGGCGTCGAGGGTATGGGACTTGAGCTACTCAGCAGGTCGCCGGCCAACGCCGTTACGGCCCTCAGGGTGCCTGAGAAGATTGACGGCCTGCGACTTCTTCAAACCATAAGAGAGGATTTCGGCGTCATCGTGGCAGGCGGTCAGGCAAGTCTGAAAGGTAAGATAATCCGCATCGCGCACCTAGGCTACTCCGACGATTTTGACCTTCTCGCCGCGCTCGCGTCGGTGGAAATGGCGCTCAAGAAGCTCGGTTATCCTGTGGAGGTTGGCGCTGGAGTGGCTGCAGCCGAGCGTGTCCTTGTGGAAACAGAGGTATGACAAAGTGAAAGTACTTGTCAGTGACACCTTGTCCCCTGTCGGCCTCAAAGTGCTGGAAGAAGAGAAGGGGATAGTCGTTGACGTTAAGACCGGAATGACCAAGGAGGAGTTGTGCAAGGAGATCCGGCAGTACGACGGGCTTATTGTGCGAAGCGGGACAAAAGTTACCGCGGACGTGATTGATGCGGCGAAGAAGCTCAAGGCCATAGCGCGCGCCGGTGTCGGCGTGGACAATATAGACGTTGATGCGGCTACAAAACGCGGCATTATAGTTATGAACGCCCCCACGGGCAACACGATATCAACTGCGGAACTAAGTTTTTCGCTGCTGCTTGCCTTGTCGCGGAACGTGCCTCGAGCGGACCGCTCTTTGAGAGGGGGAAAATGGGAGCGTAAGAGATTCGTGGGCGCCGAGCTCTACGATAAGGCGCTCGGGCTAATCGGTATGGGCAGGGTCGGTACGGAGGTGGCCAAGAGAGCGCAGGCGTTTGGCATGCACATCCTGGCCTATGACCCGCTTCTCACCGAGGCAAGGGCGAAAACGTTGGATGTCGAGTGCTGCTTGCTGGACGACGTGATTGAAAAAGCGGACTACATAAGCCTGCACGCTCCGCTGACGCCGGAGACACACCACATGCTTGGTGCAACAGAGTTCGCACGAATGAAGAAGGGTGTGAGGATAGTCAACTGCGCGCGCGGCGGTCTGGTTGACGAGGCGGCTCTGGCTCAAGCCATTAAGTCCGGGCACGTAGCCGGCGCCGCGCTCGATGTCTACGAGCAGGAACCGCCGCGAGACAACCCGCTGTTCGAACTGGACGAGGTAGTGTTGACGCCGCATCTTGGAGCGTCAACCAGCGAGGCTCAGCAAAGAGTGGCAGTCGAAGCTGCGCGGCAGCTTGTGGATGCGCTCAAGGGGGGCGTTGTGCGTAACGCGGTGAACATGGCGCCTGTCGACAGCGCGACGCTCGAGGTCATAAAGCCATGAGTCTCGGGCAGAAAAACGGATCTCGAGGATAAAACATATAGACGACGCGCGCGTCGTCCGGTATTAGCGAAGAATCCCTCGATACGGAAGAGTCTCTTACCGTCTATTGCGAAAGAGCATGGAACAAAAGAACAACAGATCACCGGCGTTCGACGGTCTCAACCCGCCGGATAAGGGCGGGATTATCCGACTGGAGAAAGGGAGGCTGCGCGTTCCCGCCGACCCCGTCATACCTTTCATAAGAGGCGACGGCGTCGGTCCCGACATCTGGAGCGCGGCAGTAGAGGTGTTCGACGCCGCGGTGCGCAAGGCGTACGGCGGGAAGCGCGAGTGCGTCTGGTTCGAGCTGCACGCCGGCGAGCGGGCGCAGGAGGCGTACGGCGAACTTCTTCCGCGCGACACTGTGGAGGCGATCAGATACTTCCGCGTAGCCATCAAGGGACCGTTGACGACGCCCGTCTCCGGCGGTTACAGAAGTCTCAACGTGACGTTGCGTCAGCAGCTTGACCTATATGCGTGTGTCAGACCCGCACGCCACATTCCGGGGGTGCCCAGCCCGATGCTCCATCCGGAGAAGCTCGACGTGGTGGTGTTCCGCGAAAACACGGAGGACGTTTACGCCGGTTTGGAGTGGGAAAGCGGGTCCGAGGAAGCGCGCGAACTCGTGGACTTCCTTTCGGCTCGGCTCGGCGCCAAGGTGCGAAAGGGTTCGGCCGTGGGCCTCAAACCGGTCAGCGAGGAAGCGTCTAAGCGGTTGGTGAGGAAGGCGATCCAGTACGCTATTGATCACCGGCGAAAAAGCGTAACTTTGATACATAAAGGCAACATAATGAAGTATACGGAGGGGGCCTTCCGCGACTGGGGGTACGAGGTTGCCTCGGAAGAGTTCTCCGATTTAACGGTTGCAGAACGCGATCTGGCCGGCGGGCAGGTGGATGGCGCGGATGAGGGCAGGATAGTGATCAAAGACAGGATCGCCGATTCGATGTTCCAGCAGGTACTTCTTCGTCCCGAGGAGTACGACGTGCTCGCGACAACCAACCTGAACGGCGACTACATCTCCGACGCGTGCGCAGCCCAGATTGGCGGGCTGGGCTTAGCGCCCGGCGCGAATATCGGTGACGGTATGGCGATTTTTGAGGCGACTCACGGGACCGCTCCAAAATACGCGGGACAGGACAAAGTCAATCCCAGCTCACTGATACTTTCCGGTGCAATGATGTTCGATTACATGGGGTGGAAAGAGGTTTCCCGGGTCATTGAGGACAGTTTGTCAAGGGCGGTTGCAGATAAGACCGTGACCTACGATCTTCACAGGCAGATGAGCGGGGCTACCCTGCTTAAGTGTTCCGAGTTTGGGCGGGCAGTGGTTGATAACATGGCGTGAATGTGGAAAGGGTCCGAGGAGATGATCGACCAGGAGCTACTTGATGTTCTAGCGTGTCCCAAGTGCAAAGGCGAACTGCGGCTGACCGGGAGTAAGGATGGACTCATATGTGACGCGTGCAAGCTGATGTATCCGATTAAGGACGATATACCGATCATGCTCATCGATGAGGCATTCAAGCTTGACGAAACATGATGCTACACACTCCCCGCCACAAGTGTCGAGAGAAGACGGCTTACCAGTGCCAACGGTTCTGCCTGAGAATGGTACGTTCGTGGACCCACCTTATCGAAGACTTGTCCGAGCGGCTGTTATCGCGGCACTTTTCCTCACGCCGCTCATTTTCCCCTGGCGCATCGGGCGCGGAGCGTACAGTTTCACGTCGTTTCTGGTGCCCAAAGAGGCTTTCGTTCAGTTCACGATAGTGTTTGCGTGTTGCTACTGGCTTGTAGCGATGGTGTGGTGCGGCACGTTGCGTTTCCGCACCAATCCGCTCTACGCGCCGCTTGCAGTCTTCACAGCGCTTGCCGCCGTTTCAATCGCGTATTCTTCCACACGGTACAGTTCGACGGTGGATTTCGCGAAAATGCTGACCGTAGTCCTGCTGTTCCCGATTGTCTTGAGCGGTTTTCCGGGCAAGAAGGAGGTACGTCGCGGTCTTCAGGCGATATTCTTGTCGGGTCTGGTTCTGGCAACGCTGTCGCTCGTCCAGCTGGCAGGGTGGCTTGATTGGGTGTTTCCGAGATACGAGGGCAACCCGCAGCACATGTACGCTACGTTCGGAAACGACAGCGGCGTCGCAGGCTACCTGCTGCCGGTGCTGCCGATAGGAATCGGGCTGTTCCTGACAAACGAGTCGAAACGATTGAAATCGGCATACTTCGTTGGTGTTGGGATAATTGCGTACGCGATACTAGCGCTCCAAACGAGGGGCGTATGGCTCGGCGCTTTCGCCGCGCTCGTTCTTCTTGTCGCGCACATGATGAGGCGCGATGATCTGCGAACGATACTGAGATCGCACAGACGCTACTTGACAGTCGTGCTGGTGCTGGCCGTCATTTTTATGGCAGTGCAGTTCGAGTTTCCTGGGGCGAGTACCGACGAGATCGACACGTGGACCCGGATTAAGTCCGCCTTCACGGTCGACCAGATAGGCGTGAACCACCGCGCCATTTTCTGGGGTTCGGGGCTGCTCATGGCGGCGGATAGACCAGCGTTCGGATTTGGGCTGGGTACATATCGGTACCACGTTCAGGAATATCAGGGGAAGCTGATGGCGGCGCTCGGGCCGATGAGCCGACTGGAACCCAACGAGCTTGACACGTTGACGGCACATAACGACTATGTGCAGGTAGCAAGTGAGCTTGGCTGCGCGGGTGTGGCGGTTGTGATGTGGGGACTTTTCGTGTTTTGGAAAAGTGTCAGACGAACGTTCAGCCTGGAAATGGATGCCAATTCCCGCTGCATGTTGCTGTCGATCCTTGCGGGACTTTTTGGCATAGCGGTTCTTGCCGTGACGAATTTCCCTTTTCACGTAATCACGCACGCTCAGGTCTTCATCTTTCTGCTTGCGGCGGTTGCGACGAGGTGTGGCGGTGAGCGGACGGTATACAAGGAATGGCGCGCGCCGAACCGCCCGTTTTCAAAGGTGGCCGTATCGCTCTGCATAATCTTGGTAGCTGCCGCGTTTCTGAGGTTCGTGATGCGGCCGCACGTGGCCGATTACCTGGTGGCCTCCGCCTCCGCGATGGAGTCGGCGGAGCCCGGCGCTGAAGCCGCGCTCGACCGCGTTAGAAAAGCGGTTGAGATGGAGCCGCGAAATGGACGTACCAGGGCGCTGCTTGGTCAATCGTACCTCGTCCGGGGCATGATCGACGAGGCGAAGAGCGAATTTGCACTAGCTCTGAAGAATTATGATTCGGCCTGGGTCCGTATCGGCCTCGGCCTACAGTGTGAAGCTCAGGGTGACTTTGACGAGGCGGCTCAGCATTACTCGGACGCCGCGTTTCGCGCTCCGAAATACCTCAAAGCGCACGAGCACCTGATACGCGTGCTGATGAAGGCCGGACGTCTTGAGGATGCCCGGAAACGCTGTGAGGAGGCATTTCGTTGGGTGGGCATAAGACCCCGGCTGCTCAATGTGCGCGCTGAACTCGCAGCTCTTGAGGGCGACATAGAGAGGTCCATGGTGCTGTTCCGGAGGTCGCTCGAAATGAAGCCCGACCAGGGCGAGATCAGAGCGTTCTTGGAAGATCTCGCCACGCAGATGCAGAAGAACATAACTGAAAGCCCTTCTGAACCGTGACTTTTTGTCAACTCTCCGCGGGAATAGGGCGTTTTTATAATGCGAGAAAAAGATAAAGAACACTCGGTGTCCGAAATTGAGGATGAGCTTCTCGTAAAAGAGGTGCTACGCGGTAGGTCGGGTTCTTTCGATACGCTTGTAAAGCGTTACCAATCAGTAGTTTACGCTACAACCTACAGGTTCGTCCAGAACAGGGAGGACGCTCTGGACATCGCGCAGGAGGTGTTCCTGAAGACGTACCGGTCGCTCGACAAATGGCGGCCGACAGGGCGATTCAAGTCGTGGCTGTTGCGCATAGCGGTGAATATGTCAATAGATCACCTGCGGCGGCGCAACCGGAAGCCGCGCTTCGTCGGGACCGAGGATCTCAGGCAGTTCGGACATGAGGCGGTCAAGGAACACCTTCAGCCGAGGAAACCGTCCGACATGGTGTCGGACTCGGAGCTGGGTGGTCTGATACGCAAAGCGGTCGACAAACTGCCGGAGAAACAGAAGGTCGTGTTTATGCTGCGGCATTATGAGGGACTGTTGTTGAAGGAGATAGCTGAGATCATGAACTGTACGGAAGGGACGGTCAAGACGCACTTGTTCAGGGCCACCGGCAAGCTGCGCGGTGAGCTCCAGGAGCTGCGTCGCGACTTTATGAGGGGGTGAACGGTATGCTGAGATGCTACACGGCGAGAAAACTCATAGCTTCATACCTGTACGGCGAGCTTGAGGAGGCGGAACGTGTCCGGCTCGAGTCTCATCTCGACAAGTGCCCGCGGTGTGCAAAAGACGTGGCAAGCCGCAAGGAGGTGATGCAGCTTGTTGAGAGCGAGAGGGCGCAGGTCGAGTACCCGGAGCGGTTCGAGGAGCGGTTTCCGCTGATGGTGCGCAGCAGAATTGAGTTGGGCGACGTCGAGCCGTCGTTCGGTCGGCCGTTGCGGCCAGTCTTCGCCGCCAGACAGGTGGCCTATTCTTTCTGCGTGCTGTTGCTGGGTATTCTGGTAGGCTCGTCGGCGATGCTGTTTGGCGGATTGCGAAGCGCACATTACACGGCGCTCGCGGAGGACGCGCGGCAGTTGCAGGCCGTCAGAGAGACCGTCAATGCAGAGAACGTGCTGGACGTACTGGGGACGCTCAAGGTACAGCTGGCGGCTGAAGGAAAAGCGAATATGCTCGCGAGACTCTCCGCTTTTGAAACCATGGCTCTGGACATAATGTCGCTGAGCAATGAGGAGAGACAGGCCTGGTATCTTGCCCAGAATGCCGATTCCGAGCTGGTTGCAGGCAATTTCACGGAGGCGAGCGATGTGTACAACACGCTGCTTGAACGCTACCCTGAGAGTGTTGTTGCGCCGGGCGCACGTCGGATGCTCGCGTACATAGCTAAGGAGAAGCTTGGAGACTACCCGCAGGCTATCAGGCAGTACGAGGCGGAACTTGCCAGGGCGGATCTCCGGGAGACTGGGGAGCGGGCTCTTCTCGACCTCGCGGAAACATGCGTCCAGGCGGGGGAGTACGAGGACGCGGCGACGTCCTACGCCTCGCTTGTCGACCGTTTCCCCGACGGGGCGCGCGCTGGCGAGTCCATGTTCAAACTTGGCGACATATACTTTGCGAAGTTGAGAGACTTCGAGGCCGCACGCGAGACGTACCGCCGGCTGGCCTCGGACTACGCGGACGACGTCGTGGGGTTGGGGGTGCAGCCGGAAGTGCAGACGCGCTTGACGATGCTCGACCAGAGCGCGCGGTACGGATTTCAACCGGTGAAGCTTCTCCTCGATGCAAGCGAAAGCGGCGGCGGCAGGGCGTTCGAGTCGTATGAGAGACTGGTACACATGTATTCAAACACTACTGCGGCGCGAGTGGCTCTTGACGAGATGAGTCTGCTGGAATGGTACGGACAGGGTTTCGCGCGGGTAGCTTCGATAGGCGATCTGTCGGAGGAGCAGCGCGTGGAAGCCCTTAGAAGAGTCATCGGGCGGTGCAAGAGGAAGGATGTCGCGGCTTTTGCGCACATGGCTATAGGTGACATATTCCGCGACCAGATCAGAGACAACAGATTGGCGCAATCAGAGTACCAGCACGTGCTTGACAGCTACCCGGAAGAAGTGCTGGCATCTGAAGCGCAAAATAGGATCACCAACCTTGTGTTTGCCTCTGCGGCCGGCGGCTCCCAGTTGTGAGGCCGGCGGATGGGAAGAGTTAGGGCGACATGGAAAGGAGATACATGATGAGGGAAAAGCGCCAGATCTGCAACGGTGAACTGACCACGAACCGCGCGCGCCCGTCAGTTAGAGCAGCTACAGGAACGTCTCGTCTAGTGGTCGTCGCGCTCGGCGTGCTGTGCCTGGTGCTGGTGTCGGTAGCGGTGCGTGCTGCGGTGACGGACGTTACGTCGACGTCGACGCCCACGCCCAGGCTCATGCCCAGGCCCAGGCTCGGAAGACCGGCCGGCGTAAGACAGATTCAAAGAGCCGCCTCGCTCTACAGGCTGGAGAGCCCCGTACGGCTGGAAGTGCACGTGGTAAAGGTTGAGCTTGGCGCGGCTGAGAACGTGGTGGAGGGCTGGAGATCTATAGCTCGACTTCTAACTGATGATAATCTTGAGGCCGAAGGATTGGGCAACGTCCTCGACTCCCTGAAGACGTTCGGGCAGACCGTGCTGATGCATAGTGGTGTCTGCCTAATGACTTCCGACGAGCCGACTTACGTTACCTCCGCGAGAACGCTTCCGGTACCGAGTTCAGAGCCGTCCGGCGGGGGAGGAGGTGCTCAGTCCGTTGCGTACAGAGACCTGAGCCGGAGACTCATAGCAACTCTGGGTGGTCTGGACGCGCAGGGCCGAATCTGTTTCAGCTACGACATTACCGTGAGCTTTGTCGAGGAGGAGATGGCGGGCCAGGAGGCGATGCCTACATTCGCGAGTTTTAGCGCGCAGGCGCGCGGTAAGGTCAGGAATGGGAAGACGTTGGTGATCCAGAACCTTGATCGTTCAACTGCGCTCCTCGTTTTTATGACGCCGCACATAGCGGAATGAGGCGGGATAATTTTAGTCATGATCCTTAAAGCGGCGAACGGCGGGCGGCACGTGCTGACGATGCTCCCCGCGAGGTGCAGGCATCCCGCCGTCATGCCGAGAAACACGGAGCTGGTGAGACATGGTTAAGAGAGGCTCTTTCGAGGGGTATCTTGTTGAGAAGGGGCTGCTGACGCCCGAACAGGTTGAGAGGAGTTCCGAAGAGACGAGGCGTACAGGCGTCTCACTCGAGCAGGCTATCGTCAGTCTGGGGCTTGTTCCGCAAGAGAAGCTCTATCGGTCGCTGGCGGACTTTGCAGGTCTTTCCTACGTCGATCTTTCGGTATACCCAATAGACAAGAGCGTCATTGAAGGCGTTCCGGCGCGGTTTGTCACGCACTACAATTTCATGCCGGTGGAGGAGCGTGACGGCCTGCTGCGCGTTGCCGTGTGCGACCCGCAGAACACGCATCTTCTTGACGAGCTGCACCTGGTGCTCAGGCGGCGCATTGAGCCGGTCGTATCGAGTCCGGCGGAAATCGCAAAAGCCACGACACAGTATTACGGTATTGGAGCCGAGACAGTCGAGAGAATACTCAGCGAAGCGGATGCCGATGAGAGAACCGTTGTGCTGGACGAGCATCCGGCCGAGAACATTGACGACGCGTCGCTGGATGCTTCCATGATAAAGTTCGTCAACCAGATTGTCGTGGAGGCGATACACAGCGAGGCAACCGACATACATATAGAGCCGTTTGAGAGCCAGCTGAGAGTGAGGTACCGCATAGACGGCGTGCTTCATCAGGCGTCTATTCCTCAGACTATACGCGAGTTTCATACCTCTATCGTCTCGCGGGTAAAGATAATGGCCGATCTCGATATAGCCGAGAAACGGCTGCCGCAGGACGGCAAGATCCGAGTTAACCTCGGCGCCGGCGAGTACGACCTGCGCGTATCCATCCTGCCGACGCCGCACGGCGAGACGGTCAACATCCGCATATTGAGCCGCAGCAGCATGTTTCTGAGCCTCGAGAAGCTGGGTTTCTGTGGTCTCGACCTGGAGCTTTTTGAGAAGCTTATAGACAGGCCGCACGGAATCATACTTGTCACTGGTCCCACCGGCAGCGGCAAGACCACCACACTTTACGCGAGTCTTAATAAACTCAACTCCATTGACAAGAAGATCATCACTATTGAAGATCCGATCGAGTATCAGCTCGCCGGAGTTACGCAGATGCAGGTGCTGCCAAAGATCGGGTTCGATTTCGCCCGCGGGCTCCGGTCAATGTTGCGTCATGACCCGGACATAATGCTGGTCGGCGAGATACGCGACTACGAGACGGCGGAGGCCGCTATTCGCTCGGCGCTTACCGGTCACCTCGTGTTCAGCACGCTCCACACGAACGATGCCGCAGGGGCCATCACCCGCTTAATTGACATGGGGGTGGAACCTTTCCTTCTGTCCTCGACGATCATCGCGTGTATTGCCCAGCGTCTGGTGCGCCTGATCTGCAACGACTGCAAGGTGCCGTATGAACCGGGCGACGAGGAGTTCAGGAGCGTCGGCGCCGATCCTGCGCAGTGGCGGGACAAGACGTTTTATCGCGGCACCGGCTGCGAGAAGTGCCGCCACACCGGCTACAAGGGACGGCTGGCGATTTTCGAGATGATGCCCTTCTGGTCCGAAATAAAGAACCTGACGGTGACTAGAGCGCCGACGAATGTGGTAAAGGACAAAGCGCGGTCGCTCGGTATGAGAACTCTTCTCGAGGATGGGTGGGAACGAATCGTAGAGGGTATTACGACCTTCGAGGAGGTGCTCAAGGTGGCCAAAGGGGCCGAGTTCGCCCTGGAACCTGAGCGGTCGGCGGCGGGCCGGACCGCCGGCAGGGACGAGGCCCAGCAAGAGAAAGCGCAAGTGGAGACGTAGATGCCGCTGTACACGTACCAGGTTAAGAAGAATCCGCAGGAAACGCTAAGCGGTAAGCTCGAAGCCGAGAGCCAGCAGGCGGCGCTGATCAGGCTCAGGGAGATGGGGTACCACCCCCTGGCCATCGTTGAACAGAAAGCCGGCGGAGAGGCTAAGGGCGCGGCGTCTGAACGTTTCAGCAGGATTCGACAGCGCGACGTGAACCTGTTTTTCCGGCAACTCGCCAACCTGTGCGACGCGGGATTGCCTCTCATACGGGCGCTGACAACGCTCATCTCGGAGACCGAGAACCCGAAAATGGTGGACGTGATCAGGCAGTTGCGCGCCGGAGTCCAGAAGGGCAGGACGCTGGCCGAATGTCTCGCAGACCACCCGAAAGTCTTTCCCCCGATGTACTCCAAGATGGTTCACGCGGGTGAGACGGGCGGGATGCTGGAGGAGGTGCTCGTACGGATAGCCACCTTCGGCGATAAGAGCGAGGATTTGAAAAGCAAGGTTAAGGGCGCTCTCATTTATCCGATTTTTCTCGTTACGGTAGGTGCACTAGCTCTCTTCATACTTCTATCGTTTGTTTTTCCGAAGTTCATCTCGATTTTCGATGACCTTAACGTGGAGTTGCCGATAGCAACGCGGATAGTGATGGCGATCTGCGATTTCATGAGCAGGTTCTGGGCGCTTATTCTGGCCGGTGTAGCGGCGGTTTTTGTTGGGGCGCGGCAGTATATTGCGACGCCGCGAGGCAGGTTTCAGGTTGACAAGGCGCTGCTCAAGGCGCCCGTATTCGGCCCTGTGGCCCAGCGGGTAGAGATATCGAAATTTGCGCGTACTCTCGGGACACTGATAGACAACGGCGTGCCGATCCTGTCGGCGTTGCGTATTGTGGTCGAGACGTTGACCAATCGAGCCCTCGCGAAAGAGGTCGACTCGATTCACGATGAGGTGAGCGAGGGAGATAGCCTTAACGAGACCTTGCGAAGAAGGGAACATTTTCCGGCCAGCGTCGTGAACATGCTCGCCATCGGCGAGGAGGGTGGGATGCTGGGCGAGGCGTGCAAGAGAATCGCCGACGTGTACGACGAGGAGGTTGACCGCGCTATAAAGGCGATGACGTCGCTTCTCGAACCGGTGCTCATCCTGGTGATGGGGTTCTTCGTCGGGTTCCTTGTGATAGCTATGCTGCTGCCAATGTTCCAGGTCAGCAGTCTGATACAGTAGAATGGAGCCGGCAGTTGGATTGGAAACTGGAAGAGCAGAGGCAAGATCGGCTCGTGGAGTTCGCGGCCAAGAACCGTATGAAGATGCGGGTGATTGGGCTCGTAGGTTTACTACTCTTGGGGACATCTGCTCTCATTAGCCTGCCGCGCCTGGTCGATCGCTCGATTCATACGCCCTCAGACCGCGCCCGGCTGGACATTGGCTTGCTGGAGAAAGGACTTGAGGAGTTCAAGACTGATAGTGGAAGGTATCCCGGCGCTCTAAACGAGCTTCTGGATGCTGGGAAGGAATACGTCGTTGGATCAAGGATTCGCCAGGACCCATGGGGTGAGACATACGTATACAAATGCCCGGGAGAGCACGATCCGGAAGGTTATGACCTCTTGTCGTGTGGCGCGGACGGTCTCGCGGGTACGGAGGACGACATAACGGGCTGGAGCACCGATAACAGGTAGGGCGGGCATCTTGCCCGCCAGCCAACAGGCGATAATATGGCACGACCCAAACACATACGGTCAGATGGCCAGTACTACTTCGTGACCACCGGCACGCACAGGAGAGCGCCCATCTTTGGGCGTCCAGACCTTGCGGAGGTCGTTATAGATGCGCTGTACCACATACGTAGAGATGGGAGAATAGGGATTCACGGTTTTGTCGTAATGCCAGACCATTTCCATGTAGTTATCTCCTTGGTTGGGGACAATACTCTGCCCCGGGTGATGCATTCGTTGAAAAGCTATAGTGCAAACGCGATCAACAGAAC
>CBFDCQ010000089.1:0-12808 GCA_965603355.1 uncultured bacterium
TGTTGGTTTTTTGTCCGGCGTTTGGGGCCCTGATTTTTGGGGGTTGGGGGGTCTGATTTCCGTGTGTGCCGCGGGGGGGGGGTACAACCACCCCCCCGCGGCCGACATGGAGGTCGGCCCTCCCACAGACAAGGTGGACAAGCGCCATCCGTATGCAATATACTTTGAGGCGATTGTTCCTGTTTTACCGGAGTCGTCGGGGATATATGAAGATACGCGCCATACTTATACCGGCAATAGCTATCGCGATAGGGCTCTGCGTCGGAGCTATCGTCGTGAAGATGGCGGGCGAGAGCCCGGTCGAGACGTTTGCGCTGTTGTTCGGTAGCGCGTTCGGCTCGCTGAAAGGCATATCGTACACGCTGTTCTACGCGACGCCGCTGATATTCACGGGACTCGCGGTTGCGGTAGGTTTCCGAGGCGGCCTGTTCAACATCGGCGCGGAGGGCCAGCTCATCCTGGCAGCGTTCGCGGCGGCATGGGTCGGGTTCACGTTACCATTCCTTCCGGCGTGGATTCTCGTGCCGGCCTGCATCCTGGCCGCGATGGCCGCCGGTGCGGTATGGGCCGGGATTCCAGCTATTCTCAAGGTAAAGTTCGGCGTTCACGAGGTGATCAACACTATCATGATGAATTTCATCGCCATCGGTTTGGCCGGTTATCTCGTGACCGGCCCGTTCCTTGGGCCGGGCGGCCAGATGCCTTGGACCAGGCCGATAGCGGAAGCGGCCCGGATACCCAGGATTACGGGGTTTGCAGATCGCCTGGGCATCGACCTGCCCGCCCACGTTCCGTTGAACGTCTCGTTCCTCGTCGCAATAGTATGTTGCGTTCTCGTGTACGTGTTCCTGTTTCGCACCAAATGGGGATTTGAGATGCGCGCCGTGGGGCTTAATCCCAAAGCCGCCGAAGCCGCCGGGATCAGCATCGCCAAGAACACCATGGCGACTATGGCGATCAGCGGCGCGCTAGCCGGTATGGTGGCTCTCAACGCGGTGATGGGATACAACTACCGATATATTGACGGTTTCTCGCCCGGGTACGGTTTTCTCGGGATAGCCGTGGCGCTGCTGGGACGCAATCATCCGGCGGGAATACTGTGCGCGGCTGTGCTGTTTGGGGCGCTCGTAGAGGGCGGATTGACGGTTGACAGGGTCACGGAGCACGTTTCCAACGACATTGTCTATGTCATCCAGGGCGTGATTATAATCGCGGTTGCGAGCGCTGCAGTTTTCGTACGCGCACGAAGGATAAGAAACGTAGCAGAGATCAACGTGTAACGGGATAGGGCTGAAACGTCAACCATGGATTTGGGACTGATCTCATCCGGCATTCGTCTGGCAGCACCGCTCACGCTGGCGGCGATAGGGGGTCTTTTCTCCGAACGCAGCGGCATCGTGAATATCGCCCTGGAAGGGCTGATGCTCGTGGGAGCATTCGCGGCGGCAGTAGCCACGTTCTACTCCGGCAGTCCCTGGTTCGGCGTTTTGACGGCAGCCGTCGCGGGCGCGATGATGGCGCACGTTCACGGACTGGTTTGCGTCAAGTTCAAAGGCAACCATATCGTGAGCGGTGTCGGGATCAACATTCTGGCGATTGGCGCGACACCTTTTATCGCGGGAGCACTTTTCGGCACAACCGGTTCGACACCGGACATCGCCCGTTCACTGGGCACGTGGAGCATTCCCGGACTCGGGGCGGTACTGGGAGAGTACTCGCCGCTGGTGTTCCTGTCATGGCTCGCGGTTCCGGTGGCATACGTGCTGGTGTTCCGCACGAGGTTCGGCCTGCGTCTGCGCGCGGCCGGGGAGAACCCCTGGGCCGCTGAAACCGCCGGCGTGAACGTTGCGAGGGTCCGTTACATCGCGGTTCTGTTAAGCGGCGTTTTTGCCGGGCTGGCCGGAGCTTTTCTGTCTATCGGATACGGAACATCGTTCGTGAGAAACATGACGGCGGGCAGGGGCTTCCTGGCGCTTGCAGCGTTGATATTCGGCAAGTGGACGCCGGGCGGCGCGTTGGCTGCGTGCCTGTTATTCGGCTTCTTCGATGCATTGCAGATGAGGTTGCAGGGCGTCGGCAGCATCCCGCCTCAGTTCGTGCAGATGATACCGTACATAGTCACGATGCTCGTCCTGGCAGGTGCCGTGGGGCGGGCAAGACCGCCCGCCGCTTTAGGCAAAAGCTACGACAGAGAACAGTCCTCAGCCGGGATATAGCAGGCAGATCTATTTCATGGAAGGTGTGTCGACGCAGCGTCAGTACCGTTCCGACGCGAGATGCAATTCCGTGTGACCGTCCATATAGAGTACGTTATACTCACCGAAGTGCGGTTCGCCTATCTCAACGAGTACCCGCATCGTCGCGTAGTACTCGGCCGCGGCCTCAGGCGATGCAAAATCTTCTTCAGTGGGTCTCGCCTCGCCGGTGTACAGCAGCTCGTAACAGACCGTGTGCGGTTCCTCCTCGGGACAGCCCAGGACGCTGAGGTCCGTCAGCCACTGGGGATAGAGCGTCTCCAGATTCAGCGGGTATATACCCTCCCAGTCGCGCAGCCACCTGCCGAGAGCGGTACTCAGCTTTCTCATGTTGTCCTGGCACGCCAGCATGCGCCGGTTCGCCCCACGCTCGGCCAACTCCGGCGGCAGCGGCGGCACAGCGGTCGAATCTACCACCCATGCCGTCGTCCCGTCGAGGTACAGTACGGCTCTACCACACGGAGCGATCTTCCACGACTCTGACACCAACTCGGTGAAGAACGGTTCAACGCGCTCGTCTGCACCTTCCGCGTACAACCCCGGCGCTTCGTCCGGAGCAACGTCGAGGCGGGCGTCGTCCGACGGTAGACTCTCGCCGGGCGACGGCGGCATCTCGAACCCGCGCTGATATCCAATCTCGCGTACCCCCTGCGCGCCGGCAACCAGACCTGAGTCATCAAGATGGGCCGGCACGAGCTCTGTCAGCTCGCCGGGGAACGCTCCGTTATGCTCGCCAGCATATCGTTGCAGCGCTCCATATACTTCCTTCAACCTCTTCTCACGTTCTGCTGCGGTCCCGGCCGCCTTGGCCTGGGAATCAAGAGTTGCAGCCAATTCGGGTGCGGCCTTCTCCCCGAAAATCCTCACGGAAGAACGGGAACTACCGCCCCCGTAGCTCATAGCGGCAGTGCCGCCGAAGCTCTGGCCGTCAACATCGAACTCGGCTTCCAGACTGAATTCCGCCTGCGCTCTTGCGTCAGTACGCGAGATGACCATGTCCCTCTCGTCGAGGCTCCCCCGTCCCTTGACAAAGGTATTTCCTGGCATTACAACGGTCGCCCCATCCTGCGCAAGCTTCACGAACCCCATGTCGACCGGCGGACTCCCAAACGATAAACGCCACCAGCCGGTATGCCCCGGGTCTTTCACCTTTTGGGGGGGTGTCCCGGCGCGCTCGCCCGGTCGACGGGTGTCCCCGGCGCCAGTGGCAGCCGTTCCACCTTCACGCCTCGGCGTCCCGGCTCCGGCAGGTTCTATCGTCCTATCTGCCGAGGTCGTTTGGGCGGGAGTCGCTGTCTGCTCAGACTTCCCCGGCTCGGCGAGCCTGGCCGACCACAATCGTCCAGCCAGGTATATGCCCCAACCGGCCACGGCGACCACGAGCGCCGCCACGATCACCCTAAGCGCCCACACGCGGGCGGCAAGCGCTATACGAGACCGACGCTGTTGCGCTCTGAAACCGTCAAGATAGTCCTGGCTTCGTCTCTTGAGCACCGTCTCGAGCGTCGCGGAAGGTCTGCGCTGCGCGATTGCACCGACACGTCCGCTGCACGCTTTCAGATCGTCCATCTCGCGCGCACAGTCGCGGCATTTTTTGAGGTGAGCCTCGACGCGCGCCGCGTCAATGCCGGATAGCTCCCCGTCGAGATGCGCGGAGATATCCTCCCCGGCTACATCGCACTGTTGCGTCTCGTCAACCATGCGTCACCCGCTGTCCCGCACAACGTCCGCCATTTGCCTGCGCGCCTGATACACGAGCATCTTCACCTGGTTTGTGGAACAGTTCAGCGCACGAGCGATCTCAGAGTAGTCCAATCCGTTGTAATTCTTCAGGAGCAGTGCTGCCCTGTGATTGGCAGTCAGTCCGGCAAGCGCCTCGTCGACCCGCTCGGCGGGCTGGGCTTCGGCAGCGCTGTCGCTGCGCCGCCGTCCGCTCACTCTCTCCATGCAGAGATTAACGGCAATCGTATACATTGTCGACAGAAAGATGTCTGGATCGTCGTCGAAGTGGCCATCCAGCGCTAACTTGAAGACGCGAAACATCGTTTCCTGCGCGGCTTCCTCCACGTCGGCCCAGTCCCAGAGCAAGCGGTACGCGAAGTTGCACAGCTTCGTCGCGTGCCGCCGACACAGGATCTCCAGCTCCACGAGGTCGCCATCGGCTACCCGTCGGAGCGTCTCTTCCTCGCTACG
This sequence comes from uncultured bacterium, assembly GCA_965603355.1. GTDB lineage: Bacteria > Hydrogenedentota > CBFDCQ01 > CBFDCQ01 > CBFDCQ01. Next base: position 4,449 of record CBFDCQ010000089.1, read on the forward strand.
TTCCATGGGTCGATGCTGCCGCCGTAAACTTCTCAGAACCACGCCACGTTCCAGCACCACCTTGCATTCGTGAGGCAATTCAACTATACCAGAACGAACCGGCATCTAGCAATACCGGCTGACCGATAACTGGACGCGCGTTCACACCTGCGCATCCGGCTCTCGCTCCTGTTCCTGACCTGCCGGCTGAATCTCAATCTCGTTCTGCTCGAACATCTCCCTTATCGTGTCAAGAACTCCATTCACGAATCGGGCCGAATCCTGCGTGCTGAATTTCTTAGCCACCTCGACCGCCTCGTTTATCGCCACTTTCGGCGGCACCTCCGGCATGAACAAGATCTCCTGTGCCGCGAGCCGCAATACGTTCCGTTCAACACCGCCCATCCGTTCGAGCGCCCATTTGTCCGCTACCTTGGTGATGACCGCGTCGATCCGTTCCATGTTCCGCACAGTGCCGGCCACGAGGGCCGTCGCGTACTTTCGCGCAGCCTGTGAGCTGGGGTGCTCACGCCAGAACAGTTCCAGCGACTCGCGCCAATCCTCGCCGGTGCTTTCTATCTGAAACAAAGCCTGGAGCGCGCGTTCACGCGCCCGCCTCAATGTACGTGGACTTGCTCGCACTTCCTCGACTCCCGGAACAAGGTAGGGGCGAGCCTCAGACTCGCCCGGACAAACAATATCACTCACGCCTCACAATGCGGGCAGGTCTTAGACCTGCCCCTACGCGAGAATGCCTACTACATCTGGTCGAACAGGTTCACCATCTCGATTGCGGTCGTCGCGGCGTCGAATCCCTTGTTACCCGCTTTGGTGCCGGCACGTTCGATTGCCTGCTCGAGCGTATCGCAGGTTATCACACCGAAAATTGTCGGCACACCGGTTGCCAACGCCGTGCTCGCGATACCTTTCGACACCTCCGCGCTGATATAGTCGAAATGGGGCGTTGCTCCGCGTATCACAGCGCCGAGACAAATCACCGCATCGTACTTGCCGCTCTTGGCCATCTTGCTCGCCGCGTAAGGGATCTCGAACGAGCCCGGCACCCACGCCACAGTCGTCTCGTTCTCCTTGACCCCGTGCCGATCAAGGGCGTCCAGCGCACCGTCGAGCAGCTTCGACGTGATGAACTCGTTGAACCGCGGTACCACTATACCAAACTTCTTGCCCTTGGCGATCAGGTTACCTTCCAAAGTACGCGCCACTTTACTCCTCCTTTCTCTCATTCACTCCCCGGATTCCTCAAAAATATGTCCGAGTTTCTTCTCTTTAGCCTTGAGATACTGAACATTATGCTTCGTCGGTTCGATAATCAGGGGGACGCGCTCCACGATGCTCAGCCCGTACCCCTCAAGACCCGCGCGCTTTTGCGGATTGTTCGTGAGCAACCGTATCGTCGTCAGTCCCAGATCGGACAGCATCTGCGCTCCGATACCATAATCGCGCTGGTCGGGTTTGAACCCGAGATGCACGTTGGCCTCCACGGTATCCATGCCCGCATCCTGCAACGCGTATGCTCGCAGCTTGTTCACAAGACCGATTCCTCTACCTTCCTGTCGCATGTAAAGAAGCACACCTTGGTCTTCCGAGGCAATAACCTGCATGGCCTTGTCAAGCTGGTCGCCGCAATCGCACCTTCTCGATCCGAAAACGTCACCCGTAAGGCACTCCGAGTGCACTCTTACCAGGACGTTCTTCTTGCCGGCAACTTCACCCTTTACGAGCGCGAGATGATGGAAGTTGTCAATATCCGTCTCATAGACCACCAGCTCGAAATCGCCGTGCCGCGTCGGCATCACTGTATCGACGACGCGCTGGATCAATCGTTCAGTCTGATGGCGATACTTTATGATATCGGCGATCGAACAGATCTTTAGGTCATGACGCTGGCCAAACTCTATGAGTTCCGGCACACGCGCCATCGAACCGTCCTCGTTCATTATCTCGCAGATAACACCCGCCGGTTGCAGACCGGCAAGCCTGCACAGGTCCACGATCCCCTCGGTCTGGCCGGCTCTCACCAGGACACCGCCCGGTTTCGCTCTAAGCGGGAAGATGTGACCGGGCCGAGCAAGATCTTCCGGTCCTGCCCCAGGGTCAATCGCCTTCAGGATCGTCGTCGCGCGATCCGCAGCGGATATCCCCGTTGACACGCCGCATTTGCCGTCTATTGACACCGTGAAACCCGTGCCGAAACGCGACGTGTTGTCCAGAACCATGGGAAACAGCTTGAGCTCATCCAGTCGTTCCTGCGTCATCGGGAGACATATCAGACCGCGACCATATTTCGCCATGAAATTGATCGCCTCGGGAGTGACCATCTCCGCCGCCATGGCAAGGTCGCCCTCGTTCTCGCGATCCTCGTCATCAATGACGATCACCATCTTGCCTGCACGCAGTTCGTCCAATATGACCGGTATTTCATCAAACATCCAACTTCACCTCCACAAGACCAGTGGTAGGGCGGGCATCTTGCCCGCCGTTCCCTATATGTCCGCTAATGCTCGACAAAACCCGTTCTGCGCAACAGGTCAACCGTTACGCCATCCCTGCCCTTGCTCAAATACTGATACACGTGTTTCCCTATCATATCCGCTTCCAGATTTACCCTGTCGCCGATCCCTCTTGCGCCCAACGTCGTGACGTCTAGCGTATGCGGTATAAGACCTACCCTGAAGCCAGACTCAGAGATATCAGTCACGGTCAAACTCAATCCGTCAACCGCCACGGAGCCTTTCGGCACCAGATACTTTATGAATTCGGACGGCGCGCTGAACCCCATCACTATGGAATCACCCTCTCGCCTCTTCTCGTTCACAATTCCGACGTCGTCAACATGACCGAGCACGAAATGGCCGCCAAACCGTTCGCCCGCCGCGAGTGCCAGCTCGAGGTTGACCTTCTCGCCGGGACGAAGCCCGCCCAGAGTGGTCTTGCTCAGCGTTTCCCGCATAACATCGGCGTGGAACACCTTTCCATCGAGTCGCGTCATCGTCAGACACGCGCCGTTCACCGCCACGCTGTCCCCGACATTGCTCGACTCAGCCGCTGTCACAGTCTCCACAGCCAACCGCATCCCTTCCGCGGCGACCACGGCCTGCACTACCGTGCCGATCTCTCTAACTATGCCGGTGAACATCGCTCACGTACCCCTCGATCAGAACGTCATCGCCGATGCGCTTAACACTAACGTCTCGCAACTTGAGCCCATCGCTTATTTCCTCAACTCCCAGCTCGCCTACGGCGGAGAACCGCCCGTCGCCTCCCAGTATGACAGGCGCGACGAACGCGAGCACCTTGTCAACCGAACCTGATCTCAACGCCTCGGTGAACACTCCCTTACCGCCCTCAATCAGCAAGCTGGTGATCTCGCGGCGGCCGAGTTCGCGAAGCACTACGTCGAAATCGATCCGTCCGTCACTGTCGGCCAAAACCACAACCTCAGCGCCGGATTCCCGAAGCTTCTCTACGCGGTCCGACTCGGCGGATTCTCCGACAACAACCCACGATACGCCCGCGGAACCTTCAGCCAACACACGCGCATCAATTGGCATGTTCGCTTTGCCATCCAGGATTACACGCACGGGGTTCTTCCCGTCACCGTCCGGCAGCCTGGTCGTCAGTTCGGGATCGTCCTCCGCCACAGTCCCGCATCCTACGAGCACGGCGTCCACCTGGTCTCTCAACTGATGTACCCGCGCGCGCGATTCCTCGCAGGTTATCCACTTCGAATCGCCCGTACCCGTGGCGATCCGCCCGTCAAGGCTCATCGCCACCTTCAAGAACACAAACGGTCTGCCCGTCGTGACGTACTTGATGAATACCTCGTTAAGCCGATCCGCTTCCTCGGCGAGCAACCCGACTTCCACGTCTATACCTGCCTGGCGCAGTTCAGCGATACCTTTGCCGTCGACCTTGTCCGACGGGTCCACCATCGCCACAACCGCTCGTTTCACTCCGGCCTCCACGACCGCGTCAACGCACGGAGGCGTGCGACCATGATGGCAGCACGGTTCGAGGTTGACGTAAAGCGTCGCGCCGCGAACTCGCTCGCCGGCATCTTTCAGCGCGACGATCTCCGCGTGATCGTCGCCCGCGCGTGCATGGTATCCACGACCGACCACCTCCCCGTCGCGCACGAGAACCGCGCCGACCATGGGGTTCGGGCTCGTCCTGCCGCGACCGCGCTCGGCCAGCTCCAACGCCATCATCATGTAATCCGCATCCGTCATAACAACAAAAAAAGTCCCGAAGACACCTCTTCGGGACAGCATATAAACAACATTTAGCTAGCTGTAACCGTCTTCTCCCATCCGGACTGTACCGTCGGCTCTGGATTCTCACCAGATCTGCATGGTCGCCAGGACCACGCTTGCGGGCTCGCCGAATATCGGCTCACCGCCGGTCGGGAATTTCACCCTGTCCCGAAGTGGCTGCCGGTATTATATCAAGTTTCTGCTCCGCCAGTCAACAGAAAAACTGGGGTATTGACAGAAACCGCTGAGAATGCAACGATTATGAACGAGAGAAAAATACTTTCCGCCCCCCTATTCTGCTTGACATCCACTCCCTATCGCGCTATACTATTGGCAAAGAGGAGACGACTGCCAGCATAGCCTGAAGGGGTGATTTAGAATGCGATCCAGATACACGTTGCCAATAGCATTGGTCTTGGTTCTTCTTGCGGCCATTCCGGCGCGCGCCGGCGCTGATACGATTCATTTCAAGAACAGATCGGTCCTGAACAACGTCAAGGTCCTGGCGGAGGACTGGCGCGGCGTACAGGTGCAGATCAGCGACATGGTAAGAATGTCCTTTACGCGCAAAGATATTGACAGGATTGAGCGGGCGCGAATGACGATGGAGCGACCGACGCTGCGACCCGAACCTGCCGGTGTGCGCGTACCGAGCGCTCTCAGGGCAAAACTTACTCAGAGTATTGCCGTGAACTACCCGGAACCCACCAGCTTCGTCGAGATACTTGCCAACATATCCGAGCTCTACAGCATAAACATCACGGTGGACCCCAAGGTAAGAGAGAAAATAGTCGACGGCAGTGTCGACCCGTTATGGACATTTACGAAAGCGGACGGAAGCAACGTCCTGCAGATGTTGGCGAAACTCGAGGAGGACAAGGCGCTTACCTACCAGATTTCGGACAGTACCATACTCATCGGCGTTCCCGGGCCACCGGCAGCACCGGTCAGTAGCGTGCAACCGACCGTCCCAGCCTTACGCATTCCGACTCCTCCAGTCATGCCCACACCCACCGTGCGCCCTGCGGCACCGGCCACAACAGGCCCCGCAACCCGCCCCGCCGGACGTCAGCGTCCCGGAGGGAGGGCTGCACGAGGAGGGCCCGGTCGCGGACCAATGGGACGAAGAGGAGCCAGGCCGTAAGACGCAGCAGTACAGGCTCCGGCCGGTTGCTTTAGCATATCGCAGCGGATCCCCCCCACCAGCGCTGAAATCCCTTATTACCTTCAGACCGTCAATAAGCACACCCTACAGAACATGAAGTATTAGGATGGGACTGTCTCGAAAGACGCGTATTTCGGCTCGGTCGCCACGACAACACGAGAGAATCGCAAGGGAAACCGAAAGATTTCCGATTCTGTCTCGTGTAATGATGACAGCGAAACGAGAATAGCGAAGACGGCAATTGACGTGGAATGTTTCGCCCGTATAGACCGTCTACTATATTGGCCCCTCGGCGTCGGGTTTAATGTGCCGAGCGCGGCGACACTTCCATTCACAGGGCTGGTCGGGAGGGGGACAGCATGGAGCAGGGCTGGAACGACACGCACGGACGTCTGTCGGAGGCTGCCCTGAACTGGATCAGGTCCAAGATTGAAGGTCTCGAGTTTGGCGACGTGAAGATAACTGTTAGACAGGGAAGAATCGTACAGATTGACAGGGAGGAGAAACAACGTCATCACGAGGTTGTTCCGGAACGTGATCGCCGACGCAACCCTCTAGAGGGTCGCGTCCAGCGAACTGTTTCTTAACGGTAACCGAGCCGGTACCGGGCAAGGGAGGCTCACGAATGTCGCTACACGGCGGCAGGAGGGCTTCCCGATGTGCCGGATACCTTCGTACAAGTTCCTGGAAAAATCGTTTGACCCGAGGGACCTCGAGCGGTTCGCCAACGAGGACGGCCTGTGGTACGAGCCGGCGGAGGAGGTGAACCGACGGCTCGCGCGGGGCAGGAAACGTGCCGCACAACTGGTGATCCTGGTGAACCTTATCGAGCATTGTCTCACCCGTCCTCAATGCACCTGCGCGAAACTCTACTTTTTCGAGGGGAAAAGCCTCAGGGAGATCGCCGCGATAACCGGAGTGCATTTCACCACCGTGCATCAACACGTCCGGGCGGCAACCAAGAAGCTCCGGCGTGAGGTGGAGAAAGTAGGGAGCCCGTGAACGAAAGGTACATTATCAGCTGGCGCGACCCTCGGCGAGCGGCACAAACCGCACTCATTTCACGTCGGGATTAGGGATTGTGCATGTCATCTCGAGCGGCTCCGAGTGCGGATTCGCGAACTGATGCTTCTCGTTCGGCTCCACGAACACGTTGTGTCCGGGCGACAGATCGTGTCTGTTGCCGTCCTTATCAACCACCACACCTGTACCGGCCAGCACTTTGACCAGATGCTCGAAATCGTGCGTGTGGTACGGCGTGTGGCCGCCGGGAGAGACCGTGAACAGTCGCATGATGATGTTCTGCGACCCGTCATCCGGCCCTATAAGTATCTTCATAGTAACGTCTTTGGCGCCTTCCATCTCCACCACGGCACCCTCTATCTCGGAATCCCGCTTGATCTTCATCGTATCCTCTCCTAACACCTGACGGCGGGCGACCCGCCCACCCTGCCTGCAATTAGCCCTGTGCTTACTTGTACCACAGTTGCGCCGGACATTCAACATCGCCCCTCACCCTAGCCCTCTCCCAATGGGAGAGGGGATCGGCGTAGGGGCAGCGCTTGCTCTGCCCACACGATCAGCGCGCAGGTTGGTGGGGCAGACATTCCTGTCTGCCAATAAGCCGAATTTTTCCCTTGACAAAATCGATTACATGTGTAATAATATAGATATATTACAGGCGTAATCACAATGGAGGTGACTATGAAAAGGATACCGAGAATATCAGAATCGGAGTGGCAGGTTATGAGGGTGCTGTGGGCCGAGGCCCCGCGCACTGCGAACGAGGTGGTCGACGCGTTGAACCACACGACGACCTGGAAACCGAAAACCATCAAGACGCTGCTCAACAGGTTGGTCAAGAAGAGGGCGCTCGGTTTCGACAAGAAGGGCAGGGCGTACCACTACTATCCCCTGGTGGACGAGGTCGAGTGCATGAAGGCGGAAAACCACTCGCTGTTGAGTCGGGTTTACGGAGGAGCGCTCAAGCCGATGCTCGCCAACCTTCTCGAGGACGCCGAGCTGACGCCGGACGAGATCGAGGACCTTAAGCACATCCTCGACGAAAGGGGGCGATGATCGTGGCGTTTCCAGACCTACAGTTGATCCCGTTTTTCCAGTGGCTGTTCCGAACAAGCGTGCAGGCCAGCGTTCTGGTCTGCCTCATACTTGCGGTTCAGGCGGTGTTGCGCCGTAAGCTCGGCGCGAGGTGGCACTACTGTTTGTGGCTGCTTCTCCTGGTGCGCCTGGTTATGCCCGGCGCGCCGGAGAGCAGTTTCAGTGTGTTCAACCTTATGCCGTTCGGACAGGAGCGTCCGGCCGCCGTCGAACCGGACGTGATCGTCCTTGGCCCCACCGAACCTGCGGAGCCGGTATCCCTGTCGATGCCCGCACCGGTGCCGCTTCTACCCGGACAGCTAGACGGCCAACCGATTCCCGTTCAACGCGCGCCGTTTCGCGTTCAGCCGGTACCGTTGATCTGGGCGTTCGGCGCGCTGCTCGTAGCGATCTACGCCGTCGGGCAGAACATCGCGCTATCGTCGCGTATCGCCCGCCAGAGACAGGTCACGGACGAAGGTGTGCTCGGTCTCCTCGAAACCTGCAAAGAGACGATGGGCGTACGCGCGTACTTGTCTGTGGTTGAGACGCCCAGGGTCAAGAGCCCGGCGCTGCTCGGGTTCATCCGTCCGCGTCTGCTGCTGCCCGAGGGTATGGTCGAGACGCTCGACCGCGACGAGCTGCGTTACGTCTTCCTGCACGAGCTTGCGCACCTCAAACGCCGCGACATTGCCGTCAACTGGCTGATGGCGGCGCTGCAGCTCATGCACTGGTTCAACCCGCTCATCTGGTACGCGTTCTACCGCATGCGTGCCGACCGCGAGATCGCGTGCGACGCGCTCGTTCTGTCGCGCACGCAACCCGGCGAATCGAAAAGCTACGGC
>CBFDCQ010000090.1:0-12742 GCA_965603355.1 uncultured bacterium
CCGAATCGGGATCGTTCGGGTCGGTATCGTGCGTGTTGACCTCATCGCCGTCATTCAACCCGTCGTTGTCCGAATCGGAATCGTCCGGGTCGGTGCCCAGCACGATCTCTTCATGATCGGAAAGTCCGTCACCGTCGGAGTCGAGGTACTCGTCAGCACCGATGTCGTACTCCTCGCCCGTACCGTCCGCGCCGAGTCCCGCCACGTCAATCGGTCGAGGCTCCCCGTCGAAGTCCGTCTCCAGAGCCGTCGTCGGGAACTCATGGTTCTCAAGCGATATCTGCAGTTGGTAGTCGGCTCCGGTGGCGATGGGGTCTTGAGGATAATCTGCGACTTCGATGTAATAGACGCCGGGAGCCGCAAAAGTGTGCTCCAGGTACGAGTCGAAGCCGTGGACGCTGCCTCCTTGACCATAAGAGAGACTACTCTCATCGTCGTCCCAGGCAATCAGCGTCTCGCTGACGTCATAGAGGCGAATGTAGCAGTCCACGGAACCGCCGCTATTGTAGCCGTAGTCAATGTCGAAAATGGCGAAATCGCCCGCATTGGCGACCGTGAATGAGTAGACATCAAGAGACTCGTTTCCCGTACCCAATATCGTGACGTGAAGGATGGTTTCGGAGGTATTGGTGGTCGTGTCGCCGATGTCGGGACTGAAGTTGAGGTTCCACATTTCGCTGTCGATATTCTGAGCACTCGCGATCGTGTCATTCGGCTCGGTATCGGTCACCATACCGTCACCGCCGACGATCTCTACGACACCGCCCATGTCAATCGCGGGCGAACCGTTGCGCAGGTGGTAGTCAATCACCTGGTACGTATCGTCCACGACAACGTAACCGGTCACGTCGCCCAGCACCTCGACCGTCGTGGCGGTGTTGGCGACGATAAGAACCTGTCCCCTCTGGCTGGTGTTGGCGTTGATCAGCTTACCTACCAGCGCGCCCGGTGCGAATGATGCACTAGCGTCAGTGAGAATCGTTACGCCGGAGTCCGGCGCCACATTCGTCCATGTTCCCGCAATCCCTGCGGGACCGTTCGTGACGAACAGCGGGTCGATGCCCAGGCATTCGGTCGCCTCAAGGATATTCGTGTTGATATCGTCGGCCCCGGTATAGCTCGTTGTTCCCTCATCGAAGTAATCCCCGTCCGGGTTGTTGTAGAAGAGGCAGTTCGTCACGGTCGGGTCCGACGCGCCGTCCCATTCGTAAATTGCATGGTTCGCGTTGTCTTCGAAAATGGTGTTAGTGATCCATGGGGAAGCACCACCTATGCAAGACACCCCGCCGCCGTGCAATCCCGGGGCGGAATTGCCGCTAATAGTGCAGTTGGTGATAATTGGAGAAGAATTGGCGGTCAACTCCACCGCGCCCCCAACGTGGCTAGCATAGTTGCCGCTGATGGTGCAGTTGGATATTGACGGCGAAGAACCGTTGAAGCAAGCCATACCGCCGCCGTACCAGCCGCCGTCATTGCCGCTTATTATGCAGGCGGAGATCGCCGGCGAAGCGTTATCGCAGTATACGCCACCGCCGTTTCCCGCAGCCTGATTGCCGGTGATAGTGCAGTTGGCAATCGTGTTAGTGCCACCCGCGCTGCTGCAATAGACACCTCCTCCACTGGAATGCGGGTAGGCTCCGTTCGCGTTGCCACCGGTAATGACAAACCCGTCGATCCGGGCGTTCGTGGTGCCGGACATGACGACGGCGTGGTCCGGTGGAGCTTCGGCAAAGGGCACAGTCAGACCTGAGTTCAAGGCTCCTATCGTCAGCGATGTCACACTCCAGTCACTCGCATCATTGTTATCCGAATTGCCGGTGCGCGAAAAGCCCGGGCTACCCGTTGCGATGCCAGCACCGCTCCATTCGCTGCTCGGTATGGTCAACGGCGAGGTGATTGAGGCGCTGTTACCTGTTGTCACAAAATCTACAATGTTGCCCACGTCATCCTGCACGAGGACTGTCGTGGTTGTGTCAGAACCGATCCAATCAGCGGGGGCGCCGAGATAGAAGTCCGGGTATGTCCCCGGTGCGGTTCCCCCGTCCGTCAAGGTGAAGATCTCGCCTGCCGAGACCGTGGTCCCTTCCGGTACCGTCAACTGGGACAGGTACGCAGGAAACGTCCAAAAGTCGTAGATAGTAATCACCCAGTTGGATATGTCCTGGGAGCCGCCGCCGACGTTGGTGAATTCAACGATCTCCGGTTCACCGTGATCTAATTCCGTGATCACGATTTCCCCCTGAAGTGCGGCCGTGCTGCCGTCAATGATCGTCACGTTGCCGGCGATATCCCGCTCGGACAGAAGTTCCTCGGTGCCGTCAAAACCGCCCATGACCGCAACGCCGCTCGCGAGTGCGACGCCCTCCAAGTACGTGCCGTCCGCGACCCAGACGGCGCCAGTGAGCGCCGACGCGGCGTCAATGCCGTCCTGGATGACAGTGAAGGCGTCCGCCCAGGAAGTTCCATCCGCTGCTCCGGTTGCGGCCTCATCGACGTACCAGAGCGGGTAGCTGTCCGGGTCGGTCGGATTGGTACCTGCAGTAACCTCGATATCGTCCGTGTAGCCGTCATCGTCCGTATCGGCATCATTCGGGTTGGAACCGTGAGTGTTGACCTCGTCACCATCGGTGAGCCCGTCACCATCCGAGTCGGGGTTCCATGGGTTGGTGTCATAGGTGAGAACCTCCTCGCCGTCGTCGAGCCCATCAGCGTCGGTATCCGGATTGTTCGGGTTAGTCCAGTACGTGATAACCTCGTCGTAGTCAGTGAGCCCATCATCGTCCGGGTCGTCATCGTTCGGGTCAGTCCCGTACCAGTAGACCTCTTCGTAGTCGGTAAGCCCGTCGCCGTCCGAGTCAGAGTCGTTCGGGTCGGTACCCAGCAACAGCTCCTCGTAGTCAGACAGCCAGTCTTCATCCGTATCTACGCACTCGTCGGCGCCGATGTCGTACTCCTCCCCCGTATCGTCTGCGCCAAGACCAGGTATGTCAAACGGTCGGGACTCGCCGTCGAAGTCGTCGGATGGTGCACCGCTGGCGGTGCCGGTATCGATGGCGGCCGAGCCATACATGAGATGATAATCAATCACGCGGTACCAATCGAACGCAGTGACATAACCCGTCACATCGCCCATCACGTCGATCGTCGTTTCGGTGTTGGCAACGATGAGCGCCTGTTTACTCTGCATGAGATTCGGGTTGATGAGTTTGCCCACAAGCGCGTCCGGGGTGAATGAGGCATTATCGTCGGTGAGGATCGTTACGCCGGAGTCCAGTGTCACATCCGTCCAGTCTCCCACAGTTGCTGGAGGACCGCCCCAGAACATGACAAAGGCGGGATAGCCGCTTATGGTGTCGCTCGCTTCGGGGATATTCGTGTTGATATCGGTGCCGCTGTAGAGGGTTGTTCCTTCATTCCAGTAATCCCCGTCCGGGTTGCCGTAAAACAGACAATTCGTGACGGTCGGGTCCGAGGAGCCATCCGCTTCGTAAATCGCCTGGTTCGTATTGCCTTCGAAGATGGTGTTGGCAATGGTGGGCGAGGAGCCCCACGGGAAATACACGCCGCCGCCGAACAATGCCTCATTGGCGCTGATCGTGCAGTTGGTGATTGGAGGGGTCGCGGTCTCACAATACATGCCGCCACCCCATGAGCTGGCGGAGTTGCCGCTGATTACGCAGTTGACAATCGGGGAAGTGAGAGCCTGAACAGCGAGTCCACCGCCCGAGTCCGCGGAGTTCCCGCTGATCGTGCAGTCGGTGACCGCGGGCCCGGCAGCCCACGCACAGACTACTCCGCCGCCGAAGGCCGCCGCCGAGTTGCCGGCTATCGTGCAGTTAGCAATAGTGTTCGTGCTGTCCGAACTGAGTGCTAGGATGCCGCCACCCCAAGCGTCCGTCATGGCGGACCCATTCGCGTTGCCGCCGGTGATGATAAACCCGTCGATCCGGGCGTCGGTAGTGCTCTCCATGACGACCGCGTGATACTGGTCGACGGCGAGCCTGACGTTGGGGACATACGTGGTCACAATCGGAGAGGGCGTGGTTCCCGACCATGCCAGCGGATCACCGTCCCAACTGTCACTGAAGTAGTAAATGGCGCGGTCGCCGCCGGGAACGGAGTAACGGCAGGTGCCGCTGCCGGTCCAGGAACTGTTGTCGTGACTGAAGTCTATCATGACGTTGTCCGTGCCGTTGTAGTAAAACGGGGTGGAGAAATTGAACGTCACCCACCCGGTCGACGAGACGGTCTCGTTGTTCTGGTAGACAATGGTCCATCCTGAACCTTCCCACTCGGCGGTCGTGTATTCACTGAGCGAGGTGTGTTTCATACGGATGGTCCAGTTGTTCATCATTTGTCCCGGAATTGTAGCGACATCGAGAGCCAGGGAGGAAATCCAACCGGCGGAGCCAAGCTCGCTCGACAGGTAGATGACCTGGGTGCGCGAGTCTTCATAGACGGTATGCATGGGATATGTCCACGTCCCCGTTCCTTCGCCGATGGTTCTCTCGTGGGCCGTCGCGTCAATGATCGTGGCATTCGCATCGACATCCCGCTCGGAGAGGTTCTCCTCAGTGCCGTCAAAACCGCCGTACACTGATACACCGCTGGCAAGGGTAATCCCTTCAGGATACGTCTCGGCAGCCACCCAGACTTCGTCATCGGCGCCGGCGGCGGCGATACCGTCCTGGATGACGGTGAACGCCGTGTCCCAGGATGAGCCGTCTTCAGTGCCGGAGGTGTTAGCCCCATCAACGTACCAGGTATCGGCGAATACCGCACCACACACTGCCAGGATAACCACAAACAGAAAAGCACACTTCTTCATGACACTACCTCCTTCATCTGGACCAATACACTTCGCCAAAGAAAAACGATTTACAATTCCACTGATTCTCGTCGATTCTCCCGCGATGTGGCGGGCATAATTGCGGTACGTGTACGACGTGCTCCTAGAACGCAGCCAATTCATGTTCTACCCCCCTTGCAGACGATCCCGAAAACGTCCAGGCACTACTTCTCCCCGAGTAGAGAGAACATGTGGGTAGACTCTTGAGAATTGAAGTCCTATCTCAACACCGTTCCCTTACTACCCGACACTGCTAAAATAGCACACAACCCCAGAAATGTCAAGTGAATACTGCGAGGGCTTGCCACTTCCGACTGTATTGTAGCGGTGCGCTAGTTGGACACGCCCAATACCGGCGCTGTCGCCCAACCCCACTTGATCAGTATCTTGTTCGGCGGTACGAGTGACGTGTTGTACAAACCGAAATCCGGACCGTAGAACTCCGTGTCACCCACGGAACCGTATTTCAGCTTGAAGCTCTTCACGTAGTCCACCTCGCCGGCAACGCGTAACTGCGTTTCCGGCCTGCCCTTGAGGATCATCGCATTTACCGACGCATCCGGGGCATCTACGTAGATATCGCAGAAATCGCCCCAATCGAGGTAGGCTTCATCCCCGCACTTGACCAGCAGGTCCCCGTCACTATCGGAAATCTGAATCGTCAATGTGCCATCTGTGGCGTTGACGAAGGCCGTGCAGCCGGGCTTGCTGTAAAGCACCTTCACGTCTCCGTACTCGAACACGTACCCCGCTTTGGCCTCGGCACCTTCTTCATCGTAATCGTAATCGTAATCAGCAAGCTCGGGTTCGACGAAAGTCTCTGATTTCGGCACGGGCGTCAGGTCAAATGGAGCGTCAGGATACGACACTCCAAGCACCGGCGCGGTGGCAGCACCTCTCTTTATCAGGACCTTCTTCGAGGGATCCAGCGCACCGCTGCCGAGACCGAAGTCCTGACCGTACTCCAGCGTATCCCCTACGTAGCCGTCCTTGAGGATGAAGATCTTAACGTAATCCGCCTGCCCGCAGACATACAGGTCCATTTGGCCCTGTATCCCTTTGGCGATGGCCTTTTTGATGTACGTATCGGGGGCGTCAATGTAGACATCGCAGCGATCGTTCCAGACGAGAGGCGCGTCCTCCTTGGCAACCACGGTCAAGACCCCCGGCTCGTCGCCCCACACGGCGATGAGCAGGCTATCCTGCAAATCGTTGTAGCACGCGAAACATGTCGGTTTGCTGTACGTCACCTTGACATCATCTATGACCACCTTGTAGGCGAGACCCTCAGCCGGCAGCGCCTGGTCAACGTGAACAGCGGCGGTTTGGCTGTCGGATCCGACGGGACCCGATACTGTCAGCGTGACTGTATAGTCGCCCGTGAAGTAGTACGTATGCGACGGGTTCTCCTCCGTGCTCACGTACCCGTCGCCGAAATCCCACGACCAACTCGTGACCGTCCCGTTCGATTCGTCCGTGAAGTCAACCGCCAGGGGCCTGTTACCGCTGATCAGGCTGGCGCTGAAGTCCGCGACGGGCGGCACAGGCTGCGCGCTCACATGGATGTAGTCGGTTTTCGTCTCCGTATTCGAACCTGCCGGCCCCGACACGGTCAGACTGACGGTGAAGTCCCCCGTCGAAGTGTACGTATGTGAAGGATTCTGAGCAGTGCTGCTACCGCCGTCTCCGAAGTCCCACGACCAGCTCGATATGTCCCCTGTGGACTCATCCGTAAAATCCACCGTTACCGGTACCTGTCCGCTTGTCGGGCTGGCTCTGAACGCGGCCGTCACGGGCGGCACGGAGTTCTCATCCTGCGGGTCGCTGCCGCCCTCGTACTCATCCAGATTCGTATATTCGTCACCGTCCGGGTCGCCGTCCGCGCCATTGACGCCGGTGCCATCGTTGGGGTCAAGGTCGTTATCCACCTCCCAACCGTCGGGAAGTCCATCGCCGTCCGAGTCGTCATCGTTCGGGTCTGTGCCGTACGTGCTGACCTCTTCGCCGTCATTCAACCCGTCGTCGTCCGTGTCCGGACTGTGCGGGTCGCTGTCGTACTCCAGCTCGTCCTCCAGGATTAAACCATCCTCGTCATAGTCGATCACTCGGACGGCGTTGTGCAGGTTCAGCCGACCGTTGGTGACCGTCTCCTTCCCCTCCGGCATGTCGATAGGATCCACGTTGTCCAGAATGAGCGCCTTGATCTGAGCGTAATCCAGCCCCGGTTCGACCATCTTCAAGAACGCCGCCGCGCCCGCTACCATGGGTGAAGCCATCGAGGTTCCGGACATGAACATCAACTCCGTGCCGTCGAATGCCCCGGCGTCGGGAAACACGCGAACCTCCAGGTTGTCGATGTATATCCCCTCTCCCGTGATAACCGCATCTGAAACAAAGCGGAATCCTACGTTAAGCTGTGACGCGTCAAAGTCGGGGATGTATTCGGACTCAAAATGGTCCATCTGGCCGAGAGAAAAGAGCATGGACCGGCCGATAATGCTGTCAAACGGCCCGCCAATCTCGGGGCTGAGACGATACACGGCGTAAGGCGTAAACGCTCCTCCGTCAGAGAGTTCAAGAGTGACGCGATCGTAAAACCCGCCGGGAGGTATATCCGGGAAGAGGTCGAACATAGCGTCAAAAGCGATTTGAACACCGGTGGTTTCCGACAGGTCAAGGGCAAGGGTCTCATAAGCCAGACTGTCAGAATTGTTCTCGTAAGATACACCCACGCTGTCACTCAGGACGTTGTTGCCTGAAATGTCCTCAATTCCCCACAACTGTGGCGAACCGGCCTGAGTCCAGTCGAAAGTCTCATCAAAGGTTTCTATCTCCTCCACTCTATAAGGAAACGAGCTCAAGATGACCGCACCCGGCGCAGTAAGGTCAACTGTGGTTGCTCCCCAGTGCGAGCCCCAGGTCTCCGACTCGGCAAGTTGGTCCAGCGAGTCACTCGCTGCAACAGCTATGATGTTGTCCAGATCGTACGAGGATGGGTAATTGGAATTGGACGGATCGGCGTCGTTGTCGATACCGCTGTTGCCTGCGGCAGCGCACACGAGAATGCCCGAGTCGCCCAGCGCACCCAGCGCGTCCCTTTCGGACTGGCTTGGTTCCGGCGCCCCCCAGCTTATGTTCACAACCCAGATCGGATTGCCCCTGTCCTTGAGGTCTTTCACGTAGTCGATCGGCTCTAACGCGTCCGCGACGGTCATCATGCTGAGAGCGTCCAGGACCCGAACGGGCAGGATCTTAACGCCCGGAACCGCTCCCGCGACGCCGAAAGAGTTGTCGTGCAACGCGCCGATGATTCCGGCCACGTGAGTCCCGTGCATGTCGGGATCCATCGGGTCAGCGTCGTCGTCAACGAAATCCCAACCCCATGTATCATCGTCTCTTCCATTGCCATCATCATCGGTAGCGTTGCCGGGAATCTCGTTCGGGTTCTCCCAGATTACTTCCGCGGCGAGATCGGGATTTAACGCGCCGACGCCGGTGTCGAGTATGGCCACGACAACCTCCTGGCCCGATGTCGGATAACGCCACGCTTCGGGTGCGTCGATATCGGCGTCCGCCACTCCGGCCGTTCCGGCGATGCTCTGGCCGGTGTTGTGCAGCGCCCACTGGTCCGAGAACCTCGGGTCCGTCGGAATAACCGGCTCGGATGGCAGAGCCTGAGCGTACCTGTAGTAGTTCGGCTCAGCGTACTCGACGTTGGCGGAGGCCCTGTATCCGGCCACCGCATCCGCTGCCTGCAATCCCTCCGGCAGCTTCACGTGATCCACGCCGATGAACCTGAAACGCTTGATGACCTCGGCGCCGAGAGCTCTGTGAACGCCGGCGATAGATTTCGCCTGCGTACCATTCTTGAACTTGACAAGCAGTTCGTCCGGAACGTACACGCGCCGGGCGTCCCGCACGGCCGGCGGAAGCTTTGCCTGCGGCCCGCCGACGATTCGGCTCCCCAACGCGGATGATATTGCAACAACACTTACGGCAATCGCGACGAGTATCGTGACGAGTCTGAGTCTCATTTGCTCCTCCCTGCAAACTTCATTACTGTACCGCGCCCGGCCGAGATCGGCCCGGCACCTGTGTCTTGTCCCGACTATAATAGACGAATAACGCTTTACACGTCAATGTGAAACCGCTTCCAGGTGCATCACGGGGTAGCATTCTTTTTGACAGCGCACTTATGTCCAGTTCTGCAACACGTTCCATACCATGCCGCGCTAGCGCTCTTCTGCCTCGTCATTGTTGGTGCGTTGCGCGACCCTCGTCTTCTGTGATGGTGGGGCAGACATTCCTGCCTGCTCGCCGTGGAGAGTCTGCCACGTAGGGGTCGCCGCGGCGACCCGCGGCCGACACGGAGGTCGGCCCTCCCAAAGGCAGACGCCCCACCCATGCCTGCGGCAGGCAGGCGGGGCGTCTCTACAACCGACGGGACTTCGGAAGGAAAGGATGCTCGAACCTGGAGAAGTGATGTCGTTCGGAGACCGGGGATCAGTTAGCTTTGACAGGACTTGACTGAATCCCGGAAACCGTGAGATAGTACTGACAGGAGTCGGGGCAACTGAACAGGCTGCCCTTTTGGAGCCTACCTTTCTACACGCGATTTGACTGTGCTGAAGCTGTGAGACAGGTTTCTTCGTACGGGGACGCTGGAATTCGCTGGATAGGAGGTGCGGATCATGACGCGCGATCAGATGGTCGAGGGGGTAATGAGGTCTGCGGGAATATCGAAGGCGAACGTTAACCGGTTCTACGACGGGCTCGTGGAACTGGCCCGAAAACAGCTTCTTACCAACAAGGAGTTTGTCCTGCCGGGGCTGGGCGTGCTGCGTGTACGCACCCGCGCAGCGCGCGTTGCGCGCAATCCGCGTACAGGCGAGAAGGTCAACGTTCCGCGCAAGAAGGTGGTGCGTTTCCGGGCGTATAAGGACCTGCGCGACATGCTCAATCCGGGATTGGTTGGCAAGAAGAGCGATGTCGAACCCGAACCGCCGCCGACACAGGAAGAGTTGCCCATCGACGCCGCGTCGGACAGTTGACAGCGAGAAGAACGTAACGCGAAGCTCAACTCGGACGAAGGAAGATAATCGGTTGCACGCCCCCCGCGGAGTACGGCGTGTTGAGCCCCACGTTCTTGGCCAGAGAACCCTGAATGGAAGGAGATGCTCCATGAAGAGTCATCGGAAGGAGTTATGGTTCAACGTACGTGGGCGGCGGGCCTTCATCAACATCACCCCGCAGGTGCAGACCGCTCTGAGCGAGAGCGGTGTCAAGGAGGGGTTGGTGCTGGTGAAGGGATATGCCACCACGGCGTCGTATTGACGGAGCGGGTGATCGCGGTGAAATCGGAACCGGGAGCCTTGGGGCGAGGGGTTGTGATAGGAAGGTACCCTGAATCCTGTGCAAGTTGCGCGAGATTCACAAAGGAATAGCCCGAGGACCGCAAACCGCGACCCCCGGGCCGTAATCCGCGCCACCGGGATGGGAGAGGTGTGTCCGAACTTGCGCGAACAGCGCAGAAGGTCGCCTTCGATGCCTGTTATTGGGCCGCAAACGACCTCAAAGAGGGCTCGTAACGGCAGAATCAATCTTGAAATCGCCTGCGGCTGTCTGTAGGATAGACAGGAATTGCCCGTGATGGTCACGGGCTGGCCATATGGCAAATGTCGGACAAAACAGCACGGGGACAGGACCGATGCTGCACCAGAATAAAACACATCATGGTTTTGTGAAGAATGCGGCCCTGGCCACCGCAACGGTGGTGGTTATCGTAATGACGGCGCCCTTGCCCGCCCAAGAAGTCGTCAGCTTCACTTTGATGGATGCGAGCACGGATAGAGAAATCCGCCCGCTTCGAGACGGCGACACGATCGATTTTAGAACAGAAGGGGCGGAACTGAACATTCGGGCGGACGTCCGGGGAGACGTGGGCGGCGTGCAATTTGATCTGAACGACGGGCAATGGTCCCACTCGGAAACAGCCCCGCCCTACTCCATCGGAGGCGACAGACGGGGCGACTACAACGCCTGGACCCCGCCCCCAGGGGAGTATCGTCTGACGGCCCTCCCCTTCTCCGCCGGGAGCGGTGTACAGGGCAAGGCCACGATCGCCTTTACGGTCGTGGGAACGCCAAAAGGGGTGCCCCTTGGCACGAGCCGGTCGTCGAGCCCGCGCCAGCTTCAGGTCCAGACTCTTAATAGCGATGTGGAACTGGGCTCCATTCCGGCGCCCGTCGGGGGAACCGGCGACGTGGAAGGCGATTTAATGGAATGGCATGGCGTTCGAATCACGTTCGACGGCGCGCCATCAAGCGAAACCGCCAAGGTCAACCCATTTCAGCACTACCGCCTCAATGTCACGTTCTCCAATGGGATGAGAACCTATGAGGTCCCCGGTTTCTACGTCGCCGACGGAAACGCCGCCGAGACTTCGGCCAAGGCGGGCAACAAATGGCGCGTCCATTTCACGCCCGATAGCGAAGGCGAATGGCGTTTCAAGGCGTCGTTTCGGATGGGCGTCAATATCGCAATAGACCCAGATCCGGCCGCTGGCGCCCCTACGGCGTTTGACGGCGCTTCGGGAACGTTCCGCGTGTCGAAGTCCGACAAGAAAGCGCCGGACTTCCGCGCCAAAGGCCTCCTCCAGTACGTCGGCGAGCACTATCTCAAGCACGCCGGCAACGGCGAGTACTACATCAAGGGCGGCGCCGACAGCCCCGAAAACTTCCTGGCCTACGCCCAATTCGACGACACCTACGATGCGAGCGCGGACTCCGGGAGTTACAAGGACGTTGGCTCTTTCGTCCATGAGTACAAACCGCACTTGAAGGACTGGCGCACCGGCGATCCGACATGGAAGGGCGGCAGCGGCAAAGAAATCATCGGCATGTTGAATTACCTCGCGGGCAAGGGGATGAACAGCGTCTATTTCCTCACCTACAACATCGACGGTGGCGACGGTCGGGATTCTTGGATGTGGACCGACCCGACGGTTAGGGACCGGTTCGATTGCAGTAAACTCGACCAATGGGAGATCGTATTCACCCATATGGACCGACTGGGCATTATGCTGCATGTCGTGACCCAGGAGACCGAAAACGATCGTAGCCTGGGCGGCTCTCCTGGTCTGAACCCGATCCGCAAGTTGTATTATCGCGAATTGGTCGCGCGGTTCAGCCACCACCTGGCCGTCGTATGGAACCTGGGAGAAGAAAACAACACCTCCGACGCCGACCGAAAGGTGATAGCCCGCCATATCCGGGACCTGGACCCCTACGACCATCCGATCACGGTGCATACCAAGGCCAACAGCGCCCCCGACTTTTACAACGGCATCCTGGGCGATCCTTCCTTTGAAATGACATCGATCCAGGCCGAACTGGACAGGTACAACAGCGACGCCGTCGTCCTCCGCCAGCGCTCCGCGAAGGCCGGTCGCAAGTGGGTCATCTGTGGCGACGAGCAGCAGCCCGCGCGCGAGGGCGTCATACCCGACGCCAACGACCCAACCCACGACAAGCCTCGCAAATACGCGCTTTGGGGCAACTTGATGGGTGGCGGAGCGGGCGTGGAATGGTATTTCGGCAGCCGCTTTCCGCATATGGACATCAACTGCGAGGATTGGCGATCACGCGAAAACATGTGGGACCAGACCCGCTACGCGCTCGAGTTCTTCCATGACCATCTGCCATTTGCCGAGATGGCTCCCGACAACAAGTTGATCTCGAACCCAAAGGCATATTGCCTGGCCAAGCCCGACCAAGTATATGCGATCTACCTGCTCGAAGGTGGAAGCGCTGATCTCAATGTGGGGCCCGGAACATACTCCATCCAATGGTACAACCCCCGAGCCGGCGGCGAACTCCTGCGCGGAAGCGTCAG
>CBFDCQ010000091.1:0-12546 GCA_965603355.1 uncultured bacterium
GAGGACATTTCTAATGCGTTAACATAGAGGACATTTCTAAAGAGTCTTGACAGAAGAATGCGACGGCAGTGTCATGTCGCGAACAGGGAGACGCGGGTGTTGCGCACCGCTGCCAAATCGCGTGATTATATTGACTGGGCTCTGTGCCGTCGACGCAGGGCCGCCTCCGTTCGGGAACGTGCCGGCCAAAAGAGTGTTATGTTATAATAGCGGCAGTAAGCGAGCCGTTAGGAACCGAGAGTGACCTCGATTGCCTACAGATCGGAACATAACAAGGACGTCGACCTGAATGTTTATCTACAACCTGCCAGGAAATGCAATGAGGAAATCCATACTTGCAGTTGCAGTCTTCATGGCAGCCTCCAGCGGACATGGTGCGGAACCTGGCATTGTGCGGCCATTCGAAAACTACGGGAGGATCGTATCGACAAGTCCCATCGATGCCCTGGTGCTGTCCAAATTACACGATCAGAGCATCGAGCCCGCCAGTCTGTGTTCTGACGAGGTTTTTCTCAGGCGCGTGTACTTGGATGTCATCGGTACGTTGCCCAAGCCTCAGGAGGTTCGCAAATTCTTACGGGATAGCCGTCCCGACAAGCGCGCCACGTTGATCGACGCTTTGCTAGAGCGGGATGAGTTTGCCGACTATTGGGCGTTGAAGTGGTGCGATCTGCTCCGCGTCAAGGCGGAATTCCCCATCAACCTGTGGCCTAACGCGGTGCAAGCTTACCATCGCTGGATTCGTGACTCCGTCCGGGAGAACAAGCCTTACGATCAATTTGTCCGCGAACTGCTGACCTCAAGCGGCAGCAACTTCCGCGTGCCGCCTGTCAATTTCTACCGTGCGATCCAGGGCCAGGAGCCCTCCGTTATCGCGGGAGCGGTTGCTCTGACTTTCATGGGAACGCGTATCGAGAGGTGGCCGGAAGCGCGGCGTTTAGGCATGGAAGCCTTCTTCTCGCGAGTGGCATACAAGCCGACGGCCGAGTGGAAAGAAGAAATCGTGTATCTGGACCCGGCACCGGCCGACGCACTTGAGACCGTTTTCCCGGACGGTACCGCCGTTCGGATCCTGCCGGAGAACGATCCGCGCGAAGTCTTTGCCGATTGGCTGGTCGCCGCGGACAACCCGTGGTTCGCGCGCAATGTCGTGAACCGCTTATGGTCCTGGCTGCTGGGCCGCGGGATCATCCACGAGCCGGATGACATCCGGCCTGACAACCCTGCTGCGAATCCAGAATTGCTGGTCTACCTGGAGAAGGAACTAGTGAGCGCCGACTACGACCTGAGGCATATGTACCGCCTGATCCTCAAGTCACGCACCTATCAGCAGTCCTCTATTCCGCGCAGCAACCATCCAGAAGCCGAGGTCCTGTTCGCCCATTATCTGGTGCGCCGACTCGACGCGGAAGTGCTTATCGACGCGTTATGTGGGAGTTTCGGCTCCAGGGAGAGCTATTCCAGCCCCATCCCTGAGCCATTTACATTCATTCCGGCTAACCAGCGCACCATCGCGCTGGCGGATGGAAGCATCACCAGCCAGTTCCTCGAAATGTTCGGCCGCCCGGCTCGCGATACCGGTCTTGAATCCGAACGTAACAATCAACCCACCGACACGCAGCGGTTGCATCTGCTGAATTCGACCCATATTCAGAGAATGATCGAACGTAGCCGGTGGTTGCATACACTGCTTCGGTCATACAAGGGAAACTATCGTTTTGTGATCCGCGCGGTCTATGTGAGAATCCTGTCACGCCATCCAACACGGACCGAGCTGGCCGAGGTGGAGAACTACGTCCGAGCCAGCGGACTGGACCGGAGGCAGGCAGCAAACGACCTGGCATGGGCACTCATTAACACCAAGGAGTTTCTATACCGACATTGAACACGTCGGATGCCGCACGCGCGGTGCTCCGATGAAAAGCAAGGAAACGGACATGAGCAGGCTGGAAACCACAGACGTAATTACCCGGCGTGAAGCGCTACGACGGGGGCTTCTCGGGGCGGCCGGACTGACACTGTTAAGTCATGGGCGCGCCCTGTCGCGAACTGCTGATCAACAGGCGCGAGCCAAGTCGGTTATCCAGATCTGGATGTGGGGCGGCCCGTCGCATCTTGACACCTTCGATCCCAAGCCCGACGCGGGCTACGACTATTGCGGGCCTCTAAACAAGCCCATTCCCACCAATGTGGACGGAATACGGATCGGCGAGATGCTGCCGCTGTTAGCGCAGCAGGCCGACAAATACTCCATTATCCGCAGCATGACACACGGCATCAACGCTCATGAAACGGCGTCGTATCTGGTGCAGACCGGTCGCAAGCCCGGCCGACTGGTCTATCCCTGTGCCGGGGCCGTCGTATCGCTGTTTAAGGGATATGATCAGGGGTACGCAGGTCTGGCTCCGCCACACATCGTGTTGACCACGCCGCAAGGCCGCTTTTCCGAAGCGGGTTTCCTGGGGCAGCGATACAAACCGTTTGCTACCGGCGGTGATCCGAATCAGAAAATCTTCGCTGTGGAGGGAATTGTCGCGCAAGGCATTGCCGACCAGCGCCAGCGCAACCGGCGTGAACTGCTCCACACACTCGATTCGCTCGGGAAGGCCATGCCGGCGAACCGTCAGTTCAGCGTGCTCGACCGTTGCGAGGAGAACGCGTACGACATGATGTTCGGAGAAGTTAGAAATCTGTTCGATCTCTCGAATGAGAACAACGACATCCGCGATCGATATGGCCGCAACACGTTCGGCCAGTCCTGTCTGATGGCGCGCCGGTTGGTCGAACACGGCGTACCGTACATCACCATCAACTACAAGGGGTGGGATACGCACAAACAGCACTTCCAGATCATGCGCCGGAGACTGCCGGAAATGGACCAGGGTATGGCCGCGTTGTTGCAGGATCTGGCCGGTCGGGGCTTGCTCGACAGCACGATCGTGTGGTGGAGCGGCGAATTCGGACGAACGCCTAAAATCCAGTGGGCACCGCCTTGGAACGGCGGCCGGGGCCATTATGGAGACTGCTTCTCGGCCGTGGTTGCCGGCGGAGGGTTCAAGGGCGGCTGCGTTGTCGGGGCCTCGGATGAGAAAGGCGAAGAAGTCGCGGAACGGCCCGTGTACCCGTGCGATCTGATCGGCAGCATGTACGAGTTGCTCGGCATCGATCCCGATGGTCCGCTGCCGAACTCGCGGGGACTGGACGTCAAGGTTATGCCGCTGGCGGAAGACAGTGGCGGCCGACTAAGAGAGATCATGTGAACCTGGGAGCGCGATAATGAAAACACTTCGCCGGCTGCTATTGGTGGCGGTGATTCTGTGCGTTCCGAACGCGTGGGGCCAGTCGAACAAGCGAGAACCGCGCGTCGGCTATCTCTACCCCGCCGGCGGACGGCAGAGCTCCGTTTTTCAAATCACGGCCGGCGGCCAGTTTCTTCGAGGTGTAAGCGACGCGTATGTTTCCGGTGAAGGCGTACGTTTACGCTACCGAAGACCAACTACCCCAGCAAGGCCGAGTGCGTTATTGCTGTCGATGACGAACATAGACTTTTCATAAATGGGCAAGAGGTAGGGTCGGGCTCCGGAACCAAGCGTGCAAAGAGCTTTGACATTCATGGCCATCTGCACGGTGGCAAGAAGGTGATAGCTGTGGCCGCCGAAACCGGTAGATGAATACGACATTGTCATCACAGTCACTTTGGCAAAGCGTATGGTGAACTGACCGAGGAGATCGTAGAAGAATGGTTAATGGAATCAGAACTGCGCTGATTATCCTTCTGTGTTCCTTGTTTTCGGGAATGAGGGGCGAAATCTGCCGTGCCGAAGAAGCCGACGCTGGAAAGAGTCCGCCGCGCATTGTGAACATCATCAATTTCATTCGGCAGTGCGAACCGCGTATTGACTGGATAACGGAGGATGTCCTGTACGAAACGGTTGTGGAACAGATAAAGATCATGAAGGCGTATCAACTGAGGGGCACTTTTCTCCTGCAGTACGATGCGCTCATGGATGCCAGGTACCAGAAACTGCTCAAGGAATTGCCTGCCGGTATGTTTGAGATTGGCGCCTGGTGGGAGATTCCGCAGCCGCTGGTTGAGAATAGCGGCTACACCTGGCGCGGGCGCTTTCCCTGGGATTGGCATGCCGATGTCGGCTTTGCGACCGGATATCCACCGGAAGAGCGCGAGAGACTTGTGGATACGTACATGGCTGACTTCAAGAAGATCTTCGGCTATTACCCAAAGTCGGTAGGGTCCTGGTTCATTGACGCACACACCCTGCAATACACGTATGAACGCTACGACATTGTTGCTTCGTGTAACTGCAAAGACCAGGTAGGTACCGATGGCTATACGATGTGGGGCGGCTATTGGAACCAGGGCTATTACCCGAGCAAGAAGAACGCCTATATGCCCGCCCAAAATGCAGAAAACCAGATTCCCGTTCCCATTTTCAGGATGCTCGGCAGTGATCCTATTCATCAGTATGACAAAGGCATAGGCGGGAATCATCAGAGAGTGGTCTCCCTTGAGCCCATATATACAGGCGGCGGGGGCGATCCTGATTGGTGCCGTTGGTATTTCGATGCGTTTGTTAATGGCGCGTCGATGGACTATGCCTATACACAAACCGGGCAGGAGAATTCCTTTGCCTGGAAAAGAATGCGTCCGGGATTCGAGATACAAATGCCTATGATCGCCGGGCTACTGAAACAGGGGAAAGTCACAGTACAAACCCTGGGGGAGACGGGCGCCTGGTTTAGGCGGAAGTACCGTGTTACTCCGCCGACTTCGGTCACGGTATTGAGGGACCACTCCGAGAAGAACCAGAAGACCGTGTGGTTTAACTCGCGATTCTACCGGGCCAATCTGCTCTGGGATCAGGGCACGATGCGCTTCAGGGATATACATCTCTTCGACGAGCGCTTTGCATCCGATTATCTCACCCAAAGAGGGACGTCGAGCCAGTGTTTCTATTATACGCTTCCCTTTGTTGACGGCTTCTACTGGAGTTCTCTGCAAACCCTTGCCGGCCTCCGCTTCAAGTCTACGGAGGGATTGGAGATTACGGGCGGGACCCCAACCGTAGACGATAGTAAGGACGGCGAACTCACGGTGCGATGGCCTACTCACTCACCTGAGGGAGAAATTGTCCTCACGTTCAATGAAGCGTCATTCAACGTCTCGGCCTCGGGTGACGTAAAGGACAAGTGGTTCCTCGAGTTATCCAGTGATAAGAAGGCTGCACTACCTTTCGGAATAACCAGCCGTCAGAAGGTTTCATGTACCTTCAGGAACGCCCCTTATTCCATATCCGCAAAGCAGGGGCAATTCACGAAGAATACTGACTCTGCGTTGAGCATTGTTCCGAGCGGCAATTGCATTATTCTGGATTTCTCAAGAAGATAGATTGTGCTAACAAGAAACATAGGTTGACATACTGAAACCTGGAGGTGAAACCGTGTCGTTGAGGTGGTACCCAAATGTCAGGCTTCGCCGGCTGCTATTGGTGGCGGTGATTCTGTGCGTTCCGAATGCGTGGGGCCAGTCGAACAGGCGAGCACCGCGCGTCGGCTATCTCTACCCCGCCGGCGGACGGCAGGGTTCCGTTTTTCAGATCACGGCCGGCGGCCAGTTTCTTCGAGGTGTAAGCGACGCGTATGTTTCCGGTGAAGGCGTGCGTGCCCGCGTCATCAAGCATTTCAAGCCGGTCAGAAATATTGACAAAGAACAGCGCCAGGAACTCGAGAGACGGTTCAGAGAATTGCGGCAAATGCGAATCGCTGAATTGCCCGAGGAGGACCGGGACCTTATGCCTGGTGGAATGGGCTTCTCCGGAATGGGCATGGATGCGTCCGAGTCGCCTCCCCAGAGAAGCGGGACAGACACGAAAGCCATGACGCCGATTGAGCATCCGCTGTTGCACGACCTGGAAGACAAGAGCCTGAGAGAACTGCAGCACGCGGCGTACCATCTCCGCTTTCCCAGGCGGAAGAGACAGCGCAATACCCAGATCGGCGAGACAGTGCTGATCGAAATCGCGATCGATCCCGGTGCTGCACCCGGCGACCGGGAGCTGCGGCTCGAGACTCCCTTGGGTCTGACCAATCCGATGGTGTTCCAGGTGGGGCAGGTGCCGGAGGTCTACGAGCTGGAGCCAAATGACCCGAACAGCCCGGCCAGATTGCCGACACCACCGCCTCTCGATCTGCCGGTCTTGCTGAATGGGCAGGTCATGCCGGGAGACGTGGATCGGTTCCGGTTCCGGGCACAGCCAGGACAGCAGCTCGTGATCGAGGCGCGGGCCCGGCGGCTGATTCCGTATCTGGCCGACGCCGTGCCCGGCTGGTTTCAGGCCACGCTGGCCCTCTACGACCCGAACGGCACCGAACTTGCGTTCACGGACGATTACCGTTTCGACCCCGACCCGGTTCTCTTCTACGAGATTCCGGCACACGGCATATACAAGCTGGAGATCCGCGACTCCATCTATCGAGGGCGGGAGGATTTCGTGTACCGTATTGCCGTGGGGGAACGGCCTTTTATAACGCAGTCATTTCCCCTGGGCGGCCGCACAGGCGTCAAGACGGTCGCGTCGATCGACGGATGGAACCTCTGGAGTGCCCGGTTGCCGCTTGACACCCAGCCCGGCGTCGACCGTATTCGGCAGACTGTGTTGCACCAGGACGGCAACGTCTCGAATCGCGTGACCTATGCCGTCGACTCGCTGCCCGAGTGCGAGGAAACCGAACCTAACGACACGGCAGGGGACGCGCAGCAGATCGACCTGCCTCGTATCGTCAAC
The DNA here is from genome assembly GCA_965603355.1 of uncultured bacterium. Taxonomy (GTDB): domain Bacteria; phylum Hydrogenedentota; order CBFDCQ01; family CBFDCQ01; genus CBFDCQ01. The sequence goes on from CBFDCQ010000091.1 coordinate 6,804, forward strand.
GGCCGCATCGCGCGGCCCGGCGACGTGGACCTATTCCGGTTCGAGGGCCGCGCCGGGGATGAAGTGGTAGCCGAGGTGTATGCTCGCAGGCTGCATTCCCCGCTGGACTCGCTACTGCGGCTGACCGACGCATCGGGTAACGTGCTCGAACTGAACGATGATCATGTGATTAAGGATGGTCACCTGCATAAGGATATTGTGGGATTGGTCACCCATCACGCCGATTCGTATCTGCGTGCCCGACTGCCGAACGATGGCATTTACTATCTGCATTTGGCCGATTCGCAGCATCACGGAAGCGCTGCCCACGCCTATCGCGTGCGCATTGGGTCCCCGCGGCCCGATTTCGCGCTGCGCGTGACGCCTTCGAGCATAAACGTGCCAGCCGGGAGTGCAGTTCCGGTGAGCGTTCACGCGCTGCGGAAAGACGGTTTCGACGGCGACATCGAGGTGGTGGTGGAAGACGCGCCCGCCGGGTTTGTGCTGGATGGCGGGAGGATTCCCGGCGGCCGCGACCGCGTTCGAATGACCTTGACGGCGCCGCCGGCACCGCTCGATCAGCCGGTTGTCCTGCAACTGCAAGGACGGGCCTGGATCGACGGGCACACTGTCACCCGGCCGGTCGTTCCCGCGGAAGATATGATGCAGGCGTTCCTCTACCGACACCTGGTGCCGTCCCAAGAACTCATGGTCGCGGTCCCGGGCAGACGCCGCGGGGTGCCCGTGACAGTGGCCGGCGACAGTCCTGTCCGAATCCCGGAAGGAGGCACGGCCAACGTGTTAATCAAAACCCCCAGACGTTGGAGGGTGCGCGAGCGGGAGGTCGTGCTCGAGCTCGACGAACCGCCCGAGGGCGTCACCCTTCAGGATGTGACCGCTGTGCCCGAGGGCCTGGTGCTGCTGTTGAAAGCCGATGGCGATGCGGTAAAGGCCGGGTTTGAAGACAACCTGATCGTCGAGGCTTTCACGGAATCTGCGGGCAGGAAGCAACGCGGCAACGCCCCAGCACAGAAACGGCAAGTATCTCTCGGTGTGCTGCCGGCTATCCCCTTTGAAATCGTGCAGCGATAACCGTGTGACCCTATCCCGTCGGGAAGGCAATATCGTGAGCCAGAACAAAAGCTTGGCAGTACAGAAAATAAATCTTGACAATGAACGAACCTAAGGTCTAAGATAAAGATGGCCCAAGGATTGTCACTAGCAGGAGGTGCCCTCATGAAGAAACTCCCTTACCTATACGCCATGGTTCTTGTCGTGGGGTTTGTCTGCGCACTGGGTGTGACTGCGGAAAAGCCACCTGGGCCCTCACCTCCTTTAGGCTTACCGCCCGTCCCCTACCCGGAGGATAATCCTCAGACGCCCGAGAAGATCGCTCTCGGAGACAAACTCTTCGACGATACGAGGTTCAGTACCACGAGCGAGGTGAGTTGCGCTACGTGCCATGCGGAAGACAAGGCCTTCACCGATAGTCCCCTGAGCGTCTCGGAGGGCATCAACAAGCTCACGGGAACGCGCAACGCACCCACTGTAATCAACTCCGTGTACTTCGAGACGATGTTCTGGGACGGCCGGTCGCCCAGCCTGGAGGACCAGGCGTTACACCCGTTCGTGAACCCAGTGGAAATGGGGCTCGAGAACCATCAGCCAATACTCGACATCGTCCGCTCAGACCCCGAGTATGTCAAGGCGTTTAAGGCCGTCTTCGGCAAGACCGGCGACGAGATTACCATGACGGAGGTAACTCAGGCAATTGCCGCGTTTGAACGCACGCAGGTTTCCGGCAACTCGCCGTTCGATCGCTGGTATTTTGGCGGCGAAGAGAACGCGCTAACGGAGGCACAGAAACGCGGGTTCGACCTCTTCGTGAACAAGGGACGCTGCGTCTCGTGCCACGTTGTCGAGCAGACACAGGCGCTGTTCACGGATAACCGGTTCCACAACATCGGCGTGGGGATCAACGATATTCAGGACGACGTGCCCGAGCTGGCCGGCGAGTTCCTCAAGGCCGAGGCTACTCTCTCTGAGGTCGACGTCAAGGTGCTGACCGACAAGCGGACGTCGGAGCTCGGCAGGTTCGCAGTGACACGTGGTTTCGACGATCTCGGCGCCTTCAAGACACCGACACTGCGCAACATAGCCGTTACTGCCCCCTACATGCACGACGGCAGCCTGGCGACGTTCGAGGATGTGATGGAACACTACGACCACGGTGGGGTAACCAACGAGGACGATCCCGTGAACGACTTTCTCAGTGGCGGCATCCGTCCGCTTGACCTGACCGACGAAGAAGAAGCCGATCTGGTGGCGTTCATGGAGGCGCTCACCAGTCCCGAATACGCCCACTTGGCCGAAACGGCCGGCGGCGAGTAGAGGAGGCGATCATGAGCGAATTTCGTCCGACCCGACGCGAGTTCATCAAGAGCGTGGGAGCGCTTGCCGCGGTGAGCACGGTCAAGCTCGCCTTCGCCGACTCGCACAAACACTTTACGTTCGCGTACATCTCCGACTCGCATATCCAGCATGTCAAAGGCACGGAGTTCGTGCGCAACTGGGACCGTGGGCTTATCCGCGCGGTTGCTGAGACTAACCTGCTGCAGCCCAAGCCCGACTTCGTAATGTTCGGGGGCGACCTCGCCCAGCTCGGCACCAAGGCCGAGCTCGACCACGGAGCCGAGATGCTTGCTAAACTGGACTACGACGTGCACTGCGTGATGGGCGAGCACGACTACTACCTCGATCTGGGCAAGTACTGGTCGGAGCTGTTCGGTCCTCACTACTACAGTTGGGACCACAAGGGCGTGCACTTCGTCACGCTCAACAGCATCGTCACCTACGACGAGTGGACGCACGAACGATGGCCTACGGCTGAGCAGCGGATGCTGGAAATGGCCGGGCTGGACAACCCGAACGGCTCGCCGTTCATGGTGGGCGAAGAGCAGCGCGCGTGGCTCAGCAAGGACCTGGAGAAGGTCAAGAAGGACACGCCCGTGGTGGTGTTCTCGCACTCTCCCATCCAGAAGATCTACAAGGGATGGAACTTCTGGACCGAGGACGCGGAGGAGGTGCAGGCGTTGCTGCGGCCGTTCGACGATGTCACCGTGGTGTACGGTCACGTGCACCAGATCCAGTACAATCAGATCGGCAACATCAGCTTTCATGCGGTGATGGCTACCGCATGGCCCTGGCCGTACCCGCAAAGCTACGCCCAGTCGAATAGTCATGTACCGGAGCTCACCGTTCGCATGAACCGTGCGGACCCGTTCTTCGAGCGCGATGCCACCGGCTGGCAGTTCATCGACATGAACAGCGGACGAGTGGCTATGAACTACAACCTGTACAACAACACGAATCGGACCGTTGCGTTCAACCCTGAGACCGGGCAGCCCGAGGACAGCGCGTACCAGGACGCGGACCGTCGGAGCGCCCCGCAGACCCACTACTAGGAGGAGAGAACGATGTCCAGGAAGAACTTGGGAGTAGCGTTCGCGGCGGCCGTTGCTGTCGTGCTGGTGGGTTCAATCGTGATCCTCGCCGACGAGTTCACTGAAAAGGACAAGAAACGGTGGCAGGACGAGTTCATGAGCGTGGTGAAAAAGGGTCGCGAGCTATGGGTAAGCCCGGAACTGGGCACCAACGGGGTAGCGTGTGCTCAGTGCCATCCGAATGCGGCAAATACGCATCCTGAGACGTACCCCAAGTTCCAACAGCAGCTTGGCAGGGTGATCCCCCTCCGCGACATGATCAACTGGTGCCTCACGCACCCGCTCGAGGGAAAGGCGCTCAAGCTCGATGACCCGAAGATGGTGGCCATCGAGGCATATGTCACGTACGAGCGGCGCGGCGTGAAATTGGCTCCTGGCAAGCACTAGGGGCGGCCCCGCGCGCGGGTGTGTATTGGTGCCCGTCAGCGAACCCACCTGACCGCCATATCGAAAGTCCGTCTGCTGGTGCAGTCTGCAGTTCAGCTAGACAGATCTGTGGTCTCCTCCGCAAGAACTGCTCCGATGATAATGGGAAACCTCCGCAGCATTCGCTCGATACCCGTGCCTCAACCGATGAGAACTCCACTGTGAGCGGCCAAACAAGGAGGTGTATTCGTAAGTCCCCATATGAGAATGGATTGTGGTGGGCGATACTGGACTCGAACCAGTGACCCCCTGCTTGTAGGGCAGGTGCTCTAGCCAACTGAGCTAATCGCCCGACCAAGGCAAGATTATACCGGAAATCCGTCCCTTGTCAAGGCACATGAACATGGCGGGAGTCGCACCGCTAGAAGGAAACGAGCTGTCTGAACGCGTTGTATCGTTCCTCGATCATGGTTTCCGTCAGGCCGAGCAGGCCTTCCACGCCGAAGCTTTCCACGGCGAACGATGCCATTACCGTTCCGTATGCCACGGCCTCGCGCAAGGTCTGAGGATCTGAACTATCGGTGCGCGCAACGTGACCCATGAAGCCCCCCGCGAACGTGTCGCCCGCGCCTGTCGGGTCTAGAACCTTCTCCAAGGGAAACGCCGGCGCCGCGAAACACTCCTCCCGGCACACGAGGAAACAGCCGTGTTCCCCTTTCTTTACGACGACGGTTGGACACCCCATCTCCTGTATGGCGTTTGCCGCTTTGACGAGATTCGACCTGCCGCTGAGCTGCTTAGCTTCGGAATCGTTGATCATCAACGCATCGACTCTTCCAAGCACGTCGAGAAGCTCCTGCTTCGCGCCATCAATCCAGATGTTCATCGTGTCCATAGCGACAAACCGCGTGTCAGCCATCTGGTCGAGCACGTTGAGCTGAAGCGACGGCATGATATTGCCCAGGAATACGTAGTCTGTACTGCGGGCTTCGTTCGGGATGACCGGTCGGAACTCCTCAAACACGTTCAGCTCGGTGAATAACGTTTCCCGCTCGTTCATATCGTCGCTGTATCTTCCACCCCAGCGGAATGTGCCACCGGACCTCGTTTCCAGCCCGTCCAGATCGACGTTTCTGTCGCGAAGCAGCGCGATCGCGTCTTCCGGAAAATCGTCCCCGACGACGCCGACTATCTTGACCGGCGCGAAATGGCTCGCCGATAGGGCAAAGTACACCGCCGACCCGCCCAGCATCTCGTCCCGCTTCCCGAAAGGGGTCTCGACAGAGTCCAGCGCTACACTACCTACAACCAGTAATGACATGATCAACTTCCTCTCGTTACAGGGTTATCTCGTCGAGCACTTCCCCGGAGTCGACGTCCAATATCGATGCGCGAACACCTCCGTCCGAGCCGACTTCGAGCTTCGCGACCGTTCTCTTGCCGTCCTTCCGCTTCGTCAACGACGGGCTGCCGGGATTAAGTATCAACGTCTCCCCTTCGACGCGCAGCTCCGGAACGTGCGTATGTCCGGTGACGAAGATGCGTGGACGAAACCTCTCGAGCAGCTCCGCCAGCTCGGCGTCGCCGCCGTGCTGCCAGTGCTGCACCATTATGCGCAGCGCTTGCTCGTCCAGTACGAGAAACGGATGGACTATGGGTACGTCGCACACCATCTGGTCAACCTCGGAGTCGCAATTGCCCATAGCTATGGCGACAGGCGCCGCGCACCGGTTAATCGCCTCCGTAAGCCGCAAAGTGTCGTATCCGTCCGGCATAGGGTTGCGCGTGCCGTGATAGAACACGTCGCCCGTGTGGATAATTTTGTCCACGTCCGAGAATGGACCGGCAAGCGCCCTCTCCCACGCCGAGAGACTCCCGTGCGTATCGCTTATGAT
>CBFDCQ010000092.1:0-12362 GCA_965603355.1 uncultured bacterium
GTCAACGGTCGTGAGTACGGCAGTGTGGATGAGATGCCGCCGGATGTGCGTCGCTCGTTTGAACGCGCGAGCGGGGCGGCCGGTGCCGGCCATGCTCGTATGCCGGGAGATCCGGGCACAGGTGGTCGCAGTCGAGTGCGCGTTGTGACCTCGTCTACCACTCCAACCATGCGAGGAGTTGAGGGCGACGCAGTGCGTGAGTCAAAGCGGACCATGTGGGGACTGGTCGTCGCGGGTTTGCTGTTGATGATCGCGGTGTTGCTGGTCATTGTCGGCCTGCTCATGTCCCGGCAGTGAGGAATTCGCCCGCGTGGCCATTTCGCGGGAGCGGCGGTGCGGTTTCGAGTGTAATTCTCAATCACATATCTTAAAGGAGGTCTCACGTGAACGCTGGTGATGTTACAGAAAAAGACAAAGAGATGGCGAAGAAGTGTCTGGAGTGTCCTGTTTGCCGCCGAGCCAGAACCAAGCAGAGAGGTTTCGCTTTCTGGTTTGTCAAGGTTATCGAGGGCGGAATCTGTCCATATTGTAGAGCTTACGAGAGAGTATACGGGCGAAAAGCCCACGAGCCGACCGCACGGCCTGAAGGTGACAGCTAACGTGCGTGAGGTCTGATGATGACGTTCGACGAGATCCTGAAGAAGCGGCGGTCGGTGCGGGCGTATGACAGCCGGCCTGTCAGGGATGAAGATATCGTAGCCATGTGCGAAGCGGCACGGTTGGCCCCGTCCGCATGCAACTCTCAGACATGGCGCTTCGTCGCAGTGACGGAACGCGATACTATCGACCGGCTGTGCGGTGAAGCGCTGCGTCCGGTGATTCGCAACAAGTGGTTACGGGAAGCCCCGCTGATCATTGTCGGATGCTCGCACCTGGATATCGTGGCGAACAAGATTGGTAGCGCTGTTACCGGGATCGAGTATTACCAGATCGACCTCGGTATCGCCATGGAACATATGGTGCTGAAAGCTACGGAGCTTGGACTTGGCACATGCTGGATTGGCTGGTTCAAGGAGGAAAAGGTCAAAGAGATCCTCGGCATCCCTGAACGTGTTCGCGTCTCGGCGCTGCTGGCCGTTGGCTACCCGAAAGACGAACCGCCTCGAAAACGTTCACGCAAACCCCTCCACAAGATCCTCTTCTCGGAAAGATGGGGAGAATCCTTTCAATCAGAAGATCGCGGTAACCCCGACTCCGGGGAGTAACCCTCACACGACGTAGGGGCAGGTCTCAGCCCTGTCCGCCAAGAGCGGGCGCGTGTTCCTGCCTCGGCGGCCCCGCCCGCCACGGTGGAGATCCGCCGGGAGCGGTGCCCTCCCCCAAGTAGCAGGTGGTGGGGCAGACATTCCTGTCTGCCCTGGGAGGGCCGACCTCCGTGTCGGCCGGGATGTTGCCTGCGATCATACTGTAGGGGCGAGGCATGCCTCGCCCCTACTACTAAGTCGCTGACCGGGCGTCATTTCCATCCAGAATAACGATTTTGTAATCGGAAACTGCACGCGTGGCACAATATCGTGTGTGAAAAGTGCGAGACGACTGCCGCATTCTCTCCGTGGATACCCGCCTAACATCCTGTATATCAATGGTTTACCAGTCCAGCGCCTCATAGTGTCGTGCGTGTGACCCAATTGGCATTGATGTTGCACCTTAAATAGGCCGATGTGCGGCTTTTGCGGAAGGAAGTCGCCGCCGCAAGGTCGGGTAGAATCTTTGCTGAAAAAGGCAACGCGCAGGTGACTGTGCGACGCAAAGCCATGGAGCTGCCGGTAAGGCAGTCCGCCAGGCTACCACAGAGATTCAGTCACTGATTCTCCCGAACCTGAAAAGGGAATCTGGAGAGAAGAGGTGACACCCGATGAGAAACAACTGTCTCAGGTCGGTATTTCACGTATTGCTGGCATCCTTTATCAGTCTCGCGGTCGCAGGCAACGTCTCTGCGCTAACCTATGACGCCGATGGCAGCGTGACCTTACAGTGGCAGGCGAACGCCGAGCCGGATCTTGCCGGTTACAACCTGTACAGATCGACCCAGTCCGGCGGTCCTTACACCATACTGAATTCCTCGCCGATTCCGGGGACCAGCTTTTCTGATACGCAGACCGCCAACGGCGCGACATATTACTACGCTATCAGCGCCGTCGATCAGGTCGGCAACGAGAGCGGTCACTCGCCGGAGAGCGACGGTTGCCGCGTTGACACGAGCGCGCCGACGATCTGGGCGTCGCCGAACGGCGGCTACTTCTACGAAACTCAATCGGTTGATCTTCGCTCGTCCGAGCAGGCAATTATATACTATACAACCGACGGTTCGACCCCCACGACATCGTCCCCGGTATACAGTTCGGCTCTTAGCATATCGGACGATATTGTTGTGAAGTTCATGGCGGTTGATCCCGCCGGGCACGCAAGCAGCGTCCGGACGGAGACGTACAACTTTGTGGAGCCCGGCGCCGACTCGGACGAGGACGGGATGCCAGACGAGTATGAGATGGAGCACGGGCTCGACCCGTTCGACGGTTCGGACGCTTCTAGCGACGCCGACAATGACGGTTATTCCAACCTTGAGGAGTTCGAGCAGGGCACCGATCCTCAGGATGAAGATGATTACCCGACCCCGCCTTGGGTGGGCGAGGACATGTTGCGACCGCACGCCGGTCAGGGGTTGACGGCGGGTACCTTGCGAGTACCTGTTGACTCCTCCGTAATGATCATGTTGGAGGACGAGGAGGGTGTTAACCCGGACAGCATCACTGTGGGTATCAACGGCGAGATCGTCGCTCATACGGCCCACTACCTGATAACGGGTGACCTGACGCAAGTCTGGGCGGTATACGATTCGCTCGGCGAGTTCGACTATGACGAAGTGCTGACGGTTACGGTCGAGGCCAACGACATCAACGGGTATGAGATGACTCCGTACGCCTACAGCTTCAAGACCGAGACCAGCCAGCAACACGATGCCGCCGCCAACATGGCGCCTGAGATGGCCTACGTGGTTGAACAGGATTGGACGACCCTGTACGGCGAGCAAGGCACCGAGCTTGACGGCGTGACCATAATCTATCCAAACGACGAGACGGTACCGCCGAGCGTCGGGCCATCCAACGAGATTCTCCCGATGGACGACCCGAGAATGCTCGACATGCTGGTGAACATGGAGCCGACAAGTTACTATGAGACCGCGGTTACGGTCATAATGTCGGCGTTCGAGGTGTTCGACATCAGCAGCCTAAGAGTGTACTACTACAATCCGACCGTGGGTTGGGTCAGGGCCGTTGAAGGAGACGGTTGGCTCGTACCCGGTAGTCGCATCGAGTACGTTGACGAAAACGATGTAAGAACTCTTGAGTTCCAGATACGGTACGCGGCGCCGATACAGTTCCTTGACGCATCGCCTCCGCGTGACCCGTACGATGTGAACAGAGATATGGTGCTCGACAGCGAGGATCTCTACAGTCTGCTCAGCCTCACGGGCTACAGCGGCATGCTTACAGATGAACAGATCGAGATCGGCGACCTCAACGGCGACGGTACCGTGGACATGAGAGACGTCGTTGAGATGCTGCGAGAGTTGCGCAGCCAATAGAGACACTCAGCGCCGCTGAGAACCGATTGTCCATCGCGGTACTAGTCCTGCGCTTGTCATCAAGTTTCCCCCTGGCGTGAACACCGTCGGATCTTGCTCTCCACGCGACCTTTCTCACCGTGCGAAAAGCGTGTTGACTTCGGTTTTCGTGATATTACAAGTTTTCACACCACTTATCGCCGTAACATGGCTGCTCTCATGATTTTTTGTCTTTTTTTTCGTTGACATACGCGCACGGTATGCTGTATACTTTTGAGCGAGAGGATAGGGAGCCGTGGCGAAGACCGAACACCGCCTATTTGGACAGACGCTTGTCGAGCAGGCAGTAATAACACAGCCGCAGCTTGACGAAGCTATTCACAAGCAGCAGACAACCATGTCGAACCGGAGGTTGGGCGAGGTTCTGCTGCGTCTCGGATATATAACCAAACGTCACATATCGCTCGGGCTGGCGGATCAGCTGGGCATCTCCACCGTAAACCTTACCGAGATCGAGATACCGAGAAAAATCGTCGACATGGTCCCGCTTAACGTTGCGCTGATATATCGCATCGTGCCTGTCCGGAAAGAGGGCGAGGCGTTGTGCGTGGCGATGGAGGACCCGACGGATGTCGAGCGGCTCGACAATCTGGAGAGGCTGCTGGACGGTCTCATAAGACCTCTGCTTTGCACGGCGGACGATATACGCGAGGGGTTGTCGAAGTACTACGGCGCGACCGAGAGCACGGTCGAGAGCATGCTTTCCACGATATCGAGCGCCAGCACGATGAGCACGATGAGTTCGCTGAGCTCGCTGAGTTCTGTCAGTTCGGCCGCCGCCGACTCGTCGCTGAGCGGGTTCGGCAGCTTGAGCAGCGTGAGCGACGCGAGCCTTGACTTTCACGAGAGTCTTACCGGTGACGACGCGGACGAAGGGCCTGTCATTCAGTATGTGCACAACCTTATTCTGGAGGCGTTCCGCGAGCGTGCCAGCGATATCCACGTCGAACCTCAGAAAGAGGATCTTAAAGTCAGGTATCGCGTCGACGGTGTCATGCGCTATGTGCCGTCGCCGCCCAAGAAAGCGCAAGGTTCGATCATTTCACGCATAAAGATCATGTCCGGTATGGACATTTCCGAGAGACGCGTGCCTCAGGACGGCCGCATCAAGCTGAACTTGCTGGGGAAGAATGTCGACCTGCGCGTATCCGCGTTGCCGGGAATACATGGTGAGAGCGTGGTGATGAGGATACTCGACAAGAGCGGGTTGATGCTCGGCCTGGCCGAACTCGGGTTCGCCTCGGAGGGCGAAGCGACCTGGGAGAGGACCGTAAGCGGCGGTACGGGAATAGTCCTTGTCACGGGACCTACAGGTTCCGGAAAGACCACGACGCTGTATGCGACTTTGCACAAACTCAACACGGCCGAGCGAAACATTATCACCGTAGAAGACCCCGTTGAGTACCAGTTGAGGGGAATCAATCAGGTTCAAGTTCATGCCGAAATAGGCCGCACGTTCGCGCACGTCCTGCGATCCATGTTCCGTCAGGACCCCGACGTGTTGATGGTAGGTGAGATTCGAGACCTCGAAACGGCCGAGATAGCCACACGCGCCGCGCTAACGGGACAGCTCGTGTTTTCCACCGTACACACGAACGACGCGCCGAGCGCGATCGTTCGTCTGGTGGATATTGGTGTGAAACCGTATATGGTGGCGGCGACTATCCGCGCGATCCTGGCGCAGCGGCTCGTGCGCTGCATATGCTCCACCTGCAGCGAGGTATACGAAGCGTCGGACGAGGAACGGGAGGTGGTCGAGAGCGTCCTGGACGAGTGCGATGCGAGAGAGCTTCATAGAGGCGCCGGGTGCGAGAACTGCAACAGCACTGGGTACCAGGGCCGAGTCGGCATTTTTGAATTGCTCTTGATGAACGAGGATATCAGAGATATGGTTCTCCGCAACATCTCCTCGACCCAACTTAGAGTGAGCGCCCGCGAGATGGGGATGAGGACTCTCCGGGAGGACGGGATGTTGAAAGTGATCAACGGCGTGACGACGTTGTCGGAGGTGTTGCGCGTGTCACAGGCGGACGAGGCGTTGCCGACGTCGATGATGGTGGAGGCACTGTAGTAATGGCGTATGATATGGTGAGTCTGTTGAAGATGCTCATTGACAGGGACGGTTCTGACCTGCACCTGGGAGTGGGCAACCCGCCGATAGGCCGCGTACACGGGAGCCTCCAGTTCTTCGGAGAGGAACCGCTCGTTCCCGAAGATACTGAGAGACTCATGAAGAGCATCGCGTCCGTTGACCACCAGCAGGAGCTGGGCGAAGTCGGCGGCGCAGACTTCGGGTTCGCTTTTGAGGATGTCGCCCGGTTCCGTGTGTCGATATTCAAACAGAAAGGGTACGTCGGCTGCGTGTTGAGGCTGTTGCCCAAGCGGATCATGAGCTTTGAGGAGATCGGGTTGCCGGATAGTGTGAAGGAGCTTATGCTCCAGCCGCGCGGACTCGTATTGGTTACGGGGCCGACGGGCAGCGGTAAGACGACGACGCTCGCCACGATGTTGGACTTTATCAACATCAACGTGGATTGCCATATTATTACTATCGAGGATCCAATAGAGTATTTTCACGAACACAAGAAATCTATAATCACGCAAAGGGAGGTTGGCGTCGACGTGCCGGCTTTCTCCGAGGCGATACGCAGGGCCCTGCGTATGGACCCCGACGTCATCCTCGTCGGCGAGATGAGAGACCTCGATACGATCGAGTCCGCCATCACCGCAGCAGAGACAGGTCACCTTGTGTTCGCCACATTGCATACTACCGGAGCGGTCCGTACGATAGACCGACTTATTGACGCGTTCCCCACTAACCAGCAGGAACAGGTTCGGACGCAGCTTGCCGGCAACCTGAGGTCGGTCATTTCGCAGGCGCTGCTTCCCTTGAAGTCCGGGTTCGGTCGAGTAGCGGCTTTTGAGATCATGATCACCACTCCTGCCATCCAGAACCTTATACGTGAGAACAAGTCGTTCCGCATCACTTCAGCCATACAGACAGGACACAAGTTCGGGATGGTTCTCCTGGATGAGCATCTGGCGGATCTCTGTAAACAAAAGAAGATCACCGAGGAGGCCGCCGTGGCGAAGGTCCAGGATCGCGAGCAGTTTGCCAGGTACCTGGCAAGTATTGAGTTTGGGGAAGAAACGGAATAGACAATGGCATCACGAGTGTCCAGACCGGTCGGAGAGGTACTGATTGAGATCGGCGTGATCAGTCCGCTCGACCTTGAACGAGCGCTGCTTCAGCAGCGCATATCCGGCGAGTTCCTCGGCCGAACGCTCGTGAAGATGGGCCTTGCCCGTGAGCAGGACGTTATTGACGCGCTCGGCATGCAGGCCGGCATGGACAAGGTCGACCTCAACAAGATGACCGTCAAGGAGGAGATAATAAGGCTCCTCACGCCGGATATCGCCAGGTTCTACAACGTTATTCCCATCCGCAGGACGGATGGCGTGCTTACCGTGGCCATGGCTTACCCGCTCAACGTCCACGTGTTGGACGAACTGGCCGCGCTGCTCGGGTGTCAGGTGAAAGGAGCCATCAGCACTATTGAGGATGTGGATCACGCGCTTGAACAGAACTACTCGTACAAGGCAAGCGCTGTAAGTGAGATTCTCGATACGCTTATCGAGGAGGTCGGCAAACAGGATAAAGAGGAGCTGATACCGGATAATGTGCTTTACGACATTGATAACCTTGCTCAGCTTGCCAATGAGCCGGAGATCATCAAGCTCGTGAACCTGGTGCTGATGCGCTCTCTGCAGACGGGCTCTTCCGATATACATTTTGAACCTTATGAGGATGAGATGCGGATCAGGCTCCGCATTGACGGCGTACTTTACGAGATAACCTATCCGCCGGCCCATCTTGCGGTCGCCATAGCAAGCCGGATCAAGGTCATTTCCGGATTGGATATAGGTGAGCGTCGAATGCCGCAGGACGGCAGGGTGGAACTGCAGGTAGGCGGGACCGAAATAGACCTGCGCGTTTCCACCATGCCGACGCTGTTCGGCGAGACCGTCGTGATGCGAATTCTTGACCGGACCGCCGTTAAGCTCTCGCTGGAGGCGCTGGGTTTCTGTGATGACGACTTGGTCCGAATTCGCGATATTATCCAGAGACCCAACGGGATCCTCCTTAGCACGGGACCCACCGGGTGCGGCAAAACGACCACGCTGTACGCCTGCATCAGCGAGTTGAACAGTCCGGAAGTGAAGATAATCACCACCGAGGATCCGGTTGAGTTTCCCGTCGACGGAGTCATCCAGGTGGCGATCAGGGAGGAGATAGGGTTGACGTTCGCGGGGTGTCTCAGGTCGATCCTGCGTCAGGACCCCGACATAGTCATGGTGGGTGAAATAAGAGACCTTGAAACGTGCCAGATCGCGGTAGAGGCCTCTCTTACCGGTCATATTGTGTTGAGCACGCTGCATACGAATGACGCTCCCGAGACGATGACTCGACTGCTCGATATGGGAGTCGAACCGTTCTTGATCACGTCGTCGGTCGAGGGTATCATCGCCCAGAGACTGGTGCGGGTGTTGTGCCGGTTCTGCCGCGAACCTTATGAGCCGGACGAGGAGGAGATGGAGCTGGCCGGCATAACCAGAGAGGGGCTCGAAGGACATACCGTGTACCGGGAGAAGGGTTGTCCTCTGTGCGAGTTTCGCGGATTCCGTGGTAGAACCGGTATATTCGAAATACTGGCTATGGACGATTACCTGCGCGAGATGGTCAACAAGCATTGCACTGCAATTGAGCTGCGACAGGAAGCGAGAAAACGCGGTTTGATAACTCTCAGAGAGCGCGGAATCGAGAGAGTTCTTCAAGGGATGACGACGTTCAATGAGATCGTTGCTTGCACGGACAAGTTTCATTAATGTGTTCTTTGTCAGCGTGTTTGCTGTGAAGGGCAACGCGGGTGATATGAGTCGACCGTCAGTAGTGGAGGGTAAGATATAATGCCTGCTTTCGCGTATAAGGCAATTGACAAGAAGGGCAACGAGATGTCGGGCGTCGTGGACGCCGAGAACGAAACGCTTGCTATTGCTGAAGTGAAAAACCTGGGGTACTTCCCGCTAAAGATCTTCGAGTCCACCAAGCGGTCCGAGCGACGCGCGAAGAAGAAGAAGAGAGGAATATCGGAGTTTTACATTGGCGGTGTGAAGAACAAGGAACTCGTTGTTTTCACGCGCCAGCTTTCCACATTGATTGACGCCGGGCTGCCGCTCCTGCGCAGCATGAACATCCTTCACGCACAGCTCAAACCCTCCAAGCTGCGCGACACCATCGAGGAGATGACCGAGGACATCCAGGCTGGTACGACCTTCTCGGAGGCGCTGGCAAAACATCCGAAAATCTTTGACAGGCTTTACGTGAACATGGTCAGGGCCGGTGAGATTGGCGGTATGTTGGAGGTGGTGCTGAACAGGTTGGCCGACTACGCCGAGAAACGCCAGGCGTTGAAACGGCGCGTTCGCGGGGCGATGATCTACCCGATCGCGGTCATAATCATAGCTGCCGGAGTGGTCGGTTTTCTCATGGTAAGAGTCGTACCGGTCTTCGCGGAGATCTATGCGGATTTCGGGGGCACGTTGCCGGGTCCGACGCAGTTGCTCGTGAACGCGTCGAACTTCATGGTTACCAGTTGGTGGTTGATCCTGGTGTATATCAGCGGCACATTGATTTTCTTCAAGATCCTTTTCAAGATTCCTGCTGTCCAGCGGATCAGAGACAGAGTCGTGCTCAAAGTACCGTTGATCTCGGGTCTTGTGGTGAAGGTCGCCGTGGCAAGGTTCTCGCGCACGCTCGGCACGCTCATAGCGAGCGGCGTGCCGATACTGCAGGCGCTCAAGATAGTGAAGGAGACCATCGGCAACGTCGTCATCCAGCGAGCGATCGATCAGGTTCACGATAGCATTAGAGAGGGTGAGACGATAGCCGCTCCCCTCGAAGAGTCGGGCGTATTTCCGCCGATGGTCGTGAACATGATAGACGTCGGTGAGGAGACCGGAAGTCTGGACGCGATGTTGATGAAGGTGGCGGACACGTACGACGCGGAAGTCGAGGCTGCCGTCAACGCGCTGCTGACGATGATGGAACCGGTGATAATCGTGTTCCTTGGTTTCGTTGTTGGGTATATCGTGGTTGCGCTCTATCTGCCCATATTCATGCTCGGAGACGCCATAAGCGGATTGCAGTAGTAGACAGGTTGTCATAACAATAAAGGAAGTACGATTGTGATGGGCATCGGCGTTCTGAGAGACGGTGTTATGAGAGGGCCGAGAGGGCGAGTTTGTGAGGGTTAGACTCCAGAACGTGTGTGGCGACAAGGCCGTAGTACGCAGGAGAGGTCCTGCCATCCTGGAGCCAATCCACCCTGTCGTTGCAGCATATCCTCTTGATTCACCGTCATCCACGCGAAATGCCGCGACGCTGAGGTGCATCCGGCATGCAGTATACGGTAACGGTGTTGGTAAACGAGTGTAATGTGCGAGTTTTGACTAGGAAAGGGGGAAAGGAACAATGTTGAAGAAAAAGGGGTTCACGCTGATTGAGTTGCTGGTTGTGGTGGCGATCATCAGTCTGCTGGCTGCTATCGCCGTGCCGAGGCTTGCGGACAGGATCAGAAGAGCGCGCATGGTCAGGGCGGAGGCCGATATCAAGGGGATCGAGAACGCGCTCGCCATGCTCACGACGGACGCCGGCGCGTCGCTGTTGATGCTGTTGAATGAAGCTCACTGGGTCTACGGTGACGTTGCGCCGCCCATTCGGATTTCCACTAGCAGCCATTCGCCCGGAGCAGGGTGGGGCGGAGGTCGCGGTCTGAGCGCTACCGAGCTCGTGAGAGGGCTTTTCATGAGCACGCTCGAGTACGCGCCGGGCAGACTCTGGGGAGATGTGCTCAAGGCGGGCGTGTACCAGAACCTTTCCAGTGCGTACATGGATAAGGGCGTCCCGAAAGATCCGTGGACTACCCCGTACCAGATATACCTCGCACCGCCGGGGCGCGAGACCCGCTACGACTGGGCACGCGGTATCGGTGTGTATGATGATGGTCTCCACGGTTTCAGAAGTTATCGCGGAGAGGGCGTTCCATTTGAGTTCGTCCCGCCGTCGCTCGACTACTACATATTCAGCGCCGGCGAGAACCGGTTCGACGATAACTTAGGCGGTTCTCGGGTCGGTTATGACGACATAAACAACTGGGACGGGGACCGAGGTTGGGCACTCGTCTACAGATAACAGACAGCGCAGCGTAGCGTGATCCGTAGGAACGTGGTGATACTATGCGAGCGATCAGGAAAAGGCCCAGCGAAGGTTTCACGCTGATCGAGCTTGTGGCGGTTCTCGCGATCATAGGTCTGTTCGGCGCAGTGGCGATACCGACGATTTTGCACTACCGCTCGCGCCGCAGCAGGGACCTCGACAACGGTGCGCTCGTCCTGAGAGCCACGCTCAGGGCCGCTCGCGCATACGCCATACGGAACCGCGTCCGAGCAGGGGTGGTTTTCGATTGGGACATTTTCGATCCGGACTTGATAAGGCGTTATCACATTGAGTACGAACTTGACGACGGCAGTTGGGAGGTGCCGATGGGCATCGCCGGTAAGGATACGGTCCTGGAGCGGAACCTGAGTTTGGACTTTGTTACTCTGCCGGACCGGCTGCCCAGGGATCGGGGTCGTCGGAACCCGGCGCACATTTTCGATGAGACCGGCACGCTCGATACCCCATCGGCCCTCAAGGCTGTCATAAAAATACAGGATAACTCTCGGGAAGTTCCGGGTCTTAGGATAGAGATTTTGAGGCCGACAGGGCGAGTAAGGATAAAGGGGTGATGCGTTCAATGAGAAAGAAAACCAGCGGATTCACGCTCATCGAGGTGCTCGTAGCCATGGTGATCCTCGCTATAGGGATACTGGGCGTGACCATCCTTTTCCCGGCGGCGTTGAGGGACAGCCAGCGCGCGAGCAGCCTGACCGTGGCCGCTGTGTATGCGGAGAGTGTCATCGACATGCTCAGGGCGCAGGGGTACAGGTCCATAGCGACAATGTGGCCTACCTCCCAGGCCATCGAGATTCTGAGACGGGCGGACGAAACCTATTTCCTCTATGGAGAGACCGACGTCAGGGTCATCTACCTCGTGAGTGCAGTCAACGATCTATACGCCACAGTGGTCGTCAAGATCCCATTCCCTGACGGGCGAACGGAAGAGTACGTGAGCTACATTGCGCGGCAGTAAGCCGTCAGCGCGGGAAAGTGGCGCGGGTTCCATTGATGATGCAGGTGCTTAGGGGCAGGGCTTGTCCTGCCCGGAAATACGAGGCAGGGCGGGCATCTTGCCCGTAAATACGAGGTAGGGCGGGCATCTTGCCCGTAAATACGAGGTAGGGCGGGCATCTTGCCCGCCAGGATCGGGGATTGAGTGTACATGAATCGTTTTCGCAAAGCCGGCGGTTTTACAATGGTTGAACTTCTCGTTGCGCTGGCGGTATTCGCGACGGTGATGGCCGGGATATCGGTCGTATTCATAAGCTCGCTGCGTGCATGGCGTACCGGTCAGGAGAACCGCAGCGTGTTCCAGATGGCGCGCGCGGCAACGCAGTTCATGGAACGCGACATCACGTCGGCGTTCGGTTCCGTTGACAGGGATGAGGTAAAAACGCTTGTCGGGGCCGGGGATTGGCTCACTTTTGTGGGAATAACCGAGAACCCGCCCACGTGGCG
>CBFDCQ010000093.1:0-12038 GCA_965603355.1 uncultured bacterium
TTCGGTTATAGAATACAGTAAGCTGTCTTCAAGAAGTGGGGCCGGATATATGTAAGAGATGTCACGATGCAACAGAATCCGTATGGGAATATTGGCTAGTACAGGGTTTTGCATATCAAACGATGTTTCAAAAACATCAAGTAAGGAGGAGAATTCATGAAATCGGGAATCTTGTTTACGTCAGTGTTCGTATGTGCGCTACTCCTGACTGTCAGTTGTTCTGATGAATCTGAGCAGAAGGCAGAGGTTGACGTGGCTGAGCGGGAAATAGCGGTTGATACCAGCAAGTTCCCGAAGCATGTGGAGGTATTCGGCTTGGATGTTTACGGAACTGCTTCCGCACCTGATGACAAGGTGCTTCACGCCGCGAGTGTATTAGCCGAATATCTGGATAGTGATGAAGATGGAATACCGGACAACCAGAAGATAGTCGATGCGATGGTGAGCAAGAATGCCACTTTGATTGCAGCAAAGAACATGGAAGAGTTGAGGGAACTAGGTGGTGTTCCATTTCCCAATTGGCAGAACGTGTGGGTAGATAACATAGGGCCTCAGCGAAAAGAAGAAGACCTGTATGACCAGGCGCTCGAAGAGATCCTTCATCTGATAACGGATCATGGATGGGAAGGTGCGTACCCTTCGGCATTTGGCAGATGGCGCGGGACCGAGATTGCCAAAGCATCAGAAGCTGCAAGAGGTGGCTATTTTGAAGAAGTCCCGGAGAAATATCCTGAAGGTGCCTGGCACACGTATTACGCTGAATCGTGTGATTATGGTTGCCACATTGCTGAGTACATCCATTGGGGTATGACCTCCATACTCGGAGGACATGAGCGGTACTGGAAGAGGCTGGGAGGAAAAGACCAATGGGATTTGAGGAACAGAGAGAAAGTGAAATCCGGTGACCCAACACTCTATGCGCTGCTCACCGACCCGCAGTACAAATTGCCGACCGTACTTCCGGACGGGAAATACCGTGGTAAAGAGCTGCAAATTCAGCACGCCGATGACGAAGCCAGCGCGGCCAAGAATGCAGCATTGGAGACAAATCCCTTTACCAAACAGGTAGAGGTATTTGGGATCTACATTTATGCTACCGATAAGGTGGCTGACGAGAAAATGCTGCATACCGCTGATGTCCTGGCACAGTATCTGGACAACGATGAAGATGGCACACCGGACAACCAGAAAGTCGTCGATGAGATCGTGAAGCATGGCGGGGGTATATTTATGACCGAGTACGAAGGGAAATATGAGGGGAGCGAATTGGAGAGGATCTTCGATAAATATCTTCCGCCAGGACCCAAACAGAGTGTGTACGACAGCCAAACCTATCCGAATGCGCTTGTAGACGGCGTATTCAATATTCCGAGGGAAGAAGTCCTCAAAGGCGCACAGGACGCCCCGTGGGAAGAAGTACTACACCTGGTAACCGGCCAGGGATATGCTCACGCGTATCCTTCAGTGTTCGGTTATACAGCTGGCTCTGAGTTAGCGGATGCTATGGACTTAGCGAGGGGTGGGCATTTCCCAGATAGACGACCGGAGAAGTATCCCGACGGCGCCTGGTTCACGTATTATGATGACTACTCGTGTACCTACGACTGCATGATGACCGAGTATATCTACTGGGCGTTAACATCGATACTCGGAGCACAGGAAGTCCCCGGGCGTTTAGAGGCAATACAAGAGGAATGGCGACTGAATACAAAAGAAGAAGTGCAGGCAGGGGACCCCGCCGTTTACGCTTTGCTCACCGATCCACAGTATAAGTTCCCGACTGTTCTGCCGGATGCAGAATACCGCGCCAAGAAGTTTGAGATTCAGAAGTATCCGTAATTGGCTGCTTCGGACAAAACTGGCTCCCCGTATTGCGGACTCAGCGAAACGCCGCCCGGGGATGGCTCGTGGCGCCGCTCTATCGTAACTTCTGTGACCGCAACGTAATATACACGGTTGCACCCCCGGATGTCCAGGGCAAACCGTAGACGGTCGACACTTCGGACAGGCCATCGTGGCAGAATAGCTCTTGACCTCATCAGAAAGGTGTTCTACAATCGCTACGAATCGGTTCGTGGGGTGCGCGGGCAAGTCTATATGGGAAATGTTGGGATGCAGGAGTCGGCGAGATGAATCGGCTCGAATTCTTGAAATCAGTGGCCTTGGTAACTCTGGCAATGGCCCTGCCAGCCGCCGCGGAGGAAAGGGTCAAGTCGCCACCGAATGTCGTCTTCTTCCTTGTTGATGATTTGGGCTGGAGCGACGTCGGTTGTTATGGCAGCCGCTTTTACGACACCCCGAACATAGATGCCTTGGCGCGAGAAGGCGTTCGTTTTACCGACGCCTATGCCGCGTGCCATGTGTGCTCGCCCACGCGTGCGAGCATTCTCACGGGCAAGTATCCTGCCCGGCTCCATCTGACGGATTGGCTCCCGGGCCGTCGGGAGTTCCCGTTTCAGAAACTAAAGAACGCGGAGATTCATCAATACTTGCCGCGTGACGAAGTCACATTGGCCGAGGCGCTCAAGACGCACGGGTACCGCACGGCAATCTTTGGGAAATGGCATTTGGGCGAAGAACCTAACGGCCCGCATGCGCAGGGCTTCGACGTGCAGATCCCGAGATGGAACAAGGGCTGGCCAAGAGCGGGTTACCATGCCCCCTTCCAGCTGGACGGGCTGGAAGACGCGGAAGGCGATTATCTCACAGACCGGCTAACCGACGAAGCGCTTGCGTACATTGAGTCGAACAGAGACCGGCCGTTCTTTCTTTATTTCTCGCATTTCGCTGTGCATGACCCGATACAAGGTCGTGGCGATCTTGTCGATGATTACGAAGAGAAGTTGAGCAAGATGGCTCCCCGGCAAGGGGCGTCGTTTATTCTGGAAGGGAATCCGGATGCGGAGGACCCGTTGTCGAGGGAAGAACTCGACGCCCTAAGCCGTGAAGAGCCTTACGAGGGATACAAGGTGCTGCCCAACCAGGTGGTCAAGATCAAGCAGCACCAGGACAATGCCCAGTTTGCAGCCATGGTCGAGAGTATGGACCAGAGTCTGGGCCGTGTACGCGCAAAATTGGAGGAGTTGGACATAGCCGATAACACGATCGTTGTCTTCTTCTCAGACAATGGCGGCATGTCGGCAGCGAACTTTGGCAATCCCCGAACAGTCATCCCGGAAGACAAACTCGACACGGCCTATTCGACGTCGAATCTACCGCTGCGAGGCGCCAAGGGGTGGTTGTACGAAGGCGGCATTCGCGTGCCGATGATCGTCAAGTGGCCTCAACAAGGCGGCCGTGGAACGGTCTGCAATGTGCCGGTCATCAGCA
Organism: uncultured bacterium; assembly: GCA_965603355.1. Taxonomy (GTDB): domain Bacteria; phylum Hydrogenedentota; order CBFDCQ01; family CBFDCQ01; genus CBFDCQ01. Next base: position 3,331 of record CBFDCQ010000093.1, read on the forward strand.
CCGATTTCTTCCCTTCCATATTGGATATGGCCGGATTGCCCCTTCAGCCGGAACATCACCCCGACGGGATGAGTCTGGTGCCGTTGTTGAAAGGTGAGAAGACGCTGGAAAGGGATGCGATCTACTGGCACTTCCCGCACTACAGCAATCACGGCATGCAGAGCCCGGGCGGCGCGATACGTTCCGGAGACTACAAGCTGCTCGAATACTACGAGAACGGCACGGTGCAGTTGTTTAATCTGCGAGAGGATCTAGGTGAGCAGCACGATCTTTCAGAATCGCAGCCGGAGCGTGCCGCAGCATTGCGCGCGAAGCTTCATGCCTGGAGAAGCGACGTGTCAGCGAACATGATGCCGCCCAATCCCGACTATGCGCCGTAGGCCTGAATAGCGGTCAGACTTCACGGATGACGACACATTTCGAAGGGAGAGCGCAATGAAAGCAACAGTGCGACTATTGAGCGCCCTCATCTTTTTCGGGGTTGCAACCCAGGTTTGGGCGCAGCAGGATGACCGGCGCATTCCCGCTGAGGATTATGGCGACAAGAGGGCCACGGGCGCGGTATCGACCGAGAATACTTGGCGGCCATTTAGCTACACGGAAGTGGGCGGACTCCTTGGGGAACGGCTCGCGCTTTGGCGCAACGAACGTCTCTGGCATGTGGCGGACGATGGATATCTCCTTTCTGGGTTCGAATCACGGCCTGGAACGCATTCATGGCAGGGTGAACATGTTGGCAAATGGCTCCATGCGGCAACGCTGGCCCACCAGGAAACCGGCGACAAGAAGCTCGCCAAGAAGCTGCAGGAGACTGTCGAGCGTCTATTGGCGACGCAGGAGACCAACGGGTACCTCGGCACCTATGCTGAAAGGAAACGCTTCTACACGGTGCCGGAGAATAAGGGCGGCTGGGATATCTGGTCACACCGCTACAACCTCTATGGCCTGCTGACCTATGAACGATTCCACCCCGACACCCGCATTGTTGAAGCCTGTGAACGGATGGCAGACTTGCTGATTGAGACCTATGGGAAGGGGCGGAACGACCTGACGCATTACGGAACAAGACAGGGAATCTCGTCCACCACGCTCCTCGAATCCATCATGATGCTCTACGACAGAACGCGCGAGGACCGCTTCCTCAGGTTCGCGGAGCACATCGTGGCCTGTTCGGAGGCCAAGGACGGCCTGCGCCTCATGGGGGCCATGCTCAACGAGGAGGACGTCTCGGACCCGGGGGACGGCAAGGCCTACCAACTCATGGCTAACCTGATGGGCTACCTCCGGCTCTACAAAGCCACGGGAAACGAGAAGTATCTGACGACGGTGATGAACGGTTGGAGGAATATCAAGGAGCGCCACGTGATGACGACCGGGGGCCCCTGGAGCAGAAAAATGCCGTATAACGCTAACAAGGAATGCTTTGCTCGGCCCGAGGATTTCGACCCCGGAGAAGTCTGCGTCGAAACCTGCAGCACGACCACGTGGGTCCAGCTCTGCCTGCATCTGTTCGAGTTCACAGGCCAGGCCGTCTACGCCGAGGAAGCGGAGAAAGCCGTCTTCAACCATATTCTCGCAGCCCAGTACGGAGAGGGCATCGATTGGTGCTACTATACAAAGGCCAATCAACCGTCCCGACCGTATGAATCCGAGATTACCTGTTGCGCGTCGAGCGGGCCAAGAGCGCTGGAGATGTTCTCGCATTACCTGATAGGCGAGATGGATGGCGGCGTTGCCTTGGGCAGTCTTGTCCCCGGTAGCGTGTCATTGCCGTCGAAAGCTGGGAACGCGCATATCACCATTGCCGGCGACTTTCCATTCAAACCGGAAATAGAAATCCGCTTCGACGCCTCCGATGGCAAGACATTTCCCCTTTCTTTCAGAACGCCCGTGGGCGCGCGTCTGGAATCAGTACATGTGAATGGAAAGAGCGTTGTCCCGAGCTTCACAGATCGGGGATTTCATCAAATAACCCGCCAATGGGAAAAGGGGGACGCTCTGGCCATTGAATTTGAGTACCTGCTCAACAGTCATATTCAATCCGGGCAGGGTAAAAAGAAATGGATTGCGTTCACCTATGGTCCCTGGGCATTTGCGCAAGAGATACGAGAAGGGTTGACCCTGGACGAACCATTTAGGGGCCTCGACGCCGAATCAGACGAGCCGCTGACGCTGCTCTTGCCCTTAAGAGAACCGGGCGCCTTACCACGCGTTCAAATAAAGGGCACGAACATCACTCTTATTCCATACTACTTGGCGGGAAGCAAGACAACGGGCTCCCGTACCTATTTCGAGCTCTGATTCAAGGTGCATGGTAATGCCCGAGGGGTGCGAAAACGTTTTTGCGGGCATCCAAATATGGTATTGATGGTGATTCTGCCTGAGTTAATCAGAGGCAGCTTGCCAATTCAGGGAGAATACGCAGGAGCTCACGAGTCGGTCTCGAGATAGCAGATTGCCACCTCAAGACTCGGGGGCTTGTTGGTCATTTCCAGCACGCCACGACTGGACCAAGTAACTCGACTTCCCCGCCGAACGACGAGGAAACGCAAAGTAGCCACCGTGTTCTTAGCAGAAAGACGTGTTCCATCAGCTGGGCCCTTATCTAAGGCTCCAGATGCTAACCAGAACAGCGATATTTCGCTGGAGTTCGGTAACTGGCTCCCCGGGCCGGACTCGAACCAGCGACAAGGTGGTTAACAGCCACCCGCTCTACCAACTGAGCTACCGGGGAGTATGGTAGTCATAGGGGAAAAACCTATCCGTGAGGAATTATACCCGTATTACTCTGCTAGCGCAAGCAGGTCCTCCCATTTCCGGTCCACTTCACGCTGAAGCTCGTCGATAATGGGGTTGTTCTCTTCCCTGAACAGATGGGCGAACCTGCCTTGAGGTTTGATCCAGTCGGTAATCGGCAGCTTCTCCTTGGGTTTGTAGTTGATCTTGTACTTGCCGTCCTCGACCTCGTAAAGCGGCCAGAAGCATGTATCGACGGCGACCTTGAGGTTCGAGATGGACTCTTCCTGCTTGATCCGCCAGCCGCGGTGGCATGACGCGAGGACGCAGATAAACGCCGGCCCTTCGACATCGAGCGCTTTCTTCACCTTCATTGTGAGGTCGCGGTAGTTGTGCGGCGACGCCTGTGCGATGTATGGCACACCGTGCGCTACCATTATCTGTGTCAGGTCCTTCCTGTGGACCTTTTTGCCGGGCACAACCTTGCCGGCGGGGCTCGTTGAGGTGTGAGCACCGAGAGGTGTCGCGCTGGAACGCTGTATGCCGGTGTTCATGTAGGCCTCGTTGTCGTAACAGATGTAGACCATATCGTGGCCGCGTTCCATGACGCCCGATAGCGCCTGCAATCCGATATCGTACGAGCCGCCGTCGCCGCCCATCGCGATAAACTTATACTCATCTTTGAGCTTGCCGCTGTCCTTGAGCGCGCGATACGCGGTCTCAACTCCGGCTATGGTTACGGCGACGTTCTCGAACGCGCTGTGGATGTACGAACATTTCCAGGCGGTGTACGGGTAGATGGTGGTGACAACCTCCATACATCCCGTTGACAGCCCGCACACGAGGTTCGTCTCCGACGCAGCCAGCAACACCTGACGCAAGGTTGTGGCGCATGCGCACCCGGCGCACGCCCTGTGACCACCGGAGAGTAGATCCTCCCGTTTTGCTAGTTCCTTTAGGCTTACAGCCATTTTCATCCTCCTATTCTCTTACGCCGATATACCGTACGCGCGGTTCAGTCTTGCCTTTCAACAGATCCTCGAAAACCGGCCGGATCATGCCGGGGGTCAAGTCTCGTCCACCAAGACCGTAAATGCAGCTAATGAACGGGACATCCTTACCGTAAAGAGCGGCCAGCGTCTCGATATATACCGGGCCGCCCATCGCCCCGAAGGATGCCGACCTATCGAACACGGCTACAGCGTCCATCCCGGATAAAGCGTCAGCGAGTTCCTCCACAGGGAACGGTCTGAACATGCGCATCTTGACCATGCCGACGGGCTTGCCCTCTTCTCGGAGCATATCCACGACCGCTTTCACGGTGCCCGCGGAAGATCCGAGTATGAGGATCGCAACCTTAGCGTCGTCGAGCCTGTACCGTTCGATGAACTCGTACTTACGTCCCGTGAGATCCTCGAACTGCTGGGCGACGTCGGTCACCACGGCCGGCACGTGCTCCATAGCTTCAACCTGCTGTCGCTTGTGCTCGAAGTAGTAGTCGGGCAGATCGAGCGGGCCCATGGTGATCGGGTGGGCCGGATCCAGCAGCTTTATGTCCGGTTTGTACTCACCCTGGAAATCCCGAACCACGTCGTCAGGCAGCAGGTCGAGCACCTCCGTGGTGTGGCTCAGTATGAACCCGTCCAACGTTACCATGACCGGCAGCAGGACGTCGGGATTCTCGGCTATCTTGAACGCCTGTACCGCGTTATCGTATGCCTCCTGTACGTTCTCGCTGAAAAGCTGCACCCAGCCGGCATCGCGTGCGCCCATGCTGTCGCTGTGGTCGCAATGGATGTTGATCGGACCGCTCAGCGCCCGGTTGACGACCGCCATGCTGATCGGCAGCCGCAACGACGCTGCTATGTAGACCATCTCCCACATAAGCGCCAGCCCGTTCGCGCACGTCGCGGTAGCGCATCGGCACCCGGCGGCGCTTGCGCCGATCACGCAGCTCATCGCGCTATGCTCGGACTCCACGAGGACGAACTTCGTATCCACCAGCCCATCTGAAACGAAACTTGCGAACTTGTGCATCAACTCCGTCTGGGGAGTAATTGGGTACGCGGCAACAACGTCCGGATTAATCTGTCTCCACGCCTCAGCCACGGCGTCGTTACCCGTGAGCGCCACGCGCGTACCTGTTGTTGCGCCTTTGGTCTTCTTAGTCTTGGTAGCCACGATTGAACCTTCCTTATCAGGGGCTCATCCAAGAGCCCTATGTCTCCGCGCGCCTATCCTCCTTCATACTCATCTTCGCGCACCATCTTGATTGCCTTCTCCTTAGCCGGGCACTCATGCGCGCATATCCCGCAACCCTTGCAGTAGGTGTAGTTCATCCCGACGACCTTACCGTCCTTAAGCAGTATCGCTGAGTCCGGACAGTATATCCAGCAACGCAGACAATTGATACAGTTTTCCTCAATATGTATGGGGCGGAACGTGCGCCACGATCCCGTCTCGTACTCCTGCGCGGAACCCGCTTTCAATATGTTTCCACCGCGAGGTACCTCTTTCCATCCTTTTAGCTTTGACATTTTTTATGAGTAACCTCCTCGTACGCTCGCTTAATGGCGGTTATGTTGCTGTCCACGATACTCTTCTTAAACTTCTTCGCGAATTTCTTCTCGACATCGGCGATAACGGTCTCGAGTTTGAGCAGTCCGGTCGCCTTGATAAGCGCTCCAACCATGGGCGTGTTCGGTATGTCGCGTTTGAGCTCGTCGAGCGCTATTCCGGTCGCGTCAATGATCCACACGTCACGGTTGCCCGCGCCGGCCTCCTTGCACACCTCCTGGTGGTCGCGTTTGGAGTTGACGATCAGACAGCCGTCCTCCGAAAGCCCGTCGCACACGCCGGCGGTTTCCAGGAGCGTCTCGTCAAGCACGACAACAACGTCCGGTTCCTCGATGGGACAATGGCGGCGGATCGGGACTTCGGCTATCCGCGTGTAGCCCCTCACCGGCGCGCCCATGCGTTCCGGACCGTACTCGGGGAATCCCTGACTGTATTTCCCCTCGTGTATGGCAGCCTCGGCAAGAACGGTCGCTGCGGTCTTAGCGCCCTGTCCGCCTCTTGCGTGCCAGCGAACCTCCATAATCTTGTCCATAACCGTACCTCTTTTCCGTTTAGGAGAACTCCCGTTTGCCGACGAAGCTGTACTTTCCCCCGGGCTGCGGCAAAATGGTCACAACGATATAGTGACAACGCTTCCGCACAATTCGGCTAAGTTTATCACAAATCGCCCCGACTAGTAAAGGGCAATTAGAGAAGCGGCGATTGAGAGTACAGGGAGGCCAGCTCACTGCCGGAGACGCCCCACCGGGGCGTCTCCGACAACTTGGCCGCTTCTTGTCTAGGGAGTGTCATTGGGCTCTAGAATACTCGGTGCCGCTGAGGTAGGTTCTGCCAGATCGCCCTTAGGCGGAACGAAAATGCCACCTTGATGACCGACTTTGGGAGGCTCATCAGGGCTTGCAGCGGATCCGGAGGACTGCTGTTGTTTGATGGCGGCATCTATGCTAATCCGAAGAGCGATGATCGCAGCGTCTAACGGCTCTAGGAGTTCTTCTCTCCTCACTCTCGCCTCATGGTCCTCCGGCTCCTCCCCAAGAAGGCTTTCGCGTTGCGCCTCAAGTAGAGTAATGAGCCTCTCTGCCGTCTCGAGGTCATGGCTGACAAGAGTGCCCAACCAACGTGTTGCCGTAGTGCGTACCAATGGGTTTTCACTGTTAATGCACCCGATTAATATCGGCACCACCCGGTCATAGGCATAAGGTACATTCAACTCTTCGACATTTTTCCTTCTCTCGGATGGGGTGTCTGTTGAAATGTATATAACCCGCGCCAAGCCTTCTACTGCCAAAAATCCTGCAGGTGATTTTGGCCTGTCTTCCTCAAGCAACGCCTCCATCAGATCCACGAATCGGTCAACTTTTAGCCTTTCCTCCTCGCTCGGCGCACCGTCATATATAGTCCACGCTAGATGCCCGACAATCGTCATCCCGAACCGGAAGTTCCCTTTCGCAACCTCCACCAACCGCTCCAACTCAGTAATGCTATAACCATCGCCTGACAATTCGACGAGGGCATGGTGCAGACGCCATACATCTCCTGGTTCGGCCGGGTCAACTGATTCAATCAACTCGACCAATTCGGACCGAGACAGCTGCCTTATAGCATCAACTTCTTCTTCCGGGAGTGGAGGCGGGCTGGCCAAGCTACCGCAGGAGACCGGCACTTGTGCGACCACAAGAGACATAGTTACTAGTGAGAACGCTGCGAGAACTTTGGGTATACTCATTTTAACGTTCAATTAGGGGGCAGTCACCTATTCTTCATCCCAATTCCCGTTTTCTTCTCCCTTTCCTCGGTCTACCGACCGGCAGAGCTCGAACGCGCCGTTGCTTCCCCTCGTGACATTGTACACGAAATCCGGCTAGATTAGTCAACTACTTTCGCTGAACCTTCCCGCGACGGCGCGTGTTTCACGGGAAGTTGTCCGTACCGAGGGTTACCCCCACTAGGGGCGCAGCAAGCAGCGCCCCTACACCCGAGGCCGTATCTCTCCTACGGAGGACAGACAGGAATGTCTGCCCCACTGCCGGAAACCGGCTGAGTGCCTTGCTCTGGGAGGAATTACGTAGGGGCGAGGCATGCCTCGCCCAAACGATCTTGATCGGCGTGTGCGGCGAGTTGCGGGCGGGTCTGAGACCCGCCCCTACCGGCAGACTCTCCAAAGGCGAGTAAACAGGAATGTCTGCCCCACCATATGGATGGTGGAGACGCCCCGGCGGGGCGTCTCTAGGTCGCGTCGGGATGGCTGGTGGCGGTATAGAATGTCTTGTCGCCGTGAACCTTGCGGCTCAGTTTGCCCTGGCGCTCGAGCATCGCCAACAACTTAGCGGTCTCAGCGGGATGAGTGCCGGCAGCGATGCTGATCTCTTCCGCGGTAACTGGCCGCCTGCTGGCGAGCGATATTATCGCGGTCTCGTGTTGCCGTGATGCTTCAGGGTGTCGCAGGTCAGGCTCGACTTCGGCTATGATCTCGGCTTCAAGGCCGAATATCTGACGTGCGGCTTCCATCTCCTGCTGACCCAGAGGCCTGACGTTGACATCGGCAGGTGGGCGGACAGCGGTATTGAGCTGAACGCGGTCCGGTCGAATGCGCTGAACGAGCCGTGCCAGCTTGCGCAAGTGCGTTTCATCGTCATTTACGCCTTTCAGCAGCATCACCTCGAGCCATATCGCACCTGTGTACTCGCGCCTGAGAGCTTCCAGACCCGCTATGAGCGTATCGAGCGTGACGGACTCGTGCGGCCGGTTCACTTTCCGGAAGACGCTTTCCGTTGCCGCGTCCAGGGACGGCGCTATGAGGTCGGCTTCGAGTACGGCTTGGCGGACATCCGCGTTCGTGAACATCGACCCGTTGGTGAGAATGGCGATCGGCTTGTCGGACACCGATTTGAGCCGGTGGATAATCTCGCCGATGGCGACCTCAAGTGTAGGCTCGCCCGAACCGGACAGAGTCACATAGTCGACGTCGCGGCGTGAACCGAGAACCTCGCTCACTTCAGCGACAAGCTGTTCAGGGTCCGAGAACCTTCCTCTTTCGACGGTCGTGCACGCGGTTTTTCCGATTTGGCAGTAAATGCAGTTGAAGCTGCAGGTTTTCATCGGGACGAGATCGACGCCGAGGGACATGCCGAGACGCCGCGACACTACAGGACCAAATACTCTCTGATGTTGTGAACTCATTTACGTACCTTCGCTCGACCGACGGCAAGAAACGGAGATCGGTTTCGGAACCCTCTTGCATTCTACATCAAGTTGCATCCGAACTTCAATTTGACTCTTGCGGTTAATTCTGGTATATTGCGCGGGCCAGTAGGAAAGGCGGGGGCGTAGTTCAGTTTGGTTAGAACGCCGGCCTGTCACGCCGGAGGTCGCGAGTTCGAGTCTCGTCGCTCCCG
>CBFDCQ010000094.1:0-11587 GCA_965603355.1 uncultured bacterium
CCGTTCCTCGTCGCAGTGTGTCCGGCGGATGGTGTCTCGCCATCATTGGGACTCGTACGTTACTCTCTCCCGGGCTCCTGATGATCAGCCTCTTCCGGAACCGCCCTCTTGTCTTGCTCAACGGCGTAGTCCAAGAACAGCCTGGCATACACAGGACTTTTCTCCAGCAACTCTTCGTGAGTACCGCAACCCTCGATGCCACCGTTGTCCAATACGACTATTCTGGACGCGCGACGCACAAGGGAGAAACGGTGTGAAATGACCAATGTTGTCACTCCCTCCATTGCGTGCGCCAAGGCCTCTGCCACGATCTCCTCGCTCTCGGTGTCGAGAGAAGATGTCGGTTCATCAAGTATGAGTATTTGCGGTTCCGAGAGTATCGCGCGCGCAATAGCAATCCTCTGGCGTTCCCCCCCGGATAAGGTCATTCCGCCCTCGCCCAATACTGTATGGTAACCGTTCGGAAGTCTACTTATGAAGTCGTGCGCATTAGCCACCCGAGCGGCCCATACGACGCGTTCCTCGCTCGCATCCGGAGTCCCGAACGTGATGTTGTTCATGATAGTGTCCCGAAACAGGATAGGATGCTGTGTGACAATAGCGATCTGTCCGCGAAGAGACTTCAACGTGACATCACACAGATCCACCCCGTCGATCTCGACGCTGCCGGAGGTCGGATCGTAAAAACGAGGAATGAGCGATGCCAAGGTTGATTTACCGGCCCCACTCGAACCTACAACCGCCAGCACTTCACCCTTACGCCACTCCAACGACACACCCTTCAGCACATCTTGCTCTCCCTCATAGCCGAAACGAACGTTCCTGAATGTCAAAGCGTGCTTGAACTGGCCAACGTCTATTGCATCCTCCTTTTCCAGCACTTCCACAGAGGTATCCATGAAGTCGAATACTCGCGCTCCTGCAACTATGCTGACCTGGATTTTGGCAAACAACTGAGAAGTCTTCCTCATTGGCTTAAAGAGGAATGCGAGGACTGCGTAAAACGCGATGAATTGACCCGACGAAACCGCACCGCTGATCACTTGTGAGCCGGTCAGGACAACAAACACCGCAATGCAAATGATACCAAAAGACTCTATGGCAGGACCCATCGAGACCCCAACCTGCGTGCTCTTCTTGAAATATCTCAGCAGTTTGCGCTGCTCGTGAGAGAATCGTCTCTTGCCATACTCTTCCTGCACGAACGCTTTGACGATCCTGATACCATAAAGGAACTCGTGCAAAAGGCTTTGCTGTGAGGCGCTTCTGTCCAGAGATTTGCGCGCGTACTTCCTAAGCCTTGTCATGGCTCTTGCCAGTCCATAGCCAACGATCGGGAGCCCCAGAAACGCGAATAATGCCCAACGCCAGTTCAATACGAATGCGATGATCACTAATCCCACCATCCTGAGTTGCTTCACAATAGCATCTTCAAAGAGCAGTGTAACACCGTTGCTCACGCCTCCGGCATCAACGATAATGCGCGTGATGATGGTGGCAACTCCCGTCTCCGAAAAGAATTGGAGGGGAGCATGGATGAGTCTATCAAACAAGTCCTGTCGCAGGTCGAGCGTTAGCCTGAACCCGATCAGAGCAGCAAGGTACCGGGAGACTACGGCGAAGATATTCTTAAGGATGGTCCCCGCTGTCATTACCACAGCGAACAAGATCAATAACTTTCGCGGCTCGGTTTGAAGAAGGCTTTGAACCGCCAGTGCGATTCTTTGTCCAACTTCGGTGTTGAAGCCGGGATATCGACTCAAAACGGCCACATCTCTCTTGAGCACGAGGTCTATAATGGGTGCCAAAGCGGCTATTCCAAACACGTCGAACAATGCCACAAAACCAGCGGCTATGACGGTGACGCAGATGGCCAGCTTGTGTCTACCCAGATAGCCTGCCATCCGCTTGTACACTCTGGCGTCCAGCTTCAGGTTGTGCTTCAGCCGTGCAACTGATTCAGAGAAGCTTCGGACGGAGGCAGGCTCTTCGGCGTGCTTGTCATTCTGGCGATTGGCCATGAGAAACGGTCGTTACCTCTTCTTCTAAGTTCCCAGCAAAACTCCCCGGGCGCGCACATGCACCACCGGCAATGCGCGCTTTATTTCACACTCAAAACGTTCTTCTTCATCGGGATTATTTGTGTGAGTATAGCAGAATTGGCTCAGCACAGGCAAGCGCGGGTGGGTTCGCACGCACGCACCCATACCCGGTCTCGTCTCATGTCGGTACTTCGAATAGGGAGGTAAGGACGAACGATTGGCAGCGTCGCCTTGATCCAGATGCGCCATGTAGAACCGCACAATTGCGGTGCGGCATGGTTCAACACCGGTCGTCAAATACCGCCACTCACGCGCATCGGGCGCTCAAACCGCCCTTCCATCCTCTGCCATTAGCTGCTCCACCGTGTCCAGCATTTCCCGCATCATGATCGGATAGTTACGCGTGCGGTGCACGAACTCAAACCCCTGGTCACCTATTTGTCGACGCTCCTCGTCGTGCGCCAGATAATAGTCTATCAGCTCGAGGCATTCCGCACCATCCTTGTACCAGACCAGGTGTTCACCATTACGGAATATCGTCTCCAATCCCGGCACGTAGTCGGTGAGCAGGAACCCGCCGCAACCCAGCACCTGCCATGTACGAAAAGAGAAGTAGCACTCCACGCGATTCGTCATGTCGCACCCAAGAACGATCTTGGCTCCGCCACAGATCTTGGCGAACTCGCGCGGGCGGATATCGCGGCGGATCGACTCGATGCCAACATGGCGCCAATCGCCGCCCCACACTTTCAGGTCAGCCTTCTCATGCACGCTCTTGACGATCGCCTCGCGAAACCCGCTGTGCGGACGGCCAACGAAGGCCACATCCGATTTCCAATAGCCGCGGCGCGGACGGATACGGCGATGCTCGGCGGCGTCGCAGGCCTGCGGGCAAAAGACGGGTCTCGATACTCCCAGCGCGATGAGCTCATCGCGCAATCCCTTGTTGGTCATGAAGAATACGTCGACCAACCTGCCTTTTCGAAGCAGCCGTTCCTCACTCTCCAACTGCTCCACATAGTCGGGCCAGAACATAGCGGTGGGCACGCGACCTCTCAGCTGCGCGAGCACTTCATCCGGGGCGTCCTTGGAATACGAAAGGACCAGTTGCGGTCCAAACCTCTCAATCTCGCCCAGCAGAACGCTTGCCAGGTCCCGTCCCCTCAGCCGGCGTCGTATGCTTGGCACGTTCAGGAAAAGAACCTGTTTGCCGAGCTGTCGCATCCCCTTGACCATGAACCGGGTCTCATGGGTACGCGCTTTTGATTTGCCCAAAAAGGCTATCCGTTCAATGCTCATTAACGCGCGCTGTGCCACCTCCACTGTATACGCCACACAGGCGAAAGACGCTGCGAGCGGGTGGTAAGCCTACTCGCGAACGCACTTGAAGCACCGACCCATAGACTTACCAGGCCGGTGCCTCAAGGGTACACAACTACATCACTCGCTACGGTCCGTCAGCCCTACTCTGCGTTGAGCAATAGCGACTGGAAAATCGCTACCTTATCTCCGGGCGAGAAGTCAGCGTTGGCCGATGAGTCGTCATCTTCAGACTTCTCATCGTCCTCCTCCTCTTCCTCATCATCGGCCTCGGACTCTGCCAGATTGGACTTGGCTTCGGACAATGCTTCAGACTCGGACTCGGATACCATCTGTAGGACCTTTTCGCCCTTGACACGTGTGGGCGATCCGAGAAAACCAATTGGAGCCAGCGCTGGCGCAAGGGAGAACCCGTTTTTCACCAAAACCTTCTTCGGCCAGCGGGCGCCGTGCATCCCCCAGGGATCGAAGTCCCACTGATACAGGCCGGTATACGGACCATAGGCCCATGTACCGCCAACAGTCCCCCAATTCAGCTTGAACTTCCTGCACGAGTCCACCTCGCCGACAACGTAGAAGCGGAGGCCGTCCCTTCCTATGAGATTTATGCTGGCAATATCAGCGGACGGGGCGAAGATGTAGACATCAACGTATCCGGGCCAGAACTGATAAGCATTCTCCAGGGCCTTGACTAATAGGTTCCCCCCTTGAGCTTGCTGCTCAATCTCAATCGTCAGAGTCTGGTCCCACTGGTCGTAATACGCGCCCCATCCAGCGGCGATCGGCCTGTCGTATACCACCTTGATGCCATCTATTTTCACCGTGGCCGCATCCGCCGTTGACAGGACTGTCAAGAGCGCCACTCCTACCAGCACTGCTGCAAAGTACTGTGTTCCGCGTTTCATCTGAACCCCTCCCTTCTGCCAAAACCACTCTGCACATCCCAGTTGACAACGCCGCTCCAGCCTCTTCAACGTCCCTGCCGCGTCGCCCGCAAGCTTTCTTCCTGAAGACCGTCGGGACGTTGGACTAGCCAATTAGTCTCGCCACGGTGCATCTTCAACGTGGCGGAGGTGACCAGGAGCGTGCGGCAGATTTCCCTTATCAACAATCCCGACTTTTCTTACGCCAATAGGCCCGTCTTCGTACCACCCCCTTTGGCGATCATTGTAAGGCTCAACCGCGTGTATGTCAAGTCAGACGCGATCTTGCGGCCCAGTGCGCATAGAATGGGTCCGCATGTCCCCGGAACGCAGTGACCCTCCCGACAGCACAGCTACGGCGCTGTGCACTCCCCAAAATCGAGATCAGTCCAGGAAAAGCGCTTTCCTGTTTTGCTGGCCAAGGCCCTTCCTCAACACAGAACCCGACAATATGGCCGAGTGTCTGTTGGTTTCATACCGCGCCTTCTCAACCTCAAATTTGTCGTAAGCGGCCAGAACGTCGCGATATTTCTCATGCCAGACACCGAAGGCGTCGCGCAGCCTCAGCGCGCATTGTACATGCGGTACCTCGGGATCGAACTGCCGTGCGAGAACATCCGCCTCTATCTGCGCCAACTCATACTCATCCTCGACTACCAGCGCCAGTCGTTCGAGCTCTGCGCGCCTCTTATTCGTTCTTTTTGCCTCAATCCAGTTCCTGATACTCTTCATGGCACTACTCCTTCATGCGGTCAACGTGAATTTGTTAAAATCTTATGACTGCCTGTGTTCTCCTCCTTCTTTCAACTGCGAAAGTACGCTGGGAGCATTCCCGCGTGGCATTGTTCATATGAACAGGCGACTTTGAACCGGTCAGAGAACGTGGAGGGTAACAAGTGTTTCGGCGCCGGCTCAAGCGAGAGGGACACCTGCCCTTCACGGAACCCGAGAATCGCTTCTCACCCTTTCATAAGTTTACCCGTCGACGACTGTCTTGGCCCCAATTGTAGCAGAGCTTGTCTACCTCGTCAACCTGATAGACCGCTTGCATATCGACGCCGCGCCGGTGACTCCGCTCGTTGTCGGGCATCAGCGAATCGGCCCATTTTTCGCAAATTACGGCATACAGGTAACTCCGCTCGCTCGCACCTCCCCAGCACCCTTTTCGCAAGCCCCGAAAAAGAGCTGGATTCGCACTTGACACGGCAAGCTCGAATGTTATATAATCGCCGCTAATCCAACGGAGCGCCGGGTTTGGAATCAATGGACGGACGATGGCGTGGTTTAGCCTCGGAGGGGGAATGTCACCAGGGGTGACGCTGAGAGTATCTTGAGTTCACCCGAACGGCGCGTGGCGCCGCTGCCATATTGCTTCTGCCATTGAGTGAGAGAGGGGAAAGCTGAGAGGTACAAGGGAAACTTCCGCCGGCAGCGTGTCAGTGGTCCCAGTCGCTCAACGAACACGTCGAGCGCCCGCTGAAGCTTGAGTAGACACATCGGCGCTTTGCGAACACGCTGGACCTGCGGAGCGGAAACCGCGTGAAGGGAAAGGAGGCAAGAAGTATGAAGGTCACTTTGAGTGGGATCAAGGCGGACATAGGCAGTATCGGCGGGCACATCCAGCCCAGCAAGGCTGTCCTTGATCGGGTAAAAGAGTACGTCAAGAAGGAGGCAAAAGGACTCCTGATCGACAGCAGAGTGAGCTCCACCGGCGATGATATTGCCATACTCTGCAGCCACGATCAGGGCGTCGGAAGCGAAAAGATCCACAAGATGGCGTGGGACGCTTTTGTGGCAGGTACCGAGGTGGCAAAGAAGCAGGGTCTATACGGCGCCGGCCAGGACCTGCTCAAGGATTCGTTCTCCGGGAACATCAAGGGTATGGGACCGGCCGTAGCGGAGATGGAGTTCGAGGAACGACCCAACGAGCCGGTTCTGTTCTTCGCCGCGGATAAGACCGACCCGGGCGCATACAGCCTGCCTCTGTATCTTGGGTTCACGGATCCCATGCACTGCGCAGGGCTGATCCTGTCCCCCAAGATGGCGGCGGGTTTCAAGTACACAATCATGGACGTTGCGTACACTGAATCGGACCGTGTCATCGAACTGAACGCTCCCGAAGAGCTGT
Source organism: uncultured bacterium (assembly GCA_965603355.1). Lineage (GTDB taxonomy): Bacteria > Hydrogenedentota > CBFDCQ01 > CBFDCQ01 > CBFDCQ01. The sequence goes on from CBFDCQ010000094.1 coordinate 6,414, forward strand.
ACGACATCGCAGCATTGCTGCGCGATCCGGAGCGGTTTGTGGTCGAGTCCATACATTCCCGTGGCGATGGAGACATCGCGGCCGTCGTTAGCACGACCCGGCTGCACAACATCGCGGGCAAGTACGTGGGCAAGGACGACCCGATCATGCTGGTTCGTGTCCAGGGCGCCTTCCCGGCAACCGGTGAGGTTCTGTCGCCGTTCGCCATATCGCCGCTAGTGGCAGGGTTCATGCGAGGCAGCCACACCGGGCCGCTGATGCCGGTGAAACAGAACGGCACCATCTCGTACTTCGACGGCCCGCCCGTGGTGACCTGTGCGGCCTACTGCATACAGGATGGCAAACTCACCGAGCCGGCGGACGCCTTCGATCATCCGTTCTGGGATTACATCCGGAATGAGACGTCCAGGAAAGCCCTCGACATACGCAGACAGGGCTTCTACGGCGCTGCCATGCTCCCGTACAGCGAGCTCGAGTACGGCGGAATCGTGGATAAGATGGAAAAACTCGACGGCAGGTTCGTCGTTAAGTAGTAGGACTGGCGATTTCTCCCGGAACGTGTTGCCACGTACCCGGTAGGCCCTTTCTGGGGCCGGCGTGGATTACGGAGGCTCTCGGTCTGGAATTGGAGTCAGTCGGAATGGGGCGAGGCACCATGCCTCGCCCCTTCTGCATTCTGGAAGCTGCATCTCAGCCGGCCCGCTTTCGCGCCACAATCCAAATCGCGATGAGCGTGGCGCTAAGAGCGTTGATGAGGCTGAGCAGCACGCAGGTTTTCACCGTGCCGAAAATCGGCAGCAACAATACCCCCGTCAGGAAAGCCCCCAGGGCCGCACCGAGATGGTCCGTGCATTCGGTCAGCGCCGCCGACGTACCCATTCTTCCACCGGCGCGCACGAAAACGGCGTTGGCGACTGGAAACTCGGCGCCCGTGATCGCGCCCGCTATCACGACCACCAGCAAGAAGAAAAGCTTGCCAACAACATAACCTTCCACTGCACCTGCCACCTGGAGCAGTCGCGGCAACGCGAGAGCGAACGCGGCGACGGCGATCTCCAGCGCCAGAAGCGTAACCGGCCGCGTCGCCCGGCCTCGTTCCAGCCATCTTGTGGCTGAAATGCCGCCTAAAGCAAGCCCCGTCATGAACAGCGCCACCACCAGTCCGATCTCCTGGTAGAGATAACCGTAGATGTTCTGGTACGCGTAAAGCGCAGTGAGATCGAACGCCATCGCGGCGGTTCCGGTGGTGCCTATCGCGATCAGCGCAAGCGGTTGGCCCAGAGCCTCGGTGCCGCATCTCCGGCGGAAAAGCAGCACGGCGACCAGCACGAACACGACGGCTATCAGCAGGACAGGCCTGTGAAAGCGCATACTGCTGAGTCTCAGAAGCACCGGACCGAATCTGCCCCCGGAATACCTGCTCCACAACACCAGATTGAAGAGATAGGTAACAGGCGTGTCGTCGGTGTTGATGCGCAGACCTTCCGCTGTCTCGAACGATTCATGTGTGAACCGGACACGTTCCGGCTCCAATAGACTGGCGAAGAGGTACTTTGAGAAGTACTGCGATTGTATTCCCCAGCTCTCGTATCGATCGGCGAGGACGTCGGCGTCATCGGTGACCGTGTCGGGCGAATCGCTCGCAAAGAACGTGTTTGCCTCGCCCGGCGAGATAGCCAGATACGCAAACGAATCCCGCAGCGTCGCATAAAGCGACCCGCTGAAGCTTTTCATCTCCTCCCCAAAGTATGTGGAAGCGGAACTTATTCCCGCAACCACTACGCCGCCGGGCCGCAACGCATCCTTGGTTTCCGAAAAGAACTCGCGGGTATAAAATCGGTTCAACATTGCGGTGGAGGGGTCCGGTAGGTCAAGAATGATCAGATCGTATCGGCGTTTCCCTCGGTTTCGTTTCACGAAACGTCTGCCATCCTCATAGAATATGTTCACTCTTTCGTCTGCCAGAGCTTCCCGCTCCGCCGACGACAGATGGGGTTCAATGATGGATAGGACTTCCGGGTCAATCTCGAGATAGTCCACCGAACGTACAGGGTAGCGCAGAATCTCGCTCAACATTCCCGGTGTCCCGCCGATCAGGAGTATCTCTTTGGGGTCGGGATGCTCGCACATGAAGAGATTGGCCTCCTGCGCGGGGATGAACGGGTCGGGGAACGAGAAAGCATACTGTCCGTTTGCAAAGAGGCTGTACTGACCTTGCTGAACTCCAAGAGCCAGGTTCTGATACTTTGAATTCCGGGAAGCCACCAGCTCGAGTTTCTGTCCCATCGACCGCCATCGCGCGCGGACCGTTGCAGAGTTGATCCTATCCGGAAGACCTGTCACAAGCACCGATGCAGCCACCAGCAGGACTAGCGCGGCGCATAACGCGAGCGCACGAGCGCTCCGAACGCGCGGGATCAAGCACAGCGTCAGCAGCAACAGGCAGGCCGATACGACGAGGACCGAGATGACGGCCGCCTCCGGCGAGTTGAAATGCTGCACCAGCACATAGGTGAAAAGTACGCCGCCAACCAGACTGCCGGAGGATTCCAGCACGTACGCCCAGCCGATACTCTGAGCCTCGCCCGACGTTGTGTGCTCCCGCTGGCGCACCAACCGTAAAGTGCGGCAAGCGAACGGAAAACCAAAACCTATCAGAACGCTGACAGGTATGACCATCAGGCCGGTTGCACCAACGAGTTTCAGGAACGGAATGAGCTCGCCCGGAAGCGCGCCGAGCCACGCCCGAGTGATTCTGATCAGCGGCAGAAAACCTGTCAGCAATAATGGAAAGAGGAGCTCCGTGAGCACGAAAACCGGCACCGGGTCGCGCGTCCTGTCCGCCACGCGTGACGCCACATAGGCGCCCACAGCTATCCCCACAAACCAAGAGAAGAAGATGACACCGAGACATAGCTCGTTGCCAAAAAAGACTACCAGAAATTCCCTGATGACAAGCACCTGCGATATCGTGGCCTGGTAGCCGAACAGGAAACAGGCTGCGGCGACAAGCACCGGCGCGAAAAGGCGCCGGCGTGATTCAGATTTGCTGCTGCTTGACGTATGGAGAGTCAACCGCTCAGTCCGCCTCGATCATACTCCGGTATTAACCCTTACTGGCATCACCAACTCAAGCTCAAGGCATAATAGCGCTCACATTATACACTAAACCCGGCTTCGTGTTCCTCATGCGAGCCGAGCTAGAGTGTGCCGAAAGAGATTTTTTCGGCCGTAGGGGAGCCCCTCGTGGGCTCCCGTGTAGATACCAGGTTCTCGGTGGGCAATGACGGGAGGGTACAAGACCCTCCCCTACAGAAGACGACGTCGCCTATCTAGCAAGTTCATGAGCAGACCTTATACGTTTTGCCCGCACGGTGCAGATTTGGGCCATAAGCGGGAACTCTGACACCTACTATGGGAAACAGAAATGTGGCTATCGGGTCGCAAGAGCAAGCACAGCTATCCATCCGCCCGTAATTCACGAGCAGCTGTCGCACGCACGTTAGTACGACACCCCTAGCAGCGCCGCGGTCGTCCAACCCCACTTTATCTTGATCTTGTTCGGCAGCGCCAGCGACGTGCAGCCCAGACCGATCTCGGGACCGTAGAACTCCGTGTCGCCCACACAGCCGTATTTGAGCTTGAAGTTCTTCACGTAAGAGACCTCGCCACACACGTGCAACTGCGTCTCAGGTCTGCCCTTCAGGTTGATCGTGTTGATCGAGGCGGCCGGCGCATCTATGTGGACATCGCAGGAATCCCCCCACTCGAGATACGCCTCGTCACCGCACTTAACCAACAGGTTACCGTCACTATCGGAAATCTCAATCGTCAACGTCCCGTCGGTATCGTTGTAGAACGCCTCACAGCCCGGCAGGCTGTAAAGCACCTTCACGTCTCCATACTCGAACGTGTACGCGGCCTTCGTCTCGGCACCTTCTTCATCGTAATCGTAATCGTTATCGTAATCAGCAAGCTCCTCAAGCTTGATATCTTCATCTTCATCGTTATCGTAATCCGCAAGCTCGGGTCCGACAAAAAGCTCTGATTTCACCATGGGCGTCAGGTCAAATGGAGCACCAGGATACGACACTCCAAGCAGCGGCGCCGTGGCGGCTCCCCACTTGATCAGAACGTTCTTCGGTGGGTCGTCCGCAGCGCTGCCTAGACCGAACGCCTCACCATACCCTCCCGTATCGCCCACAAACCCGTACTTCAAGACGAAGTTCTTCACATAATCCACCTGCCCGCAGACGTACAGATCCATCTCCTCCCTACCCTTGAGGTTGATCTTCTTGAGAGAAGCATCCGGCGCGTGAATGTAGATGTCGCAGCCTGAGCCCCAGTAGGCTGGAGCATCCTTTCCCGCATTGACGTTCAGAGCCCCACCGTCCTCCCAGATGACTATCGTCAGCGTATCGTCAGCGAGGTTGTGAGCCGCGTAGCAGCCGCCCTTGCTGTAGAGCACCTTTATATCACCTATCACGATCCTGTATCTCGGGGGGCCCGCTGCCTGGACAGTAGGATCGAGTGCGTTGCCGCCGTATTCAAACTCATAGGCGTTCGGCTGCCCGTCGCCGTCGTAGTCGTTCTGTCCGTCCGGGATACCGTCGGCCACATCCTCGAAATCGTCGCCGGTGCTGTCCGCCTCCAACGGATCGAACGGGTTCTGAACTCCCGGCGTGGCTTCATCGAGGTCTGCAACCTCGTCACCATCGCTCAACCCGTCACCGTCAGTATCCGGGTCCTTCGGATCCGTCTCGTTCTCGTATTCCTCGAGGTTGGTGAGATCATCCCCGTCCGGATCGCCACCGGCACCGTTATCGCCGGTGTCATCGTTCGGATCCAGGTCGTTGTCAACCTCCCATCCGTCAGGCAGCTCGTCGCCGTCCGAGTCGGGGTCGTTCGGGTGGGTGCCGTGCATGTTGACCTCATCGCCGTCGTTCAGGCCGTCATCGTCCGAATCCGCATCGTGCGGGTCACTGTCGTTGTCAACCTCCCATCCGTCAGGCAGCTCGTCGCCGTCCGAGTCGGGGTCGTTCGGGTGGGTGCCGTGCATGTTGACCTCATCGCCGTCGTTCAGGCCGTCATCGTCCGAATCCGCATCGTGCGGGTCACTGTCGTTGTCAACCTCCCATCCGTCAGGCAGCTCGTCGCCGTCCGAGTCGGGGTCG
>CBFDCQ010000095.1:0-11547 GCA_965603355.1 uncultured bacterium
CCGACGGGATGGAGACAGATGATGGCGCAAACGTTCAAGGTAACTGAAATAACGGCCGGCTACCATCCGGCGGGGTATCGGATCGACAGTAACGCTTCACCTATGGACATTTACACGAAATGGGAGATTACAGCTGACGGCCAGTGGGTTAATCCGCAACCGGTCTGTTTCGATTCACTGCCGCAAGAAGGGTGGCAAAAGACGGACGGGTTCGACTGGAACGAGAGGTCCGGTGCAACGGACACGGCTTGAAAAGGCTCGCTTGGGCGTGTGAGGGCAGGATTTGCAGTCTTCGAACAACTATTACGACAGAATCAAACCGCGTATGTATCTACGAATAGGCAGAACGTTGCGGGTAGCGCACCGTGTTGTGGATTTCGGCTGCGGTTCATGCGAGCTGGTGCGGTTCCTGAGGGACGCGTACCGCCAGCGCGTAACGGGAATAGACACCTCCGAAGAGAACTTTCCGGGCGACGGCCGTCGGAGTCGCGGGCGTGGTCAAACAAAATGCGTTAAAGCCGATGCAACGGACGTCGGTTTCATTCGCGGCGGTACGGTGGACGCGGTGGTTTCGATGTGGTCGCTGCATGAGATGGACGAGCCGGACCGCGTGCTGGGTGAGGCGTACCGAATCTTACGGCCCGGCGGCAAGATCCTGATCGTGGACTTTCCGCGCGACTCGCTAGCGCAACGGCTCTGGAACGAAGATTACTACACCGTCGAGGAGATCGATTTGATGATGAATGAAGCGGGATTCTCTGACGTGACGGCAAAAACCATCGAACGTCGCCAAGTCATCTGGGCCGAGGGGTTTCGACCATCTAGCGAAAGGAGCTGCACATGAAAATCTGTGTGTGCGGAAAGGGTGGTACCGGCAAAAGCACCGTCGTGATGCTTCTGGCCCACGAACTCGCCCGACGCGGGAAAGAACTTGTCGTAATAGATTCAGACGAATCGAACGCAGGGTTGTATCGGATGCTGGGTCTGCGGCGGTCGCCGCGCTCCTTGATCGAGCTTGCCGGCGGCAAGAAGAAAGTCATGCCTCTGATGCGCGGTAAACCCGTTGTGTCTGCAATACCTGAGGACAAAGCGCGGATTCTGATGCAGTCGCAAATCCGGGTCGCCGATCTGCCGCCCGAGTTTGTGGCCTGCAACGAAGGATGTTGCCTAATAGTAGTCGGTAAGATACATCAGGCGTTAGAAGGATGCGCGTGTCCGATGGGCGTCCTGACACGGGAGTTCCTCAAACGGTTGCATCTCAGCGCAGACGAGATGGCGATAGTCGACATGGAAGCCGGTATTGAGCATTTCGGTCGCGGTATTGAAACGAGCGTTGACGCCGTCATAGTCGTCGTGGAACCGTCGTTCGAGTCAATCGCCACAGCCGAGCGAATCAAAGAGCTGGCGACGGATGCCGGAGCGCGGTTTGCCGGCGTTATCGTGAACAAGGTGTCCACGGGCCAAATGGAAAGACATGTCGTATCCGAGCTGAAAACGAGGCGCATCGACGTGCTGGGAGTGATCAGTCATCATTGGCAGATCGCAGACGCCGCGCTGATAGGTCAGACATTGAAAGGGTTGAAATGTGCGGAGGGACCGCCGTATGCGGAAGAAATGGTGCCGATAGTGGACGCGTTGGCGGAGTTTGCGCTCTCTCAACAGCATGCGACTGCTATGCGGGATGTTTGAAGATAGAGGAGATGAGGCAAATGTGTCTTGCGGAAGTTTACTTAACGGACCGGCAACATACGGGCACCGGCGAACTGGTTCTTGCCGACGTGGCGCACATCGAATGTGAACAGGATGAACTTTTAGTAAGCACAATGCTTGGAGAAACCAAGGTCGTTCGCGGCGAGATTCTCTCGGTGGATTTTATCAACAGCACCGTGACTCTTCGGCCGAGAGAAGGCGCGAAGAATGCGTGAGCGGAAACGCAACATCAATCTCGCATGCACCCGACGAAAGCGGTTGAATACATGATTGGCGAGCACAATATGGACGCTGGAAAAGACAGCAGAACAGGTGAGGACACGTATTTGTGTCAGAAAACCGGAAAACGGATCCCAAAGGATACGCCGCGTTGCCCGAAACCGGAAGACGCGTGCAAGTACCGACTCGACTGCATCATCTATGCTTTACATAAAGACGCGCAACGTTCGACGCGGAGCGTCCGAAACGGAATTGAACACACAGTAACCTTTCTGCCGGGCCGGGTATCGGCTGTTGCTGACAACTCCGAGACCTTGCTGGATGTTGCTCGCCGTGCTGGGATTCACATCACTTCACCGTGCGGCGGTGAAGGTCAATGTGGTAAATGCAAAGTCATTGTGCGAGAAGGAAAAGCGGACTGCCCTGCCAACCAGCACCTCATGGAAGACGAGCGCCGTGAGGGCTATGTACTTGCCTGCCAGACTCGGGTTTTGGGCGATGTTACAGTGGATGTCCCACCCGAGGCGCGCGACGAAAACGTTCAAACGGTCGGTGACGAAGTCTCTCTTATAGACTTTGATGGAAGTTCCGACATTCAGACTATGATTGCCGACCTCGATGTGCCTGAGTTAGAGCCGATTGTGAAAGGCTTCCTTGTCCGCGTGAAACCGCCTTCTCTTGAAGAGCCGACCGGTGACCTCGAACGTGTCTGTAGAAACGTGGCTGAGCAGGCAGGAATAAAATGCTCCGGGGCCTGTTTGTCAACCTTGCGACAGTTACCGAATCTGTTGCGCACATACGATTGGCAGGCAACCGTCTACGCACAAATGCTGGATGGTACCGCCCGTGCCATCAATGCTGCGCGGCCCCTGAACCGGCCCAATTACGGCCTTGCCATCGATATCGGTACGACTACGATCATGGTACAGATGGTAGATCTCGACTCTGGACAGATCATAGGTACCCGGGGCACACTCAACAGCCAGGCCGGCTATGGTGAAGATGTCCTTACGCGCATCATTCACGCGTGCCGTGGCCGACAGGGATTAGAAACATTGCATAGCCTAGTCGTCAACACTATGAACAGACTCCTTCGCGAGCTTTATCAGACGCACGAGTGCGAGCCCACTGATGTACGCTGTGCGGTGTGTGCCGGCAATAGCACCATGACACATCTGTTTCTAGGCATCGCGCCGTGTGCTATCCGGCAGGAACCGTTCGTTTCAGTGACGAATTTTCCGCCGCCGGTGCGTGCCGGTGAAGTGGAACTCGATATCCTTCAGGAAGCGCCGATTGTGTGCGTTCCGGGCGTCAGCGGATATGTCGGCGGTGACATCACCGCCGGCGCCCTGGCTACCGGGATCTTCAGCGAAGAGGAGCCATGTGTCCTGATGGACGTGGGAACCAACGGCGAAATAGTGATCGGCAACCGCGACTGGTTAATCTGTTGCGCTTCCTCGGCAGGCCCGGCGTTCGAGGGCGGTGGTGTCCGGTGCGGGATGAGGGCCGCGACCGGCGCCATTCAGAAAGTCCGGGTTGATGATGACACAGGCATGCCGCACGTTGAGACGATCGATAACGCGCCGGCACGTGGAATTTGCGGCTCGGGACTTATCGACGCGATCGCAGAACTTCTTAAGGCCGGTATGATTGACCGGTCCGGCAAGTTTGCAGCACAGGCTCCAGCAGATCTCATCCGAGAGACCGACGAGGGAGACGAGTTGATTCTTGTACCCCGCAAACGAGCAGGTGTCGACCATGATATCGTCATAACTGAAAATGATATCGCACACGCAATACGCTCAAAGGGCGCGATCTTTACGGCAATGTGCATTCTAACGGAGAAAGTTGGGTTGTCCTTTCACGAAGTGAGCAGGTTGTACATTGCCGGCGGCTTCGGCAACTACCTTAACCTGCGCAACGCTGTGACCATCGGCCTTCTGCCGGATTTACCGCGCGAGCGATTCCGGTTCGTAGGCAACGCGTCGTTACAAGGAGCCAAGATGGCCTTGTTGGCCCGGGAGAATATCGAACGGTTAACCGAAATAGCTCGCAATATGACATATGTGGAACTCAGCATGGAACCGCGATTCATGGACCGGTACGTCGCGTCGCTTTTTCTCCCTCATACTGACGAAACCCTTTTCCCGTCGGTTATTGAAGAAGTTTCGGAGGCAACATTGATTAGCGAAGACCAGCCAAACATACAGTGAGGAAGCTCATGTCCGAGTTCGTTTCATTCAAGGGACGCAGCATCGTCTCCTGTGGCACGATGCGTCAGGAGATCGAACGACTGCGCCGCTCAGGACTTCTGGATGTGGACAGGGTTCTCTATGCAGCGCCCGGTCTCCACGAATGGCCGTGGGAATATGAAAAACAAGTTACCCGCAGACTTCAGGACGCACAGAAGGTGGCCGGGCACGTGATTGTCGTATACGGAGCACGGTGTTTCGTTGACACCTCGAAGCCCGAACGGGTCACCGACACGCTGATCCGAGAGCAGAACGTGAATGCGGTCCGAATAAAGGCGGCAAACTGTGTTGACATGCTGGCGAGTCAAGAGGAACGGGAACGGATACGCGGATCGCAGAAAGTACACTGGCTCACGCCAGGATGGCTTAAACACTGGGATTTCATTTTCAAGGATTGGGACATCGGCAAATTCAATGAGATGTTTCCCCGTCATGACAAAGCTATTGTGCTGGACGCCCTCGGTTACTACGACCAATTGATGCTCGAGTCGCCCGAACGAATTCTTTGGATATCGGACATGATGAACCTGCCGTTGGAATCCTATTCAATTTCGCTCGATCGGTTAAGGGGGTTGCTGACGGCTGCGAGGGACGAGGATGGTCGTTGAAGGTGCGCTGATGTGAGGAGAACCCGCATGGCAGGTTGTATCACAAGAGGAGAACCGAGATATGGATAAGGTCGAAAGAATCGTTGTTATCGGGTGTGCGGGGGTCGGCGGGCCGGCGGCAATGATGGCTAAAACGCTTGCGCCGGAGGTCGAGGTGACGGTTATTCGGGAAGAAGAGAATTTCGTGACGCGGTGTGCGACACCGTATATCGCCAGCGGCGATGTCACGGTGGACTCGTCTGTAAAAGATGATGGCATACTCGCGGACAAAGGCATAAGACTGGTGGACGAAAGGGCGACCCGCATTGACAGAGCTGCAAAGCAGGTGGTTGCGGCAGACGGAAATAGCTATGGCTATGACAAACTTGTCCTTGCTGCTGGAGCGAGAACTGTCGTACCGCCGATAGAAGGAGCTGATTTGAAAGGTGTGTATGTGCTACGTACCAGCCGTGATGCAACGAATATCCTGCAATGGATAAACGACAGATGTGTAAGACAGACCATTGTAATCGGCGCTGGAGCGGTTGGGCTCGAAATCGCATATCTTCTCGCATCGAAACAGATCAAGGTTTGCGTCATCGAAATGCTCGATCATGTATTGCCGATGACGTTCGACCCGGATATGAGCGAACAAATCGAGCGATATCTGACGGACAGACATCTTGAGCTGAGATTGAGCACGAAGGTCGAGGCAGTGCTGGGTTCGCAGGAGGTGGAAGGAGTCGAGCTATCAACAGGGGAAAGGCTCGATGCGCAGATGATAATCGTGGGTGCCGGGCTGCGGTGCAATACCGAATTGGCGCGGGAAGCGGAAATCAAGATCGGGAACCGCGGCGTGAAAGTGAACGAATACTTGCAGACGTCTGACCCGGACATCTACGCTGCCGGCGACCTGATCGAGTACGAAAGCGCTATAACCGGCAAGCCTGTACTCGGCCAAATACGGCCGAATGCGGTGATTGGCGGCAGGGTGATCGCCAAGAATATACTGGGATACCGAGTGAAGTTCCCGCCGTTGGTGAACAGTTTTGCCACAACACTGTTCGATCTCGCGGTTGCATCGGCTGGCATCACCGAGTCTGCAGCGAAGGCGGAGGGGATCGTTGTGGTTAGCGCCAAGAAAGATGCGATGAGCAAACATTCGATGTTGAAAGGGAAAAAACCCTATACAGTTAAACTCATCTTCAGTAAAGACGATGCACGGATAATAGGCGGCCAAATTGTCAGCTCGAGCGAATGCCCGGCCAGGTATATTGACGTGATTGCCCTCGCTATAAGATCGAAGCTGACCGCCCTCGACCTGGCGACGTTCCGGTGCGCCGGTCAGCCGGAAATGTCGCCGGAACCGAGTGCGGAACCTATATCCATAGCGGCGGACCAGGCCTTTCGGGAGCTATACGAACCGGCCCGTGACACAGATTAGCGTTATCCAGCAAGGAGCAAAGGGATCGAGAAAGACGGGGATGGGGTCCCAGATGGGCAACACCTGGCGGTCTGCACGAAACAGGCTGGTATTTGTTCCGGATGCCCGGCAAAGAGGAGCTTGAAGAACGAATGGCTTTTGGCTACTGAGGAAGTAACATATGGCAAACAAAGTCGAGTCGCGCGCGAAGGAGAGCAACCGTGAAGTCATCCTAAAGGGAACAACAATCTGCCCCGGCATCGGTATCGGTATAGTCCGGTGTGTGGATCCGGAAACTGTTATCGCAAGGAACGTGATTGAGCCCGGCCGTGTATCGGTTGAGCAGGAGCGCTACAGCCGCGCTGTGAGAACCGTCGGCGAACAATTACATCAACATATCGAGGAATATCACGGAGTCTCAGTCTCCCAAGTGACCACAATACTGAATGCGCACGAGATGATGCTCAATGACGAGGATCTCCACAATCGTGTTGTCGAGCGTATCGCGGCGGAGCACAAGAACGCCGAGTGGGCCATCGAGGAGGAGGGGGAAAGCCTGATAAGGCAGTTTGAGAAGATGCGCAACCCGTACTTTCAGGCCCGGGCCGAGGATGTGCGTGACCTGGTCGATCACACCTTGCAGGTTCTCTCTGACGAAGGCCAAGCGGTCCGTGCTAACCCAGCTAGGACAACGCAAGGGCGAGTACTGGTTTCCGAGTACCTCTCTCCCTCCGATGTTGTGCTGGCAGAACACAGCGACGCGCTCGGGTTTGCCACAGAGAGCCGCGCCTTATCCTCGCACGCGGCGATCTTGCTCAGAGGGTTCGGCATTCCCGCAGTTGGCGATCTTCCGGGGTTGAAACAGGCTGCTGAAAACGGCGACGGGATAATTGTCGACGCTATAGATGGCTTGGTTATGATCAGACCGACCCCGGCCACTATCGAGGAGTATCGAGCGCGCAAAGCGAAGCTGGAAATGCCCGAGGGAACACCGTCCCTGATCCAGTGTGCCACGCGGGACGGCACCCACGTTCATCTCCTGGCAAATATCGAGAATCCGCGCCAGGTTACTCTGGCGTTTCAGAGCGGCCTCGAAGGGATCGGTCTGTTCCGCACGGAGTTTCTCGTCCTTCTGAGCGACACATTCCCAACTGAAGAGGAGCAATACAATGTCTATCGTCAGGTCGTGCATGCGGCTGCAGGCAGACCTGTCACGATACGCACATTTGATATCGGCGCGGACAAACAAAGGCCTGCTCTTCATCGTTGCAGTGGTCAAAACCCCGCGCTGGGCGTTCGCGGCATACGACGTCATCTCTTGCACCATCCTGAGGAACTCCGTACCCAGATGCGCGCGATTCTTCGCGCCGCCGAAGACGGGAACGTCCGGATTCTCCTGCCAATGGTTACCACGGTGGATGACATCAAAGAGGCGAAGCGCCACTTTGAAACGGTGAAGGCCGACCTCCGCACAGAACACGTGCCGTTTGGCGAGGATGTCAGACTTGGCGCCATGATCGAGGTTCCAGCCGCCGCCATCGAGACGCGGACAATACTGGAACAAGTAGACTTTGTCAGTGTGGGAGCCAATGACTTGCTTCAGTATTTTATGGGGGCCGACCGCGATAACGAGGAGGTCCTCCACTACAACGATGCAGAACATAGCGCATTCCTCTGGTTGTTACAATTCATCGTTGAACAAGCCAGAGCGCTGGGACGCGAAAACGACGTGATGATGTGTGGCGTAATCGCATCGCGGCCGGATCTCATCCCGGGTCTATTGGGTCTTGGTTACCGATCGTTCAGCATCGCCCCGGTTTCGGCGGCTGCCGTACGAGATGCCGTTGCGGGCGCCAGAGCTGAAAGGACGGACCATGAGTAATGGAAGCGTCAAATGGGCGTTCGGTCCGATAACTCCGGAATCCCTTAAGAACAATGGACTCCGCAGAAGGAATAGGACCATCGAAAACGACTTGGACATGTGGCTGAAAGAGCACGCGGATGATTGCCTCGCAGCGATAGGTGTATGGCCGGGTCAGAAAGTCCTGGATTTCGGATGTGCGAACGGCAGTTACAGTATCCCCGCGGCTAAGATAGTGGGTAAACAGGGCGAGGTCTACGCCATGGACAAAAACCCGGAAGCTTTGGAAACCTTGCGACGCTTGGCCTCCGCCCAGAGATTGACCCACATCAGTACCATCAACACATACGGGGGAGTCCAAGTCCCGTTGGAAAACGAGTCTGTCGATGTAGTTCTTCTCCACGATGTTCTGCATCTGATTGGATGGGAAGAGAGCCAGGGGGAAACCACCAGAAGAAGCACAGCCACGGACAGAAGACCCTTGCTCCGGGAAATGTATAGGGTCATAAAGTGGGACGGCCTCCTCTCTGTTCTCAGCCCCCACCTTGTCACCCACACGGACATCACTTCCCAAGATGACCTCAAACGAGAAATCGAGAGCGTCGGGTTCCGCCTAGAGAAGGAAATGTACCGTCAACTCATCCACGACGACTGCCTCCAGCAAGGCCATCTCTACGGTTTCCGCAAACGGCAAACGAGCGATCTCGCGCTCGATCTGTTTATCTATGACTCCCCGTCATTCCAGACACAGCTTAAGCAAGACGCGCATCATCATGGTGAAGTGAGGATGCTGGAGGCCATGGCTGAACCGGGTGTGGTGGTGTTGGAATTAGGGGCAAACAAGGGCGTCACGGCCGTAGCTTTGGCGAAGAGCGTCGGCCCGCAAGGACAAGTCCACGCTTTCGAGCCCGTTCCTGAGTACTACGCAGCACTCATAGAGAATCTGCGCTTGAATGAAGTGGACAATGTGACGGCGCATCAGCTCGCCGTCACCGACAAGGAAAGTCAAACCAGCTACTACAAGCATGGCGAAGGAAGCGGGATCGTCCACGCGGACGACGCCGAGAAAATCATTGTTGGGACCACTTCCCTGGACAACTTCATAGCGGAGCAGGCCCTCGAACGAATTGACCTGATTAACATGGATTGTGAAGGTGCCGAACTGCTTGTGCTTCGGGGAGGGAAGAAAACGCTGCAGCAAAATGCGCCCCATATACTCTGTGAGATTCACCATGATTATCTTTCGCGCCTGGGCCAATCCGTCCACGACCTTGTGGAATACTTGCACGTATTGGGCTTTGAAGCGGTGCCCGTTTCTGTGGAAGCCCTGGATAAGGATGTTAAACTGGAGAGTTGCACGCATATATGTGCAGTGAGGAACGGAGAGCTGCCGGATATTAAGCGGATTGGTCGGCGACAGAAAAAGAAGTAACGCTGACATTCTATGGATAAATGAGAATGAATGTGCCGGATGTGCGGGCCTGTTTGTTCCTGGCGCCCGACAGCGAGGAGTTTGAAGAACGAATGGCTCGTATCGCTCTGGGAGTAATCATAGTTGGCATTATTGGGAGTGTGATTGGTTGTGTCAGAAAATGTTCGACCGGCGCGTGCCCGCTGACCGCGACTCAGGTTCGCGGCGCCGTCTGGGGTGGGATTCTGGGGATTCTGCCCTCGATTCTTTGGCTCGGCAATACCAGGTTCAAGCTGTTCCGGGAATCGTCTTTTGCAAGAACGGACAGGTTAGTGGTGGTGGGATGGTTGTAAGATAAGGATACCGAAACATGCATGCTACAATTCAAAAACCACTTGACGAAATCCTCAGTTTCCTCCGAGGAGGCGAAAAGGTGTTCGTCGTTGGGTGTGGTAATTGTGCCACAAAGTGTAACAGCGGCGGAGAGGAAGAAGCCAAGAAAATGAAGGAAAGGTTGGAAAGCAAAGGGGTGGAAGTGACCGGCTGGGCCGTGCCCGACGCGACGTGTATACTCCACGATGTGACAAGGGCGCTCAACGTTGATAACAAGGAGGCAACCGAATCCGCAGATTCGTTTCTGGTCCTGGCATGCGGGCAGGGAGTCCATACGGTGATAGACGCGACCGATGGGGGTGTGGTGCATCCCGGATGCAACACCATTTTCGGCGGTGAAACCGTCACCCAGGACTTTATCACTGAATACTGCCGACTATGCGGCGAGTGTATCGTCGAACAGACGGGTGGGCTCTGCCCCCTCACTCTGTGCGCCAAAGGACTGCTGAACGGGCCGTGTGGCGGCGCGAAGGACGGTAAATGCGAGGTCGACAGCAACCGTGACTGCGGCTGGGTTCTTATTTACGAAAGATTAAAGAAGCTGGGAAGGCTCGACCTTATGCGGCGTGTCCAACATCCGAAGGATTGGTCGCGGTCCAGAAGCCCGCGCAGCCTCACTCTGAAAGGGAACCGCGCGGACTTCGCCTTTAGCGGCAAATCCATATCGGCGTGGTCTGGAGTGGAGTCGCCAGACGAGGAAACGGTGGACGCGCAAGCGCCGTGAGACGACGCTCAATAGCGTTTACGTGCTGCAGCACGAAGCACTTTCAGACAGCATATGTGACAATTGGATCCGTTGTGAGATAGCCAATATATAAGGAGGTAGCAACTATGCCATGGGTTAATGAAAAGATGTGCGTTGGATGCGGTCTCTGTGTCGAAGAGTGTCCTGTAAATGCAATATCGCTCCAGGCAAACGATACCGCCGCGATCAATGACGATGAATGTATCCGCTGCGGCCACTGTCATGAGATCTGCCCACAGGAGGCCGTACGTCACGATAGTGAGAGAATACCGGTCGAGGTTGAGGCTAACGTGGCCAAAACCAGGCAACTCTTGGAACATTTCGATACACCGGCCGAACAGCGTGGTCTTCTTGAACGGATGGTTCGCTATTTCACCAAGGAGCGGAAGGTTGCCGAACAGAGCATCGAAGAGGTCAAGAAGCTCATAGCCCAGACCGACTGAGAGTCATGGACCAGCCGGCGCGATGCTGTCCAGGAGTGCCACTTATGGGCACCAGGCAGATTGAAGAGGAAATCAAGGCTATTGAAAAGGAAATAGCGTACAAGATAGCAGCGACACCAGCCCATGACCATACGGGAGCATATGAGCGCAAGGTGTTTGAGCTCGAGGAAACACTTGCCGAAAAGCGCGAAGCTCTCACGGAGATGATTCAGCAAGAACAAGGGCGACAAGACGGTATTTCGCGGATGTAGCTACTTGGTGGAGGTAACGGTGATTAGAACGTCACCCGGCACATTTGACTTTGGGACTGTAGCCGAACGTTACGAGCACTGGTACGACACTGCCCGAGGGGTCGTCTACGATCGTATCGAAAAACAGGCCATAGGTCGAGCGCTTCCGGACAGCCGGCATGGGAATCAGCTGCTCGAAATAGGTTGTGGTACAGGTCATTGGAGCCGGTTCTTTGCCGAGCGGGGCTTTCGTGTGACCGGGATCGACATCTC
>CBFDCQ010000096.1:0-11453 GCA_965603355.1 uncultured bacterium
AATCGACCAGAGACCAAACATAATTATTGACAAATCTGGCCCCCATGGGGGCCAACCTACACACAATGCAAGCACTTCGAGCTATGGCTACAGGAGGACATTTCTAAAGAGTTAACACAGAGGACATTTCTAAAGAGTCTTGACAGGCTCAGGGCAAAAGAGTTGTCCGGCCTCCTCATTGTGTGCTAGAATATCTTGAAACGCGTGATGTTTGAGGAATACCAGTGTTCATCAGAGGATAAGTTATGGCACAAGAACAGGTTGACTACTCACCCAACTACTTGAAAGTCGTATGGGACAACTGGCACAAGGTGGTGGCCGGCGCGCTGATCTGTGCAATTGCTGGAGCGATCTTCGCTTATGTAGCGCCACGTCAGTACCAGTCTACCGTTACTCTGCTCGTGTATCCTCCCTTGTTCAAAGAGGTCGAAGGACTTGCGGCTACACGGCGGACTCCGGAGCAGATGCAACTTGAACTCGATGAGATGATGCCGCGTACGTTTCCCGTCGAGACTTACAGGACAATAGCCAAATCAAATTCTTTGATCAAAGACGTGATAGACGCCATGAAGGGCGAAGGCACCCCGGGGCTCGAAGGCGCGCTTGTCGAGGACGTCAGCGAGAACCTCGACGTAGAACTGGTGCAGTTGGGAAGGCGGACTGCGCAGCGCGGCGTAACCTACTCGCAGATGATCCTGTTCCACGCCCGGGCGGACAACCCCAAACTCGCGACAGGACTGGCCCAGAAATGGGCGGAGCTGTTCAAGGAGCGCGTGGACCTCCTGGCGTCGAGAGGCATTGAAGAAACGGTCACCAGCATAGGTTCCATGTGGAAGCAGACGGCAGACGACCTCGGGAAAGCAGAGGACGGGCTCGTCGCGTTCAAGAAGGTTTGGAACCTTGACCTTATGAAGCTGGAGAAGGCATCAAAGGAGAAATCGCTCACGCTGTTGGAAGATCAGCTCGACCAGACTGAAATTCAGCTCGCAGACACGTCCGGGCAACTGGCGGCGTTACAGAAGGAACTGAAGAGTGAACCACCGATAAGGGTGCTTTTCAAAGCTCCTTCCGATGATGTCTACTGGACCTTGAAAAAGTCTGCCTCGGGTACGGGCGAGGCACCCCTGACCCCGGAGGATGGTCTGCGTACCGAAGAGTTCAATCCTAACTATACGGTTACGCGAGACCTGGCGGTCGCAGCGCAGCAAATCCTGCAGGGTTTGCAGAGCAAGAGAGACCGCCTCATTTCAAAGGTTGAGGAGCTCCGGACGGATATTGAAACGCTGCAGAAGGATATCGCCGAACAGGAAACCGCGCAGAAACGGTTGGAACGCGATGTAACGACCTTCGAAAACACTTACAACCTCGTCGCATCTAAGCTGGAGAAGGGCAAAATCGCCAAGGCGACCAGTAAAACGAGCGATATTCAAATTGCCGGGGATGCGGTTGAACCCGGAAGGCCTGTCGGCGGGAGACGACTGTTCAAGATAGCAGCGGCGGCGCTGGTTGGCATGCTTATCAGCGTTGCTTACGTGGTCGCGGACTACTCCATTCGAGTTAGCCCCTCGGTCGCGACCGGCTAGCGTCTGTGTTGAGGGGCGCGCGTTGCACAGAAGCCACGCGCGCGTAATATGCCGTCAGGGAACCTGTTACCCCACGGCTGCACGCATCAGACGTGGAAATGTGGTACTTGTTAACGCGCGACGCGCGGAGGGTGTAGTCTTAGCTCCGGCATCAGCACTCCATTCGTACCCTGCCTGTCAAGCCATTTAAGAATCTTACCCGTGGCGATACGCTTCCTTGACAACGGCGTACTCTTTTGTGAGATAATGATGGTAACCGACACAATGTGAGGACGGGTGTTTCATCCTGAGGTGACTAGAGAGGTTTCATGTTCGATGTTCGCCGGTGGAGCAGTCATGCGGAGGGCTTCGAAAGCCTGAGTTAGGGGGAAGAGTGCGCACAAACGAGAGCGGTCTTAGGCACAGGTTGTCTTTTCCAGGGGGGAGGGTGCGCGGGCTCGCGCTGGCTGTGGGGATGGGCGTGCTGCTTTTTCCAAGGGTGGCGCACGCTTATTTGGACCCGGGAACGGGCAGCCTGATAATACAGATCATCGCAGGCGCTTTTCTCGCGATCGCCATGACGTTCAAACTGTGGTGGTGGAGAGTCAAGAGACTCATCACGAAGCTGTTCCGTTTAGGTGGGAAGGACGCCGGGTGATGGCGGACGATGCCCGTGTCTCAGGCTCATTCCGCGATCCTAGCGGCTTCGTCTTCCTTCGCGATGGCGTGCTCTGCAGGCAAATCAACCGGGTCTATCGCGAGGATTACGACCTTCTGATGAGTTCGGGACTCTGCTCCTCCCTGACCTCAGACGGGTTGCTGGTGGAACACGAGGAAACGGATGCAGCGCCGGCTCAGCCTGACATTGCGTATAAGATAATCGTTCCCAAACGTGTTCCTTTCATCTCATATCCATATGAATGGCCCTTTTCCGCGTTCAAGGCCGCCGCGCTGGCAACGCTCGAGATCCAACAGAAGGCCCTTGAGTTTGGCATGACGCTCAAGGATGCCAGCGCGTATAACATCCAGTTTGTCGATGCGAAACCGGTCCTTCTTGATACGCTCTCTTTCGAGGGGTACCGGGAGGGCGAACCCTGGGTGGCATATCGGCAATTCTGCCAGCATTTCTTGGCGCCGTTGGTCCTGATGGCGCTCAAGGACGTCCGACTCGGTCAGCTCCTTCGGGTGTTTATTGACGGCATACCGCTTGACTTGGCGAGCGGGATGCTTGCGCGGAGGACCCGTTTCAGTTTCGGCATCGGTCTGCACATTCACATGCATGCCAAAAGCCAGGCGCGACACGCGGACGACGCAGTGAAGAAGCTCTCTCAAAGGACGGCGCCAAAAGGCAAGATGTCGAAGCGCGCGCTGCTCGGATTGATTGACAGCCTGCGTTCACTAGTTGGCAAGCTCTCGTTGAAACCCGCCGACACTGAGTGGGGCGAATACTATGACGGCACAAATTACAGTGAGGACTCGATGAAAACGAAGTACCGGATTGTGGAGGAACTCCTGGAGAAGAGCCAGCCCTTAAGAAACGTCTGGGACCTGGGTGCGAACACGGGGTTTTTCAGCCGGATCGCCAGTGACAGAGGAATACCTACCGTCGCGTTCGACATCGATCCGGCGGCTGTAGAGAAGAACTACCTTGCATGCGTAGCTGAGGGCGAACATAACCTCCTGCCGCTTGTGCTCGATTTGGCGAACCCCAGCCCATCCCTGGGCTGGCATAACCAGGAACGTGACTCCCTGATCGAGCGCGGTCCTGCGGATGCTGTCCTTGCGCTAGCTCTCATCCACCATCTGGCCATTTCCAACAACGTGCCGCTGCCAATGTTAGCCGATTTCTTCGCAAGTGTGTGCCATTCACTCATCATCGAGTTCGTGCCTAAAAGCGATTCACAAGTACAGCGACTGCTTGCCACCAGAGAAGATATCTTTCCAGATTATACGGAATCTGGATTTGAAACAGCCTTCAAGCGGCGCTTCAATATCGACGGTGCGCGGCCGGTAGCAGGGACTGAGCGCACACTGTACCTCATGAAGAGAAAGTAGTAGTTTCCTCGGGGCGGGGGCGAGTGGGCTGGATCAGCTTACACTCTACCGAGCGGTCCCGAGCTGTTCGTGAATAATCAGCGTGGCGCTATCTGCGTAGCATACTGTCGGGGATTGGCCGTCGTGTGCGACGGCAACCGTGAAACAGACGACTTTGGCATCTTCGGAAATAACAGCTCTTTGCGTGACCAGTTCCCATTCGTCCCTCTTGCGGGGATTGACGCCGTGATACCTTTGCCAAGAATCGATGATTTGGACCTTGACTTTCTCCGGCTGCGATGTGTGTACCCACAACCCGAATACTAGTTCTTTTCCTCGCAGTCTTTCAATCGGAGGCACTATCAAGGCCCTCATGTGTTTCTCCCGGCTACGTTCACCTTCCGTCGGCGAACTCGTGAGCTTGACACTGTACTTGCCAGACTTCACTATGCCGTTTTCCGGCTCACACGTGGGGGCTTCCAACAAGCCTCCCCACCCGGCAGGGAACTCCGCTCCTTCGGGAAACTGCTCAAACCCCCCGAGGGTCCCGCTGCCGGCAAAGTAGCGTTCCTCGGCTGGAGTAAGAAAACGGTGGAAGGAGACACGTCCCGTCGCACGGTTGGTGTATCTCTTCCCCTCAACAAGATATAAGGTCCGCCCTGCGTCCCAGCCTTTCTGCTCATTGTAGAAGGCGTATAGGCGCTGCCGCCCGGTCGGGAATCTGTCCTGATGTGTTAAGGATATGCCTGGGTAGGAAACACTATGCGAAATCCCAACAGCGTCAAGAACTGTTGGCGCTATGTCGAATAGCGATGTTTCCAGATCGCAGACTTCGAATGGCGTTGAGGCGTCACGGCCAGGGAGCTTCAGAAGCAGTAGCGCTCGGGAACGCGATACAACTTGTGGGATTCCGGACAGGCACAGCTCGGCTCCTTTGTCGGCAGAGCGCGCTCCATGATCGGCATGCACGATCACCATGGAGTCGTCGAAACGGCGGAGCTTCGAAAGACGTTCGATGAACTGGACAAGCAGATCTGTTGCGCAGTATGTCTGCTCGATGATGGACGTTGCGGGCAACGAGCCGTCTTCCAAAGGAGGACCATACGAACCATCTCTGCGTAAAACGTAGGGACCGTGTGGAAGCATGACGTGCATGAACGTATAGCGACCTTGGTCCGGCAAGCTTTCTTCCTCGCGAAGAAAACGTTTGAACCCGACGTACGAGGTGACTGGTTGAAGTTGGGGGAGAACGGCATTGTGTGTAAGTTCATCGATAGTCTTGGCTGAGATGAACCTGCGAGATACAAATGCCGGAAAATGAGCGTACACCCACAGCGTCCTGAATTCGCGGGTCCCATCAGCTGCAAACGAGACATCCGCGTATTCTGAGAACGTCTGCCTGTGCCGGAAGAGCCTATACTTGCTCTGATTCCAGTAGTTGACACTCAGGAAAGCATACGTATCGTAGCCTGCCTCCGTGAGGGGATACAAGAAAGATGTTTCTGTACTGAAAGCCTCGGTTTCGTAGGATTGCTTAGTTACATCTGGCGGTATGGGATGGCCGTGAAAAACAGACGGAATGGCGATTTGCGTTCCTGAATAAGGGGTTATGTTTTCGGGAAAATACTGGAATCCTGCAAGTCGGGATCGCAGTTCGGGAGTCAGCACCTGCTCAAAAAACTCTGTCGCGTACTGGTCAAAGACAATGTGGTATATGTTAGGTCTCGTTGTCTGTGTTTCTTTGAGGGGTGTTAGATCGACGTCATCTTGAAAGACGGTGCGCCTTGACTCGCCATTGGTCACGAAAATCAGAGCTTCGATCAGCAAAAAGACGACGAAACCGCGACTGCACGCTGCCAAGGCGACTTCCAGCTTGCCCTTCCAGGTCAGGAGCCCCGCCGCTGAGAAGTAGACGACCGCAAATGTGCCGCACACGGACAACCTGTCCATGCCTGCCGGAACGCGGACATGGAAAAAGGCGTATACTAGGAAGAAAGGCCCAGCCAGAACGTACAGCCAGAAAGGTAAGGACAGCAACCTGGGCATGAGAAATCGGGCCAACGAAAAGAGCAGAAGTCCCAAAACAGAAGCAAGGACGAAATATGTTAGGAACTGATCTAGCACGTGGACATCGTTCACGAAGTCCGTAGCATTCCTGATAAACAACGTGTTCGTCGTGCTGACGAACAGCAACAAAGGGGTCAGCGCTACGGCCCCCGCTACCGGCAGGGCCGCCTTACACAGACTGCCTACCTTTGCTCTGTCCAAACGCATATGCCAATTCCCCGTCTCCAAGAGAGTCCAGCTCTGCCCCGGAAATCGTCCCCGTGAAAGCGCCGCCCGAGTTCTCTGGCTTGTACCGCTCAGGGCAAACACTCAGACGCTGTGCACGGTGCCGCGTGCACGCAAGCTTACTTTACGACAATCCAATCACAGTGTCAACTCGAATCTCCGTCAGGGTTCCGCCGTTTGACACTGTTGTGCGCCGTTTGGTATACTTCTCGACGATGTGTTGCAGGTCAAGGAAGAAGTGTTCCACTAGCGGTAGCGGCGGCCGGGACACGGGGGTCCGAAGGGAGGGAGCATAGTGTCTAGTCTCCTCTATTCCACTTGCTCAAGAGAGCTCATTTACGCCCTGAGACGTTGCCTGCATCGCGTTTGGACTGCGTGTCTGTGTATTATCGGCATAGCCGTGTTGGGCGGCGGTCTTGCGCTGGCGGAGCAAGGCGATGCACCGGCTCGGGGCTTGTCCGGTTCGGACGATGAGTTGCTCGGCATGCTGACAAGGCGCATTGCCGGACTCACTCCTGACAAGATCATCGAAACGGAACTGCTGCCCGGAGAGATACGGTTGCTCGGGTGCGACGTGCCGGACGTGGGGTTGTCGAAGCTGAAGCAATCGTCACACTTCGGGCTCACGCTGTATTTCGAATGTCTGCCGGGGATAAGATCGCCGTTCGAGAGAGAAATAGTGGTCAGCCTGGGCGAGATTGACATAGCTCGCACGCCGTTTCGAGCTGGTAACGTCCAGCCGGGCGAGGTGGTGAAGTGCAACGTTCGCCTCTACGTCCCGCGCAATGCGCCAATAGGCGATGCTGAACTGCGCGGCGGTTTTGTGAGGGATGGTGCGCCGGGAGAAAGCAAACGGGATCTTGCTGAAAGAATGTCCCCCCTCTTGACGGTCAAGATCCAGGCGGCCGATCCGTTGCCCGGTCTCACACCCCAGCAAAAAAGCGCGCTCTTGAAAACGGCTCATGCGAGGGAGCCGCGGAACCTGCTGGCGAACGGGCGATTCGAGGAAGGCCTCAGAGGTTGGAAGGTGGGGGAGGACATTCTGGAAGGCAAGCAAGGTTGGGGCAGGATTCTGCATGTATCTGTTGACAAAGAGGTTGTTCTCGAGGGACTGATGTCGTTACGGTTGGATTTCGGTGGAGGGCACGACATCAACTTCTGGCACATCGGACAGAGACTCCAAGTGAAAGCGGACACCAAATACATGCTCAGCTATTTCATCAAAACGGAAAATGTAACTTCCCAACAGGGGCCGTCCCTGTCCATTGATGATCCAGACACGTCTTCCGAGAAACTTTATTTAGGGACGCCTCGTGAGCTTCGCCTCACCGGCACAAACGACTGGACCTACGTGGAGATACCTTTCGAGACCACGCCGTCCACACGCACCGTTCGCGTGCGACTCAGAAGGATGGGCAGCGGGGCCAAGACTTATGATCCGAGCAAGTATGGCCCGATCAGCGGAACCGTTTGGTTCGATTTCATCCAGTTGACCGAGCGACAGTGAATGATACGATGGAACAGAATAGCTCAGCGTCCGATGGGGCCCGTGTCCATACTGCTTCAATGTCGGACCCTCGTCGGCTGCGCGTGGCCTCAATGTTCATAGCGTTGATCGGCGCAGCTGGGTGCGTCGTCTATTCACCGGCACTTACTGTAGTCGCGGTCGTTGGCGTTCTCGTTTTTTTCACGCTTTGCTCGGAGAAAAGGCTCAAGTACGCCCTTTTTGCGCTCGCACTGTACACCCCTTTCGAGGAGTTCATCCTCAAGTGGATTCCCAGCGATTATTTCTTCTACGCACGTTTCGGTCATTACGCCTTTTTGACGGTCTGCTTTGCCGTGATCTTGATCCGCAGATTCGCGGAGGGGAGACCGTTGTGGATAAGAACGCCGCTGGACGTGCCGCTGTTGCTTTTTCTGGCTGTCTCCTGCATATCCCTGTTCCTAAACAGGGTCCCACCGTTCGCGGCGGTTCTGTCGTATCAACCGTTTCTGCGGTTTGTCCTTCTCGGGTTCTACCTCGTCATGTTCATCGAGTTCGACAAGAGGGACGCGGTCTGGCTGACAAAGGCGATGTTGACCGTGGTTTTTGTACAGTGTTTGATTGGACTTGCTCAATCGGCGATCGGTGTCCGTGCGAGCAATTTTCTGGCTCCGGTAGGCGTTGATTTCATGGGGCACGTTACGGGACGAATGTCGCAGCAGATTTACGCGGGCCGCTATCAGATCTTCGCCACCCTGGGCAGGTATAACGTTCTCGGACTGTTTCTCGGCACCTTCCTGCTGCTCAGCATTCCCTTGTACCAACGGTACAAACGCGCTCGCAAGGCGTTCCTCGCGCTTTATTGCGTCTTGTTTCCATGCCTGGTGCTCGCCAGCGCGCGCGCCGCTTGGCTTGCCACGCTGGCAGGAGCCACCGTGGTGTTTGCGGTCCAGAAGAGAGCGAAGACAATTGCGGTTCCCATTGCTGTCGGTGTGGTGGTGCTGGTTGCGATCATGGCGTTTCCGGAGCACGTGAGCTACTTCGCAAGCGAGGAGGCGACGAGTCTGCAGCGTTTTCTTGAACCCTTCTCTGCCGAGTATCGCGCGGCGGCCAGCCTCAAGTATGGTCGCCTCTATTACGTATTCGGGTTTCCCTACGACGTTTTCTCTCTGGGGCCGCGCCCTTTTCTGCTCGGGTTCGGACCGGGCGCCCTGGGTGGGAGAGCCGTTGACATTTTCGGGATTTACGCGTTGGCGGACATAGGTGTCCGCCTCGATTGGCACCACTTCGTTCATGACGTCAACTGGGCGTACATTTTTGGGCAGGTGGGGTTGGTGGGTCTAGCGTTGTTCGGATGGGTCTGTGTGCGCTTGTTCAGCGTTGCTCTGAGGGTATACCGAACCGCAGATGATGTCCTGCTTAAAGACCTCTCCGTCGGTTTTATAGGGATACTCGTGCTGTTCGTCGTTGCAGCGTTCCTCTTTCCAATTTGGGAGGTACGATCTTTGTCCCTGTACTTCTGGCTTTACGCGGGAATCGTGTTGAAGTTGCGGACGGCAGAGAGGGCGGAGGCTTCGAGAGTCCAGGGGAACGGGGACAGCGAAAGGAAGTCATGATGCGCGAAGCCGCGTATAGGTCAATACTGCGTGCGGCCGGCAGGAAGAGGTACAAGTTCTTCCGGGAGATTAAGCACGTCCCTCACCTTCCGCCTGAGGAGATAGCGCGCATCCAGTTGTCCAAGCTAAGAAAGCTATTGGTTCATGCCGGCCAAAACGCCCCATACTACCGCGACTTGTTCCAGGAGGCGGGGTTCGAGCCGGCATCTCTTGCGTCGGTTGAGCAACTT
Organism: uncultured bacterium; assembly: GCA_965603355.1. Classification (GTDB taxonomy): domain Bacteria; phylum Hydrogenedentota; order CBFDCQ01; family CBFDCQ01; genus CBFDCQ01. The sequence continues at coordinate 9,218 of CBFDCQ010000096.1, forward strand.
TCTCAGCTTCCTACTCTCGAGCGAGACACTGTCAGGACACAGATTGACTCACTCGTGACGAGGGATCTTGACAGGAGCCGCTTGTTGCTTTGGTCGACCGGTGGGTCTACAGGCGCTCCCGTAGATTTCTATAAGGACGTTGACTATTGTGAGTTGGAAATGGCGCTGATGTGGAGGAGTTGGTCCTGGGCGGGGTGGACGCCGTCAGACAGAATGGTGTGGATCTGGGGCGCTCCTACAGAGACAAGCCAGCTCTCCACACTGCGGGGTAGGCTCAAATGGGGTTTCGGCGGAAAACTGCTCCTTGACGCATTTGACATGACTGATGAGAAACTGAAGAGCTGGGTCGACGAGATCAACCGTGTTGGTGCCGAGCACATTATCGGCTACGCATCCGCGTTGGCGCATTTTGCGAAATTCATCCTGTCGCAAGGAATTGAGCTTAAGCCGAAATTCAAGCAGATCATCTCCACCGCCGAGAAGCTTACGGAGAAACAGCGGAAAGTAATAGAGGAGGCTTTTGGTGCGGGAGTGTGCGATCAGTACGGATGCCGCGAGATCCGACTGACCGCCTTCGAGTGCTCTCGCCGAAACATGCACGTTGTCTCGGACAGCGTCGTCATGGAGTTTCTTGAGGACCCATCAGTTCACACGGGGGCCCGCAAGATCGTGTGCACGGCCTTGGACAATCTCGCCATGCCACTGATACGATACGAACTCGGCGACTACGGTGCACCAGTCGGCGACGAGTGCTCATGCGGCATAAACTTCCCGCTCATGAAGATGGATATAGGGCGGATCTCTGACAATTTCGTCACTCCGGGCGGTCGCGTCGTCCACGGCGAGTATTTCACACATCTTATGTACGGTATAAGCGGGGTGGGCGGGTTCCAGTTCTATCAGAACGATCCTGCTCTTATCCACCTCTACGTCGTCCTGGACAGTCCGGATCAAAAGGCTTCGGTCGAAAAGCAACTTGAGGCGGTCCGCGATGCGGTCCGTGGGCTGGGGGCCGGCGTAGGACTGAGAATCGAGTTCACGGACAAGATCGACACGACGCGGAGTGGCAAGCATCGGTTCACTGTCTGTGATTTAACCGGCAATTGACTCTTGGACAACATCTTACATGCGCGGAAGAGCCTGTGATACACAAGGTATTGCCGGAATCTGTTGGTAGCGGGGAACAATGGGCAAAGACAAATTAGTCAGGAATTCTCTGGCGGTTTCGGGTGCGTCCGGCGCGGCAGCCATCGTTGCTGTGGGCTCAACACTGCTGATCGTATTGACTTACGGCCTGAAAGCCGATGCGGATGCGTACTATGTCGCTATCCTCCTGCCGCGCCTTCTGACGATCATCTTCCACGGGAGCGTCGTGGCGGTGCTGCTGCCTGCAATCTCGCGCGCTGTAGTTGGAGACGACGAAGCCCGACGCGAACGGTTGGTGAACAACCTGCTGAATCACGCGCTCTTGATCGGCATTATGGCTTACGTGTTGTTGCTGATTGTCGCGCGGGGTGTAACTAAGGTGATAGCTCCGGGATTCGACGCTGAGACGTTGCGCACGTGTACGGCCCTGTTCAGATTCGCCGGCGTAGGAATAGCGCTGGCTTTTCCTTGCGAGGTGCTGATCGCGTACCTTAACAGCCGGGGCGTGTTCGCCCGTCCTGGTGCTGCGGAAGCGATCCGCACGGGCTGTGTTGCCGGTTCCATTTTACTGCTATCGCAGTCGTGGGGTATTCGTGCCGCAATTTGGGGTTTCTGTGTGGGTTACATACTTCAATTCGTCTTCCTTCGGGCAGTCGCTTACTCAAAAGGTCTCCGCTTTGATCCCATTCTCGACCGCAGGGATCCCGAGTTTAGACGCGTGCTGTCAGAAATGCGTTACCCGCTGGCGGGAACCGCCGTGAATTTCGCTCCAATGGCTCTGCAGAGGTCCCTTGCGTCGGCGGTGCCCGGCGCTGTGTCCGCCTTTTCGGTCGCTCAGCAGATCATAGGTATGCTTTTCAATGTGACGCTGCGCAGCGTGAACGTGGCCAGTCATCCAGTTGTGTCCCGGCATGCAGCCCGACAAGAGACGGAGGGGGTGGTTGACACACTGCGCAGGAGTGTAAAACTATGCGCGTTGATAGGTTCGGCGATATTCGTGTTCACCGTGGCGTTGAACCGCGACGCGGTCGCCATAATAGCGGGTCTCAAATCCTTCTCACAGGCCAACGCTGACTTACTTTGCGGGCTC
>CBFDCQ010000097.1:0-11028 GCA_965603355.1 uncultured bacterium
GGATGTCGCACAGCATACGCGTATCCCGACGGCATGTACCCTATCACGAGAGCGGCTGGATGTCAATAGTATTCTCTTCCCAAAGGGTCCTGCGGAACAGCTTCTTTCGTCGGTAAGGACACTTGTCCGGTGCGGTCTACCGGCGGAACTGGGCCGTTTCGCCCGTGGTGAGATTCCCGCTATTCACCGGGGTGAGATCAAACCGCTCCTCTTCCGAGATAACTAGAGTTTCTTCCTCCGAATCCGGCAGGCGTTTCCCGGAATTTGACGAAGAGCCAAGAAATCCATTAGAATACATCTACTAAGTCATCTTGTGTTGATGAGAAATTGTATCCGTTGACTGGTTCTGGAGATGTAATCATGAACTCCAAAGAACGTGTTATTGCAGCAATTAATCACCAGTTGTCCGACCGTGTGCCTCTTGACGGCTATTTCAGGCAGGATGTCTGGGCAAAGTTAGAGGACCATTTCAAGACAAAAGATGCTGAAAAGATAATGGTGGAACTGGGTCTGGACATCCGTTATTGCATGCTGGAACCGAGCGCATCATTTGTTGAGCAGGCAACCCCTTCGCCATGGCAGATACCCGAGATTGGAGTGGGAAAAAAGAATCTGGTGATTTCGAGAGATGACGGTTGGCTGGAAGATGAATACGGAATCTGCCGCGTTCCGAACGATACCCGCATGTATTGGCTCTACACGTATCATCCGCTGGCCGAGGCCGGTATTGAGGAGGTCAAGGAATATCAGTTCCCTGATCCTAACCTTCCCGAACGGTACGAGGGTGTCCGGTCCGATGTTGCTAAATGGGGTGAAGAATACTTCAAGGCGGCTGAACTATGGAATATCTTCAAGTCGTCATGGGAACTGAGGGGTTTTGATAAGTATATGATGGACTTAAGCTTAGAACCGATGCTGGTCGAGACATTGGCCGACAGGTGCCTCGAGCACCGAATCGACCAATCCAAACAGTTGGTGCAGTGCGGTGTTGACATGATAGTGATTATGGGCGATATCGCCATGCAGGACACCATGATGCTTTCTCCCAAAATGTGGCGCGAATACTTCAAGCCGCGACTAAAGACATGGATAGAAGAGGTGCGGCGAGAGCGTGATGTCTATTTCATGTTCCACAGCGACGGAAATATGGAGGCGGTTTTTGAGGATCTGATCGAGGTCGGGTTCGATATTATCAATCCGATACAACCGGAAAGTATGGATGTGGAAAAGATCAAGAGCCGGTACGGTGACCGGGTTTGTTTGCACGGTACTATCTCTCTGCAGGAAACCTTGCCTTTTGGCACGCCGGAGGAAGTTGCGGATGAGGTGCGCCACAGAATTTCCGTCTGCGGCCGCGGCGGTGGGCTGATTCTTTCGCCTTCAAACACTATTCAGCCGGATGTGTCCTTAGAAAATATGCTGACTCTTTATGAGACAGCGAAAACCTTCTCCGCGGAAGGTGAAAACTGATGAAGAAGCCTGCCAGGATTACACTGCGAAGGTTTTTGAATCGGACGGCCACGATTCTTGTCTTTCTCGCGATCATCCCGGCCCCGGGATTGGCCGCGGTGGCGGATACGCCGCCGAATGTGATTATTATTTTCACCGACGACCAGGGTTACGGCGACCTGGGCTGTTACGGTTCGCCGCTGATCAGGACGCCGCATCTTGACCGGATGGCCCGTGAAGGCAGGCGGTTCACCAGTTTCTATTCGGCCAACTCGGTCTGCTCTCCTTCGCGGGCTGCGCTGCTGACCGGCTGCTATCCGACGCGGGTGAGCGTGCCCGACGTGCTGTGGCCGAATTCGAGCCACGGGCTGCACCCCGATGAGATCACAATTGCCGATTTGCTGAAGGAGCGCGGATACGCGACCACCTGCATCGGCAAGTGGCATTTGGGGGATAAGCCCCATATGCTGCCCACGCGGCAAGGGTTCGATTCGTATTTTGGCATTCCCTTCAGCAACGACATGTTCATCGACCCCGGGATGAATCTGGCCGGTGACATTCTACTCAGAGAGGGGATGACGGTCGAGCGAATACGCAAGGAGAAGCCGCAGGATGATTGGGTGCCGCTTATGCGCGACGAGGAGGTCGTCGAATATCCGTGCGATCAGACAACTCTCACCCGGCGTTACACGGAAGAAGCCGTGAAGTTCATCAGGGCCAACCGCTCGAAACCGTTCTTCATCTACTTGCCGCATACGATGCCGCATATCCCGCTGTTCGCGTCGGACAAGTTCAAAGGCACGAGCGAGCGCGGGCTGTACGGCGACGTGATTGAGGAGATCGACTGGGGGGTTGGCGAAATCCTGAACGTTCTCAAGGAGTTGGAGCTCGACGAGCGCACGCTGGTCATTTTCACCTCCGACAACGGCCCGTGGGACTTAAGCGATGGCAGGGGCGGTTCGGCCGGACCGTTGCGCGGATACAAGTTTGAAACGTACGAGGGTGGAATGCGGGTTCCGTGCATTATGCGCTGGCCGGGCAAGATTCCCGCCAACACGGTCTCGTTTGAAGTAGCTGGGACAATCGACCTCCTGCCGACTATCGCCCGACTCGCAGGCGCCGGCGTGCCGGACGACCGCGTGATTGACGGCAAGGACATCTGGCCGCTCATGAGCGGCACCGCGGATGCGCGCACGCCGCACGACGCGTACTTCTACTACCAGGGCAACCAGTTGGAAGCGGTTCGCAGCGGCAATTGGAAGCTCCGGCGAGTCGGTGCCGCCGAGCTGCAAAGCGTGCAAGAGAAAGCCTCGCAGCTGAAAGACCTGGCCCCGAAGCATCGCGAACTGATCCGGCGTGTGGTCGACAAGTTTGGCAATGTCAATGAAGTCCAACTGTTCAATCTGCAACAGGACGTCTCGGAAACAAGGAACCTGGCCGATAAACATCCTGACATTGTCCGGCGCCTGATCGACACGATGAACAGGTTCGATCGTGATTTGAAAGCCAATGCACGGCCGGCGGTTCAACGGGAAGAAGAATAGCGACCGGCGGGTAAAACGTCAACGATGCCCACGTCTATGAACTGGGGGTGGTGCTCGTTTGAAGCATGTACGGCAATGACGTTGCCTTTCGTCTTCAGCAACTTCACCGCCGCCTCGTCCATAGGAATCCAACGGTAGAACTGGGCGGAATGAGGGAGATTCAAGACCTGTTGCCCGTTGAGGTAAACCTCAGCACCATCGTCGTGGAAGCTCAGGAAATGAGGGGCGACGAGATCCGTGTCGTCCAGGTCGAATGAGCGGCGGATCCAGATATCGGAGCTATTCCACTGCGTGCCGGGATCGATAATTCTCAGGGGATAAGTTGGCAAATCGTAGCGGCCAAAGCCCCCCTTTCCGGTATTCCATGAGGAATCGTCGAAACTGCTCTGGTGCCAATCTTTGCCGGGTTTCTCAGTGGTATATCGCCACTCCTGAGGCACCACTTGAGAGGTGGCAAGCAGGGTCTTGACGACCGGCGGCGTGTCATAAAGCTTCATCGTTTCGGCTGCGGCGCGCTCGGCATCCAGCTTGAGCACTTCACGGTCATACGTCATCACGCCGTTGCATTCGATTTCCTGGTCGGCAATCTGCGTGTAGCAGGCGGCGGATAACCCGGCCCCAATCATTGGCGGCAACGCCCGGATGCGTTGCAGGTAAGCATTGGTCAGGTCCGGATCGTCGCCTGTACCGGAATAGCCCCAACCCTCTTCTTCGCGCCACAGATGTCCCTTGACGTTCATGCTGATGCCGCCAAATTCGCCCAGCACGATGGCGCGGTTGGGCAGTACGGGCGCGACGCCCGGCTCCGGATACAGATGAATGTCACGCACATCGCCGAATTCACCCCTATCCGCCCATCCACTGGCATGGTCGACGAGGCGAGTGGGATCGTAATGCTTGATCCATTCTGCTATACGTGGCGCATCGAACTGGCCCCAGCCTTCGTTGAACGGTAGCCACATGACGATCGACGGATGGCTCCGCGCCGCGTCGATCATACGTTTAAGCTCCAGCTCGAACTGCCCCTTTAGCGCTTCACTGTTGACGCCGCTGGGCATGTCCTGCCAGACCAGGATACCCAGCTTGTCGCACCAGTAGTAGAGTCGTTGCGGTTCGAACTTGACGTGCTTGCGCACCATGTTAGCGCCGAGCCTCTTGGCGGTTTCAATATCATACCGGAGTGCTTCGTCCGTAGGAGCGGTATACAGTCCGTCCGGCCACCAACCTTGGTCCAGGAAGCCGAACTGAAATAGAGGCTTGTTGTTCAGGAAGAGGCGATTGACACCGCGATCGTCTTTCGCAACCGCTATCTTTCGCATCCCGAAATAGCTATCGACCATATCGATCGTTTTGCCCGTCCGGTCTTTCAGTATTACTTGCAGATCATAGAGAAACGGCGAGTCCGGCGACCAGAGACGGGTCTTAGGCTCCTTTCGCAGTGCAATACGCAGACGCTGACCAGCTCCGCTTTCAGCCGTAACCGGCATGGTGCCTTCCGTTTCGCCCGGGCCAGGCAGAAGGGTCTTAGCCTCAACCGTATACGCATCGTTTGTATTGACGGTATCGACCATCACCCAGACGCAGTTCTCGTCGATGTCAGCCTCCGTACACACCGAGCGGATGTACGAGGAGGAAACAGGCTCGATCCAGACGGTCTGCCAGATACCGGATGCCGGTGTGTACATGAAGCCTTCGGGGATGATTTGCTGTTTGCCTCGAGCCTGATGTCCTTTGTTAGTCGGATCCCATACGCTAACGACAACCTCTTGCGGCTCCGAGGTCGTCAGCATGCCGGTGATGTCTACGGAGAACGGATCGTAACCGCCACGGTGGTGCGTTGCCTCTTTGCCGTTGACCCAGACGGTCGTTTCCCAATCAACGGCGCCGAAATGCAGCAGGATGCGCTGTCCGGCCCACGCGTCGGGAACGTCAAACGTCCGGCGGTACCAAAGCCTATCCGTTTCTACCACCTTCTTCTTCACACCCGAGAGGGCTGACTCCACGCAGAACGGCACGAGGATCCGGCTGTCGAACTGCTCGGGGCATTGTTTCTCATCCGCCGTACGCATGGCGAATTCCCACAGCCCGTTGAGGTTCTTCCAGCGATCCCGCACCATCATCGGCCTCGGGTACTCCGGCAGAGCGGTTTCCAGAGTCACCTCCTTCGCCCAACGGGTCATCATCTGGCCTTCAACGGGCTGCCATGAAAGCTCCTCCGCACGTGATATCCCGCAACACGCACCGAGAACTAACGTTGCCACAAGAACAGTGCGCCATAAGGCACGGCCGCCCGGCTTTCGGATCAAGGTATCTTCTTGTACTTGTCCAGTGAACATCATATAGTAGTCCCTTTCACTTCCGTTGTTTGCATCTGATGGAAAGGCTAATTCTCCGAGATCACACGAGCGTCTGCCCAGTTGCCCGGAACGTCGTCGTCCTCCAAAACCAGCATCAGAATCTGCACGTTCTTCAACTCTATGTCGATTTCTTTGGCGGGTGAATCCTTCGTCATTTCGCCGCTATCCCACAGAACCTTGTTCGCAAAGAAGTCCTCGTTGTACACACGAAAACGCCCTTTCTCTTCTCCCTCGTACGATTCATCGATAGCGACAACCGCCCGGAAACGATCCGCGCGGCCGTTGACTTTGAACATAAATGCGGATCTGCCTTTACAGCCTAATCCCTTCTTGAAGGTCCGGCCGGCGATTCTGATCGGTTCGCCGGCGAACGTGGCATCATAGGCCGGCGCGTTTTCGGCGTTCCAGATGTAGTAGAGATCGCTAAGGTAAGTCTCCCCTTTACGGGTCACGGTGTATTTCTCGAGCGGCACCGGCGCGGCGGCCGGAACAGGGGGCCCCTGCCTCCCAACCTTGAGCATCTTGTGTTCATGCTGGCCGAGGCCTCGGGCCGTGAAGGAATCCTTGAATTCCCCGAGGTCCACGCGCGCCCAAAGATCTCGCACGGGTTGAGTCCCCGAAAGACCGATCTTATCCCAACTTACTGTAATGTCTGCCTTTTCGTCTCCCTTATTCAGGAGCAAGACGGCTGTTGTTCCGTCTGACAGCGGCTTGTTGTAAACCTCACGGTCACCATCATCGAAGACCTTGTATCCCTGGATCCCACGCGGGTCCTGGTTCACGGCGATAACCTCGGGCGCAGTTAAGACCTTGCCTGTACTCTCGCTCATCGTGCGGAGGTCGTTGCCCGCCATCAAGGGTGCGGCAAGAATGCACCACAGGCTGAAGTGAGCTCGATTGGCGACCTCCTTCCGCTCTTCCTCCGCGTCCTTCAGGTTGCCGACCTGCAGCATGTCCGGATCGTTCCAATGACCGGGGCCGGCAAACTGCCAGAGCCCGTTGAAGGCCGGATGAATGGACTGGTTACCGGCCGAAGTCTCGGCACAGGCATAGATCGAATCCATCCAGGGATGGATGTCGTATGAAGTCCGCCACAGTTGAGCGGATTCCTTCCCGCCCCACGCCCAGGCGCCATTCCCGAAATCCGAGATGCTCAACACGATCGGCCGGCCCGTACCCTCGATACACTTGCGATAAAGAGCATAATCTTCCGAACTCATCCTCCCGTTGTTCTCGGCAAAACAACTGTCCATCTTGATATAGTCGACGCCCCAGTCTGCGAACGTGTCCATATCGATTTGCTCGTACCCGAAGCTCCCCGGCAACTGCTGGCACGTCATCTCTCCTCGGTCCTCGTAGATGCCATACTTCAGACCCTTGCTGTGGATATAGTCCCCGATGGCTTTCATTCCGCCGGGAAACTTCTTCGGGTCTGCCACGAGACGATCGTTCTCGTCACGTTCCTCAGCCATCCATCCGTCGTCGAGAACCAGGTAGATGTAACCCGCATCGCGCATGCCGGAACTTACCATCGCATCGGCAATAGCCCGGATCTTGCCCTCGTCAATATCAGCTTGGAATATATTCCAACTGTTCCAGCCCATGGGCGGCGTACGTGCAAGCCCGTCGTCCGACGCGCAGACCGGTGTCGTCAACAGCATCACAAACAGAACGGCGCATACCATAGTATTCCCGCATGTCTTATTGCTTAGCATTGTGTTCAATGTCTTCTCCTGACGTGTCATTGGCCCCGACGTTTCCCCTATGGACAGCTCATACTGCCCCCTGCCAGTGTATACCGTTTTGCCGGTGATTTCAATGTCAGCGTAAGTGGGTAAATGGGGCCGTTGGGCTGTTGAAAGACTCCTGGCAGACGACTCGACGTCATTCTGAGCAAAGCGAAGAATCTCGATTTTCCGGTCTTCTTGGGACACCAGATCCTTCGACAACTACAGGGATACCATACCTATTTCACCGCGTCTTGAGTGTGGTAGCCCCCCTATTTTCGCCGGTTTGGACAACATCTCGAATATACTCGCGCCAAGCCGCCAAGCCGCAAAGAAAACCTTTTTCGGTCTCTGTCATCTCTTTGCGTCTTTGCGCGAGATTGACTGGTCTTGTATTCTTCCTCACAGGCTGCCCACGCGACACGAAGCGGCGGCGGGACAATCGGCGTGGAACTGTCCGACGAAAACATGGAGGTCATCGACTTCGGCATACCGATCCTTTCCGTCCACACTATTCGATTAGCTCAAAGGTCGATATCTATTCGCTCTACCGGGCACTCCGCGCTTTCTACCTGAAGTGAAGACCCACGGCCCTCTCGGCTGGCTAGGGGGTAAAGAGGGAGTAAATGACGATTAAATAGGTGGCTGTCCCTATTTATTACCTATTTATTATTATTTATTAGGGCGGTAGCTAGATCACGCGTTTCTGGAAAGCATCAATCCTGTTAGCCTCGCATGGACAGAAAGGTGATAAGCCAGGTGAAGAATACTGTAATCAGGACTAGGACCACCGCCCCAGTTCTACCCCAGATGTCTGCTTTCTGTGCTGACTCAAGTGCGCGTTCACAGAGTCCTCTCGCTTCCGTAAACTTCTCGTAACTGCGGTCTCTATCCCCCTTCTCAGCACGACCATCGGCAAGCAACTCTCTGGCGTTTTTGAGTGCCGTCCTCATGCTCTTAGGCGGTACTTCCGGCCTAATCATGAATAGCCGCCACCACCACGTGCCCCAGGCAAGTAGTGCGTCCAAGCGCATGATGGCCCTTTCTGTTCGGGCCTCGGCGCTTTCCCTGAGACAACGGTATAGGTGGGTCCTGACTTCAGTGCTGTGGGTTTTGACCATGTCAGGATCCGTTTGATGCGCAATCAACGCTGCAAGGTGGTCCAGCGCATCTCTCAGTTCAAAAGCCATGCGCTGGCTCTTACCACCCTCTAGGCACTCCGCCGCGAAGATCTCCTCAACCGCACGATAATAGAGTCCGTCTTCTCGGAACACATCCAAGAGAAAGGAGCGTATCTCAGGGCGAAGGTCTTCACCGTTATCTCCGCGCATAATTGACCTCCGTAAGTTAGGGCCAACACACAGAACTCCTCATAATTGCAGCCTGAGGAGAGCATCATCATGGGGCGGGGCTACCTATACCTAAGGAATCGGACGAGTATTCGTCCCAGCACAGGTATGTTAATGAGCTTGTAGCGTTTATGCGTCGTACTAGGGTTAAGATCCTTCTTGTAATACTCGTCCTTTAGTAAGGGATAACCGGCGTGCCTATCCTCATAGGGGCCTTCAACAATTCGCCTGTCGAGCTTTGCCTCGGCTTCTCGGTGAGCAAGTGTCTGCATTTTGACCTCCCGGGGCCTAGAAGGCCACTCCTGGTTCCTCCTCGGCGCAACGACTATCTCGCAGTCCTCCATCTATATTTATCGTCAACACAGACCAAATATTTAGCGCAAATACCAACCCTAACATGTTCTCAGGCACTGCGTAGATATACTCATCCTCTTCCCGTCCAACGCGCTGTCGCCACCGAAGGTGTAATACAGTCCCACTTGCCCCATTTTCAGTACATTATATCAGAACATACACTTCTCAGTCAAGTACTTTTTTGACGCTCTCATGTGCCCTGTATAGCTCTCTTTCAAAGCTCTTATTAAACAAGCAATTATAGCACAGCGGTCGACCTGTAATACACTGTGGCTACGGGCGTTCCGTGCACGCGCTCGCCTATGCAGTTTCTCCCCCCCTGTCTATGCTCGATACGCGCTATGCGGCATCTCTGAGACCTCGTATGAGCGCTGGCTAGCCTGTCGGCAATAGCACAGCCGGTGTCCCTCTCTGCACCGCCTGCATGTCTAAGACTCCAGTGGCAAGTTGCCCTGTTCAGGACCTTTCGCTTTGGCTTTCGGGGCCTTTTTGAACGTCACGTTCACGCCCTTCGCGGGCGGCATGTCGATACGGACGCCTTTCAGAAGCTCCGACACGGTGAGCAGTTGGATCTTGGGATGCTTGCCCCAGGGTGATTCGTAGGAGCCCATGTCCGCCGCCTTGGCCCGCATCGGCTTCGTGGTCGCGTGCATCGAGATCAGCACGCCCATCTCCGCTTGCTCGTAGTCCACCACGTGGCAGAGCTCGGACACGTGCACCAACTTCGTCTTCCCTGACTTCACCGAGAAGATGATCTGTTTCGTCTTGCGCGTATTCGGGTCATCATGGAAGTACAGCCGCCCGTCGATACCCTTGTCCGGGCCCTTCTTCTGCTCGACCGGGCGCGCGCCTACAAGCCCCAGCGCCCACCACTGGAACTGATACGGGTCCTGCTCCGCCAGCATCCGCGCACCCGGCACGGAAGTGGGCTCACCGATGACCTCATACGTCTCCTTGATTTTCTCGCCGTACGCATCCTGCAGCCGATGACGGATAAGGTTGATGGCCAAATGCGTGATGTCGATGCCGATCCACCGCCGCCCAAGCTTCTGCGCCGCATCAATCGTCGTCCCGCACCCGCAGAACGGGTCGAGGACGAGATCCCCTTCGTTGCTGCTCACATTGAGGATACGCTCAAGCAGGGCGAGCGGCTTCTGCGTCGGATAGCCGAGGCGTTCGGCGGCGCGAGCCCCTATGGGGGGGATATCTGTCCACATATCCTGGAGAGGTACGCCAGGCATTTCATCGAGATAACGGATGTATCGAGGCGTCCCCGTCTTCGTGTAGTACAGGCGCCCCTGTTGAGCAAAAGCGCGCATATTCTCTTTCGAGTACGCCCAGTAACGGCCCCTGTATGGGCCTACGCCTTTATATTCCCAGCCGGACCCAGGGTTCAGATACTCATTCTCCAAGTCCGATTGCCAGGCAGCCCCCTCTTGCTTCGGACGCTTGACGCGCCATTCGTATTCTGTATCACCGCCGGGTTTCGCTGCCGTAAGGTTGTCATGCTGGAACCTGCGCCCCGTCCCAGCCTGCACGTGCCGATAGAAGTTGGCAATATACTCGTCATCATACGCCGTGTACTGCGGATTCCAGGTCCAGGTGTCGCCCTTCGTACAGAACAAGAGCAGGTCGTGAATGTGGCCGTGGAGCTTTCGACCTTGTTTCGTATCGCTATGAGCGCTGCTTCGTTTCCAGACAATCTCGCTTCCGAACCGCTTGGGCTCAAATACCGCATCCATAAGTAGCTTCAGGTAATGGCTGGCGGTGGGGTCGCAATGGAGGTAGATGGAGCCGGTGGGTTTGAGGGCGCGGCGGAGTTCCTGGAGGCGCGGGGCCATCATCGAGAGGTAGGCGAGCATGTCCGACTCGCCCACCAGCTTGCGGAACGCCTGAAGGGTCTCCGACAGTTTCCCACCAGCCTCGACGGTTTCCTGATACGCCCGTGCGGCGCCTTCATCCCACCGCCACGTATCCTCGAACGCCTTGATCTGCGCCGCCGCCGCCGCCCCGTCATGCTCCTTGAACAACACGTTGTAGCTGGCGTTGGAGTTGAACGGCGGGTCCAGATACACCAGATCCACCGACTCATCCGCGACATACCGCTGCAGCACGTCAAGATTATCGCCAAAATACAGTCGATTCTTCTCACTCATAACAGCACCATTCTGCACGACCCACGCGCCGAAAGCAAGATCGTATCAAAACGCCAGTCCCGCGAAAAATGAATCCCACGCTGCCAGACGAC
>CBFDCQ010000098.1:0-10928 GCA_965603355.1 uncultured bacterium
TAATGGCCAGAATGGAGCCCAACACGGTCACCCCTCCGTTAACCCCCACATCGCGAAGGCAGGCTCGTAATCGTGCGGTTCTTGCACAGGCACAGCCGAGCCGTTATATTGGTTGACGATCGATATGTTCGACTACACCGGGCGATCCAGCGTCGTCTACGTCCGAAGTTTAGAAGACCGCAGGATGTCCAGCCACCGTCTGAGACAGAGCGACCGTGGGCGATAGAGCCCTTCCTCAAGGAGCAGAGCGAAGGGAGTGAACCTGTGTTTTGATGGCGTGACGCACACGTAACGGCGCTGGGACCCTAAATTGCGGTCTTCACAAGACTGATATACTTATGGTACAATGCTTGACAATGTTGTCCTGTGCCCGCTAGGCATAGGTGCTTTTGGGGGTAGGGATGTTAAAGCTCTGCAGCCGATCCTTCGTGGTGTCCTGCACACCGGCGGATCTGTGCCCGGGCGGCTATTGGCCAACTAACTGAAGCGAGTGATTGAATCCGGCGAAGAACGAGAAAAGGATCTACAATGTCGAAAAAAAACTTGGACACATATGTTGGTTTGTTCTTGATCTCGGCTGCCACGCTTTTGCTGGAAATACTCCAGATGCGTGTTCTGTCCATAGTGCTGTTCGCCGGGTTGGTATACATGATCGTGACGTTTGCCCTCCTCGGTTTCGGCATTGCCGGAGCGCTACTGGCAGTGTGGCCGGCCTTAAGACAACGTGATTATCGGATCCTTCTACCGCAACTGTGTTGCGGTTTCGCCATCAGCGCTATCTTCGGGGTTTTGTTTGTTGGCAGATTCCCGGTCACAACCTCTGCCATCCTTACCGACCCGAGACATCTTGTTGTACTGTTTCTCTATGGCGTTCTCTTCGCTGCCCCGTTTTTCTTCGCTGGGCTTTGTATCGGTCGTGTTCTTATGGAGCGTGACAAGAAGATAAGCGTCTTGTATTGTGTTAACTTGGCCGGTTCGGGAATCGGTTGCGTATTGTATCCCCTCTCAATGAGGCTTTTTGAAGGGCTTGGTGCCATCGTTTTTGCGGCAAGCTTGGCTATTCTTGGTGCCGCGTTTTTTTCTCGTCGGCGCGGGATTGGAAGGTTCGCAACACTTGTCACCGTGTCGTGTGTGCTCATCATCCTCGGTAAGGGTGTTGGGGAACAGATGCTCTTAGTTGAGGCCGGAAATGACAAAGAACTGAAGCTGTTTCAGAACCGACAGTTGTATCCTGATGCCGAAGTGGAGTTCACGCATTGGAGTCCGTTGTGCCGAACAGATATCATAGGTGCAACTAACTACGCAGTCGGACTGCCGGACGGTTCGACGGTCCCGCGAAAGGTCGTGACTATTGACGGCGCAGCGATGACGTTCATGTGGGGCGCCTTGACCGAAGCACAGAAAGAGGCGTATCGCAACGACTACTCGTACATGACATCCTTCAGGATGCTTGCCTACGTAACGAAAGAGGACCCGGACGTGCTTCTTATTGGTGTGGGAGGAGGCAACGATGTCCTGAACGCCGAACTCCACAACGCGAATTCCATTACCGGAGTTGATATCAACGAGGGCGTTGTCAAGGCCATGAAGGGTAAGTACAAGGAGTTCACCGGCGGACTGTACACGGATGGGCCGGCGAACATAATGGTGAGCGAGGGAAGAAACTTCGTCAGACATGCAAAGGAGGAGTTCGACATCATTCACCTGCACGGCGTGGACACGTTTGCGGCCCTCTCGTCCGGCGCGTACCTCTTCAGCGAAAACCATCTCTACACCACGGAAGCATTTGTGGACTATCTCGGTCGTCTGAAGTCAGATGGGGTCCTGTCGATCACGCGGCTTTCGCTATATCCGCCTCGTGAAACGCTGAGGCTCTTCGAAGTCGCCGTTTCTGCTCTGGAAGGTCTCGGTGCCAAGGATCCATTCCGACATATCATCATATTGGGCGACCCGGGAAATGGCATTTGGGCTACTATGCTGTGCAAACGAACTCCCTTTACGGACGCGGAGATTCGTCAGTACGAGCGGCTTTGTCAACGTATACCGTATTTCGTATACTGGATACCTGACTCCGGCCTCACCAAGCCGGAACTGCGCAACCAGAAAACGAACTTCTATTATATGTTTCATCAAGCCGTGCAGGACGGAAGGAGAAGCGAGTTCCTGAGAGAGTACCAATATGATGTGACCGAGATCACTGATGACAAACCGTTCTTCTACAAATCGTTTCGTTTTCGCGACTACCTTCATCCGACGAGAAGTGCGAGAGGAACCGGCGGCCCCCTGCAAATTCTCGGATTCATAGTGTTGATAGCACTGACTGGCGAAGCACTGGGAGGTATTCTTGCGCTCATATTCCTTCCTTTGTGGAAATTCAACAAGGAAGGGCTGAAAGTAAAAGGGGCTGCAAGGTACGCGACTT
The DNA here is from genome assembly GCA_965603355.1 of uncultured bacterium. GTDB lineage: Bacteria > Hydrogenedentota > CBFDCQ01 > CBFDCQ01 > CBFDCQ01. The sequence continues at coordinate 2,423 of CBFDCQ010000098.1, forward strand.
ATTTCTCCTGTCTAGGCATTGGGTTCATCCTTATCGAGATAACGTTGATGCAAAGGCTGAGCCTTTTTCTGGGTCACCCAGGGTACTCGGTCAGTGTGGTGCTGTTCAGTCTGCTGGTCTTTTCGGGGCTCGGCAGTCTGGTATCCGGGCGCTTGCGCCTTTCCCCAACCGCACTTGTGAAATTGGTTGTACCCTGCTTAGCAGTTGCAGCCGTTGTTCTTAACTTCGCGATCTTACCTCCTGTGGTAAACGCATGTTTGGGATTAACGCTGGGCATTCGCGTAATGATCACGGCTATACTGCTTGCACCGCTCTCGTTTCTTATGGGAATGCCTTTTCCTACCGGGCTGCAAATCGTCAGGGAAAACGAGGTGGTTCAGTTCATCCCGTGGGCATGGGGAGTTAACGGTGCGGCCTCGGTTGTCGGTTCAGTGGCAAGCATCATTCTCGCTATGGGAATAGGGTTCTCTGCACTCACGGCGTTAGCAGCGTTCATCTATGTTGTTGGAATGGTTGCACTCCTGTCCGGACGACGCGTAGCATCCGGTTGATACGATTTTTCCGCAGGTACGGCTATGCCTTTCACATTCGTTAACAATCTATAGCGGGTTCTGTTGGACGGGTCCTCCAGGCGCTGCTCATTCCCGTAACGGCGGTCGGGCTCGAAGTCCGCATTCGGCAGCAATTCGGTCCGAGTTTCAAGGCAATGAGGTTGACCATGTGGCGGGGGCGAGGCATGCCTCGCCCCTACGTGAGAGATTCTGCAATGGACGGCGCAGACACGGGTTCTCGCACGGTCGAGGAAGTCAAAGACAGGATTCTCGCGCACGAACGGTGCGGTGTGATGGTAATTGGCGGGTCCGACACCGGCAAGACGACGCTCATTGAGCAGCTCGCGGACTTGCTGGCGGCATCGTCTGCCGTGGCCATTGTCGATGCAGATATGGGCCAGTCGCACATCGGACCGCCGACGACTATCGCGTGGGGACTCGTGAAGGAGCAGTTTCCGGGCTGGGACAACGTAGATGCCGCAGATTACTACTTCGTCGGGGCGACCTCACCCTATAAACACGTTCTGCCGACGGTCGTAGGCGCAAAACTCATATGTGACGCGGCCAGGTCTGCAGCGCCCTACATGATCGTTGACACGACGGGTCTTATCACCGGCAGCGTCGGATGTGCTCTCAAATGGGGCAAGATCGACGCGGTACAGCCTGACATGGTGTTGGCGGTACAGAAGGCTTACGAACTGGAGTCCATCCTTATTCCGTACGCCCACATGAGCGCACCACTGATCGTCAGAATAGAGTCTCCGGACGTTGTGGTGAGCAAAAGCGTCGATCAGCGTACCGCTTACAGGGAACGCATGTTCGCCCGCTACTTTGCAGGGAGCAGTGTGATCGAGTTGTCCGCGGAGAAGGTTTCGATCCGGTGCACGGAGACTGCATCGAGGCCCCGACAGCCGCATCTTCTCAATCGGCTCGTGTCGCTGCGCAACCAGGTGAACATGGATATCGCGCTCGGCATTGTCGCTGAAGAGGATGCTCGCGGCAATTCGTTCCTGGTCCGCACGCCGCTGAAGACTGTCCAGAACGTGAGCACGATCGTAATGGGCGACCTGTGCATCTCCCCCGATGGGAAACAGTTGGAAGCATAGACGTACTGGGGAACCGCAGCCTGCAGGAGCGCAGGAGGCTTGATCACGGGAAGCTTTGGGAAACAAGTCGATATACTTCGCGTTTGGGCAGGCCGAGCTTCTTGGCGGTTTCCTTGATGGCGTCGCTTCGCGAGAGTCCTTCCTGCTGCGCCAGAGCGGCGTACGTCTCGAGCACAACGCTGTCATCCGGGGCTGGAGCTTCGTCGCCGGAGCCTCCTTCAACGAGAACGACAAACTCGCCTTTGGGTTCTCTGGCGCGAAACAGTTCGGACAGCTCCTCAGCAGAACCGCGCACGATCTCCTCGTGAATCTTGGTCAGCTCACGCGCGACAACCACCTTTCTTGTCGGGAAAAGCTCCGCGATTTCACTGAGTAGAGTTGCAACGCGGTTGGGCGCTTCGTAGAAGATGTATGTTCGAGGGTCCGACTTCATCGCCTCGATCCGCGCTTTGCGCTGCGAGCGTTTTCGCGGCAGGAATCCCTCGAAACAGAACCTCGCGGGTGACAGTCCGGAAGCGACCAGGGCCGCAGTGAGCGCGTCCGGTCCCGGAACCGGCACGATGCGAATGCCGGCATCTATCGCTGCCTGGACAAGGCGGTACCCCGGGTCGGAGACACCCGGCGTACCTGCGTTCGAAACCAGCGCGACGTTGGCGCCGCCGAGCAACTTATCCACGAGTTTCGCTGCTTTCCCGGTCTCCTTGAACTCATAGTAGCTCGTGAGCCGCGTGTGGATATCGTAATGCGCGAGCAGTTTTCTCGTATGCCGGGTATCCTCTGCGGCGATCAGGCCAGCTTCCCGCAGGATTCTCAGCGCACGAAACGAGATGTCCTCGAGATTGCCAATAGGCGTACTGACAAGATACAGCGTTCCGGTAGGCATGATATTCAGAGAGTCCGGCTTACGGTGGCGCGCATGGTCCGTCTATCTCGGCGATCCGCGGCATGCGACGTTTGAATTCGGTTGCGCGGATTCTTTGTCGGATGCGCTCGATGAAGTCTCGGCTGAAATCGAGCTCTTCCAGCCTCTGCTGTTCGCAACCCTTATCGATCATATAGTATAAAAGTCTGTCAACATCAGCGTAGGCGAATCCGAGTTCGCCCTCGTCAGTCTGACCGTCCCAAAGGTCGGCGGAGGGAGGCTTATCCACTATTGAATCCGGCACGCCGAGAGCGTTGGCGAGCTGACGCACCTGCGTCTTGTACAGGTTGCCGAGCGGGTTGACCGCGCAGGCCATGTCGCCCCACAATGTCGTATAACCGAGCAGGCGCTCCGTCTTGTTTCCCGTACCCAGAACGAGTGCGTCGTGCACCACGGATTGATCGTAGAGGACAATCATCCTTGCACGGGCCATAGCGTTGCCTCGCCGCACCCTGTCGGCATCGGGGAAATTGGCGAAGTAACTGTCCACCAGGGGCGAAATCTCGACGAGTACCGATTCTATCCCGAGCACATCTACAACCTGCCGTGCGTCGCTGAGGCTTGCCGGCGAGCTCTCTCGGTAAGGCATTATCACGGCCACCACGCCGTCTTTGCCCAACGCTCGTTGCGCGAGAAAAGCCGATACGGCCGAGTCCAGGCCGCCCGACAGGCCGACAATCAGCCTTCGTTTGCCGGCATTCTCGATCTCGGAACGCAGAAAGCTGCAAAGTAAGTCGACTACCCTGTTTGTATCAATGGCCAGTTCCTGCGTCATTTGACTATGATTAGGACTCATCGCGTTTAACCCCTGGAGCGGTCAGCCGGCCGGCGCTTACCTCGATATATCCAGAACCTCATACTTCAGTTTGCCCGCGGGAACGTCTATCTCGACCGTCTGGCCGACCTTCGCACCGAGCAATCCCCTGCCCACCGGCGACGAGTTCGATATCTTGCCGCTCTTGAAGTCCGCCTCCACGTCGCTCACGATTGTGTAGCGCAGCTCCTTGTTCCTGTTGAGGTCTTTTAGACGAACCACGGCGCCAAGCAAAACCGTGTCCGCATCCATCTCATCCTCGTCGACTATGCGCGACCGCGCGAACTTGCTTTCAAGATCGCTTATACGCGCTTCCAGCAGGCCCTGTGCATGTTTGGCCGCCTCGTATTCCGCATTCTCGGATATATCGCCGTAAGCTCGCGCACGCTCGATCTCCTTCAGAATCTTCGGACGCTCGACCCCTTTCAGCCGTTGCAGGTCCTTCTTCAGCTTCTTGTGACCTTCACGCGTTATCCCGTAAGTTTTCATAATCACCCGCATGTTCCGACACGGCGACCGCCGCTTCAGACAAGTTCACTGTGCCTCATCCGTTCAGGCCGCCCGCCGTTCGAGAGGGCAGTCACGTGCTCGTCTTCCCGTGCTTCTCCAGGAGCATCCGCTCGACCTTCGGCGGAACGAAATCAGAGAGGTTCTCACCTCCAAACATCACGATCTCTTTCAGCAAGCTCGAACTGAGGAAGATGTGATCCTGACTTGGCGCAAGATAGATGGTCTCAATTGACGGAGCCAGTTTCCGGTTCATCAGTGCCAGCTGCAGCTCATATTCAAAATCCGATACGGCACGCAGACCGCGTATAAGAGCTATCGCGCCGCGCTCTCTTGCGTAATCGACGGTAAGGGTATCGAAACTGGCCACCTCCACGCCTTTCACGTGGCTAGTCGCTTCCCTGAGCATCTCGACGCGCTCCTCCACCGAGAAGAGGCACTCCTTTTCCGCGTTCTCGGCGACTGCAACGATCAGTTTATCAACCACGTGTAGCGCGCGTTCGATCAAATCTATATGTCCGTAGGTGGGCGGATCAAAACTGCCCGGGTAAATCGCTATTCGTTCGCCGCTGCTCATTTCCCCTCCCTCTCTAACATCTCTCTTGCAATGGTGCGGACCTCCTCGTAAACCACCTTCAGAGGCACACCTTCGCGTTCGGCCACGCTTTTGCAGTCTCGGAACTCCGGGGATATGGATACCGTTCTGCCGCCGGTTGTCCCGATCTTGACACTGATCTTACCCCATTTCGTATCCACGTCGCGCGACTCGCGCGACAGTATGAAACGCGATTCCAGCCGGTACCTGATACCGAACGATGAGGTTTCCTCGAAAACGGTGTTGGCTACCTTGTCGATCAGACTCGTGTCGCAGATTACCACTACCGAGGTTCCGGGTCGGCCTTGCTTGCAGATTGTCGGTGAAAGATAGGCATCTTTGGCGCCCGCGCTGAAAAGACGCTCGACGAACCATGGATAGTGTTCGGGATTCATATCGTCAATCGTGGTTTCCAGCACGGCCACGATGTCTGTTTCGGCTTCAACAGCGTCGGTGTCGCCAAGTATTGTGCGCAACACGTTCGGTCTTTCGCTGAGATCCTTCTTGCCCGCTCCGTAACCGACGGCTTTGACCGCCATGGCCGGAATCGCTCCGAACTTGCGGGCCATCGAGCTGACCAGCGCGGCGCCTGTCGGCGTCGTCAACTCAGTCGGTATGCCCTGCGAGTAAACGGGCACCCCCTGAAGCAGCTCGACGGTCGCCGGCGCGGGCACGGGCAGCGTACCGTGCTGACACTGGACTTCGCCCGTACCCAGATGAACGGGCGAACAGCAGATCTCGTCAACATCGAGGGAATCAAGAGCGAGAAGCGATCCGACTATATCTATTATCGAGTCAGTGGCTCCCACCTCGTGGAAGTGTATGCGGTCCGGTGTGGTGTTGTGTATGCGCGCTTCAGTTTCCGCCAGCCGACTGAACACTTTCCTGCTTCTCTCCTTCACGCCGCTGTTCAATGTGCTCTGGTCTATCAAGCTCACAATGTCTGCGAGATATCTCTGTACGGGCGCCTCATCCGTAACTGCGACGGTCACGCTCGTCGCGGCGATGCCGCCGGTCGTCACCTTCTCGACTTTGAGTTCGTAACCGGTCAGCCCGGTTCCGTCGAGACCGGCTCTGACGCGCTGCTCGTCTGCGCCGAGATCGAGCAGGCTGGCCAAGATCATGTCGCCGCTCACACCGGAGAAACAGTCGAAATATAGTACTCTCATTCTGATTCCGCTCTTTCGGCCAGCTCGTTTATGATACCGGCAAGGTATCCGGCCCCGAACCCGTTGTCTATGTTCACCACACCGACGCCGGGCACACAACTGTTGAGCATGGTGAGCAATGGAGCAATTCCGCCGAAGCTTGCACCGTACCCGACGCTTGTCGGCACGGCAACCACCGGTTTGTCAACCAGTCCGGTGACAACGCTCGCCAGCGCGCCTTCCATCCCCGCCACCACCACTATTACGCTCGCTTCGCGCAGCCTCTCGGTGCAGTCAAGCAACCTGTGTATCCCGGCCACGCCGACATCGTGAATCTGTTCGACGGGATTTCCCATCATTCTCAGTGTGACGGCAGCCTCCGCGGCGACGGGAATGTCGGAGGTGCCCGCGCAAACCACCAAAACCTTGTTGCGCCGCTCCTTTATGGGATTAACGACCACCGTGATAGCCCGCGCATCCGCTTGATATTCCGCACGCGGCTCACGCTTCTTCACAGCTTCGTAGGTCCCGGCACCAGCTCTTGTGGCGAGGACGTTGTTCCCGGCCGCCACCATCCTCGTAACGATCTCAGCGACCTGTTCCGGAGTCTTCCCCTCGCAGAAAACCACCTCCGGGAACCCGCGCCGCAACTGCCGGTGATGATCTATCTTGGCAAAACCGAGATCCTCGTACGGCAACTCCTTAAGGGCCTCCAGGACGGATTCCACGCTTGTCTCGCCGTCCGCCAACTGCTGTAAGATCTTTTTCAACCGCTCAACGTTCAAACCGAACCTCCTCTGTAGCGTAGGGTCTACCCTTGAAGGGCGGAGCAAGCCCCGCCCATACATCAGCTGGCGGCCGTGCCTCCTACCGTGAGTTCGCGAATTCGGATCGTCGGTTGCGCGTCCGATACCGGGACCCCCTGGCCGTCCTTTCCGCAGGTTCCCACCGCGAACCCTTGGTCACTGCCGACCAGGTCAATCCCTTGAAGAACGTCCAGACCGTTTCCCACGAGGGCCGCGCCGCGGACCGCCGGTCCTATCTTGCCGTCCTTGATGAGATAGCCCTCGCTCACCTCGAACATGAAATCGCCGTTGACCGTGTTCACCTCGCCGCCGCCCATTTTGCGTACGTAAAGACCGTGTTTGGTGTCCGCGACTATCCCCTCCGGATCGCTCGTTCCGGGCGTTATCAGCGTGTTTGTCATACGCGGGATAGGCTTGTGCCGGAACGATTCACGTCTGCCGTTACCCGTCGGCGGAGCTGAGTCCTTCTTCGCCGTCATCAGGTCGTGAAGATAGCTTCTCAGCACACCGCCCTCAACAAGTACGGTTTTCTCCGCACGGGTCCCTTCATCGTCAATAGCGGATGAACCGCGTTTGCGAGGCATGGTACCGTCGTCAACGACGGTCACGACATCGCTCGCAACGCGTTGGCCGAGTTTACCGGCAAATCGTGACAACCCTTTTTGCACCAGGTCCGCCTCGAGACCGTGACCTACCGCTTCGTGTATCATCGTGCCGCCGGCTTCCGAGCTTATAACCACGGGCATAACGCCGGTAGGAGCTTTGTCCGCTTCAAGCATCAGGATAGCCCGTCGCGCCGCCGCAAGCGCAACATCGCGCGAGTCATTCTCCTCGAACAGCTCGAACCCCACGCTCCCGCCGACCGGCTCGTACCCGGTCTGTATCAGCCCGTTTTCCGAGGCAATCACGTTGACTACAAACACGCTCTGAACGCGCTGCTCCTCCCAGAACCCGCCGGAGGAGTTCGCTATCGTCACCTCCTGCAGGCTGTCGCCGTATCGAACGAGCACCTGCCTCACCCGCTCGTCGAATGTGCGTGCCGCATCGTTCGCGCCAAGAACCAAATCAACTTTCTTCGACACGGGAACCTCCCACGGAGCGACCTCAGGCGCCGCCTCGAACCGCACCGGCGCGAATTGTCCCGTTTCGGCGCGAGATTCCGCAGTTACCGCGTCCGACACACGTTTTGCGAGCCTCATCAGTCCGTCGGCGGAAACCTCGTTCGTATGGGCGTACAGGGTCTTATCGCCGACGATTAGCCTCATTCCCGCGCCGTGGTCCACACCTGAGATGACTTTTTCCACCTTGTTGTCCTCGCAGGAGAACGAGGTTGATCTCTTGCGCTCCATGAATATCTCGGCAAAATCGCCGCCGTTGTCGAGAGCGGTGCCCAAAATATCTCCAGCACAATCAATAAGATTCACCGCAAAACACCTTTCTATTTGTCCAAAGCCAACCACGTGCAGGCCGGCATTTTCCGACGATTTCCAGTGGTTCAGAATATATCATACCGCCCCGCTTTTGTAAACCAAACCGGCCGCATCTCCGTGCCGCGACAGCGCAATAAATGATTGACATATTCTCCTGGAGCGCGCTATAATTCCGGTTAGGCGCCAGTAGAGAGCGCGATATCCCGGCGGTGTTGCTGCAAAGGTTCACGAAGTCGGGAGAGAGGACCACTACAGCCGGCAATTGCGTCCGTAAGTTCTATCCGTCGCTTTCCACGCGTAATGTTTTCCGCCGTCGTGACTTTGGGGCGCGTCGTGCCCCTGTCAAGGGAGGAGAATTGTCCTATGAAAAGAGTCGTTTTCACGGTTGCGATCTTCGCCGTGTTGTGCAGCGCGGCGTTTGGTGATGTCTGGTACGTTGACAAGGACAACACGGGGAGCGAAGATGGCGCGTCCTGGGGTACGGCCTATACCACCATCCGGGCAGGCATAAACGCGGCATTTAATGACGGCGGCGGCGAGGTCTGGGTTGCGGAAGGTGTGTACGACGAAGAGCGTGTGTCCACGATGCACGACCCGCCGGTGAATACCGGCTCGGTCATCATGAAG
>CBFDCQ010000099.1:0-10844 GCA_965603355.1 uncultured bacterium
TGGCTAACATCTGCAAACGCCTCGACCGGCCCGTCAAATGGGATCCTGTCAAGGAAAGATGCGTTGACGATGAGGAGGCCAACCGTCTGTGCTCGCGGAGCTACCGTGCGCCATGGCATCTGTGATAGGACTCCACGGTACAGTCGTCGAGGCGGTTCAATGCGGTTTCACGAGAAAGATGAAAATCCATGACCTGTACGATCCGGAGATTCATTCCTGTTACCGCCGTGTGGGTTGCGGTCATGCTGGCAGGCGGGCACAGCCACGTCGCATCGGCTGAGGAGATCCCGGATGAAGTAAAACTGATCGCCGTACTCGAGAGTGACGCGGGTTGGATGGAAAAGCAGGCCGCGTGCCGTGACCTGCGACGGGTTGGTACGGTCAAGTCCGTTCCCGCCCTCGCGGAGCTTCTGTCTGACGAGAGTCTCTCACACATGGCCCGCAACGCCCTCGAGGCGATGCCGTACTCCGAAGCCGGCGAGGCGTTGCGCGACGCATTAGCCATGACAACAGGCCGGACTAAGACCGGCGTAATCACCTCCATCGGTGTGCGAAGAGATGCCAGGGCCGTGGCGCACCTGATGCCGCTGTTGAACGATCCGGACATCGACATCGCGCGAGCTGCCGCGGGAGCGCTTGGTCGCATCGCTACGCCCGAATCCTCCAAGGCTTTGTATGACTTCATTGACACGGCTCCCGAATCGCTTCGACCGGCGCTGGCTGAGGGTTTGCTCGCCGCTGGACAGCGCCTCGTGCAAGACGGCAGGCGCGACCTTGCGGCTCGGGTCTATGAGGACTTGCTCGCAACGAGATGGCCCATGCATGTGCGGATGGGGGCGTTCCGAGGACTGGCCTACGCTCAGCCGGACCAGGCGCCAACTCGTTTGATTGAAGCTCTGGGCGGGGACGAACCACTGTTTCGCGATATGGCATCGCAGATAATCGGCGAAACGTCCGGTCAGGATTCAACGAAGCGGTTCGCCGAGGCTCTGCCAAGGCTGCCTCTCGACGGTCAGGCGGCGCTGCTGCGCGGTCTCGCCGACCGCAAGGATCCAACCGCTCGCCCGGCCGTGGCAGAGGCTGTCAACAGCTCGAGCAAGCTGGTGAAGATTGCCGCGATAAAGGCGCTCCAGACGATCGGTAGCGATGCGGACGTACCTGTGCTCGCGGAACTGCTGGCATCAGACGATGCCGATATCGCTGATGCCGCCAAGGAGAGCCTGACAAAGATGCAGGCGGAGAACGTAAATCAGGCCATTTCCGCCATTATCCCCGATGTCTCGCCTGTCGTGCGGGCGCAGCTCCTGGGATTGCTGCTCACACGCAGGGCCGAACAGGCCGTCCCCATGGCGGTCAAGAGCCTGCAGGACAGGGATGCGGCTGTGCGCGTTGCAGCCCTGCGCATCCTGTCTTTGCTCGGCGGCAGCGATCACGCGTCGGCGATTATAACGAGCATTGAGAGTGCGGCGGATTCCTCTGAACGGAGTGCCGCAGAACGGGCGTTGTACGCTGTCTGCTCGCGTCACGGCGAAGACGCGCTACCGCCTGTGCTCGACGCTATACGCGACGCCGATCCCGAATTGCATATCGCCCTGCTCCGGGCTCTCGGTCGGATCGGAGGACGCGAGGCGCTCGACCCTGTGCTCGCAGCCCTCAACGATTCCAACGAACGGATAGTCGACGAAGCCGTGCGTGTGCTGTCAGACTGGCCGACTCTCGATGCCGCCCCACACCTGCTCGATCTCAGCCAAAGCGATACGCTCACACGGCACGTACTGGGCCTGCGCGGGTATGTAAGACTCGCACGGATAGAACCGTCGACCGAGAAGAAAACCCGTATGCTCACGACGGCAATCAATCTCGCAAAACGGCCGGACGAGAAAAGGCTCGTAATTGCCGCCTGGGGAGAGCTGCCTACCGAGGAATCCTTGAATACGTTGGTGCCGCTGCTCGACGATGACGCCGTCCGAGACGAGGCGGCGTTGGCAGTCATTAAAGTCGCGGCCAACGTTGGCGAGAAGAGCAGAACCCGGGCACTCGACGCCCTGAAGACCGTCTTGGAGAAGTGCCAGAACGCCCAGATCCGCCAGAGCGCTCAAGAAGTCCGCACGCACGTGAAATAGGTGTGGTGTCCGCCGATTTAACTGTTGTTGCGCAAGAATAGAGCCTAACAATCAAAGCTCAGCGGCGTTAGTCCGCTGGAGCGCTTGGTTAGGCGCTCTTGACGGGCCGCAGCCCACCATCACCGACCACTCTGCCTCGCAGTCTCCTTGGGCTCAATGACCTCTAAGTCGAGCCTCAAGTCAGGGTTCTTGCGGCCGCGTAAACCAGCCTCTAAATATTCCGGACTTAATTTCTTATCCCATATTCCGGACAACATCAGGTTTGCAATGCGCGGCCCTTCATCTGTCATCGTGACCCAAACGACATGGTCAAATTCTCCGAATAAGGGGCCACGGAGTCTGCTGGCTCCTCCGGTAGTGGACAATACAATATGATCCGTATTTTTGCGTTCGAGGTGGGAATAACGGTGCTGGTGCCCGGCAATTACTGTATGCTTCCTGGCTTTGAGTAATCGTTCAATGTCAGGCCAATAACCAACATCATGCTCGCCACCCGCTGTTTCTCTCTCGTCCCATACTGGTGCATGAAAGAAGACCAATGTCCAGCGCACATCAGGATTTTCTGTTAATGCTTTTATCACATAATCTCTTTGTTCTTCAGAAAAATATGGCGATTCATCATCTCCTTCAAGATCTTCAATATCTTCGGTATTTAAACAAAGAAATAGAACATCTTTATATACAAAGTGATAATAGTCTCGGCCAAAACGTTCTTTCCAGATTTTTGATCCCAGTCGATTGGATATATCATGGTTGCCCGGAACATAAAAGAAGGGCATTTCAATCTTACTGACAAGATCCTCGAACTCATCCCACTGCTTATTCAGGGTATCCACATCCTCCGTGTACCCTTCAATGAAGTCACCCACACTGATAACAAATTCCGGCTGCAAAAGATTGAGCCTGTGAATTGCATCTTCGAATACACCTATACGATGTCCGCCAGTACGATCGCTTACAATGGCAAACTGAAAATTATCTGGATCGTTATTCATGTTGAGATGGGACCATGGCTGTGCAGAACCTTGCGCTGCTGCGGGCTCCATTTCAGGCTCAACTCGACCCGAATTGTGGATATCTCGCTGTACTTTCGGCCAGGGGGAATTGGCCATTGGCGCTGAACCTTTCAGTGCAAATAGGCCGCCAGAATGACCGCCGCTGTCACTTAATGCGTCCTCTGTTTGCAGCGAAGAACAGCCCGCTATTACCATAATGACTACCGATACGGTTACCAAAGTTGACAAATGGGCCAAATTGCGAAAAGTCTCTTTCCTTTGCATGCTACCTCTCCTTGTGAAAACACTTTTTATCCGCGATTTCCCATACGATCTGACATTTCCCGTGTGGCCCTGTCCGGGACCACCAAAGCTTTGCTTTCGCTCTCTCGTGTGCTTGCTCCTTTGGCCTAACGGCCGAGCTAAGGCGCGCGGTTCACTGCGTCGCGTTCAGCGCATTGTTCGCTTGTTTGGCCGTGGTCGCAAAGCGTCTATCGGTAAGGATATTCTTCAAATCTCACCGGCCGATCCGTAAAGCGCGGATCTTCAGTTGTCATCAAGTACTCGACCAACTGTGCGCGGAGTTTCTTTATGGTCTCAGCGTGTTTAGGATCCCCGGCCAAGTTACTTACCTGGTCGGGGTCCTTTGCGCAGTCATAGAGCTCGACCGCTCCGCGCTTTGCGAAGCATAGGTCGTAAAACTTCTCATTCTGCATATTCATGATAACCGATTTTGTCGGCCCGTCATCACAATCCGCGAAGCTTCCTATTGTGTGGGTTGAACCTTCGGGCACTCCTGCAGGCCAGCGCTCAGGCTCGAGATTCAGGATGAGCAGCCATTCATCAGTACGTATAGCTCGCGCCGGATAGCCCTCCATAGAGGGTTTCTTCTGCGCAGGCACATGACGTTCGCGGCCAAAGACCATGAAGTCGCGTTTTGTGTCTATGCGTCCTTCGCCCCTTTCCTCGAGTATAGATGACAGCGAATGTCCGGTCATCTCCTCCGGCACCTCAACGCCGGCGACCTCGAGAAATGTTGGAGCAAGGTCTGTAAAAGAAACGAAGTCCGTTACCTTGCGGTTCGGTTTCACCTTGCTGCCCCAACGGATTGCGAGCGGCACGCGTACTCCCCAGTCGTACAAGTTACCTTTACAACGGGGGAATGGCATGCCGTGGTCGCCGGTCATCACGACTATGGTGTTATCGAGCTCACCGTTTTGTTCGAGCAATGTGATTGCGCTTCCGACGTCACGGTCCCAGCGCTGCACTTCGAAATAGTAGTCCGCGATATCACTGCGTACCTCTTTTGTGTTCGGGTAGAATTCCGGCACATGCACGTTGTCGACATCGATTCCGCTTTTGCCGCCGCTTCCCCCGGCATAACCGCGATGCGGGTCGCTGGTGCCGAACCAGAAGCAAAACGGCTTGCTTTTGTCGCGACTCTTCATGAAATCAAGGAAGCTACTGTTTGGGCCGCAAGGGTGTTCGGTGTACCCACCTTCCTCGAAATCGCCCGGTCCCCATGCCTTACGCCAATGACCGATTTCATAGCCAGCCTTTCTCAAGAGGAACATGAAGTTCGGATACCGGACATCCAATGTGCTCCACAGATTTGCCCCTGCCTCAAGGCGGTAGAACTGCTGCCCCGTCAGGAGCGCGTTGCGACATGGAGTACATGAGGGGCTGGAAACGAATTCATGTGTAAAGAGCACTCCTTCCTTTGCCAGGCGATCGAATGCTGGTGTCTTGACGACCTTGTCACCGTATGCTCCTGCATGCGGCCAGCCCCAGTCGTCCGCCAGGCAAAACAAAATATTCGGCCTGGCTTGCGCCTCAGCGTCTGCTGCCCGCAGCCCGAGAGACGCAATTGGCATGGCCCCAAGGGCGACAGCAAACCTAAGGAAGTCGCGGCGGTCCTGTAGCTTTTGTTTCATTATGTCTCCTGTGAAGCGAACGTTACGCGGATGAGCGGCGCGAAGCGTCCGGCTCTACCCGCCGGTTGGTACAGAATCTTGATTATACTCGCGCCAAGACGCCAAGCCGCAAAGGACATTTTCTCTGGTTCTCTCTCATTTCTTGGCGCCTTTGCGTCTCTGCGCGAGATGGATTGTCTTCTTGTCGGCCTTCGTAACGCGTCAGCGGGAAGGATGAACCGGTTCCAATTGCAGCATGATTGCCTGGTAGTGCGGGCGTAGTGGCGGGACTGCATATCTGTTGCCATGCTCTTGCGCTGACCTGTTGCATTGCCGTTCTCCCGTCTGCAACATCCGGCCCCGAAAGCCAAATCTCTACATTGTGGCGGATGACATTCTACTTCTTTGCTGGCACCTAAGTAAAGTCCTATCGCCGCCCGTGTCGCAGCTCGAAAGCGTTTTGTCCGCCGACTCCGCGTTACGTCCACCGGAGAAACCGGCAGTCTGCCTCCCCGTACCAATATTCTCAGGATTTCGGGGTGCGGACTGCTAGTGCGCCAAATCTACAGCTCTTTCAGGAGGATATTCGCGGGGGATTTCTCAATCACGTCGGCAAAATCGTTCAGGCATTGGGACAGTATATCCAGCTCGCTCGAATCGGCCACCGGGATGTCATCGCTGCCGCGCCTGTCAAGCGCTTCCAGGACGTATTTCGGCGTGTACTTCTCGGCGCACTGCGCGGGCTGATACGCGACCACCTCATCCTCCTCCGTCACAGTCTCGGAGAGAACCCGCGCCTCCGTCAACTCGAACAGCAGCTGCCGGACAAGCCGGATCGGGATCTCCAGATTGTGTGAGATCTGAGTAGCGGTCGAGGGCTCCTCGCCCGCACAGAAGTTCTTGACCAGCTGATGGGTCATCCGCAGCGCCAGCAGTTTCCGGAAGCGGTTGCTCGCCCGCAGACAATCCGGCTCGAACTCATACGTGTCGACGTTCTGGTGGGCGAAAGATATCTCCGCGCCGAACAGGACTATCAACCAGCTGACCTGAAGCCACAACAAGAACAACGGCAACGCCGCAAAAGTGCCGTAGATGGCATTGTGCTTGGCCACTCCGATCTGGAAAGTGACGTACACCCACTGGACGACCTGGAAGATTGTCCCGGCAGCTATCCCCGCTAGGAGGCCCGACTTGAAATTGACCTTCGTGTTGGGCAAGAAGAGGTAGAGAAAACTGAACAGTATCCAGATAACGCAGTAGGGAAACAACTTCAGGACCGCAAAGATGAGCGGACTTATAGCTCCAAGAAGCGAGACCTTCTCGACCAGGATCTCGATCCGGCCGGCTACAAAGACGGTGGCGCTGCTCGAGACAACAAACAGGATCGGACAAATGAGCATTATTGAGAGATAATCGCTCAGCTTGCGACTTATAGGCCTCGATTTCTTCACTCCCCAGATACTGTTAAACGACTTCTCTATATTGCCCAGCATCTTTATTATGGTCCAGAATAGGACGGCCACGCCGACGCCGGCTACAGCGCCTCCCTTCGTCTTCTCGAGGAGCGTATCGGCGTAGCCAATGAAGCTGGTGAACATTTCTTGTTGAGCGGGGAACTTCGCTGAGAGTGCCGTCAGTTGCTCGTTAAGCGTTTTGTCCAGACTAAAGCCCTTGGCTACGCCAAACGCCATGGCCAGCACCGGAACCAGGGAAAGCAGAGAATAGAAGGTCAGTGCCGATGCTCTCAACTGGCACCTGTCCTCGTAGAATCCGCGCAGCGCCAGAAGGATGACCCTGAGCTGTTTGATCAGGAAATGCTGATTGCGCGGCAGGTTTCTTAACCGAATTCTCCAGATGTCTACTGTGAGGAACCTAATTATCCGAGGTATCATAGCAGGCTCGTCACCTCCTCATACGCCGCGCACGCGCCTTATGGCTCGGGAGCAACCTCCCGCCGCCTCAGCCGACCTCACCCTTTTCCTCGTACAGATGGACATCGCGCTGCGGGAACGGAATCGAGATGCCTTCGGCGTCAAATCGCTTCTTGAGGTTCTCCAGCGTGTCGAAGTAGACGTCCCAGTAATCGGCGGTATTGACCCATGGCCGAACGGCGAAGTTCACGCTGCTGTCTCCCAGCTCGAGGACCGCGATTGTGGGTTCCGGCTCTTTGAGGATTCGCTCGTCCGCCGCAAGCACGCTCTTAGTCACCTGTCTGACCTTGTCCAGATCGTCCACGTAACTCACACCAACGACCAAATCCACACGGCGGGTCCCCGTCGCTGAGTAGTTCACGATGTTGTCACCCGTCACCTTGCCGTTGGGTATGATAACGGCCTTGTTGTCAGGCGTTAGCAGCTTCGTCGTGAAAATGCTGACCTCCTTAACAACTCCCTTGACTCCGGCAGTCTCGACGAAATCGCCCACCTTGAGGGGCCGGAATATGATCATCAGTATGCCGGCGGCAAGGTTTGCCAGGGAGCCCTGCAAGGCAAAGCCAACCGCCAGGCCGGCGGCACCAAGGAGGGCTATCGGGCCCGTCGTCGGTACTTGGAGGACTCCAAGGGCGGCGAGAATCACAAACGTCATCACGAGGACGTAGAGAACATTCGACGTGAACAGCACGAGCGTCTCGTCCACGTTCCTTTTCAGCAGCACCTTCTTGACACCGCCGCGAACCGCCTTGGCGATCCACCGACCCACAATGAGAATGGCGACGGCAGCCAGGATTTGACCTAGCAGACTCACCCCTCTTTCCGCGATCAATGCCCGGATTCTCTCGAGGATGTTCCCCGGAGTAGCGGCGGTTGTATCCGCAGCAGCAGCAGTATCCGCGACAACGTTTTCAGTAGCCATAGTATTCGTACTCCCTGATTACATTTGCCTCTTTACTCTGCAAAAAGATGCACGGCGCGGTCAGGCCGCGATATTAGATCGCGGGTGTCAGCGTTCACAAGCCAACGGACAACCCGGGCCTATACCGGTGCTGCCCCGTGAACGCTGACTGAAACCGTATCACCTGCCGACAATTACACTTCGCCTTCGGAGAAATACGCGGCACCCGTGGTAAGGTCCACCGCCAAAGCCACCACTCCCGGGATAACGCCGGCCACTAGCCAGAGGCAGTCCAATATTACCACCCTACTGTCAAGCTGCCTGGACGGCGTCCCGTCCAGGCGCGCCGGATAGAGCAGTGTTCCACACCCGGACGAGGAGACTAAGATCAACCCTATCACAACAGCCGTCAACACACGGCTTCTCCATACTCTCATCCTGCACCTCCTTCCACTGGCCTGAGCCACTTCTTTTCCAGTCCGATCATCAGAACGTGCACCACCTTGTTTCCCGACAGTATTGTAACCACGCGGATGGTGCCCGTGTCAAGCCCTAGTTGAGCTGAATCATCCGGCTCGAACATCGAGAAACGTGTTGACAGTGGACGGCAGCAGTGCTAGCATTCTTATTGCAGAGACAATACGTCGGGTCTCATCAACGTTCCAGTCGGGGCAATCCGGCTTTGCACGTAGGTGGTTTGGAGCTTAGGTTTGAGCAATCGAAGGAGGGTAGTGTCATGAAGAAGGCTCTAAAGATAATACTTATTGCCGTGCCGGTGCTGATCATCGTTGTCCTTCTGGTAGTACTAGGGTCTTTGAATCGCATCGTCAAGGCCGGCGTCGAGACTATTGGCCCGAAAGTCACGGGGACCACAGTCACGCTCAATTCGGTCAAGATCTCCCCCTTCTCGGGACAGGGCGCTCTCGGAGGGTTGCTCGTCGGCAATCCCGCAGGTTTCAAGACGGACAGCGCGTTCGAGCTCGGACAGATTCGCGTCAATATCGACGTGAAATCGGTGAAGTCCGATAAGATCGTCATCGAGGAGATATTCATCGACGGGCCGAAAATCACATTTGAAGGCGACCTCAGAGGTAGCAACATCGCCAAGATACGCGAGAACATCGCCGCCTTTTCCGGAGGCGGAGCGCCCGCAGAGGAGGCCGCGCCGGCGCCCGAGACTGACAAGAAGCCCGGTAAGAAAGTGCAGATCGACCGGTTCGTCCTGAAGAACGGCGAAATTCAGCTTGCGGCGACTCTGGCGGGAGGTGAACTTGTCACTGTCCCGCTTCCCGACATAGAACTGAGGGATATCGGCAAGGACTCCGGCGGCGCTACGGTGGAGAAGGTCGTTAACCAGGTGTTCCCGGCAATATACAAGGCGATCACCGAGGCCGTCCTCTCCTCGGACACGCTTCTCAAGGAAGGGGCAAAAGCCCTGGAGGACGCAGCGAAAAAGGCCGGTGAAGAGGCACAGGAAGAGGCATCAAAGGTCATAGAGGGAGTCAAGGGCATCTTTGACAGGTAAAGCGCACGAAGAGGGTACGCAACGAGCAGCAGTCGGAGCCGGGTTGTCGGCCGCTCCTGACGCTGTGTCACTCGTTGCGTGCCAGGATGCGTTGTTCCATTTATTCCGAGTTTGCTAGGTGAGGCTGCGAATGCCGGCCAGGAGGCAAGGACCATGGACAACAAACATGTCGTTATCGTGGGGGCTGGACCGGGCGGGTTGACAAGCGCCATGATTTTGGCGCACAGGGGCTTCAAGGTCACTGTTTTCGAGAAGGCCGAGCAGGTGGGCGGGAGAAATGCCGCGATCAAGCTAGGGGACTATACGTTCGATACGGGTCCTACCTTTCTGGTCATGCCCTTTATTTTAGAGGAGATGTTTCAAGCCTCTGGCAGGAACATCCACGATTACCTCAAATTCAAGACGCTCGATCCTCTGTACCGGCTCAAATTCGTGGATAAAGACGTGCTCATATCGCCCGACCGCAAGAAGATGGAGGAGGAAATCGAACGCAAGTTTCCCGGCGGCAGGGCGGACCTGAACGCCTTTTTCAAGAAGGAACTGATCAGGTTTGACAGGCTGTATCCTTGCCTCAGGAAGGATTACTCGAGCCTGAAATCGTTTCTCAGCATGCAGATTCTTCGCGCTGTCCCCCACATACCTTTTGGGCGCTCGATAATCCAGGAGTTGGGTAGATACTTTGACCAGGAGACTTTGAGCCTTTGTTTCTGCTTTCAATCGAAGTATATCGGCATGTCCATGTGGGAGTGCCCGGCGTTCTTCACCATTATCCCCTATGTAGAGCATGCCTACGGAATTGACCACGCCACAGGCGGATTGCATCAGATATCCCTGGCCATGGCCAAGGTGGTCCAGGAGGAAGGAGGAGAGGTTCGCACCGCCACCCCCGTTAAGAGGCTGATCGTGGAAGGAAGGGCTGTTAAGGGTGTCCAGCTGGAGGACGGAGAGAAGGTATACGCGGACGATGTGGTTCTTAACGCCGATTTCTCGTACGCCATGACTAACCTCGTCGAACCGGGGGTATTGAGGAAATACTCCGGCGAGAGGCTTGAGAGAAAAGGCTATTCATGCTCGGCGTTCATGTTGTACATGGGAGTCGACAAGAAGTACGATCTCTCGCACCACAACATAGTCTTTGCAGAAGAGTACCGTGCGAACGTAGAGGACGTATTCAAGAAGAAGGTTCTGTCCGACGACATGTCGTTTTACATACAGAACGCATGCGTGACAGACCCGTCGCTGGCCCCGGAGGGCAAATCAACCGTATATGTGCTGGTGCCGGTGCCGAACAACAGGAGCCGGATCGACTGGGACAACTGCAAGGAGGAGTACCGCGAGAAGGTTCTGGCTCAGATCGCCGCAAGGACGCCATTGACCGACCTGAAGGAACACATAGAGGTTGAGAAGATCATTACGCCGACCGACTGGGAGCGGGATTACAATGTCTACATAGGGG
>CBFDCQ010000100.1:0-10818 GCA_965603355.1 uncultured bacterium
GCTATCTCTGTGGCAAACCACCGAAGCCTCAGTCGCAAAGCGGCTTGGGAAACGTCCTAATTATTGACTTTGCGGGCGCGCAATTGATAAGATGAAAGGGCTAATGTGGCGCGGATTTCGAGGCGCTGGGCGCAGCAGGCAGCGCCCCTGCAATCAAGGATCGACACGAACGCATGATAAAGGAAGCTATCAGGAAACTCGTTGGCCGGACAGACCTTTCGCGGGATGAAGCCGCGGAGTCCATGTCGGAAATCATGTCCGGCGAGGCGACTCCGGCGCAGATTGCCTCGTTCGTCACGGCTCTGCACATGAAAGGCGAAACCGTCGACGAGATAACGGGATGCGCCGAGACGATGCGCGAGAAGGCCGCATCGGTCAACTGTTCGAAACGGCCGCTGGTTGACTGCGTCGGCACCGGCGGGGACGGCTCCGGGACCTTCAACATATCCACGGCGGCCGCTATCGTAGTGGCGGCGGCGGGCGCTACCGTGGCGAAACACGGAAACAGGGCCGCTTCAAGCAGATGCGGCAGCGCGGACGTGCTGGAAGAGCTTGGCGTCCGGATAGATCTGCCTCCCGAAAAGGTCGAAGAATGCCTCGAACAGGCCGGTATAGGGTTCATGTTCGCGCCGGTTTTCCATCAATCGATGAAACATGCCGCCGGACCGAGACGCGAGATGGGAATACGTACGATATTCAACATGGTCGGACCCGTGACCAACCCCGCCGGGGCGGATTGTCTGCTGATGGGCATTTTCTCTGCCGAACTGACCGAACCGA
Organism: uncultured bacterium; assembly: GCA_965603355.1. Taxonomy (GTDB): domain Bacteria; phylum Hydrogenedentota; order CBFDCQ01; family CBFDCQ01; genus CBFDCQ01. Next base: position 781 of record CBFDCQ010000100.1, read on the forward strand.
TGGCGTCGGTGCTGGGAAATCTGGGAGCGAAACGCGCGTTCGTGGTTCACGGGGACGGTCTGGACGAGATAACCATCACCGGGCCGACGCGGGTGAGCGAACTCAGCGATGGCCAGGTGAAAACGTACGAGGTCACCCCTGAAGAGATTGGCGTCGATACCGCCACTAAGGACGATCTCAAGGGCGGCGACGTTAGAAGGAACGCGACTATCATAATGGAAGTGCTCCACGGCGAGAAGGGACCGCCGAGGGAGATTGTCGTCGCGAATGCGGGCGCATGTCTGGTTGTTGCGGGACTTGCCCCCGATTTTCGCGATGGGGCTGCACTGGCACGCGACACGATAGATTCGGGCCGTGCCATGGACAAACTGGAGCAGTTCAGGAGGGTTTCTCAGTTATGATACTCGACGAGATACTCGAACACAAACGCCAGGTCGTGGAAGAACAGAAGAAGCAAGTGCCGATTGCCGAATTGGTCGCGCAAGCGCAGGATCAACAGGCGACGCGAAATTTCCGTGCGGCAATCGCCAGAGACGACGGCGGCGTACGGCTCATCGCTGAGATTAAGAGGTCGTCTCCTTCGGCAGGGCTGATACGCGACGACTTCTCGCCGGCAGACCTGGCTGCAGAATGCGTCGAGGCCGGCGCGGCCGCCATCTCCGTGCTGACGGAGGAAAGGTTTTTCCAGGGACATCTCGACTACCTGAAAGAGGTGAAGGAACGCGTGGAGGTCCCGGTTCTGCGCAAGGATTTCATCATAGACGAGTACCAGGTGTTTGAGTCGCGAGCAGCGGGAGCCGACGCTCTGCTTCTCATTGTGCGCCGGCTGGAGGCTCCGGACCTGAAAAGGTTGCTCGAGCTGACCCGCGAGCTCGGCATGGCCGCGCTTGTCGAGGTGCATTCGGACCATGAGGTAGGTTTGGCGCTCGACGCAGGCGCGGGCATAATCGGGATCAACAACAGGGATCTCGAGACGTTTCACGTGGACCTGGAGACCACGATCCGGTTGCACGAGCTCCTCGGCGAAGACAAGATCGTCGTGAGCGAGAGCGGTATATCCGACCGGAGCGACGTGAAGTTGGTCGAACGGGTCGGAGTGGATGCCGTGCTTGTCGGCGGGGCTATCATGAAACAGCGCAACATCGCTAAGAAGGTGAAAGAGCTCCTCGGGAACGAGGGCTAGGGTACAGGGATTTGTCCAGCGAGCAGAACAAACAGGTACCGGATAACGCCGGACGGTTCGGCGGATACGGCGGCAAGTTCGTGCCGGAAACGCTTATGTCGGCTCTGGCGGAACTCGAGGAGGCGTATCTCGCCGCTAAAGCCGATCCGGAGTTCCAGCGCGAACTTGACTATTACCTGCGCCAATACGCCGGCAGGCCCACCCCGCTTTATTTCGCGGACCATTTGACGGAGAAGCTGGGCGGCGCGCGCATTTACCTCAAACGCGAGGATCTCGCTCACACCGGCGCGCACAAGATCAACAACACCATTGGCCAGGCGCTGCTCACGAAACGGATGGGCAAGCACCGGATCATCGCCGAGACCGGTGCCGGACAACACGGTGTCGCCACCGCGACCGTCGCGGCGATGTTCGGGATGGAATGCGTCGTGTACATGGGCGAGGAGGACATCGAGAGGCAGGCGCTGAACGCGTTCCGGATGCGTCTTCTCGGCGCCGAGGTCAGACCGGTCGCCAGCGGGAGCAAGACGCTGAAGGACGCCATCAACGAGGCGATGCGCGACTGGGTGACGAATGTCCGTACGACGCATTACGTGCTGGGATCGGTGCTGGGCGCGCACCCGTACCCGATGATGGTGCGGGATTTCCAGCGGGTTATCGGCAAGGAGGCCCGCGAACAGATACTCGAGGCGGAAGGCCGCCTGCCGGACCATCTCGTGGCGTGCGTCGGCGGCGGCAGCAACGCCATAGGGTTGTTCTACGATTTCCTGGGCGACGAGTCGGTGAAGATGACCGGCGTGGAAGCCGGCGGCGAGGGAATCGACACCGGCAGACACGCGAGCAGGTTCGAGACGGGCGACCTCGGTGTGCTACACGGCACGAAGACGTTCATCCTTCAGGACGACCATGGCCAGATCAGTAGCACGCATTCGATATCCGCGGGGCTGGACTATCCGGCGGTCGGACCGGAGCACTCGTACCTGCGGGAGACCGGTCGCGCACAGTATACTTACGCGACGGACGACGAAGCTATGGAGGCGTTCACCCTCTTGAGCGAGACCGAGGGGATCATCCCGGCGCTGGAGAGCGCCCACGCGTTGGCGTACGTGAAGAAACTGGCGCCGTCAATGGATGCCAGCGAGATTATTGTTGTCAATTTGTCAGGTCGCGGCGACAAGGACGTCCAGGTCGCCGCTAAGTACATCAAGGAGCACAAGTAGGGGCGAGGCATGCCTCGCCCTTCTTGGACGGTGAGGAAAGCCCGGGCAGGGCATGCCCTGCCCCTACATCGCAGGTAGGGCGGGCATCCTGCCCGCCGACGTAAGGGAGCGTCCTTCGCGGGACGTGCGCCGTGGCGGATGGGCTCCCGTGGGAGGGTACAAGACCCTCCCCTACAGGATTGCAGAGGAAATGAACAGGATTGACGCAAAATTCAGCGAACTGAACGCCTCGGGCCAGACGGGGTTTATCGCGTACATCACCGCAGGCGACCCGACGCTTGAGGTTACAGGTGAGCTCGTGCTTGCCCTGGAACGCGCCGGCACGGACGTGATAGAGCTCGGGATACCTTTCTCCGACCCGCTGGCCGACGGGCCGGTGAACCAGGCTGCGGCCGAACGTGCGCTGAAACACAATGTCTCGCTCGCGGATATAGTCAGATTCACGGGTGAACTTAGGAAGAAGACCTCCATTCCGGTGGTGTTTTTCACATATTTCAACCCGATTTTCAAGTACGGTGTCGAGAGGTTCGCGCAGGATGCCGCGACCGCCGGAGTCGACGGCGCATTGGTGGTCGACCTACCGCCGGAAGAGTCCTCGGACTACAAGGCTGCGATGGACGCGGCGGGTTTATCCACAGTGTACCTCCTGGCGCCGACCAGCACGCAGCACAGGATAAAGCTCGTATCGGGCAACAGCACCGGTTTTGTCTATTACGTGTCGCGGACCGGCGTAACCGGCATGCGTGAGTCCGTCGAGGGAAGCGTGAAACCTATGGTCGAGGAGATCCGAGGGTTCACCGATAAGCCGGTGGCGGTAGGGTTCGGCATATCCAAGCCGCAGCACGTCAAAGAGGTGGCTCAGTACGCTGACGGGGTGGTCGTCGGCAGCGGTATCGTGAGGCTTGTAGGCGAGCTTCAGGATTCTCCGAACGTGGTGAGCGAAGTCGCCGGTTTCGCAGGCGAACTCGCCGCCGCGACGAAGAAGTGACGCAACCGAGGCGCCCGGATTTGGGCTTCCGACACGAGTTCCCTTTATTGACAGCGGATGGAGATCTAATGAAAGACAAACAAGTTAACGAGCTGCTTGGTCTTACTCAAAGCCGGGGTGCGGTGGATGCCGACGTGTACTTTTTGCGGGCGGTATCCACGATGGTGGAGGTTGCAGCCGGCAAGATTGAGACGCTGAAGGCCTCCGAGGATATCGGCGCGGGTCTGAGGGTGCTGACTGAGGACAGGCGGGTCGGTTTCGCCTACTCCTCGGACTTGAGCGACCTTAAGTCCCTAGCTGACCAGGCAATACAGAATGCCTCCGCGGCTGCGCCGGACGAGCACAACGTGCTGCCGGAACCTCAGAACGGCATGCCCGTATCGGAGGATCTCACGGAGGACGACCTGCCCGCTGTGCCAACGGGCGAGAAAGTCGGAAAAGCCCTCGATGTGGAGACCGCGGCCCGATCTTACGACAAACGCATCGCGCACGTACGTCACGCGTCGTATCAGGACAGCACGGCGGAGGTCACCGTACTGAACTCGCGCGGCGTCGAGGCCTGGTACAAGGCGGACATATGTGTCGCATCCGTTCTTGCCGTCGCGGAGGAGGGAGAGAACGCCGAGACAGGGTACGACTTTGATTTCGCGCGCACTTTTGATAAGCTTGATGGCACGAGCGTGGGCACGGAGGCTGCGCGCCGTGCGGTATCGCTGCTGGGCGCAAAGCGCGTGCCGAGCGGCAAGTTCCCCGTCGTGCTCGATAGAGCGGTCACCGGCTCCTTTGTGGAACTGGCGAGCGCTGCGGTGAACGCCGAGAACGTGCTCAAGGGTAAATCGTTCCTCGCGGGGAAGATGGAGCAGGAGGTCGCCTCGGACAAGGTGACCATCCTGGACGATGCGCTGTTCCCAAGCGGCATCCATCGCGCGCCGGTGGATGACGAGGGTACATTGTGCCGCACGACCGCCGTGATGGAAGCGGGTGTGCTCAAGAGCTACCTGCACAACGCCTACACTGCGAGCAGGATGGGCGCTGAGAATACGGCTAACGCCGTACGCGGGTCGTTCGCGAGCCTGCCGCACGTCGGCGGCTCGAACTTCTATCTCGTGCCGGGACAGCACAGTCTCGAGGAGCTGTTCGGGCTGTGCGAGCGCGGTCTGTATGTGACGGAAGTGATCGGGATGCACACCGCTGACCCGATATCCGGCGATTTCTCGGTCGGAGTCGAGGGGATGTGGATTGACGGCGGCAAGGTAGAGTATCCCGTGCGCGGGGTAACCGTCGCGGGTAATATGAACGCTTTTCTACGGGACGTATCGGCGGTGGCGGACGACCTCAAGTTCAACTCGAGGTACGGCGCACCGTCGTTCCTGGTGTCAGCATTGGCTGTCAGCGGTGACTAAGTCGGTGTAGGGGCGGTCGCCGCGGCGACCCGCGCCCATACACAGTATCGAGGTAGGGCGGGCATCTTGCCCGCCGGCCGCTCTTGAGGACACAAAGAGGAAACGCTCAAAGTAAGGCGGTGTTTGATGGCTAAGCGGTTTACGGCCGTTATCACGAAGGAAGAGAAGTGGTATGTGGCCCATTGTGGTGAATTGAGCGTCGTGAGCCAGGGAGAATCCATTGAAGAAGCCCAAGGAAACCTCAAGGAGGCAGTGGAACTCTACGTTGAGAGTTTTGGGGCGGAAGACCTGCCTGACAATGTAGGTGAGGTCGTTTTGTATCCCCTCGAGGTTACTGTCGGTCGTTAAAGGGGGTGACGATATGAAGGCGAACAACAAGAGGAAGATTCCGGAAATTGTCCTCCGCGAGGGCAAACCAACCGCGGTCATCCTGGACATTGACGAGTACAGAGAGATGTTAGAGCGCCTTGAGGATTTTGAGGATTTGAAGCTGCTTGAGGAAATGAGGACAAGACCGCTCAAGTTCAGAAAGCTGGAAGAGTTCCTAGAGGAGTACAAGCCGAGTGTATGAGGTCTACATTGAGCGAGCAGCGGAACGTGACCTCAGGCGACTCGCGCGGGATGATGTTCGTCGCGTTATTGCTCACGTGAAGGCTCTTGCAGAAGACCCGAGACCTTCTGGATCCCGCAAGATAAGCGGTTCAAAGAACGACTGGCGCATCCGGGTTGGGAACTACCGGATCCTCTACGAATTTGACCGTCGCGCCAAGCTTGTAAGAGTAATGCGGGTAGCGCACCGTCGCGAGGTGTATCGATAGGAGAGAATTTCATCGGCTCAAACTGAGTGACTGAAGGAAGCCTGCAATCCTAGCGGGTCGAGGCGGTGCTTGTTGCACGTGTACACTGGATCAGGTGGACCTAATGCAGATAGACGGCAGCACGAGAAACGTCGGAGTAACAGCGCATCCGGTCGAGCACAGCATGTCGCCTGTGAATGTGATGCGTCGAGCGGTCAAGGAGGTATTTGGCATTGAATGAAGCTCTATTGAGCAAGATCTACGGCGTTGCGATATTCATGTTCGGCACGGTCGTGGGCAGCTTTCTGAACGTGTGCATCTGGCGGATGCCGCGCGACGAATCCCTGGTCAAACCGGGCTCGCACTGTCCGAAATGCAACACGCATATCGCCTGGTACGACAACATACCCATACTGAGCTACATTTTTCTGCGCGCCAAGTGCAGACACTGCTCGGAGCCGATCTCCATTCGTTACCCGTTGGTCGAGGCTCTGACGGGCGCACTTTTCGTCTGCCTGTACCTCAAATTCTCGCTCACTATTGCGCTCGCCGTCTACTGTGTGCTGGTGGCATCGTTCATCGTGGTCACATTTGTTGACCTTGACCATTACATCATCCCGAACGAGATCACGTTTGGGGGAATAGGTATTGGTCTCGTACTGTGCTTTATTGTGCGGTACCTTCCGGGAGACAGGTTCATAGTTACCAGGCCGCTCGAAGCGATTGGGGGAGGCGTGATTTTCGCCGGCGTCATATACTTGCTGGACCAATTCAGCAACATAGCGTTCAAGAAACGGGGGATGGGCGGCGGCGACGTGAAACTTGCCGCGGTGATAGGTCTGTTCGTCGGGTACAAACTCATACTTCCCGTGATACTCGTAGCCAGCGTGGTGGGCAGCGTCGTCGGGATTGCCGTTCTGGTGCTTCGCCACCGGAAAGAGGACGACCCGTCGCACTATATACCTTTCGGACCGTATCTCGTACTTGGCACGATAATCGTGCTGTTTTTTGGTGAGAACATGCTCGAGTTCTGGCGGAACATGGTCGTTCCGTCCGGATATTGAGCGGCTGACGGAGAAATAAGATGCTTCGATTTCTGACTTCCGGCGAATCGCACGGCAAAGGTATGCTGGCAATTCTCGAGGGCATCCCTGCAGGTCTGCGGATATCCAAGGAACAGATTGACTCCGAACTGGCGGCGCGGCAGGGCGGTTACGGTCGCGGCGGCAGAATGAAGATCGAGCGGGACTCGGTTGACGTGTTCTCCGGTCTGCGAGGCGGCGTGACGATTGGGAGCCCGATCGCGCTGCTCGTCCGCAACCTCGACTGGGAGAACTGGTGTGACGTCATGGACGCGTGGGAGGTCAAGGGGGCGGCGAGTGAAGCCGCCGTCACGCGGCCGCGACCCGGACATGCCGACCTTGCGGGCGCCCTGAAATACGACCGCGCGGACATCCGCGACGTGCTCGAACGGGCCAGCGCAAGGGATACGGCCGCAAGGGTCGCCGTCGGAGCGGTCTGTAGGACGTTTCTCGCCGAGTTGGGCATTGAGATTGTGAGTCACGTCGTCGCGCTGGGCGGCGTTGAGGCGGACGTTTCCGGAATCGATACCGGACGCATCAAGGAGTTGTCCTTGAAGTCCGACCTGCGGTGCGCGGACGCGGATGCAGAACGGAAGATGATCGAGACGATCGACAAGGCAAAGGAGTCCGGCGACAGCCTCGGCGGCGTGATTGAGGTGCGCGCGGGCGGCGTGCCGGTAGGGCTCGGCTCTTACGCGCAATGGGATAGAAAGCTGGATGGACGGTTAGCGGCAGCGTTGATGAGCATCCAAGCGATCAAGGGTGTCGAGATCGGGCTGGGTTTCGCGGCCTCAGCCGTGCCGGGCAGCGAGGTGCACGACGAGATCGCGTACAACAAGAAAAGGCACTTCCACCGGATGACAAACCGGGCCGGCGGTATCGAGGGCGGCGTCAGCAACGGCGAGGACATAGTTGTCAGGGCCGCCATGAAACCCATACCAACGCTGCAGCGTCCTCTCAAGAGCGTGGATATCGAGACGAAGGAGGAGTTCGAGGCGAGCGTCGAGCGGTCTGACGTGGTCGCTGTTCCGGCCGCGTCGGTCGTTGCGGCATCCGCGGTGGCGTTCGTGCTGGCGGACGCCTTGCTGGAGAAGTTCGGCGGCGACAGCATGACAGAGACGACCCGCAATTTCGAACAGTACGTTGCACAGGTACGCAGCAGATGACAGGGGAAAGGCCGCAGCCACTATCTGACTGAGCAGCAAGTCGCGGACCGAATCGAGGAACTTCTGTCTCGGGAGGGTTGCGTTTGAAAGAGGTCAAGGTCAATCTGGGTTCACGCTCGTACACGATAAGCATCGGCACGGGCCTGCTGGACCAACTTGCCGATTTGGCACGTTCGGCGGGTCTCACCGGTCGCGTTGCGCTTGTGACCGACAGCAACGTGCTGCCGCTTTACGGCGAGAAGGCGCAACAACTGCTGTCCGACGCAGGTTTCACCGTCGCAGTCTACGAAATACCTGCCGGTGAGGAGTCGAAAAGTCTCGACAGAGTTGCGGATCTTTGCCGGAAGCTGCTGCTCGATGAGTTCGACCGGACGTCCGGCGTCATCGCGCTGGGCGGCGGTGTTGTCGGCGACGTGGCCGGTTTCGTCGCGGCAACGTATATGCGCGGTATCCCTTACATCCAGGTACCCACCACTTTGCTTGCTCAGGTAGACAGCAGCGTCGGCGGCAAGGTCGGTGTCAACCTTCCTGAGGCGAAGAACATTGTCGGCAACTTCTACCAGCCGCGTACCGTCATTATTGACCCTGATACACTTCGGACACTGCCTGAACGCGAGTTTCGCGCAGGCCTGGCCGAGGTGGTCAAGTACGGCGTCATAGCCGACGCGAGTCTTTTCGACCTGGTGGAATCAAGATTTGAGGCGATTCTTGCCCAAGATCATGATATACTGGAGAAGGTCGTCGGGACCTGTTGCAGGATAAAGGCCGGCGTCGTCGAGCGGGACGAAACCGAGCGCGGCGAACGTGTCATACTGAACTACGGTCACACGATAGGTCACGCTATCGAGGTTGCCGGCGGGTACGATCGGTTCCTCCACGGCGAGGCAATCGCTGTCGGGATGAACGGCGCGGCTCGAATCGCCGCAGATCTCGGTTTGACCGACGAAGATTTCGTTTCCCGGCAAGTCTGTGCGCTTCGTTCGCTCGGGTTGCCGACTGGCTGGAGCGATTTGCCCGTGACGCAAGTCTTCGCGGCTATGAAGATGGACAAGAAAAGGAGTGCCGGCACGATGCGGTTCGTGCTGCCCTGTGAGCCCGGCCGCGTCACGGTTCGCGAGGGCGTGGACGAAGCTGCCGTGACACGCGTGCTTGAAACACTGAGGAGTGAGGCGGACGACAATGAATAAGGATTTCCTGTTCGACCAAGGGATAACCGCCGGTGTGCGCGGCGAGATTGACAAGGCTGTCGAGAGTTTTCGTAAAGTGGTCGAGATCGACCCGCACTATGTACCTGCCCTCTACCACCTCGGCAAGGCGTATCTGAGAAAGGGAGATTTTGCCGCCGCTGTCGATACGCTGCATCGCGCCGCGGAAAAACGTCCGGAGCAAGCTTCGATTCATATTGATCTGGCGCAGGCATATCTCTGCAGGAACGACCTCCGGCAGGCGCACGCTGAGTACACGAAAGCTCTCGGTCTGGAGGAGGGCAACACGAAAGCGATAACCGGTCTTGCGCAGGTCTATTTTAGAAGAGAGCAATGGGACCGTGCGGCATCACACGCCAAACTCGTGCTGCTGAGCAGTCCGATGAACTTCGCTGCGCTCTACTTGTTCGGAGTTGCAAGCCATCATCTCGGGCATGACGCGGACGCGCACGAAGCGCTCGGAAAGGCCGGCGATATCGCCAACGAGTTCATAAATCTCAAGCCGGACCAGGTTGAAGGCTACTATCTTCTGGGCGAAATACATCGGAATCAGGTTGCGCTCGATAAAGCGCTGGAAAACTATGAGTTGGCGGAAAAACACGCCGGCGACGCACCGGCCTTTTTCGCGTTCGGTCTTACCTTCTCGGTCACCGACCTGCAGGGCAGGCTCGGCTTATGCTACAAGCGGCTGGGCAACGCGGAGAAGGCGCAGGAGATGGGCAGGAGGATACTCGAACGGGACCCTGACAGTGAGTTGGGGCGCGATTTAACTCAGTAGAAATCGGATCGGAACTGACCGGCTCGCCACAGGACCAGGGTGAGCCGCCAATGGGGGGCGATCCAGATGAGCGATGTCAACCTGGAACTTGTTAAGGAGTTCTTCGAGCTGAACGGATTCATGATTCTGACAAACCGTAAACACCAGCTTACAAAGGTCGGCGCGGACTGGGAGTACAGCATAGAGCTGCTTGCGGCGAACCTCGACGTCGCCGAG
>CBFDCQ010000101.1:0-10683 GCA_965603355.1 uncultured bacterium
CGGTCATTTTCCAGGAGAGCGACAAGGTGGGTAAGAACGGAGCGGGGCGGTTCTTGAGTTTCTTGAAAGCGAAGAAGAAGGTTGGGAAGGAGACGGTCCGACTTATGGAGAGGGTTGACCGAGGCTCGTCGAGTTTACCTGAAGACTTCAACGCGTTGACCGGCTTTGCCGGTTTCATCTCCCTTCCCAACAGCACGCCATTCTTTATGCTCAAGGTTTACAGGTTCCTGCGTGATGCCATCCCTGACATCTCGGATGCGGTCTGGACGTGGAAACGGCTGTGCCAGACGGGGCACGAGGTGGAGGTATTGGATGCGTCGTCGGAGCTGTCGCGTGAGCGCGCGTACAGGATGATCCGCGACCTGGATACCAGGGTGAACGCGGACGGCGGCGGGATGGACGGGTTGCTGGACATCTTCTACACGTCGCTTTTCACTTACGGCGCGGCGGCGTTGGAGATCGTGCTGAACAGGAGCCGGGAATCCATACACGATATCGTTCCGGTGGACGTGTGGACCGTACGGTTCAAACGCGACGAGAAGACCGGCAGGACACTTCCTTGTCAAGTTCACAGCGGCAAGGAGATACCGATCGCGCCGGAACGGTTCTTCTATCTGGGTACGGACCGTGACGGCACGAACCCGTACGGCAGGTCGATGCTGCGGTCGATACCGTTCGTGGTGAAGATACAGCAGCGGCTGCTGGAGGATATGGCGAAAGCGACGCATAACGCGGGGTGGTCGAAGCTGCACGTGAAGTACAAGCCGGGCGAACGGTTTCGCGGTGAGTCGATGGAGGATTTTCAGACGCGTATCAGCGGGAATTTCGAGAAATTGCGCGACTCCGTGACGAAATTGAAGGCGGACCAGAACCTGGTGACGTACGACAACGTGGAAGTCGACGTGATAACCGGCAGTCAGCGGTCGGCGGTGTTCTATCAGAACCATAAAGCCGTCGAGGAACAGGTAATCACGGGGATGCACCTGATGCCGATCCTGCTCGGGAGGAACTACGGTACGACCGAGACGTACGGTACGGCGCAGTACGAGATCATTAACCGGCAGGTGGCGAGCGTGAACCGCGTGGTGAAAAGGCTCCTGGAGCGGCTGTACAACTTCGAGTTGAGTTTCATGTGGGGCAGCGCCAGGGCGAAGGTGAAGATGAGGACGAACAAGACCGTTGACCTGCTCAAGGATTCGATGGCTGCCAAGAATGAGATAGATAACGCGGTCAGGTTGAGGGACGAGGGATTCCTGGATCAGAAGGGAGCGGCGGCCCGGCTGGGTATAGACAATCCTGCCATAGAGGAGGTGCCCGCGACGGGCCGGCGTGAAGGCGATAAAAGGGTGAGGGAGGTGGACTGAGGAATGGAGATAGGTCCTTTTGAGTTCTACTCGGAAAGCCGGATAATCTGTGCGGTTAGAGAGGGTGCTGCAGCCGGTTGTGACGATGATGCGGATCTGGTGGACGAGGTTAACAAGTTTACGCTTCGTCCTTTGAAGCGGGATGAGTTTTCAGCGTTCACGATGGACCTGTGCAACAACCAGATAGACGCGCATTTCAGCCGGTTTCCTGTTGGGGAGCTCGAGAAGATCAACGTGATGGTGCCGGGCAGACCGTTCATGGAACGGCACGACACGAAGGGCACTCTTCCGCGAGGCACGTTTTTCCGGTCGAGGCTTCACGATGAGCCGGAGCGAGACCACGTGTCGGTAAGACCGGACGTGTACATCTTGAACACCGAGGATAACAGGACATTGATCGCGAACATTGAAGGTGGCGTGTACCGCGGGACATCCATCGGGTTCTCTTTCATGCAGCCGGAATGCTCAATCTGCCATAAGGACATACGCACGTGCGATCACACCCCCGGCAGGACGTACGGCGACGAGCCGTGTCACTACGTCATGCATGATGTGGTGTCGGTGCTCGAAGGTTCGGTGGTATTTTCGGCATCGCAAGGGACTGGTTTTGTGGTGGCCCGTGACAACGGCGACAGGCCGTCGGTAGGCGAGGCGCTGAAGGCGGCGAGGGAGGCGTATCATCGTCCGATTGAGCTTGTGGGCTCGAAACGGGTCAGCCCGGCGAAGATCCCGTGGCCCCATGTGGGAGAGGAGTAAGCGATGAGAGGGAAACGCAGGATAGGTATCGTTGCAGCAGCGCTGGTGCTCGCGGGAGCGGCGGTTCTCGGTATTGGCGCGAATCCGCGCTATATCGAGGAGCTGCGCGTGGGTGGTGGATACGGCGAGTCAGTGGATGGCGGCGCGGATTTTGAGAAGGACGGTGGCATCTACACTGACGGCGGCGTAACAGCGGCGACATACAACGGTATAGACCTGTCGAGTTTTCCTCAGAGCGGCATCGACGATTCTGACGAGGGTCAGGAGTTTCCGGGCACGGATCACACGGCCGATCAGGCGACGAACATCGAGGAGGAGCTCGATGCTATACGCCATATGATCTCCGACATAGGCGGGGAAGCGCAGTGGTACGACGAGATACCCGTGAGCCTTAAGTCAGCTGAGGATTTTCTTTCAAACACGTCGACCGGACACAATCACGACGGCGTGAGCAGTCGGGCTGTAAGCCTTATACCGGGCGACCTGAGCATAGATGGCGACGCTACCGTCGGCGACAACCATACCGTCGACGTCGTGAAATTCGATTCGCAAGTGGACGAGGTCAGCGTCGGCGAGCCGAGCCACCTGTTCAGAGCGGCGAACCCGAAGGACTATATCGTGAATTCCGACTGCGAGGTCTGGCTTGACGGTACGAGCAGTATCGCGACAGGTTGGACCGAGACCAACGGCAGCTGTACCTTTGCGCGTGAGGCGAGCACTGTTAAGTACAGCAAATACAGCATGAAAGTCACAACAGCCGGTCAACCTGTCCGGCTCGATGCGGCACTGGGCGTGACGCCGACACAAGCGCGCGGCCGCACTTTCACGTTCGGGTTATGGGTATACACCAACACACCGACCAACACGAGGATACTCCTCAAGGATGATGCGGGCAACAATCAGGTGCCGGCGAGCCAGACGAATTCGTGGGAACTGCTTACCGTGACGCGAACGATTGACGCTTCGACGACTACGATACGGGCGTACCTATACGTACCGGCTAACGGCGTTGTGGTGTACTTGGATGGCGCGTACTTGGTCGAAGGTCCGATGGAGTATGCTTTTGTTCCCGGTGAGGAGCGGTTGGGCTATGTGAATCTGTCGCTGGGCGGATGGTGGGACAGTGTTAGCTCCGAAGCGATAGACGTTGCGGACACGGACCCGGCCTTTGGGAACAGATACGTTCAGTGGGCCAACGCGGACACGGACTGGATCATAACAACCGTCGTCATTGCCGAGGATTATGATGCGGACGCAGACGACGCGTGGTTCGTCGGTTACTACAATCTATCCGGCGGGACGAACGGAAATACGACGCTGGATCTCATGACGCGGTTGCAGGTTCCAGGATCCACGCCGGACTCCACCGACACCGACTATGATCATACCCAGCAGTATCACGGCGCAGTTGACACGAACATAGACCGGGCGGTCTACAAGATAGATGAGACCATGCAGGGAGGCGACGTTCTCCTCCTGTTGGCGACAAGAGCGGACGATGGGACTGACGCCGCGACGTTGAATATGCGCGGCGCCCAGCTTGTCTATGTGAAGCGATGAGACACGATAATGAAAGGAGAGCACGGTGAAACGCAATATGTTGGTGGCATTAGCTCTGTTACTTCTGGTTCTTGTGGCCGGCGATGCGGCGGTGTCCCAGACGGGTTACAAGTTTGAGCCGGATACAAGGGTGCGGTTGATAAGAATGATACATAGAGAGCCGGCGGCGTGCGTTGACCTGATCGAGCGAGCCGAGTCGCTCGTGGAACTCAGAGATGCTTTGGCAGAGAGGGTGCGGGTGGAGTTCACGAACGCGAGAATCGTTGAGGCGGCCCGGGCGTTGGAGGATCTGAACCTTTCAGAGGAGATGACTTTGCGGGAGCTCAGGGAGGCCGCTGACGCGGTGGAAGTGGAAGGTGCCGACTCATGACGGATTGTGTGCAGGAGGACTATTGTGCGATGGACATGGTCTACGAGCAGAAGTTCGCGCACTTTGCGTCCGAGTTGGGTGAGTTGAAGCGGCGGATCGAGAAGGTCGAGGCGACATTGTCGCGCGGCGTCACGCTTTTGGTGGCAAATCTTGCCGGGATAATTGTGATTCTGCTTGAGACGTTCGTCAAACGGTGAGCGGGAGGTTGGCCGGTATGGAAAGATGGCTGATAGAGAAGGTTCGCAGTGACATAGAACCGGAGCGCCCGGGTCAAGACATTTCGGACCGTGGGAGGTTTGTGCTGCATCGTCATAGCGACGACGGTGGAGAACACCTTGACCTGCGGCTGGAGGAGAGGGAAGTTCTTGTGGGATGGCGGCTGCCCTGCGACGCGATGGAACAGCTTGCGCAGGGGGATGGGGTGGTGTGCGAGTTGAAACGGATCCATCCTAAAAGGTGGCTCGACGTGAACGGCGGCGTGTGTAATGTTGAGGACAGCGGCACCTACAGTTGGGTCAAGCGGGATGCCGATGGAGGGACGGCATTGTTTGACGGGAAGCGACTTGCAGGGCAGTACGATTTCGCCAGGCGGAAAGAGCCGGCCGAAGCGGCACCCGAGTCCTATCGGAACTCTCTGTCTGTGGTGCAGGACGAGTTGGGGTTGGATCTGGCGTGTGCGGATGATGTTGCGCGGCTTGTGGCAAGAGCGCGCGATGGTGATACTGCGCGGAACCGGGCTGTCGAGCGGCTGTGCGCGCTGGGTGTGGAACTGGACGGGGAGTTGTTTGACGAGAGAATGTGGCGCAAGACGCTTCGTCACCTTTCGCTCGCGGAGACACACGTGCATCTGCGCTCCTTTGAGAGGCGGTTTGACGAGAAGTATCCTCCGCTGCCGGTGACGAAACGCGAGAAGCTTGGAGAGCGGGACAGACAGAGGGAAAGAGCGGCGGCGGGCATTCTGTCCGAGGAGTTCTCGCTCCTGGAGTAGGGCTCGCTACGGCCAAGGAAAGGAGAGGAGAGATGGCTTACGGAGATGTTGGTGGACCGGTCACAGAGCTGGTGATAAGTTGCCGGACGAAATCTTCCGGCACAGTGGACATTGTCAAGGAGCAGGCCGTGAAGCTTGTCGACGGGTACGTGGTCGATAACGACACGGACGACGAAGATCCTGTGTTCGGACAGGCTCAGGCTGACAGCACGGAGAACGACGCTGTCATCCCGGTCAAGGTGCGCGGCGTGTGTATCCTCGAATACGAGGGCAGCGCACCGACCGTGGACGGAATCGCGGGAGTACTCGCATCGGCGACGGATGGCAAGGTGAAAGCGCCCGCAAGCGGGAACGGTTGCGGGGTCAACCTGAAAGTGGACACGAGCGCCGGCGAGGTGCACGTGCTTCTGTAGGAGAGGCGTGTGGTGCGGCGTTCGTCCTTGAGAGGAGGAAGACGAGATGGCATATGGTGAAAATGCTGCCGAACGGGTGGGGTTCCTCAGTCAGGAACCGGAACAGCTCCACGCCCTGAAGGGACAGAGGTTGTACGAGACGTTACGCTCGCTCGGCATAACGTACAGCGGGTACTTCCGGGCAGCGGATACGAATCTGGAGGAGTATTGCGCGGAGGAGTACGGGATCGACTTGAGAAAGATCACCGTGGACAGGTTCTTTCAGACGGACCCGAACGCGAAGTGGTTGTTTCCCGACATCGTGCGCGATGCGGTGCTGACCGGGATGCTCAGGAAACCGGCTTACCCGCAACTGATCATCCGGGACGAGCGGATCGAGGGCACGGCGTACGATGTGCCTTACGTGGTCGAGGACGCGGAGCAGGAAGAGTTGCGCAGCGTGGCCGAGGGAGCTGCGATACCTGAGTCGGAGATCAAGTATGGCGACCGGGTGGTGCGCATAGACAAGAAGGGTCGCGGGATCATCGCCTCGTACGAGGTGATCCGGCGCATGAGCGTTGACATGCTGCGCGTGCACCTCCAGCGCATGGGCGAACGGTTGGGCAGGAACCTGGATCAGAGGATCGCCACGGTGCTCGTGAGCGGCGATTCTTCGGGAGCGGGTACGGCCGCGACAACGATCGACACGGCGACGAGCGGCACGTGGGTGTACGGCGACATCGTGAACGGATTCCTGAAGCTCGCGTTGGAGGACTACTTTACGCCGACGCACATGCTGGCGAACAAGGACCTTGCACAGACCATATTGACTATGGACGAGTTCAAGGACGCCCAGCTCTTCGATTTCGCCAAGACGGGCACGTTCCCGAACCCGTTGGGAGTGAAGCTGGTTCCGATGGTCGATCAGCCCGCCAACAAGCTGACGATACTCGACAGGAGCTACGCGGTATCGAAGCTGACGGAGCAGGATCTGCTGGTCGAGAGCGATAAGCTGATCAACCAGCAGTGGGACAGGTCGTACCTGACGGTGGTGACGGATTTCGCGGTCATTTACAAGGACGCGCGGGTCGTCGTTCAGAGCGACTGGAGCTGACGTTGAACGTCCGGGAATCTCGGGACTTCTCCGGGGTTCCCGGACGAACCGAAGGAGGAGATGTAATGATAAAGGTCACCGTTAGCGACAGGTTCGCCGACCGGCCGATATGTCTCTACGACCCGGAGTCGCGTGTCTGTTTCATGCCGGGGAAGCTGGTTGAACTGGACGAGCGCGAGCTGACGGTTCAGCAGAGGAGGTGGCTTGAGCAGGGCGCCCTGGTGGTTGTCCGCGATGGCGAGAAGTCACGTCTCGACGCAATGCCATACGTTGAGCTTTACCGCAAGGCTAAGGAGGCGGGCTTGAAGTACGCTGTTCGACCGAACAAGGAGCGTCTTATTGAGGACCTTTCGGCAGCGCAAAAGGCGGCGGGTGTGCTGACAAGACCGGAGGGCATAGGCAATGGCTAATTTCACGGACGAGTCGCGCGTGCGGTTGAAGACACAGCTCACGGATACCGCGAAGGTACCGCAGGAGCTGGTAACCAGGAGCATCGACGACGCTCATGCGGAGATACTGAAACGGCTTGATCCCGCGTACGACGTGGAACCGCCCGACGAGAACGTGGTGCGCGGCGAGACGTTGCTCGCGGGCGCGTGCCTGTTACGATCGCTATCGTCCGGGGCGGCTTTCGATATCAAGGAGCTGCGTATCCTGGATGAGACTGTCGGCGAGACCGGCAAGCACAAAGCGCTCATGGCGCTGGCTGAGGGATTCGAGAGGGATGCGTGGGAGATTCTGTCGGATTTCCTTTTGCCACAGCAAGGTGGGGCGGATTTTCAATCGGGCGTGACGGAATCGGAAGATATCTTGGGCGATACGGATGACGATTAGGCTTAATACATACATATTTGACAATGAGAACACCTCTGTCAAGGATAGGATGGAGGAGGTCGGCGGCAAGGACGAGAGAAGGTTTGTTCTGAGCGGTCTCATTGTCGGCAAGAGCTCCATCAGCGAGGTCGAATCGGAGTTGGACCTCATTCTGGACGAGGTATCGAAGGAGGATTACGGGGCGAAGCTCTCTCTAAGGGCGGATCGGGAATTCGCCGTCGAGCGAACACGATTTGAGAGGAAGGTGGGTGATGAGGAGATCATCGGCGCCTTCGAGCTGGAGCTACGTGCTGATGACCCGTTTGAGTACGCGGTCGAAGAGTCAACCGATACGTGGAACGTGACGGCTTCGGGCCAGACCACGCAACAAACTGCGGCCGGGAACGTTTATTCCAAACCACGGTTCACGTTGACCGCCTCCGGAGATGTGGTGAACCCGTCGATTTCCGACGGTACGCGGACTATTACGTACGTGGGGACGGTGGCTGACGGCGAGGTTCTGGTGGTTGACGCTGCCGGGGAAGCCGTGACTCTTGAGGGAGAGGACGTTGTGCCGTACACGACGGGCGAGTTCCCGAGAATATCGCCCGAGGGAACGACGCTGGAGTACACGGATGATGAGTCGAGTTCGCACACGGCCGCGATCCAGATAGCGTTTCGGGACAGATGGTGGTGAATGTCGGAGTAGGTAGTAGGTAGGCAATGGAATATCGGATAGAGATAGTCGATACGTGGAATCGTTGGATCACGATTCTTCACAGAACCCATCTAATGGAAGTAAGCCGCGGTTTCGTGACGAATGAAACGCGAATAGCCGGTATGCTGCCGGCGGACACGATGGACTTGGGTCACGAGTACCTGCTGCGGGTGTATCTTGATGGCCGGCTCGAGGCGCAGGCGCCGGTGCGCGTGGTGGATCCGCAATGGGGCGAGAGAAAGAAGTTGGTGCTGGACAAGTTCGTCAACTTCCACAAGATCGTCGAGGTTGACGCACGGCGCGATTACGACGAGACAAACACGCTGCTCAAGAAGGCGTACACGTCGAAGGAGATAAGTGAGATCGTCAAGGACGCGATCGAGTCGGTCACCGGCGAGATCCATTATCTAGTTGACCATGAGAGTTATCCTGACGGGGCCCAGCGCGAGTTCAGCAAGTTCACGGGCCGCATGGGATGGATGACGGAGTTCCCCCTGGGTTCGGTGGAGTCGGGGGAGTATGTCGGCGGTTCGCGAATAGACGATACGAACGCTTACGCGAAAGACGGCGATACCATCTCGGGGCTTGTGGTTGACGGTGGGGCGTGGCCCGATCTCAGGTTGATGATGATCGACGCTGAGGAACTCAGCATCAATTCACACACGATCAAGATTCATCCCGAAGTGGCCAGCTGGACCGATCAGAAGTACGCGAAAAGCGGGTACAGGTTCAAGGCTGACCGCGCGAAAGATGCGCTGCAGAATCTAATCGACACGAAGGGTATCCAGTATATCGAGCTGAACTGGCACAGGAACGCCTCGGGCGAGTTCGACGACAGGGTGGACGCGTACGGCAGATATCTAGGACTGGTATACGGCGGCGGCGAGTGTTTCAACGCGGGGATGGTCGAGCTCGGGCACGCCGATGTGTATCTTTACCAGGGTGGCGCATACCACCCGCCGGAGATGCGGTTGAAGGAGTACTACTCGTACGCCGGTGAGAACACCGATTCGGTTGAGACCACCGAGGTGGCATTGTCGAATCTTGACCTGCACAACGGCATACATGAGGTTCTGACTTTGCTGGCGTATGCAGCCGGGGGGTACGTATGGAGCATTGACCAGACCGAGGCGGTAACGTTCCGCAAAGTCGTGGTTCCCGACCGGGTGATCTTCTACGATCCCAAGAAGCATGTAGTGTCGTTGCGAACCGATTCGGGCGGTTTGGCGAACAGAATTTATCTACTTGGCAACCCGGTAGGCGGTCAGTTCGAGAAAAGCTACAAGAACGATGCCAGCGTGGACGAGTTCGCGCTGAAAAGTCACACGCTGGAGCTGTTTTCGGTATCGCAGGAGCAGGACGCGGATGTCATTGTCTCAGGACTGCTGGACGATGTCGCGTACCCGGCGCCGTGCGGTGTGCTCACGTTTGTTCAGGGTGATGCTGAAATACAGCCCGGGAACATAGTCGAGCTGCGCGGAATCGACGTAAGGCGTATCACGCGCAGGGTAGAGGGCGAGCACGGCGACCTGTTTCCGGAGAGGCACGTGTTCCGGGTGGCGAGAAAGGAGACGTTCATACGGAATGAGAGGGTCGAGACGCGCTGTTATCTGGCGCCGGTGATCAGGTCCGTGGATGACCCGCTCAGTTTTATCGTGAAGAGCCAGCCGCACGCGGACACGTTCTTCCAGTTCCGCCTGGACGACGCGGCGGTCGGGTTGGATATGGGATTCCATTTGGATTAGGAGCGACGTCCTAATGGCGATAAAGGGTAAGGGATACATCAAGACAACGTGGAGTTTTGAGGAACGGCCGGTAGCCTCGTCGAAACTCAACGCCTGGGATGACAATGTCGAGAGCGCGCTGGAGCTGCTGCACAACATCGTCGCTCTGGCGTGGGGCGGCGGCGACGGGGTGATCCGTGCGGCGACTGAATACGACCTTAAGGTGGTGGCAAACTCGCCGCCGGACCTTACCGTGACGGTGAGCGCGGGTAGAGCGTTCATATCGAAGTTCGTATACAAGTTGGGGGAGGAGGCCACCGTTGGTCCGCTCACGCCGCCGGCGGTCAACCCGAGGATAGACCTCGTACAGGCGGAACTTGCCAACTGGACTGTATCCATAGAGACCGGTGCGGAATCGACGAGTCCGTCGGCTCCATCAGTCTCGGCGGATTGCATACCGCTGGCTCAACTGTATCTGCGTGTCGGGATGACGTCAATCAAGAACACTGACGATGCAGTGAACGGCTACATCATTGACGTGAGGACGTTCTTGTAGGCCGCTATGTGCAGGTGCGAAACATACCTCGTTCTCGTGGAGCGCGCGTCGTGCGCAGTAATGTGAGATCCGATGAAAGTTGAGAGGACGGTGGGCGCGCTTGGTGTCTTGCGCGGGCGTAACCGGGTGAAGTTATACACGAAGGTAGATGACGAGCTTGTGTCGCATTTCTCGCTGCGCGAGTTCGAGAACGCTCACGGATTCGCCATGGTGGATGCGAGCGTTCTGCGATCGCTCGAACTCGTGCGGCGCGACCTGTGCCTTGAAGCAGGTGAGGAGGTGCAAATAGTCATCTCCGATGCGCTGCGCACGGAGGAGGAGTTGAGGA
>CBFDCQ010000102.1:0-9648 GCA_965603355.1 uncultured bacterium
CCTCTCGTCAACCGCACCGATTCGTTAACTCAACCCCCCGTGAATGTCCGATCGCCAGACACGTTCCCGTGTGCTATGGCGTGCCAGTTCCCTCCTCGACTTCCTCACCCTCTTCGGGTGGTTCCTTCGCTTTCTGGATTCGTTCGGCGCGCCTCCTCTCTCGTTCCGTGGCCAATGCTCCCACAAGAGAGTTGGTTATGATCCTGCTCAGCGTGAATCCGCAGAAATAGGCCAGCGTAAAGCCGACGAGAGCTCTCGCGATCACGGTAGCGGCGGCTACATTGCCGTGAATACCCATCAGTATGATGCTCAGGAAAACAACAAGACCGAGCGCCATGCCTACCTTGTCGCTATCAAAGAGGATGACCATTTCAGCGTCCTTCGACGAATCGGTCCTCAGCTGTTGTTGCGCACCTTACGTGCCGGTCCTGTCTCTCTCGACCTTGTAAGCCTGAAACTCCTGGACGAGCCTGTCGAGCGACTCGAAGTCGTCAATGGCGTACATCTCCCGGAACCTGATGAACAGGTCCGCCATATCGAGCGACTGCTGTGGCGTGCGGAAAAAGCCGCGTCTTTGCACCGCTGCCGCAAGAAAGTGGACCCTCTGTTCTCGCGGATACTTGTCCTGTACCTCGTTATCGAGCAGCAGCAGGTCCTGCAGCACGATCTCGATGTCAACGAGTGCGGGTACCGCCATCAACTTCCTGAATATGAACCTCTCCGTCTCCATGCGTTTGCTCGCCTAATCGTCCTCGTCTTTGCCATGCAGCTCGTCTCGCAGCTCACTGAAGATGCTCTCCGCCCCGTCCGGATAGATAAGCATCGAGTCCACCTGCAGCGTTTGCTCGAGCGAGAGGGGAAGGAACTTCCCGGACGCACGCGCGTACAGGGTTCCATCCACACCACGGACTTCAGCCTCGGCATGGCCGAGCCTGCGCGACCATCGCCCCGGTTTGGCGCTCACGACAATCTTCGTGTCGACAGGCAAAGGTTTCAGGTACCTGATTGTCACTTCGGCGGACATGCACATCCGCCCTATGGAGAGCGCGACGGCCCAACCCATACTCTCGTCCAACAGCGCGGCGACTATACCGCCGTGCACTAGTCCGTGATAGCCCTCACGCCGGTTGTCCACGGAGTATTCGGTGTAGACTTTGTCGCCGTCCCTCTTGAACTTCAGCTGCAGCCCGAGGGGGTTGCCCTCGCCGCAAAGGTAACAATTCTGGGACCAGGGTAACTGTACTGCTTCAGTTTCGGCTGACTTTAGCTGCGCCAAAGTTAACTCCTCTTGCGTCTCCATTTCGACCACGCCGCCAACGTTGAATTGAGCAGGTACGTCGCAAGCGACGAACATATTACGGCGGTTACGAGAACCATCATCAACCGCACTAAAACGCTGGCGTCCTGGCTCAAGAACGGTTTGGGGACAACCCAGGCGACCACGCCGAACAACGCTGCCAGGACGAAGAATGTGCCCCAGCCTGCGCTCAACGTTCGCGGTTTTGTGCCGGTGCCCTTCTTATTCTTTTTCCGTTTCGATTTCTTCATGTGAGGACTGCACCAGCGTTTCGGCTCTCCGCACCGTTCAAAAGCGGCCCCCTATCTCACCCACAAGGTGGGACCGCCTGCCAACACGGCGGTGACACCGCAAATCCTAACATAACTCCCCCGCCCATGTCCAACGGACAGCTTGGAAAACCGTGTTATGTCTCTGGCCCCTCAAGTTGAAGCTCGGGTAGGGTGTGCAAGCGGCTGTGAGGCACACTCTTTATCAGAGTTTCCTCATATTGTCTATATGGCGGCGCAGGCTCTGTATCTGTGCACGGATGGCGACCGGCAGCAGTACGATGGTCGTCACGTAGACGCCGGTACCGAGACGCAGGAACGTTGTCTGCGTCGACAACCCCCGTTGGCCAAGGGCGCGCGTCAAGGCAAACATCGGGTTTACGACGTACACGTAATCCGTTGCCACCGCATAGTCCGTAGCCAACTCGATTATACCGCTGACAATCGCCGGCAGCACGAAGTAGAGCACCAGCGCAATTGCCGCTACGGCGATCGGCTGTTTACCGGGCGCCAAGTAGCACGATTGTATGATCAAAGAGAATACGGCGACGCAGAAGAACAGCATCGCGGCCCCGGTCGCGAACGCGGTCGGGCTGAGAGGGCTATAGGCGTGCTGCTGGACCATGCGCGCGAGAAAAACGTACCCGCACATTGTGAGCGCCAGCAGAAGGCCCAACAACGGCAGCGCGGAGGCTGCATCGTCCGTCAGCCATCGCCAGGCAAAACGCGCCTTCTTTCCGGGCCTGCGCAAGGCCGACTCCACCCTGTGACGCACAGGGGTCGATACTGCGGCGGCAACCAGTATTCCTAGAAGCGCATAGAGGGAGTAGGTGCGCATCGGCACGCTGCCGGTCAATGGAAGCGCGCCGGGTTGGCCCGTAACGCCTCGCACCGGATGGAAGAAGTTCAGTACCATGCCGCAGAGCGCCAGCTGGCACAGAACATAGGCGCATAACGTTTGGGTACGCGACAGGATTGGGATGTTGTCGTCGGCGATACGGCGTGCCGCGCCTATGAAGCAGCCTGTTCCAAGCAAAACGTAAAGCGCGAACGACACGAAAAACGGATTTAGCTCAGCGCCCAGGAAGTTGAGGTTCAAGTTGACCGTGACCTCCGCCGGGAGCGGAATGGGAAAGCGTTCAACTATTGAACGAACAAAGAACGGTAGCGGCGACAAGCCCGCGAGCGTGTTCAGCTGCGGGGTCTTGTACGTCCCTATTGACATGAACAACATTGCCCCGATCAGGACAATAGCATTGCCGCCTGCCTGCCCTCGTTTCGTCAGCGTTTTCGCGAGCGCCGAGGACAGCAGTCCAAGGCTGCAGGCGAAGAAACCCGCCGCAAGCAGCAGCGCGTAGCCCTGCACAAACGTGGCGAGGCCCACTTTACCGACTGCGGCACATATCGACGTGAAAGGAAATCCCAACGCCAGGAGAAGCCAGATTCTCGCCGGATCTGATGCTATCTTCCCGATCGCGATCGCGCAACCGGACATCGGGGTGGCCCGCAGCAGCGGAAGGGTCCGTGTACTGCGTTCCAGCGAGACGGAGCTGGAGCAGAAGTATGCCGTCGGGAAAAGTGCCAGAAGAAACTGAACCGCGAGAAGCTGAAAGAAGATGCTGGAGAAACAGTACTCCAGTGATTGGTATACGTGGAAATCCGACGACGAGTAGACAAAGTAGTTGAGCTCGATACAGAGGGCGATTAAGGCTACCCACCCGATGCTCATGATGAGCGTCGGTCGCCGCGCCAACCGCGCCCGCACGCCCACCGCAAGGTAGGGGTTATTTAGTACCGACTTCGTTATGAGACCTGGTGTCCACATATCTGCATGTAGATATCCTCTACATTCGCCTCCTCTCTAGTGAACGAGCTTATCCGCACGCCGTCGGCGATGAGCCTCTCGAGAATGGCGGCGGCGTACTCCGCGTCGGCGTTCACGGCGACCGACAGCCTGTTGCCGTCGACCTTGACATCCTCGACTCTGTCATCACTTTGCAGGATTTTCTCGGCGCGCGATATTCCCTCGAGCACCTCGACAGTCAACCCCATCAATCCGCGTATCTTCGCCCTGATCTCATCCACGGTTCCCATCTCCACTACGCCACCTTTTTCTATAATGGCGATAGCGTTGCAGATGTCGGAAAGCTCCGTGAGTATATGGGAGGAGATCAGAACCGTCTTGCCCTGTTTCTGCAGCCTCTTAAGGAGGTTGCGCATCTCGACGCGCCCCTTCGGGTCCATTCCCGAGGCCGGTTCGTCAAGAAGCAGGATCTTCGGATCGTGGAGCAGAGTCTTGCCGAGGCACAGCCTTTGGCGCATTCCGCGGGACAGTTTGCCGATGAGCGCGTCGCGTTTCTCCTGCAGCTCGATTATCTCCAGCGCGTCATTGATTCTGCCGGCCCTCAACGGGCCGGTCACACGGTATGCGGTGGCGAAGAACTCGAGGTACTCCCGGACGGTGAGGTCATCGTACAGACCGAAAAAGTCGGGCATATATCCGACGACCTCTCTGACCTGCCGGCGGTTCTCCTCGATGTCGAGCCCGTCCACGTATACCCTGCCCTCTGTGGGATCAAGTATGGTCGCGAGCATGCTTATGGTGGTGGATTTGCCGGCACCGTTCGGCCCGATCAGGCCGAAAATATCGCCGGGGTTCACCGTGAGACTGAGGTCGCGCACGGCGACTACTCTGCCGTACTCCTTGCGCAGATTCACGGTTTTGATCATCGTTGCTGTCCCCTCGCGGGAGCGTATCCGTCGGCTATTTAGGCTTTCGCGCCCGGCAAGTCTAGCAGTTTCGATCGAGATCCGCAAGTCACCGAGCGGCAGTTCGCGTGGGCAATGCCCGGGCCGTCGGCCAGGATTGCGCGAGCCCTGCTGGATGCCGAAAGCTTGTTGACCAATAATACACCGCAATTGGAGCAAATATTCGCGATCGTGGGAGGAACTTTTCACCTCAGGAGGCTCTCGGGCCTTCTGAACGGCGTACCGGATGGATCCTATAACGAATCGAGTGTTGACAACGATCACGGCTGGCCATACAATGACGAAGAACAGGTTCGCGGCGGTCGCTGGCGGGTCCATATATGAGGAATGTCGAATAGAATGAATTCTCCGAGTGCTGAAGAACGGATTCAAGAAACCGTTTATGTGAAGCCTCACGAGACAACGCAGGTCAGACTGTTCTTATTTCTTGTATTACTTATCGCAACGGTCTTGCGGATTGCGTCGTGCAGTAAGTACCTCTATATGGATGAAGAACCTATCATCTGGAACATATGGAACTTCGTCAAGAATCGTACCCTGATGCCTACGCATTTCAGCTATCCCACCCTTTTCAGCTACCTATCGACAGTACCTACCGCTATAGGGGCCGCCGCTCTTTACGTGCAAGGTACACTTCCGTCTCCTGTGCAAATCTCCTCTTTAGCCCGCCTTGATTCTGTACTGCCGTACCTCCCGGCACGTGTTGTCAGCACAGCGTTTGCACTAGGCACCGTTCTGCTTTTGTTCAAGATTGGAGAGAGATTCTATAACAGAAGAATCGGGCTCATTGCAGCAGCATTGCTGGCCTTGTCCAAGCTCCATATCCATCGCTCCGGCTATGCGCTGCCCGATACGACGATGGTCTTCTTTGCGGCGTGTTCGCTTTGGTTCTCTCTGTCCGCACTGAAGAGCAGGACCGTTCGGAATTTTGTGCTGGCAGGGTGTTTCGCCGGTCTCGCCACCGCAACCAAGTACAATGGTGTGCTGGTGATAATACCGATATTATCAGTGCATATTTCCCTCCTTTATGATGAGAAACGGCACTTGGTGCCGAAGGCCTGGGTCAATAGCCGTATCATGTATAGCGGGTTAGCTTTCATTTGCGCTTTCCTCATGGCCTGTCCCGGCTGGCTCTTTATGCCAAGAGTTTTCTGGGAGGGGTTCTTACACGAACGAGCGCTTGCAGCTACAGGGCATTTTGGCTCGTTCGGCATAGCCTATCTTCAGTATCTGAGGCTTGGTTGGGATTGGGAAAGAACGACGGGCGCTCTCTTTGTAATTGGGTTGATCTACGCGGCATGTCGCCGTTCCAGACAAGATTTAGTGCTGCTGTCGCTGGTCTTGCTGTCTCTTCTTTACATTGGAAGTTGGGAGAAAAAACACCTGCGTTACTTGCTGTTCCTTTATCCTGCCCTGTCTCTGCTGGCTGCGAGACTGTTATCTGAAGTATTAGCCAGGGTCAACAAGAGAGCAGTCAGTTTCATCACTCCTTTGATTATCATCACTGCCTTCACATGGCCAATGTGCTCAGCAGTCATGTACGCGTGCCAACAAATCCCGGCGGATAATAGGTGGATCGCTCAAAAATGGATTCAAAACAATATTGCAGAGGAAAGCAGAATAGTAGTTGACTGGGCTTATCTTCCTAGACTCATAACTGAGGAAGAGAAACGGCAGATGCTCGCCGGCAGAGATAAGGAGTTCTTCGAGACGCGGCTGAGAAACGTCAATACATATGAGCTCATTCGGCTCGAATACGATCGCACCTGGCTTGGAGCGGTTCAGGCGGATTATCTTATTACAAGTAGCGGTTGCTTCGACCGTTTCTTTGAAAGCAGCGCACCGCCTCCGAACAACCCTCTTTTCGAAGAGCATAGCAAGCGAAAAGGCACTTACTCGGCACTTCTTTCCCAAGAGGAAGAGAGTGGGTGGAAATTGCTGAGGCGTTTCCAGACAGGAAAGGGTTATCATGTTCTCATCTATAAGAGGTTAGGAGAGAAGAACTTGAATAGCATGCGACCTGCCTCCCGTGGTGTGGACTAGTCGGAAAGTCACAATCCCGGTGCTCTGATGACTCTTGTACGACAATTGCGGCGCAATCCGGTTATAGATCCCGCACAGACCGCCCAGGGGCGGACGTAGTGACCGTGCGGCTGGGCCGCAGACCGGTTCGCTATGCCTTTCCCTTTTCTGCCGACGCAATGATCCTGAAATACAGGCTAATTGCAGCGAGTATTGGCGGTTTTGACGCAAAAGCAGCGTTTTCGTGGGCTCTGGTGCCTCGAAACGGGACGAATAAGCCATGTAGAACGACTTGGCACTGGGTGAGTTAGGTTCGATGGCCGCTTTTCCCCGCGATCAGCTTGCAATAGTGGCCGGAATATGGTAAAGTTTTATAGCAAATGGTCGATAATTATAGTTGAAGGGCTGTAGAAGGATTCTAATTGGGGGAGGTAGTGTAGGCAAAGGAGGGCGTGACCATGGGTGAGATCAGACCGATTGAGCATCTGCCCGACGCGGTCGAGAGCCGCAAGACGCCCGCGCGCGAGAAAGAACGGACCGAGAGAACCGGCGGACGCGACGAGGTTGAAATATCTGCAGAGGCCAGGCGAGCTGCAGAAATTGCCAGATTGGTTGAGATTACACGCAATCTGCCGGATGAGAGAGACGACGAGGTCAGCGCGGCAAAAGACAATGTTGAATCTGACCAGCATAAAGACGAAGAGGTGATAAAGGATACTGCGCGCCACCTATTGGGCGGGTAGCGCGACATCGCGGATCAGACAATACGGACAAAGAGTGGATGGGGAACCACGGCAAAAGGCCGTCGGTTCCCCTTTTTGTTTCTTATGGTATAATCCTTACGGAGAGTCAAAGCGACCTCGAGGATTAGTGTGATGATAGACCCTGTTCCCTCATACGGCGGCATATCCCGGCGGCAGCTCGCGAAGGTTCTTGTCTTTACGGTTGTGACCGTTGTCTATGTGGGCTGCGTTACGTCCCGAGGCGGTCGTGGCTACTATCAGGTGGGGGACGCCTCTTGGTACGGCCGCAAGTTCCACGGTAGGCCGACAGCTTCGACCGAGCGGTACAACATGAGAGAGATGACCGCAGCCCATCAGACCCTTCCTTTCGGCACGCGCGTCAGAGTCACCGACCTCGAGACGCGGCGTTCCGTCGTCGTCAGAATAAACGACAGGGGACCTTTCAAAAAGAGGCGAATAATCGACTTGTCATGGGGTGCCGCGCGACGTCTCGGAATGGTGGAAAAGGGTGTCGCGAAAGTCGGGTTACAGATTCTCTGAACCGGCGCTTCTTCCAACACGCCGCCAGCAGAGGTGCATAGCGCGACGGGACGAATCTAGCATACCATACCGAGGAGTTCGCCTGCCATCTCCGGGATATTGCCCAGTTTGTCCATGATTGCAGGGATATCGCTCTTGCTCAGCACGCTCGCTTCCCATGCTTCCGGGGCGAACTTGACCGATCCTACCGGCCCGCCCTTGCCGAGCTCCTTGGCATAGGATATGAAGTCAGCCAGGTTGACTATGGCGGCCCCCTGCGGAAAACCGTCCTGGTCCGGCGATGGGTGATGATGGTAGATGGCCTTGACGAGTTCGCCCGGTAACTTCCATTTCTCGGCGAGCTTGCCGCCGACGCGGGCGTGGTCTACTCCGAGGTTCGCCAGCTCACATTCGTAGAGCGGTATTCTCTCCGTCGCGCTGCTCTTGAGTGCTTCCTCAAACTTCTTATGAAGATGCTGCTGCAGGATGATCTTGCCCACATCATGCAGCAAACCTGCGGCAAAAAGCTCGTCCGGATCGAGCGGAGTCCCCTCGGGAACGCTCTGTGCGAGCGTTTTCGCGATTATTCCCGTGCTCACACAGTGAAGCCAAAACTGCTCGCGCTCGAACAACAATCCCTCATCGGACCGGACGGAGGAAAACGTATGGAAAACCGTCGCTGTCAACACGAGGTTCTTAACAACCTTGAGCCCGAGAAGCGATATCGCGTGCTCGATGGAACCGACCCGGTGGCGAAGCCCGTAGTAGGCGGAGTTGACAAGCCGCAGGAGCTTCATTGAGATGGGGGGGTCAGCCGAGATCGCCTCTCCAACTTCGCGCAGCGAGATCGACGGGTTGTCGACCATCTTGGTGACCTTGACCAGAACGGTTGGCGCGGACGGCAGCGTTACTATCTCATCGAGCAACCTGTCCAAATGAGTATCGCTCACAGGCAACGACTCCATCTTTCCGACGCGAAGTGCCGCAGGCGCACCATTCACGAACCGTCCGATTCGTCCGGCGCCTGTGTGTCGCGTTTGGCAATTATCTCTATCAAGGCTTCGGGCGAGAGCGAGTCGATCCAGTCCTGCAACCGCGATCCGGATCTGTCCTCCACGGTTCCGTCCGGAACTGTCTCCTTGAAGGCCAGACCGTCGACTGAACCCTCCTCCTGTCCAACGATTACCGTAAGCTCCGACCCCTCCCCTATTGGGTACCTTTTCTGCCAGGCCTCGCCGATTTTTTCCCAGCCGAGCGAAGCCCTTTCCTTGTCGCTATACATCTATATTGTTATCCTGATCCGTGTTTGGTGGGAACCAGCAGACGATAGACTCAAACTGGTGGTGGACGTGGGGTTCATCGTTCCGCTGCCGCACCAGCCGTCGCCCCTACCCCCCGAATGTCCGGCACACGAGCGGAATCGACTCCCGCTCGATTTATCCTAGCCCTGAAAAGCCGCGTCAAATTCCCGGGAACCGGCGCTTCAAAAAACGTACTCCGGCTCGATAATAGGAGCGTACTCCTCGGGAATCGGCAGGAAGAAGGTCACCGTCTCAAAAAAACCCGTTGCCGTTCGAGCGAGCGCCTTGCCGATGCCCACTACAGGTCCTGCAAACACGATGCGACCTAACGTGTCGGACTCCTTGCTCTGGACGTAGATCTCCTTTGGTATTTCCGTCCATCCCGAGAGTATGTTCGCCAAACCTCTAGCGAGTTTCGACAGCTGTCTCTTGGCAGGATAATCCTTCTTCTCGACCGTGTACTGTGCGTACGCTGGCAGAGTCGTGCTCAGCAACACGACAACCATGGTCAACCCGATAACCTGTTTGGCACGCGAACTCGCCGTACAAAGCTTCACTTTCTCACCTCCCTGTTATCACAGTCCACCGCCGCCACACTAACAGCACAACTCCCCCGTGTCACCCGGCATTCTAGCACAAGCCGCTTCAGTTGTCAAGAATGTTCCTGCGATATTGTCATAACTCCGTGATAATGTCCTCTTGTGAGCTCGATAGAAATGTCCTCTATG
>CBFDCQ010000103.1:0-9342 GCA_965603355.1 uncultured bacterium
CCGAGCGCCTTTCCGAAAGTGCCCATGATTATGTCGACACGGTCGATGACGCCGTGGAATTCGCTGGCGCCGCGGCCGTTTTCGCCGAGCACGCCGATGGCGTGCGCTTCGTCCACCATCAGAGCGCAGTCGTGCCGCTGGGCCAACTCGACGATTTCCGCGAGCGGGGCTACATCCCCGTCGAGACTGTATACTCCCTCCACAACTATCAGTCTCTTGCGATACGCGCCGCACTGTTTCAAGTGTTCTTCAAGGTCCTGAAGATCGTTGTGGCGGAACACTTTCGTATCCGCTTTGCTGAGCCGACAGCCGTCAACAATGCTCGCGTGGTTGAGCTCGGCGCTGAGAATGACGTCGCCGCTGCCTGCGACGGATTGGAGGATTCCGGCGTTGGCTGCGTAACCGCTCGAGAAGACGAGGACGTCCTCTTTGCCGATGAATTCGGCCAGGGCGGACTCCAGCTTGGCGTACAGATCGAGGTTGCCGGATACGAGGCGGGATGCGCTGGCGCTGCAACCGTCCTCTATGGCCGCCTCGGCGGCAGCCTCTCGCATCTTGGGATGGTCGGCTATTCCCAGGTAGTTGTTGGAGCACAGAAGCAGGCACTGCTGTCCGCCAACGGAGACACCGGTCGCGGAATGGGCCGAGAGCGGCGGCAACCGCCGCAAGAGATTGTCCGCAGCGAGTTCCTGCAACTCTGCGTCGAACAGTTCCGTGATTTGCGTCTTGCTCATGGTGAGGCCGGCTCCAAACCGAGGTCAGAAAGCAGTTGCAGGTCCTCTTCGGCGGGGCGTCCCGCTGTCGTCAAGTAGTTGCCGAGCATGGTGCCGTTCGCGCCGGCAAGGAATGCCATCCCCTGAAGGTCCCGGAGGTTCTTCTCACGTCCGCCGCATATTCGAATATCCTTTTCCGGGAGTATGTATCGGAAGAGTGCGATGATCTTGAGGATTTCCAGCGGTTTCAGAGAAGTCTGAGCGGCAAGCCTGGTCCCGGGCACGGGCACGAGAAAGTTCAAGGGCACAGAGTCGACATCCAGTTCACGGAGCAGCAGCGCCATGTCCACACGGTCTTCGGCGCTCTCTCCAAGGCCGAAGATCCCGCCGCAGCATACGCTGAATCCGGCCTCCTTGGCTACGCGAACGGTGTTGATGCGCTCCTCGTAACTGTGGGTGGTGCAGATGCGCGGGAAGAAGGCGCGCGAGGTCTCGACATTGTGATGATAGCTCTGAAGACCGGCCTCTTTGAGCTTGGCGGCTGTCTCACGCGACAGGACGCCGAGTGACGCACAGACGGTTTTACCGTCTGAGTCGCCCCGCAGATTGCGAATTGCAGTGCATACCGCCTCGATCTCGTCGCCGTCTATCAATCCTCTCCCGCTTATGACGACACCGAACCTTTCAATAGGGTGTGCGGAGGCTTGCTTGAAAACGTTGGCTATCTGATCTTCGGACAGCAGCGGAAATGCGGATATGTCAGTCTTGTGATGGGCCGACTGGGAGCAGAACGCGCAATCTTCGGGACAGCGGCCGGATTTCGCGTTGACAATGGAGCAGAGGCTGACTTTGTTATCCTTGAAGCGGCGTCTAATCTTATCCGCGCCGGCAAGCAGCTCGAGGACCTCCTGATCGGGGGTCGCGTGGAGCGCAAGCGCGGTTTCCCTGTCGACAGAGCTTCCGTCACATACGGCGTCAGCGAGTTTGAGGTAAGAAAGCTTTTCCACAGAGAATCCCCTCCGACGAAGGGTGCGTGAGATGCCACCGTCTCACCACACGTTTCCACCAATGGGGAATAGTATCAGGGAAAGGCGGCCCCTGTCAACCTATGGCTGTTAGGTTGGTTTACCGAGGGGTCGCCGGACAGCCAGCCTGTTATTCTAGGATGCGTTCCGCTTCCGGACGACATAGACGGTCATGGGCCGGGTATCCTCGGTGAAAGTGACGCCGAACTGTTCCGCGAACCAGCGGCGGGCAATCTCGACGGACTCGTCTCCTTTCCAGCGTGGGCTTTCGTTGCTCACGGCGGCGGCCTCGCGCGATTTCTTGGAGTCGCCTTCCGCACGTACCGTCGCCAGGCCAGTCTCGTCTACGATGACTAGGCCGGTCGCGGTGAGGTCGTAGTCCTGCCCATACGCAAAGCCCTCGAAAAGTTCTACCATCGAGAAGGGTCCGAAAACGCTTGCCATGCCCGGCCCGATTGGGGCGCGGGGATCCTCTCTTGGCACGGGTGCTTTGACTTGCTCCCAAGGTTTGAGCGGCCTACCATCGTAATGCGCAACCCATACCTTGCGGTCCTCGGTGACCTCAACGACCTCGAGTCCGAGGGAATTAAGCACAAACTCGTTTCGCTCGCGGGTGCTCACCCCATACTTAACGATCAGGTCGTGGTTCAGTTTGATGTTCTGGAGATCGGGAGGCATGCGCAATGTGCCGTGAGGAGCCCATTTGCCCGTGCGCAGGTAGGAGCCGAGCGACGAGTGGATTGGCCTTACCCAGTGTGTCTTGATATCCGGCAGGCGGCCCGGATAGTATGATTCCATCTTCTCCTCAACTTCGCGCGGTGCCAGTTCCATTCTGTCCGGCAAAGGCGCTTCATGGTAACGGGCTGCGAGCCTGCGCAGGTGGAGATTATACCTTTCGAATTCAGGATCGATACTAGAATCATAGTGAGTCTGTTTCGCTTTGGGCGGCGCATAGCCGGATATGCGTATGGGGACCTCCTGGTCGTAGACGATGGTGCCCTCGCTTAGCTGGAGCCATGCCCCGTCCTTCCAGACGTACTCTGTGGCTTCGATAGGCAGGTTAGTGGTGGTATCGAACCATGCCTCCTTGCGGGCACGCTCTGGCATCTCGAGACGGACTCCTTTAGCCTGGCTCTCGCCGATCGTGCGCTCTCCAAGATCAGTTCTTGTGTAACCCCGTTGGACGAATTCTCCCAGTTCAGCCGCGAGTTTCTCGAATTGGGCACGCATTGGGCGCTTGGACACGGTAGACAGGCTGACGTAGAGCTCGTCACGTTGCTCATGGTATCTGTACCGGCGCTCACCATCATCCCACTCCGTAACGTGCCCTTCGCGATAGTACTGTCGGTAGCGTCTGTTCTCGGTCACCCACTCCCAAATCTCGAGGGGATAGTGTTGCGACGGATCTAGTTCCTCGTAGAATGGTTGTTCCGGGTACAGGGACCATCCGCTGATGCGTACCGTCTTCACGGACTTGAGAGCTTCCATTGCGGCCGCGTAGACGCCGTTTCTGGGCGCAGTAAGGAGGAATGATGCAACGACGGCGGCCGCCACACATGCGACAGTAACCACGCACGCCCACGCGAGCTTACGGGTTGGGGAAAATAACTGTCGCTGGGCTGTAGCAGTCGAGCGCTCCCTGGCGTCCAGACGCTCGCGGAATGCCGCCAGCCTTTCGCGCAAACGCTGTTCAATGTGGGGAGGAGTTTCAACATGGCGCGTCATTTCCAGAATCCTGTCGATCTCGTGATTGTTGTTCTCGCTGTTCTTCATTATGGCACCTCCTTCAGAGGGTGGGGTGCGAGGTGAGATAGCAGCTTCCTGAGTCGTGCGCGCCCCCGGGTCACGTGGATTCGCGCGGTGGCTTCGCTGCAGCCCAGAGCCTGCGCGATGTCGCTGTAGCATTGTCCCTGGACTAAGCGCATAAGGACGGCCTGGGCCTGATTCCTCGATAGTCTGGCGATGGCGTCGAATATCTCTGTCTCCCGCTCTTCATGGGAGAGCACATCTCGGGCTGATGGCTTAGTGTCCGCGCGGCTGTCGGCTATCGCGTGCAGTTCTCGGCGTCTGCGCTCGCGTATCTTGCGGCGCAGCAGGTCGTACGCTGCGTTGACGCATATTCTGAGGATGACGGCGTGAGGGTTTGGGTGACTGCGAATGCGCTCGAGTCGTTTCCAGACCGTGGCGAGCGCTTCCTGGAGCGCGTCATCGGCATCGTCGGTGTCCCGGACGATCCGCCAGATTGTACGCATCATCCGGTCCTCGATTGGCGCGATCAGGCGCTGGTAGTATCCCGCATCTGTATTTGCCATAGTCGTTCTTTCCGCGACGCAGGTTGACAATCTTTACTGCGTCTTCCACACCAATAGACGTTCGGTACTTGCCATTTGTGTACAATGGAGAGTAAAGGCGGCGGGCAAGATGCCCGCCCTACCTGGTAGGATCTCAGTTGTTGCTGGGATGCCCGCCCTACCTGGTAGAATCTCAGTTGTTGCCGCGACGCCCGTCTGCCGTCTACTGTTGACCGCGTTTCCTGATGGCGTTCTCGACGGTGCGGATGCGTTGTTTCTCGTCGTCGTTGGCGGGGGTGTATCGGACTTTGCCGGTTCCGTCGGCGATGCCAATGATGTGGGTCGGTTCGGATATGGAATCGACTATGACGGCGCCTTCCTGGCCGACGACGCCTCCTGCGACCACAGGCACGCCGTCGATGGTGGTTTCACCCATAACGTGCTCGACGAGGTCGCGTGTCTCGAGCAGGTTGACGATCTCCGCAGACAGACCGGCCCTGTTGTCGAACCGGTAGAAGCGCAGACCTTTCTTCCGGCCGAGCTGTGCGGCAGCATTGTCTATTGTGCCGATCCCAGCATCGATAACGATGGCGTCATCTGGCAGGTTCTCGATCATCTCGGCCGTGATGGCCACTCTCTTGATAGATGCTCCGATAAGAACGCGCGCATCGCTGGCTACATCTGTGGCAGTCAACGCTGGTTCAATCGCGTGCGAGGCGAGAGGCGTCTTCATCAGGTTCAACCCTCGGACGATCTCTTTGAGGACGTCCTCATCGTCAGCGGTCATCAGGAACACGCGTGCGCACCGCTCGGCGGCTTTGAGAGCGAGTTTGGGCCCGAGGTTGTCGAGCCCGACGATGCCGACCTTGACGCCGTGCAGGTCGCCTGCGATATGTGCGATGAGCGCGTCGACAGCGTTGACCCACACGTCGTTGTCCTTGTATGTGAGCAGTGTGCTCTTCTTAACGAGCCGGCCGGCGGTCTCCATGATGTGGGATAGCTGCGGGACCTTGTGCTCGACATCAACCACGATAACATCCACGAGACCGTCAAAGGCTTTCAGTACGACCTCGGCATCTTCCACGGTACCTATCTCGCAGGTGCCGACGATGTTCGCGAACGTTTCCCTGACGGGCTGAATGAGCACTCGCGCGTCGCGTTCAAGTGGAAAGCTCAGCATGACAAGAACGGTCATCTTGCCGGTGCGTCTGCCCTGGCGCTGCATGAATATCGCGGTTTGTCTCGCTTTTTCGCCTATATCCATCACTGTTAACCTCTTACGTTGCAGTATCTTGCGGCGGTATTGCCCTCGGATACCGCACTCTCTTGACTTTGCGTTCACGCTCGGCGATCTTGCGCGCAACTTCCCAGATGAGCGCGGGTCGAGGGTTCTCCTTTTCCCTGTCGCTGACCTCGATGATAAGTTCGCGGGGGTCCACGTCGAACTCCTCGACCGCTCTGAGTATCTCATGCAGGAACGAGGAGTGAAACAGGGCGTACCCGCTGGTAACGTCGATAGGAGTCTTGCCGTGATACTCGTGCATCTTGGGTTTTATGTATTTCTCGCCGAGATCCATCGTCAAGAAGGCGTCTATACCGGTGTCAACACCCATCTTCTCGAGGACGAGCACCATAGTCTCGGTCTGAGCGTTGCCGGCGGATCGGCCTATCCCTTGCAAGCTGCAATCGACGACGGACGCGCCCGCTTCAAGGGCCGCGATGTTATTCGCGACGGCAAGATCGAGGTTGTTGTGACCGTGGAACCCTACCTTGGCGCCGGTTCGTTCGCTGACCAGGTTGACATACGCGGTCACTTCATTCGGCAACATCCCGCCGGCGGAATCGACGACTGTGAGCACATCGGCACCCCACTGTTTGGCCTTCTCCGCGATCTTGACGAACTCTTCGGGGGATTTCGAGTAGGATTTCATGAAGTTGAATGATACTTCGAGGCCAACATCCTTAGCGAACTTGACGTACTCCTCGGCCGTATCGGCCTCGCTGACGTTCGTTCCGATGCGGATGAAGTCGAGCCCTCGTTTCTTGGCCTCGGCGATATCGTTGCGGTTGCCTATTCCGGGGATGAAGAACATCCCGATAAGAGAGTCGGCTGCGGCTTTTCGAGCTGCTTCGAGATACTCGGTGTCGGTTGCCGCTGCGCGCCCGTGCCCCATGGTAGAGGCGCTGAGTCCCAGCCCGTGACCTACCTCTATACGCCGGAATCCCGCCTGCTGCAGTCCGGCTGAGAGCTCGGCGGTCTCCTGAACGCTGAACTGGAAGTCCACGACGTAACTACCGTCACGGAGCGTACATTCAAGCAGCTCGACTTTTTGCACGGTGCAATGCGTCCTCTTCTTAACAGCCTGTCGTCAGGCGGGAACTACCTCCAACGTCCGTTCGACGACCTGTTTAGCAGTTCTTGCTGTCGCAACAGCCTCCTGAGCGGTTGACCCGCTCGTCATGACGTACCCGATCTTATCCCGCGACACGCAATCGATCGGCCGGGGCAGCGCGTCGCCCTCGTTCACATACCATACCACATCTTCGACGCCGGGTATCTCTTTTGCCGGGTCGAGAGAGGGGGCTTTCGTGAGTCGACCGGCCGGTGGAGTGAACCAGAGCAAGGCCGCGCCCCGCGTGTGCCTGTGTTCAAGGTCGGGTTTGTCACCCATGCACGTTCTAATGGATTCGGTGGCGAGATCGACGCCGTATACGAGCGGCACGAGGTCGGTCGGGATGCGTCCGCCGCCGAGTCTTCCGGCAATCTCAACGAGCCTGGGCCCTTCTTCAGTGAATATGACCTCTGTGTGTGTCGAACCATTTGTGAAACCTATTGCGCGGAGGCATTGAGCTGTAAGTTTTTCCGCGGACTCGGCCTGGTCGGCGGTCAAGTCCGCAGGGAGGTATATCCCGAGGTCAAACCTGCGTGGCGGCTCGCTCCTGATCTTGGCGGTTATTGCGGCGTGCATGACCTCTCCGTCGAAGACGACGCCTTCTACGCTTACCTCCTCGCCTTCCATGAACCGTTCGATGACGGCCTCACCACAGTAGCTCGCATCGAGCGCGTTGTTGACGGCGGCCGCGAGTTCGTGCTCGAGTAGAATCCTGGCGACGGAACGGCTGGCCTGCCCGTCAGCCGGTTTGACCACGAGCGGAAAGCCGATCAGTGCCGCTGCGTCGTTGGCTTCGGACATGTTGGACACAACCGCGAACGGTGGATTTGAGTTGACACCTTGTCCCTGCAGCGCGCGTCGCATCTCGCCCTTGTGACGTACCTTGCGGGCGGTGTCGGCGGTAATTCCAGGCAGCCCGAGGCGTTGAGCAGCGGCGGCAGCGGCCTGGACGCCGACCTCTGCGGAGGGGTAGATCGCGTCCGCGCGGTGTTTCTTAGCTGCGCGGACCACGGCTTCGGGGTCGCGTATGTCGACAACCTCGCCGGCGTCCGCTGCAGCGAACCCCGGCGCGTCAGGGTTGCCGTCAATGGCGACGGTGAACAGGCCGAGATTCTTGGCGCGCTCGATATACGGTATCTGGTTGTGACCAGCGCCGCTTAACATGATTTTTCGGTTGTTCACGATGCGGATACCCCCATCTTCGACCGGCATAAGACCTTTTCGGGATTAATCGTACCATCGGCGGCGTACTGTGTCAACGCGGCCCTCACCCTAACCCTCTCCCAGTGGGAGAGGGGACCGGACCAGGGGGGGAGAGGGGGCCGGACAGGGTACGGTTTGACCGGCAGCGTTGCGTTGTGGTAGCGTTAGAGCCGTTACCGGTTAAACCGTAGAGAGGGGAGTTGTGTCTCGGATGACTGAAAAGAGCGGACATATCGTCGAGCGCGAGTCGCAGATGGCGGTGTTGAGAGATGTCTTGCGGATAGCGCTGCCGATGATCGTTGCGACGTCGTCAGCCACGATCATGCAGTTCGTCGACGCGTTGATGGTGTCGCGCGTGGGTGCGGAAGAGACCGCCGCGGTGGTTCCGGCGGGTATATCGGTGTTCGTATTCATGGCCTTTCTGATAGGCATCTTGAGCTGCACGAGCACGTTTGTGGGGCAGTGCTTTGGGGCCGGCAACAACGCTGATTGTGCGCGGTACGCGTGGCAGGGTGTATACATTGCGCTTGTTTCAGGTTGTTTGGTGACATTACTTTGGCCGGCGGCTCCGCACATTTTCGCGGCTTTTGGTCACGGGGCGGAGGTTCAAGAACTGGAGGTTGCATATTTCCAGATCAGGCTCTTCAGTGTAGTCGGTCTGGCGATGAGTGTGGCGTTGAGCGGTTTCTTCCAGGCGGTCAGCCATCCGCGCATACCGATGATGGTGGCGATCTTCAGCAACCTGCTCAACATGGCGCTGGACTACGTGCTGATTTTCGGGAAGCTCGGGTTTGAGCCGATGGGTATAAGGGGCGCGGCCGTTGCCACGGTGATAGCGTCTTCGGTGCAGGGGCTGACGATGCTTGCGATCTTCCTGGGCCCTAGCTTCAACAACAAGTTCTCTTCACGCGCTGTGGTGAAGTGGGACTGGCATCGGATGGGTCGTCTTTTCAGCATAGGTTGGGCTGCTGGGGTGAATTTCGCGCTGGATGTGGCGAGCTGGTCGATTTTCACGAGCCTGGTGATTGGCCGGCTGGGGGATACACCATTAGCGGCGAGCAATATTGCCATTCAGATTATGCATCTGTCGTTCATGCCGACGGTCGGGATCAGCATCGGCCTGACGGCGTTGGTGAGTCAGTGGATAGGCAGGAAGGACATCGCCGCGGCCAAACGTCGGACGTACGTCGCGTTGAAACTCGGTATAGGCTATATGCTGATGATGGCGGTGTTCTTCTTTGTGTTTCGGAAGCAGCTCATATCGTTGTTCCGAACCGATCCGGAGGTCGTGAGAATCGGATCAGCAATACTGATCGTCGCTGCGGTGTTCCAGATCTTTGACGCGACGGTAATCGTGATACGAGGCGCACTGAAGGGTGCGGGCGATACGCGTTGGGTCGCGATGTTTACCGTGCTATATGGATGGTTGGTTTTTCTGCCGACGAGTTACCTGTTTGCGTTCAGGCTGGGCCTTGGCGCTCCGGGCGCGTGGGTGGGCGCCGCACTTTATATCTTCTGTCTTGGTGTTACTCTCCTCTGGCGGTTCCACAGCGAGAAGTGGCGGAAAATAGATATTTTCGGCGAGAGCGTTTCTCAGTGATCGCTGGTTCTTGCTAGATTGCTTCCTTTTGGCGGGCGGAACTCCGTCCATCCTTTCCATTTCCATCTATTGACGGACTCTCCACGGCGAGCAAGCAGGAATGTCTGTCCCACCAAA
>CBFDCQ010000104.1:0-9131 GCA_965603355.1 uncultured bacterium
TTCGACCGCACGAAACGCACGGTCAAGCTTAGGACCCAAGGTGTGGGAATTGATGTCAGCGGGATCGCTAAGGGGTACGCGGCGGATAGCGCGATAAAAAGCCTGACCGCTAACGGCGTGGACTCTGCGATAATCAACGCCGGTGGCGACATATACTGTCTCGGCAGGAAGAATGCCGAAAAGGGCTGGCGCGTCGCCGTGACCGATCCTACGACGGACAACGGTCACCTGGCATACGTCGAGCTGAAGGACAAGGCGATCGCAACCTCCGGCGACTATCGGAACTACTTCGTCGCGGATGGTGTCAGGTACTCTCACATACTCGATCCTCGGACAGGTCGTCCGCGCCCGTATGGTCCGCACAGCGTAACAGTCACCGCCGACTCCTGTACGTATGCGGACGCATTGGCCACGGCCGTATTCGTGCTGGGACGGGACGAGGGGCTCAAGTTGCTCGAGAGAATCCCCGAGGCAGAGGGTCTCATCGTGAGCGGACGCGGGGACGGCCTCGAGATAAGTTCTACCACAGGATGGAACCGGGTCACTCTCTGGCAGCGGTCCCGACGAATGCCGGCGCAGTGAGAGAAATCGCTGTCGTACTCTTTCACGGAACGGTGGTACAACAATGAGCTTGCAGAACAAGATCAGGGCCCTTTTCCGATCCGTGAAGTTCGCGGTGGTCTTGCTGTCGCTGATAGCGTTGACGTGCCTGGTGGGCACCATCGTTTCGCAGTCGCCGTCCGTGCCGGGGCACCCTGGCGAACCAGCCTCCGTGATCGGCAAGGCGGCTCAGTGGTACTTCCGCTGGCATGATATCTACCGTTCTCCTCTTCTTGTCACGTTGATCGGATTGCTCGCCGTGAACGTGCTGACGTGCACCGCGAAATCTCTCCGCCGTCCTACATCCAGAAACCTCGGCTTCATCCTGACGCACACCAGTATAGTCGTCATACTTGCGGGTGTCGTCATGGGGCAAATTGCCCGCGAGGAAGGTACGATGAAGTTGCACGAGAGGGAGTCCGGTACGGCCGTGACGCGCGATGACGGCACGACATTCGACCTGGGATTCAGCGTTGCCTTGGACGAGTTTACCGTTGAGTACTATGACCGCCCGACCGAACGTATAGTCGTGCTTCGCGGTGAGAAGGAACTGGTCCTGCCGGTTGTCGTTGACCGGGAGTATCCGATTGGAGACGGAGCCGGTTCTCTGAGGATAACGGACCGCGTGCCGCACGCTACCGTTACGGCGAGCATTGTGGAAGACGAGAGAGGCAAGCTCAACCCCGCGATACGCGTCTCGATGGAGAGACAAGAGCGGAACGTAAGCGGCTGGATGTTCGCCGCGGAAGACACGGACACGCCGTTCTTCGATAACGCCGTTTCGGTACGGTATCTGTCGTGCGGTACCGAGCAAGAGTACCATCGCGCGCTGCTCGACGCCTCGTCTCCCGGAGCAGAAAGGCTCATTGTCCGCCTGCCCGGTGTCGATACCGTTGAAACCTTCCCCGTCGAGATAGGCAAACGTTTCCCGGTCAAAGACACGGACTACGTCCTAGAAATACTGCGTTACTTGCCGGATTTTCGCCTCGATACGGCGACACGCGAACCTGTCAGCGCGTCAGACGAACCGCTGAACCCCGCCATCGAGGTCAACCTCAGCGATGGAGAACGTTCCCTGAAACGCTGGGTTTTTGCCCTGTTTCCGGAGTTTTCGCACACACATAGCGGTGAAGCGGAAACGGAAGTGGAACTGACGTACGTCGTACCGGCAAAAGAGATAGTCAGAACAGTCGATCTGGACGGCCGGAGGACCATGCTGGTCCGCCCGGTTGCAGGCGCGCCGGCCGAGGTGGAAACCGTCCAAATCGGCGAGAAAGTGCAACTGGGCGAAACCGGATGGGTATTCACGCTGGCCGAGCGGGTGGCGAGACCCAGGTTTGTGCGCGAGGTTGCGCCGTCGCGGGATCCTCGCGATAAGCCCGCCGTTCAGGTCAGCATCAAGGAGTCGCATACCGACGTCGAGGAAGCCATCTGGCTCATGACGAACATGCCCGAGGAGATCGGCACGACCAGACTGGTCTACTCGAGGGAACGCGTGCCGAAACAGTACACCAGCAAGGTCAGGCTCCTCGAGGACGGACTGACGAAACGCGGTGAGGTCCGGGTTAACGCGCCGCTCAAGTACGGCGGTTTTGCCTTTTACCAATCCTCCTACGGGAACGACGGTACCGAGTTCACGGTACTTCAGGTCAAGAGGGACCCGGGCGTACCGATCGTCTACCTCGGATTCTTGCTGTTATGCTCCGGGCTTCTGTACAGGCTGTACGCTAGACAACCGCGCGATCTCAGGTCCGGTATAGCCTAGAAAGCGTCCCTAGCACGATGAACATACCAGCACGTAAGAGGCTCTCGATGTCTTACAGGGCGAAGAGAGCCATCGTGAGCACTTCTCTGTTAGCCTTGGGCGCGGCGTTTGAGACGGTCTCCAAACGCAGCGCGGAGCTGAAGGCGGAAATCGCCGACCTCGAGGACGGTTACGTTTTTTCAATCGGTGTATTGCCGGACGGGCCGGCCATTTCGCTCAAGAAGGAAGGCAACCGGATTCGCCATTTGGGGAAGGGTTACAGGGCCCCGAACGTCAAGATTCTGTTCAAGAACATGGATGCGGCGGTGCGAGTGTGCGTCGGCATGATCGGTACGCATACGGCCGCGGCGCAGCATCGCACTGTCGTGCACGGCAATATCGGTGAAGCTGTCACGGTCTCGAGGGCGATGAGCATTGTGCAGACGTACCTCTACCCACGTGTCATATTGACGAGGACAAGGAAGCGGCGCCCGAAACTCACGCCGGCACAACTGCTTCTTAAAGCTTGGGTTATGACTACTTTGGCGTTCGGTATGCTGGCCGACGCCGGCAAGTAGGGGAGAAAACAGCGATGATCCCGGAATATTATCAATTCTATTGCCCGGTGAAGATTCTCAGTGGGTTTGGAGCCCTGTCGAACCTGCCGTACGAGATGGACCTGCTGGGTGCGCGCAGAGCTTTGATCGTGACCGATCAGGGGGTCGCCGGAGCAGGTTTGGTCGACCGGGTGATGCGCGCGTTGGAGGGGTCGCAGTGCGAGATTGGCGCGATTTTCGACCAGACACCGCCGGACTCCAGCAGCAACGTCGTCAACAACGTGGCAAAGTTCTTTGTGGAAAAAGGATGCGACTGTTTTCTGGCCGTCGGCGGCGGGAGCAGTATGGACACGGCCAAGTGCGCCAACATGGTGATCTCGGAAGGCACGAACGATCTAATGAATCTCCAGGGTGCCGAAAGGGTGAAGAAACGCCTGAAGCCTTTCATTGCAGTCCCGACAACCGCCGGTACCGGCTCGGAGGTAACTCTGGCCGCGGTGATCTACGACGAGGAGGCTAAGGTCAAGATGGCGTTCACGTCCCAACGGCTGCTGCCTGATATAGCCGTACTCGACCCGAAAATGACCCTGACGATGCCGCCCGGAATAACCGCCGCAACGGGGATGGACGCGCTCACTCATGCTATCGAGGCGTACTACTGTCTGCAGAAGAACCCGGTCTCGGACTCGTTCGCCGTGGCGGCTATCAGGCTTGTCATGGACAACCTGACCAGGTGCGTCGAGAACGGCAAGGACGAAACCGCGCGGTTGGCGATGGCCAACGCCGCGCTGTTGGCCGGGATAAGTTTCTCTAACTCGATGTGCGGCGTGGTGCACTCTGTCTCGCACGCCTGCGGGAGCGTGTGCCGGGTGCCTCACGGCGTTGCGAACGGGATTCTTCTGCCGTGGGGTATGGAGAACAACCTCGATAAGGTGGGCGAGACCATCGCGGAGCTGGCTCCATTGCTCGGCGCGGCAGCTTCGGGCGGCCCGGCGGAGCAGGC
Source organism: uncultured bacterium (assembly GCA_965603355.1). GTDB lineage: Bacteria > Hydrogenedentota > CBFDCQ01 > CBFDCQ01 > CBFDCQ01. Next base: position 3,905 of record CBFDCQ010000104.1, read on the forward strand.
AAAAGCCGCCATCCAGGCGGTCAGGGACCTCGGTGCGCGCCTAAACGAGATGTGCGGGCTTCCCAACACGCTTAGAGAGGCCGGGGTCACCGAGGACAAGATCGAGACCATCGCAAGGACCGCCATCAACGACGGGGCCACAATCTACAATCCTGAAGATGTGACATACGACGTCGCCCTCGACATCCTGAGGAAAGCGTACTGACGGTCCCTAACAGAATTAGTTACCCAATCGTCATTCTGAGCGAAGCGAAGAATCTCACGTAGGGGCGGGTCTCGAAAGATGTAGGGGAGCCCCTTGTGGGCTCCCGTAGCACCCGTATCTGCGGGAGGGTACAAGACCCTCCCCTACGTTGCCCGAGGCTACGTCCATAGTGGGGCAGACATTCCTGTCTGTCCTCCCCAGGAGACCTTGGGGCGAATAGCTCAACAAATGACTCCTATCGCGAATAACCGACAAAAAAGTTGAATAACCTGGCCGGGCTTGGTGTATAGTATCATAGAGGGAAGGGACGGCGACTTCGAGCTCTGCCGGTGGGAAGACCGAGGAAGGGGAAAAGCGAAAGAGGGGTGCAGAAATAGGTGTGGTGTCCCCCTATTTTGTCCCCCTATTCTATTTTAGGGGTCTAGTCCCGGAGCAGGCTTATGAACGAGAATAAGATGCCTGATGAGTCTGGCCAAGACAGGGCCAAGAGCACCTCTCTGGAGCGCGCTCGCACCCTGTGCGCTTCGGGGGACTACGAAGAGGCTCTCGCTCACCTTGTGGAGGTGCTCAAAGAAGAGCCGATGTGTGCCGAAGCTTACAGGTGCCTCGGAACGTGCAAGGGTGGGCTCGGTGACTGGAGCGGGGCTTATGAAGCGTTTCAGCAACTGATACAACTGCGACCGGGAGAACCAGAGGGTCATACTGCTGCCGCGTCGGCATGCCTCATGTTAGGGCGACCAGAATGCGCGATTGATGAGGCCAACCGAGCCCTGAGGATAAGAGCTGATGACGCAGGAGCACATATATACAAATTGACTGCCCGTATGATGCAAGCAGAACCCGACCGATGCGAACTAATGAGTGAACTGGAACAGTTCAAAACGCTTTTCCCTGAGATGGCAAGTCTAGTTGGCCAGGATACGGCCGCAATAGACAATGAGCATTTCCTTCATGCGTTCGCTCGAACTCTCGACCGAATGGGGACGGCTGTTGACCCTGCCGATCTGTATGTCCTCCTGGGACACGCGCAGCGGGCAGAAAGCGAATATGAACGGGCTGCTGATGCCTATTGCCGAGCACTTCGGGCGGAACCTCGTCAAACTGCAGCCCGCGCCGCACTGGGTGCTCTCTATCTGGAGCTCGGCCGTTTCGAGGATGCCCTGAGGATCTACAAAGAAGGCGTTGGCCTTGGCCAGACGGAATTCGAGTTTCCAGCACTCGCTGCCGAAGGATGGAATTGGTTCCGCATTGCGTCTTCCCGTGACGATGACAGCAGCGAGAGTCTCTATCTCAAAGCGATTAAGCATTTTGAAGAGGTTATCGCTAAGAAGCCACCGGAAGGGATAGCCGCCTATTCGTATTTGGGTATAGGCTGGTGCAGAGAGAGTCTTGGTGACCACTCGCTGGCTGCTGAGGCTTATCGCGAGACCTTGCGTCTTGACCCGGAGTACACTGACGCGCACTGGGGATTTGGGCAACTCCATATTAAACTGGGGAACTATTCCGACGCCGTACAGTCCTTTCGGGAAGCCCTGCGTATTGACCCTCAGGACAAGGGTGTCTGGTATGATTGCGGTTACGCATATTACAAAATGGGGCAGATGGAGAACGCTATTGAAGCATACGAACACGTGATCAGCTTGGACCGGGAACACGTGGATGCTTACTGTGACTTAGCCAACTGCTATGCAGCGCTGGGTGAACATGGGAAGGCTGTGGAACTGAATCAGGAGGCTCTACGCTTAGACCCGCTCAACGTTAGAGCGAGGTTGCAACTTGGTGATGCTCACTATAACCTCGGTCAGTTTGAGCAAGCTGCAAAGGTGTACGATGAGGTGCTTCGGCAGAGTCCCGACGATGCTTCAGCTTGGTTCTATTTCGCCGGGGCATGTCAGCACCTCGGCCGCTATGACGAGGCGATCGGCGCGTATCGTCGCTTTCTCGAGATAGATCCGGATGACGCCGAAGCCCTCGCTCTACTCGCTGACTGCTTTTCGGCTGAAGAGCGCTTTGCAGAAGCGTATGACGCATATCAGGAAGTGCTTGAACGAGAGCCTAGGAATTGCAGCGCTCTTGTTAGGATTGCGGAGAGCGCGCTGGATCTGGACCGACCCGGCGAGAGCGTGGAATATTGCACACGCGCACTTGAACTCTGCCCACGTTCGGCTGAAGCGCATTACATCTTAGGCGTGGCCTATCTCGCGCTTGAACGTAGGGATTCGGCCCTCCGCGAATGCGAGACGCTGAAGGAACTCGGCTCCACTTGGGCGGATGACCTGATCGAGGCAATTCGCTCAAGCGAATAGGGTGCCGCGCAAGCACAGTGTAGGGGAGGCCCTCGTGGCCTCCCGCGGGAGGGTACAAGACCCTCCCCTACAATTCCCCAACGGATGGTAGAGACGCCCCGCTTGCCTGCCGCAGGCATGAAATAGGGGGAAATCGGGGGACATCACACCTATTTCTGCCGACACGGAGGTCGGCCCTCCCCTACACTGGCGGGCAGGATGCCCACCCTACGTCTGTGTGCCGTGTAATCGCGCTCGTCTGCCCTGCGCACGCCTGCCTGCAATGGTGGGGCAGACATTCGTGTCTGCCAGTAGGGGCGGGTCTCAGACCCGCCCGCGAAGCGTCGAGCACGCAAGCTAACGACGGCTGGCAATCCCGCGCGGCGCGGGACTGCCAGCCCTACAATTACGCGCCGACGAAGAAGGGTTTTCTCGCAAACCCGTTCATTCTCTTCCATTCGTGCCCGTATCGGATGTACAATGAAGGCGGGTGAAAGATATGGGATCGGATGAAATGCTTAACGCGGCGGTGGAGTATGTTCGTTCCAGAGTGCCGGACGAACTCTCCGTTGCGATAATTCTGGGGTCGGGCTTGGGCGACGTTGCCCGGGTAATGGATGGGCCTGTCAGCTTTGAGTACCGGTCCATCCCCGGTTTTCCGTCGGCCGACGCCCCGGGACACGCGGGAACGCTGCTCGTAGGGCAAATCGCCAGCGTGAACGCGGCGATCATGTCCGGTAGACCGCATCTTTACGAGGGATACGATAGGGCGGAGGTCACGTTCCCCGTTCGGCTGTTCCGTCAGCTTGGCACCGTCAAGCTGATCGTGACTAACGCGGCCGGTGCGGTCAACCGGTCGTTTGGTGCCGGCGATTTGATGCTCATCACGGACCATGTCGACCTCACGTTCACGACCTCTCCCAGGAGTGTCCCGTCCGGCACACAGTTCTTCAGACCGGGTTTTCGGTATGACGAGGATCTGCTGGAGATAATCCGTCGCGAAGCCGGAGAACTCGGCGTAACGGACCTGAAAGATGGGACTTACGCGGCGCTGACAGGTCCGAGCTACGAGACCGGCGCGGAGGTGGTGATGCTCGAAAGGATCGGTGCGGACGCCGTCGGCATGTCAACTGCGATGGAGGCCTCGGAGGCGTTCGGTCTCGGTATGAAGGTGCTCGGGATATCGTGCATCGCAAATGCGCGAGAGAAAACGGACCGGTTGACGCACGACGATGTCGAACGTACTGTCGAGGGAGTTGCGACAACGCTGCGCCGCCTCATCGTCGCTGTCGTGTCGCATTTCGGGGACCGCAAATCCGCACGTTAGCGCCCGTGCCACGTTTGACGAACTCGACAAGAGTGTGACAGAATCATGTTCGAACGAGGCCTCGTTTCAGACTCGGAAAGGCGACGCGGCAATGCGTTACCAGAACCTTCATTCGTGGGATGTGACCCCCGCCGAAGGCAGCAAGATCCAGAAAGAGCTCCGCAAGCGTGTCGTCCTCGAAAACGATTTTCCCCAAGTGGACCTGCTAGCCGGCGCGGATATGTCCATCGACAAGAGCTCCAATGAGGGGTTCGCAGGAGTTATTGTATACACCTTTCCGGATCTGAACGAGGTGGAACGGCGGCACGCACACCGTAAGCTCACGTTCCCCTACGTTCCGGGGCTACTGGCCTTTCGTGAGGCGCCCGTACTGCTCGAGGCGTTCGCGAAGCTGGAGAACGAGCCGGACGTAACAATATTCGATGGTCAGGGCATCGCGCACCAGCGCGGATTGGGCATTGCCACGCATATGGGGTTGGTGCTGGATAAGCCGACCATAGGATGCGCCAAGTCGCGGCTCGTCGGCTCGTTCGAGGAACCGGGGAACGAGGTCGGCGACCACTCTCCGCTGGTCTTCCACGGGGATACCATCGGCGCAGTGCTTCGCACAAGGAAGAATGTCAAGCCGATCTTTGTTTCACAGGGGCACAAGATCGACCTCGAGACCTGCGTGGATATGCTCCTTCAGTGTGGCGATGGATACCGGATTCCGAAACCGACCCGCGAGGCCGACCATTTCGTCGGGGAGATCAAACGATCCCCATCTGTTCTACAGGACAGTCCGCGGCCTTAGTTGGGCTCCCAACCGGCCATTTCAGTCCATATAGCCCAGTTCCTTCAGTTTCTCCGCGATAATCTTGAAATCCTCAGGAGTCGGCTTTTCCTTCACGGGCAATTCCGACAGAGGATGCCTCAACCTTCCCCAGGAAACACGCTCCCAGATCCGTTCGTGACAATAGTAGAGAACCATCCGAATCGTATGGAACAGAACCGTTATGATGGTCATTTCTTTCCAGTTGCCCGTGATCGCGTACGCGATGCCCCCCAGAAGGACGATCCCGATAATCCGCCACACAATGGATTTGGCCCAAGAACGTGTCTTTGTATCCATACTATGCTCCCCAACCGCGCGCTGATCCAGCATCCCGTATGCCAACGTGGAGGTATGTGCGCGATAAATCCTCTTTCTGTCGCCAAGCAGCGCATCCCACGCCCGGCACTCTTCAAGAGAGTACTGACGAGCTCCGCAAAAGTCAAGTGTTCAAAACAGCTCGGCGGCTAAGGCAGCGCCGGCGTTCCCTCGTCCGTCGCAGGCTGTACAGCTGCAGACTACTGGACTCGGGAGCCCCTTATTTATGTCAAGACTCTTTAGAAATGTCCTCTATGTTAACGCATTAGAAATGTCCTCCT
>CBFDCQ010000105.1:0-8942 GCA_965603355.1 uncultured bacterium
GAGGACATTTCTACCGAGTCCACCTGAGGACATTATCAAAGAGTTATGACACTGCACGGGCGAAATGCTTGACAAAACGCGGCATAACCAGTATATTCACGTCTGTTGTGTCGTGCGCTCCCGGTATGCGCATACATCTTGAGTAGTCCGTATGGGTAAGTCCCATCCCCCGGCATGCCAAACCGCTGGTGTTTATCACCGGTATCGTGATGTGGCAACGGGAAAGGATGACGGAGGCGTAAAATCGCCCCGAGAACCGCTTCTCATGGTTGGCTGAGAATCAGCCGTTGCGGCGCTCGCCGCAAACGGTTTTCTCCGGGATGAAGCAGCCACGGAACTGCCGGATTTTCCGTGGCGTTTTTTGTGCTCTCGATACGGTTTTACCGGCATTGAACAGGCTGATGAAACGGAATCTAAGAAATACGCTGTGCATCCTCATTGTGACACTGGCCGTGACGCCCGCGGCATTGTCACAAGTCCCTTTGTCTAACCCCTCCATCAAGCTGGAGGACGAGCGGTCCGTCACAGCTGTCAGGACGGACACTCCGCCGGTGCTGGACGGGAAACTCGACGATCCGTGCTGGGCGAAGGCAGGCACGACTTCGACTTTCTTCAACGAAAGAACGTACGAGCGGTCCACCGAGCAGACCATTGTCCGCGTGGCGTACGACATGGACAATCTATACATCGCCTTTGAATGTCTCGAGTCCGACATGTCCTCATTGCGCGCACGCGAAAGGCGCCACGACAGAAGGCAGATGATGAACGACGACTCGGTGTCTGTTAGTCTCGACACGTTCCACGATCACAGGGGTTGTTACGTTTTCACGGCGAACCCGGCGGGTGCGCGGTTCGAGTCGAGGAAGGGCCTGGGCAGCTGGCGCAGCGGCGAGATCGGCTGGGATTGCGAGTGGAAAGTGGCCACATCCCGGGCGGAGGACCGATGGTTCGCCGAGATGTCTATCCCGCTCGACGAGCTGCTCTTCGCGCGGAAGGACGACCAGACGTGGGGCATAAACTTCAGGCGCGACGAACAACGGCTCCAGGAGGAAGGGTTCTGGTCGTTCCGCCGCGACGACACCGAGCACGCCAGGAGCTTCGGCGAGCTTCACGGACTGGACCTGAGGAAAACGGTGTTGAAGCGCCGACCGGTTTTCTCTCCATACGTGAGCGGCACGCACGAGTTCGGCGATGAGCGTGACAGCGAAGTTAGTGTCGGCGGTGACATGTGGTACAAACTCAACACTAATGTCACCAGCGCTATCACGATCAACCCGGATTTTGGGCAGGTCGAAACCGACGCGGACGATATCGTGCTGAGAGACACTGAGCGGTTCTTGCCGGAACGTCGGCCGTATTTCAAAGAGGGTATGGAGCTTTTCGAAACACCTATACGGACCCTGTTCCACAGTCGCAGGATATTCGATATCGATTACGGCGCGAAAGTATCCGGCAAGTCCGGTCCGTACAGTTTCGCCCTCCTCGACGCTGAAGGTGACATAGTCCGGGACGAACAACAGATATCCGGCAACTACCTCGCGGCGCGCGCCTTGCGTGACCTGGGTAAGGAATCCACCATCGGGGTACTGGCGACAAACTCCGAGCGGGAAGACGGGTACAACCGTCTGGCCGCGGTCGACACTTTCTTGCGGCTGCCTTACGATCTTGACCTCTCATCCCAGTATGCCATAAGCTGGCGTGGAGACGACGTGGACGAGTCGGACGAGTGGACCGATGACGCGTTCCGACTGAGCGTCACCCGTGGCGAACGTCCGTTCTGGGCGACGCTGAGCTACGTCGATATCGGAGAGGATTTTGAGCCGGATCTGTCGTTTATCTCCCGCAAAGACATCAGGGGTCCCGCACTATCACTGAACTATCGCCGCGACCTGCAGAGCACGCGCTACCACGATGTTTCCGGACAGTTTCGGACAGCGTTATACGAGAACCACGACGGCAAGACCATCCTGCGAGACTACGATTTCAAGTCCGGATTCCGCCTTAACAACGGTCTTGAGTTTGGCATGGGGGGGGCGAAGGAGTTCCACGATCCGTACGACAACTACAACGCTGGCGTCCAGTTCGGGCTCAATGCGCTGGACAGGTCGCGGTCCACACAGCTGAGGCTGAGTACAGGCGAGTTCGAGGAGGTGCCTTACAATAGCGTGAGGCTCCAGCAGGGTATTGTGCCCATTGAAAACCTGACCGTGGCGCTGAACGGAGAGTTTCGACGCGAGGAACCCGATGACGCCGATGACGAGGACGTGTGGCTCACACGCATGGTCTGCAACTACGCGCTGACCGAGGATGCCTGGCTGAAAGCCTCAATTCAGTTCTCGCACGACGATCAGCGCAACTTTAACATCATCTTCAAGTGGGGTTTCATGGAAGATGTCGACTGGTACGTTGTGTATAACGAGGTGAAATCCGAGGACGACCCGCTGTCGCGGATGCTGTTCACCAAAGTGGTCTATACCTTTTAACCAGGTACCCTAAGATACAACCGACACACCCCCCTTTTTAACCGCTCCAGATTCTGGTATCATCTGGTACAGCTTCACAGGTCGGAAAGGCAGTTGTCATGAGCGGGAAGAGGTATCTGAAAAAGACAGCGTTGCAGGACGCGCTGTCCACGTTGATGGAACGAGCTGGCGGGATGGCCCCGACGGAGACGGAACTTGTCCCCGTCCCGGATGCCGCAGGTCGCGTCTGTGCGGAACTCGTGACTGCCAGGCTATCCTCTCCCCCATTTGACGTCTCGGCCATGGACGGTGTCGCCGTGGTCGCGTCAAGCGTCGTGGAGGCCTCGGAAGTGCGTCCGGTCATACTGAGAGTTCCGGACCAGGCCGCATTCGTGGATACCGGAAATCCCATCCCGGACGGGTCCGATGCGGTAGTCATGGTGGAGTATGTCGTCGCGCGCGAAGATAGCCAGGTCGAGATCATGTCATCCGCCGTTCCGGGACAGCACATCCGTCGAGCGGGCGAGGACGTTGCCGTCGGCGACCCGATCGTCGCTGCCGGAGAGAGGATTACGCCTTCCCTCCAGGGACTGCTGCTCGCGGGCGGGCAGGTGTCCGTCCCCGTCAGGAGAAAGCCGGTCGTTTACATCGTGCCCACGGGTGGGGAACTGGTGAAACCGGGCGAGCCGGTACAAAAGGGGCAGCTCATAGAATACAACTCCGTGGTCCTCTCCGGGCTCGTGCGCGAGTGGGGCGGCGAACCGGTAGCGCTCGATCCGGTGCAGGACGACGAGTCAGCGTTGACCGCAGCAGTAAAGGACGCACTGGCGAAGTGCGACGTGCTGGTGATAAACGGCGGGTCGTCCGCCGGGCGCGGCGATATCGTTCCGGATGTCATCAGCAGGATGGGAGAGCTCATCGTTCACGGCGTGAACATCATGCCGGGAAAACCTCTGGCGATAGGTTTCGTGGACGGGAAGCCGGTGCTCGGCGTGCCCGGATATCCGGTTTCGGCGATAGTCGTTTTCGAACAGTTCGTCAAACGGCTCATGTCCATGCTTCTGGGCACACGGTGCCCCGCCCGCAGGACGGTCACCGCGCGAGTCGGGCGTAAGATGCCGGGCAAGCTGGGCACCGAGGAGTTCGTGCGCGTTAGACTCGCTTGTATACGCGGCGAGATGGTCGCATCCCCAATGAAACGCGGTGCGGGACAGATAAGTTCAATAGCACACGCCGACGGGATCATGAGAATACCGGCACAGAAAGAGGGTGTTGCCGAAGATGAGATGGTAGAGATTGAGTTGCTGCGCGATGAGGACGCCATCCGGTCATCCATCGTAGGCTGCGGCAGTTATGATCCCTTGCTGGGGATTATTGACGAACTTCTGAGGAAACGTCGCGACGGGTCGCGGCTGGTTTTCACCGGCACGGGCGGCGTTGCCGCGCTGGCAGCACTCGCCCGAGGCGAATGCCATTTTGCAGCATGTCACCTCCTGGAGGCAGACACGGGCGAGTACAATGTCCCTTACGTAAAGCGCTACCTCGGAGATGCCGCAGCAGCGGTCGTAAAGGTGGCATCACGTGAAATAGGCCTGATCGTCCCGAAAGGCAACCCTCACAGCCTTGGTAGCATAAGCGGCCTGACTCGAGACGACGTGCAGTTTGTGAACAGGCAGGCGGGTTCCGATATGAGGGCGTTCATTGACGCGAAACTGCACGCTGCATCCGTCGCACCGGAGAAGGTCAACGGTTATCACCACGAAGTGCTGTCGGGCGCACAAGCCGCTGAAGCAGTCCTTTCCGGGGAAGCTAACGCGGCAATAGGCACAAGACAGGCAGCGAACAGTCTCGGGCTCGATTTCCTGCCGCTCGACCGCGACCAATATGATTTTGTCATCCCGCAGGACCTGCTCGAATCCGATCGCGTGCGCGAACTCCTTGAGGTCCTGCAATCCAACGAGTTCAAGGAATCGGCCGGCAAACTCCCCGGATACGACCTCTCGCGTGCAGGTGATGCGCGTAACGTTAGGTGCGTCGGTCCTTGAAGCACCGTGCCGTTCGGAGTATAATGTCCTGTGAGACAGACTGCTGCCGGAGGAATATTCGTAACGCATCGTAGGCTGCCGAAGAGGTCCTGGCGAACCGGCTAAGTAGCAGACGCGCCGAAAGCAAGTCAACTTGGTTGCTAGAGGGCGGTACGATGAAGAATGCCGTTCACCTTGTCGTCGCAGGAGCTCTCACACCTCCGACATTCCTTCAAGTGTCCAAGTTCGGTTCAGATCCACGTTTCGCAAAGGGAAGGCATGAGCCTCGCGTGCAGAGCAGGTTGCGGTGGGCCACTAGCCATTCACGAGCATGAGAGAGGGTCGAGTCAAATGAAGCGTCAACACGTAGCTGTTTTGCTCACAGTCATCTCCTTGATTCTGAATTGGAGCTCATCTTCCTATGCAGACGTGGTGGAGCAAAGGCTGCGGGACGTGGGACGTGCTGTCAGACGAGGGGAGGAGACTGACACGGCCTCGGCGGAGCAACAGTATCTGCAGTTGCTTGATGAGTTTGAAGCTCCTGAGGATGTCGGCAAGATCTACGCCGAGATCAGCAGAATGTATTGCGACGCCGGGTTGGTGGACAATGCGAATGCCGACGGCGCTGTCAACTACGGAGAGAAAGCGCTCGAATACCCTCTCGAACCGTACAAGGAGATGCACGTATACATACACATTGGCGATGCCTTGAACGTAAGGGACGGCGGAGCTAGCGGCGATGAATTCGCTCGGGCAAGGAGGGATATTGTCAGGCCATACTTGGAGGCATTTCGGATTGCACTTGACAACGATGTCCCAGAAGAGAGGGTCCCCCTTCCCGTCATGGGTGCCTATGAAGGCTTTGTTGTCGGGGACAGCCCGGAGTCTCAGCGACTCCGGAGGGAGCAACAAGAGCGCGAGGAGCAGCACCTTGCCGCGCGGGGGGAAGCCAAGCGCATCAACAGAATGTTCCCTCTGCGCCATGCTTCAGAAGGTCATGTGGTCTATCTTTATTCCCGAGAGCCGCTCGCCACCGATGAACTGAGACGTATCGCCATCGAGATGCTGGAAGACCAAGCTGCCGTCGATTCTGTTATCGCCAAGGTTGAGAGCAACATAGCAGAAAACCTCAAGAGAGAAGCTGAGAAGATGCCAGGCTCGCCAGTGAGCAAGACCGGGAAACCGGACGGCACTGAGAAGGCTCACTGCAACCATTTCCTTTTCGTCCGCTACAACCCCGAAGAGAAAACGAGAAGCCTGGTGTTGGCGGAGGTGCGAGAGGACGGGTTCGAGCTGCGCGATGTCTTCACCACCGACGAGAGCATTAACATTCCGCGGTGCGTCGCTGGGGGTACTGCCTACCTGCTGCGCGCTATTCCATATTCCATCGACTTGGCCATCGACCTGGCAACCGGCGAGCGCCGTACCACTCCCAGACTGGCGGGGATTTCGCCCCTTGTCAAAGGCAAGAAAGGCTACAGTCTCGCGCGACAGGACCTCGGACTTACTCTCAGAGTCTATGATTTCGCCAAGGCCGCGTATCGGGATCTGGAAGTGTCTCCCGGCCATCGCGAGCCAGTCCGTGACAGAGATCCGGAGCGCGTTGCTATTTCGGCGGACCACAGACGGCTAGCGTACTTCGAACGATATAGCGGTAGAGCGAGTGGAACGGCATTCGGCGGTGCGTTCGTGTTGTGCATTGTCGACGTCGAGGCCAAAACCGTCAACCATGTCGGCCCTATAATCGGGTATATCGGGTGGAACCCGTCAAACCCTGAACCCTGGCCACCGCCATTAATCTGGCTCGATTCGGAGAAGGTGCTTTTCGTTCGAGACGTGAAGACCGACAAGTTGACCAGATGGATGAGCACAATCGATGTGCTGACAGGTGAGATGCGGGATGTGATGAAGATGCCGGGCGAATCGATTCTCGGTGCGGTGAGCTTATACGCACCTGACGGTGCTTCGCCGGCGTACATGCACATGGCTCTGTACGGAAGATACCGGATAGACGTTGAAGGTGGAAAGCTTATCGAGGACGACACCATTGGCGGCGACTTCTCGTTCTATCGTGGAGAGGACGGGACGGAGGTGCGCCACGGGGATGAGATCATCGACCGGGTGGTGAGGCATGACCCGACAACGGGCACCGGCCATCGCATAATAAACGTCACGATCTCGCCGGATGGACAGCGCGCGCTGTGGGTGATTGACCATCAGAGTGCTCCCCGCGAGCTCAAGTACTATGATGCCGACGAAGGAACTGTCCGCGCAGTGACGGAAGGACCGTTTGAATGGAGCGGGATGGGACAGTCCCAGACGTGGGTGCAATGGATTGCCAAGGACGATCTCGTACCGCCGCCCGAGACACCCGAAATCCCAACTGGATGGACGCCGTTTGACATCGCTGAAAAAGCATCCACCGCTGAGGCAAACAAAGAAAGCGTGGAGCCCAGGAAAAAGATACATGACTTCCTGAAGTTCACAATGACGAGCGACAAAGAGCGCTACCGGCTACACGAGCCGGTGGAACTCACGCTTTCCCTGATGAACATCAGCGACACAGATGTCGAAGTGGTGCGACCATATCCCGATGACAGGGTTGTCTCGGCAGTGCTGAACTGGACGCAGGGAGGAAGCGGCAGATTCTTCAGAGAAACCATCACCCGGGAGCAAACACAAGAGCGAGTGGTCCTGAAGGCCGGAGACATCATTAGCGAGACTGGAACCTTCGATTTTTCTACTCCGAGTTCCTATCGGATCAGCGGCCGCTACGACCTCAATGATCACACTTTCCAGGGAAGCATCGAAGCCGCTGTGGAGTTCTCCATCGAGCCCTCACCCAATAATGATACTCTTCTCAAAGCGAAGCTCGATCGCCTCGTCACGCGACTACGCGAGGAATGTGCTAATGAGATGACCTGGAATGGCTCAAATGGTCCGACAAGTCCGCAGATGGAGGCCATCACAGAGGCGTTGAGAGACGTTGGACCATCGGCGAAACCATATCTCATTGCCGCGATCAGGGCGGAGAGAGACGAGCGTGTGCTACTGAAACTGTACCGTCCACTGATCTACCCGCAGAGCCCCGAGGCGCTGCCTCTGTACGAGGAACGCCTCGGAAATGGAACGACAGCGGAGAAGATTCTCATTTGTGACGGACTCCGGGAACTCCGCTGGCACGAGTCGCTCGGAGACAAAGCCTTGGGCCTTCTGATCTCGGCCCTCGAGCAACAGGACCCGTCTGTACGCCGTGAGGCGGCTAAACAACTGCGCCATGAACAACATGCCTCTATCACGGCTGCCTTTGAGAAGGCCCTAAGAGACAGTGACCTGCAAGTTCGTGAGAAGGCAGCGTGGTATTTGGCCAAAGCGGAGAAGGTCGGCTTGGCTGAGTGGCTCAATCGGGCTGCGGAAGAACCCACAAGGGCGAGGTACATGGCGGCTCACTTGATCATCTCTCGCCTGGAAAAGAATTGGGATGAGCAAAAGGGGCGTATGCCGTCTGACGATTGGGACATGGCAGCTCGTAATCCCGCGGTCCTTGAACAGTTCCGCGAAACGATGCGCGCCTGGGCTGAGTGGGCTCAAGAGAATCCCCGATTTTCCTCCAACTTCTTCTAATCCAAACCATGAAACGGATATCGATTTTTCTCTTCATCACCCTGGATTCACCGTCCCAAGCGCGGTCTGGATGCCATATTTCCGAGCGGTCAGCATCCCTAGTTATGCCAACAAACAGCCATAAACAGTAGCAAACAGCAAAAAAGACTTGACAAACACCGGTTTTTATGCTAGGATCCAGCCAGTTTTGTGAGTGTTAGAGGTCGGCAGGACGACACATTCGGAGTCGAGACAATGGACACGTCAAGCGCAGTCAGACCAGCAGAAGACAGCCAGCAGCAGCCCGGCATTTTGGCCTATGTGGACGGTATTCTCCGCCATCGTGAGCGCTACTTCGCCAGCATCTTCGAGAACAAGGACGTACCGAGGCAGATGTTCCTGCTGTCGATGATCATCGTCTGCCTGTCCGGTTTTCACGGATTCATAATGGGGACTTCCAGTGGACTCCCGCAAATGCTGTCCTCGGCGGTCAAGGTTCCCCTACTCTATCTGCTCACGCTTGTTGTATGCTATCCAGTGCTCTACGTCGTGAACGTGATTATGGGCTCACGCCTCGGTTTCTCGCAGACCCTGGCGTTGATATTGCTGGCGGTCGCAATGAACGCGATCCTGCTGGCGAGCTGTACGCCGATCGTGCTCTTTTTCAGGATCACGGGCGCCAAGTACGACTTCCTGAAGCTCCTTCACGTATTGATCTTCGCTTTCAGCGGCGTGTGGGCCATGCTGGGTCTTTGGCGGGGCTTGCTGGCCATGTGCGAGACCTCCAACCTGTATCCGAGACAGGCCGTGCGAATCCTGCAGATCTGGATCATCGTGTTCGCCTTCGTCAGCA
>CBFDCQ010000106.1:0-8672 GCA_965603355.1 uncultured bacterium
GCAACGTTCAAGGAGCCGCCTAGGAAGAAACGCGTATTTCGCCTGACAGGCGATTCGTGATTATGCGGGCAGGTCTTAGACCTGCCCCTACGGCATGGCGATGGGTGGGCGCACACGGCAACGCGTTCTTCCCACAATAAGAAAGCCCCTTTTCGGGGCTGTCTTACGCTCGCCCTACACGGGCGATCCACCTCCAAATTCTTGGATTGCAAATAGTAGAGCACAAGGATTAGGAAAAGTAAAGCTTTTTATGGTGCAGCGGGCCGGTGGAGGATGCGGCAATTTCGAGATGCGTGCACGCGCGGGGCAAAACCGAGATTGCTTCGCTTACGCTCGCAATGACGACGGGGGGATAGGCGCCCGCAATGACGGCCTGGAAGGGCTTGGCGGGCAGGTCTTAGACCTGCCCCTACGATATGACACGACGGTGAGGTGAAGACGGGCGGGTCTGAGACCCGCCCCTACTCCTTGTACTCCTTGAGTTTCCTGTAGAGTGTTCTTAGTCCGATCCGGAGGGTTTTGGCGGCTTGTGCCTTGTTGCCGCCGGTGGCTTTCAGGGTCTCTTCGATCGCGATCCTCTCAACTTCTGCCAGAGACGTCCCGACAGGTATTCTCATCCGTTTGAACGCGGAGTCCGATTCCGGTATTCCGTCTGAAAGGTGACCTATGCCGAGTGATTCGAGCACATTGTCCGGCATGTCCTCCACGCTGAGGATAGCGCCGTCGGGCGCAAAGACGATCATACCCTCTATGATGTTTTTCAGTTCACGGACGTCGCCCGGCCAATCGTAACGTTGAAGCAGCCTCATGGCACCGCGACTTATGCCGGTAATGTTCCTGCCGTTCTCCCGGTTGAAGTCCTTTATGAACGCGTCGACCAGCAGCGGTATATCCTCGCGACGCTGTCTGAGAGCCGGGAGCTGGATCTTGACAACGTTGAGTCTGTAGTACAGATCTTCCCGGAACGTTCCCTCTTTGACCAGGCCTTCGAGCGCGCGGTTCGTCGCTGCGATCAACCTCACGTCAACCGATACGCTCTTGGAGTCGCCGACCCGCTCGAACTGTCGTTCCTCGAGCGCGCGCAGCAGCTTAGCCTGTGTGGACGAGGAAAGTTCGCCTATCTCGTCGAGAAAGAGGGTGCCTCCGTCGGCAATCTCGAACCGTCCCTGCCGCGCCTGATGCGCACCGGTGTACGCTCCCTTGACATGCCCGAAAAGCTCGCTCTCTATGAGGTTCTCGGAAAGCGCGGCACAGTTGAGCGTCACGAACGGGCGGTCCTTGCGCGGGCCGTTCCTGTGTAGAGCCTTCGCGACCAGTTCCTTGCCGCTTCCGGTGGGACCGACGACGAGCACGGTTGAGCGGGTTGGTGCAATCTGCCTGATCCTGTTGCATACGGCGATCATCTCGGGCGAATCGCCTATTATGCTCCTCAGCCCGAACCGCTCGTCCAACTCCTGGCGAAGCCTGTGTGTATGAACCACCAGCCGCTGATGCGAGATGCTTCGTTCGATCACCGCCTCGAGCTTTCCGAGGTTCAGCGGTTTAGTCTGGAAATCGTAGGCACCCTGCCGCATCGCTTCGGTGGCCAGCTCGACGTCGGCGCCGTCGGCAATCATGACGACGCAGACTTCGGAGTTGCGTCTGCGTGCAAGTCTGAGCAGCTCCATCCCGTCGATCCCGTTGACGTGCAGTTCCGTGACCATGACGTCAATGCGATGCTCGTTAAGGGAGCGGTACGCAGCCTCCCTATCTGTTGCCCACAGCACCTCAAAACCTCTGGTTTTCAAGAACGCGACGAGCTGCCTGGTATCGTTGGTGTCCTCGTCAACCACCAAGGCACGAATTTCGTCGGCCGCATTCTGATATTCGTCCATTTCAGCCATGTTTCGTTGCCGTTGACTCCGGTTGTGCAGGAGCCTTCAAGGACCTCGTTTTATGCCAAGTGGGAATTGCCCGGGACTCCGTCATTGAGACGGACTTGGACTTTGAGCACGGGACAAAGCTCAGGCCAAGCGAAGCTGCATTTCATGCCGTCGGAACCTCTGTTGCCGCTTTGCTCCCCCGGGTAGTGCGATCCTAACACACGGCGGTGCTGCCTTTCAACTTGGGCTGAAGATTGACACCGCAGCGTCTGACGATTATAATGAGCGTATACCGTCGTCGGGATCATGTGGCGAGTTTGTACCAAGCGCCTAAACTGCGCAAGAAGGAACCTGCAAAGTGAAGAAAGCCCTCGTGATGATTCTCCATGCGCACATTCCTTATGTCCTGGACCATGGAGCGTGGCCGCACGGGGAAGATTGGCTCAACGAGTCGGTCGCGGAAAGCTATATGCCGCTATTGGAGGGTTTCCAGGAGCTGGCGGACAATGGTTGCCAGCCGAAAGTGACTCTTGTTGTTACGCCAATTCTGGCGGAGCAGCTTTGCGATGAGCGGTTCAAAGAGCGGTTCAAGGGTTATCTTGAGAACAAGGTGAACGCCGCCCGGCAGGACGAATCCAACTTCGCGGCGGCGGGAGACATGCATCTAGCCGGGCTCGCGCGTGTGTGGCAGGAGTATTACGAGCACCTCATTCGCGACTTTACCGAGGTGTACGGGGAGGACATCGTCGGCGCGCTCCGGTCGCTCGAGGAACGAGGAGCGGTGGAGTTGATGACTTGCGCGGCGACGCACGGTTACCTACCGCTTCTGGGCGAGGACGGCGCCGTCAGGGCACAGATAAAGGTCGCGGTCGAGACGCATAAGAGACGGTTCGGCAGGGCGCCGCGCGGATTCTGGCTTCCCGAATGCGCGTACCGTCCGTCGGACGAGTGGTCCTACCCGATAGACGGTTGGGGGCTTCCCAAAACTCGCCCCGGGCTCGAGGAGTTCCTGGCGAACGAGGATATCCGTTACTTCGTGGTGGATTCCCACCTGGTTCAGGGAGGTCCGCCGGTAACGGCATATCCGCGGAGGTTCGGTGAGCTTGAGGCAGAGGCGGCGCCGGTGGCACGGGCTGCGAAGACGCGTTCGCGTGGTGCCATACGCTCGCCGTACAACGTGTATTACGCAGAGCCGTCGGGGGGAGATGAACCAAGGGTGGCATTCTTCACGCGCGACCCGAGAACCGGCGTGCAGGTTTGGAGCGGGACGGCCGGTTATCCGGGCCACGGGGACTATCTGGAGTTTCACAAGAAAAGATTTCCGGGTGGTCACAGGTACTGGCGCGTCACGGACAGAAACGGGGACCTGGCCACGAAGCTGGAGTATGTTCCGGAGGACGCCCGGGCAAGGGCGGCGGAACACGCGAAGAGTTTCCTGCAAGTGGTGTCCGAGACGTTACGCCAGCCGGGGACTGAAGTGGTGACGGCCCCGTACGATGCGGAACTTTACGGTCATTGGTGGTTTGAGGGGCCGCACTGGCTCAAACATGTGCTCGAGCTGGCACACAACCATCCGTCGGTCGTGCCGATGACGCCGATGGAGTTTCTGGACGAGCGTAAACCGGTAGATGTCGTGTCTCTGCCGGAAGGTTCGTGGGGTTTGGGTGGCGAGCACGGTGTTTGGTTCAATAAGGACACGCGCTGGACGTGGGTGCGCATATATGATGCGGAAACGAAAATGAGGGAGCTGATAGACGCTACATCCGACCGGGCTGACGTTAACCTTGATCGCCTGCTTGGACAGATGGGCCGCGAGCTGTTGCTGTTGGAAAGCTCCGATTGGCAGTTCAACATGGCTACCTGGAACGCGCGAGATTACGCGGAGGAACGGTTGGAGGAACATTACGACGCGTTCAGAAAGCTGCACGAGATCGCCTGCGATTATGTCGGGACCGGCAGGTTTTCGCAGAGAAGTGACGAGGTTCTCAAAGGGTTTGAGGCAAAAGACGGCGTGTTTGAGACTGTCCGCCCTGAATGGTGGCGGTGACCCGTTGGTGACGAACGGATGCGCGCGTTCATATGTGAGATGCTTATCGAAAGCGGGCGCCCGCCGAAGGCTGCGGGTGTAGAATGTGGAGACTGATATGGGGAAAAAGAGGGTTTTCAGCGGGATTCAGCCTTCGGGCAGACCGCACCTGGGGAATTACTTGGGCGCGATGCGCCAGCACGTCCAGATGCAGGACGAGTACGACTGCATTTTTGGCGTGGTAAACTATCACGCGTTGACTAGCGTGCACGACGGTGACGAGCTGCGCGACTACACGATGGAAATGGTCGTGGACTATCTGGCGTTCGGCCTGGATCCCGAGAAATGTCTGATCATTAAACAGTCCGACGTGCCCGGCCACACGGAGCTCGCGTGGTTTCTTGCAACGGTTACGCCTGTGCCGTGGGTGGAGCGGTGTCCGACGTACAAGGAGAAGAGGCAGCAGCAGGCTGCGGACGTGAATTTTGGGCTTCTCGGTTATCCGCTGCTTATGGCCGCGGACATACTCATTTACAGGTCGGAGGTTGTGCCCGTCGGTAAAGACCAGCTGCCTCACCTCGAGCTCACGCGTGAGATCACCAGGGCCTTCAATCGTGTATACGGCGACACGTTCCCGGAACCGCAGAGCCTTGTCAACGAGGCAACAGCGACCGTGCTTGGCACGGATGGCGTGAAGAAGATGAGCAAGAGCGTCGGCAACACAATCGGGGTCTTCGATGAACCGGATAAGCTGAGGGAGACCGTCATGGGGATGGTTACGGACACCTCCAGGGTCTACCGCACGGACCCGGGACATCCCGATATCTGCAACGTATTCTCTTTCCACAAGATCTTCACGCCCGACAGGGCGGAGGAGATTAAGGAAGGCTCCGAGTCGGCGAAACTGGGTTGTGTCGAGTGCAAGGAGATTCTAGCCGCCAGCGTGGAGGCCTTTTTTGCTCCAATGAGGGAGAGACGCGCCGAGCTGTTGAACGATCTCAGCTATGTCGGGGATGTGCTGGAAACGTCCGCGCGGAAAGCCGGCGAGATCGCCGCCGAAACCATGAGCGAGGTCAGGCGCAAGATGGGGATAGACTGACGTGCTCGACTGAGAGCGGCGGAGCAAGATTGAGCGCCAAGAACCTGCCTTCGCGGCACAAAGCCCCTTCATTGAAGAACGTTTTTCTGCACGGTTGAGCGAGGTGTTTCCTGCAGTGAACTGTGAACTGCTGATGATCGGGTCGGAGTTGTTGCTGGGACAGGTGGTGGACACGAACGCGTCGTACCTGGCGCAAAGGCTGGCCGACATAGGCATGAACCTGTTCCATAAGGCGACGGTCGGCGATAATCTGGAACGGATAGTCGCCGCGCTGAGTTTGTCGATCGGACGATCTGACGCCGTCATAACATCAGGCGGGCTGGGCCCGACGGAGGATGACATCACGCGTGAGGCCGTCGCGAAGGTCCTGGACGCTGAACTCGAGTTTCGCCGGGAACTGCTGGACGACATCGAGACGAAGTTCGCCCGCCGTGGTCTTAAGATGACACTCAACAACCGGCGGCAAGCTTACCTGCCCGAAGGCGCTGCGGTTCTTCCGAATCGATTAGGGACCGCGCCAGCTTTTGCCGTGGAATCCGGCGATTGTACCGTCATCTCGCTTCCGGGGGTACCCGTCGAGCTCAAACAGATAACGGACACCGAGGTGCTGCCGTACTTGTTGAACAGGTTCATTCCGGGTGGTGCGGTAATAATGTCTCGCGAGCTCAGACTCAGTGCGATCGCGGAAGCCGCCGTTGACGAAAAGGTGGGCGACCTGATGCGAACGTCGCGCAACCCGACGGTCGGGATACTGGCCCAATCCGGTGTGATAGCGATCAGGATCACGGCCAAGGCCAAGGATAGAACGGCCGCCTCCGGGATGATAGACGATATGGAGTCGCGCGTGCGCGAGCGTATCGGCGACTTTATATTCGGCAGGGATGACGAGACGCTCGAGGGCGTTGTTGCGGGATTGTTGAAGTCGAAAGATACGACTTTGTGTGTTGTCGAGACCGGCACGGGCGGGGCGCTCGCGCAGCGGTTGGTCGCTGCAGGTGCATCGCAGGTTCTCGGATTCGAGGTGTTGCCGCAGGAGCGTAATGTCAAGATGTTCCTGGCAGTTTCCGACGAAGCTTACGCGAAGCTGGTCGCCGACCCGCCGCTTCTGGCGAAGGAGTTGGCTGAGGCAGCGCGACGAAAACACGCCGCCGACATGGTTCTGGTGGTCCTTGAGGGAACGCAGTTCGGTTTGTCTCGGAGCTGGATTCTACTCGACGTGTCGGGACGCAAAGAACTGAACGATGTCGGACTGAAGGGATGCGAGAGGTGGGTGCAGCACGGGTTGGCGTCTGCAGCGCTGCAGATGGCCAGAAGAGCGCTTCTCGAAGCGCCCGGTTCTGATCGCGCGTCTCGCACAGGCAGCCGGGAGGAATGCTGACGCGGCGTATGGGGAGCTTCATGTGAGTACTTTCGCGATAGTCAACCCAGCCTCCGACAATGGAACGACTGCAACACGGTGGCGTAAGATTCTGACCCTGTTGGAGGAAAGGGTTCCCGGACTCGAGTGGAAGTTCACGGAAGGGCCGGGACATGCCACGGAAATCGCAAGAGAGGCTCTCCACGCCGGTGCGGCGAGGGTTGTCAGCGTTGGCGGCGACGGAACCAACAACGAGGTGGCAAACGGTTTCTTCGAGAGCGGTCGATCCGTAAACGAGAAGGCGGTCTTGTGCATGTTGCCGTCGGGAACCGCATGCGACTTTGCCAAGATGCTGTCCATACCGAAGAGTATTGAGGCAGCGACGGATGTTCTCGTTAATGGACGAGCGAAGTCGTGCGATCTGGGGAAGGCGAGTTTCCTCGGTCACGATGGGAATACCGTCGAGCGATACTTCCTCAACGTGGCGGACATCGGTATTGGGGGAGAGACGGTCGCGTGTGTCAACCGCACGACTAAAGCGTTCGGACCTCTGGTATCGTACCTGTACGGTTTTCTGGTTACGCTGGTCAGGTACAAGAATAAGCCGGTACAGCTGACGTTGGACGACAAAGATCTGGGTAATCGGATCATAAGAGCGGTCGCCATATCCAATGGGAAGTGTTGTGGCGGCGGCATTCAGGTTGCCCCCGAAGCCTCGGTTGATGACGGTCTGTTTGACATCCTCCTGGTCGGCAACATCGGTTACCTGGACACACTCAGGCATTTCCCGAAGCTGTATGCCGGCAAGTCTATTGTGCATCGCGAGGTGAGCACGATGAGAGGCAAGTACGTCTCGGCCACCTCTTCTGAGGAGGTTCTCATCGATTTCGACGGGGAGCAACCGGGTACGCTTCCAGCCACGTTTGAGATGATACCCGGCGGGATAAAGATACAGGTGCCGGCAAAATGAGCCGGCCGGGAACGGGGTCGCTGTAATGTTCGAGTACGTAGGGAACCTTCACGTCCACTCGCACCATTCGGACGGCAGGCGTTCAATCGAAGATATATCAAAGATCGCCGCGAGGCAACGCCTGGATTTCATTGGGATCAACGACCACAACGATCTTATAGGATTGAGAGAGTGCGGCGAAGGTCGGCGCAACGGTGTGCTCGTGCTGATAGGCGAGGAGATTGGCAAAGCACACAACCACTATGTTGCATACGGCATAGAGCGCGCGGTCCAGCCAAATGAGGGCGACCCTCAAAAAGTGATAGATGAAGTGAGAAAAGCCGGCGGGATTGGTTTCATGGCACATCCGCACGAACGCGGCTCTCCGTTCGCCGCTCATGGAAGAGCGTTTACATGGGACGACTGGTCCGTGACCGGGTACACTGGAATTAGCGTATGGTGCCATAGTTCCGGTTGGAAAGGAACGGCCACCAATGTCCTCACGGCGATTCACAACTACTATCGTCACAGATGGGCTTTTACCGGGCCTTATCCTGAAACACTAGCGGCGTTCGACGTCGAAAGCAGCAAGAGGCGCATATCGCTGATCGGATCGTCGGACGCGCACGAGTTTGAGGTGGGTAGAAGACCGTTCCGCCTGTTAGCCTTTCCTTACGCCGTGTCTTTCCGCGCGGTCAACATGCACCTTGTCCTGCGGCAGGAACTGACAGGAGACGACCGAGCAGACAGATCGGCTATCCTTGCGGCGCTGGCTGCGGGAAACGGGTTCGTGGGGTATGATGCGCTGTGCAGCTCGAGAGGGTTTCGGTTCAGCGCGGTCGGGCATGCCGGCGAGACAAACATGGGGGACGTGATAGAGCTGAGGGACAATATCACGCTCCAGGTGAAAACGCCCGCCCCAGGCATCATACGTATCGTTCATGACGGTGCGGGAGTGTTTGAGATAAGAGCCGATGCGGCAACTTACGAGGTCAAGCGGCCGGGCGTGTACCGTGCCGAGGTCATGTCACTGCATAAACTCCACAAACCCAGACCCTGGATCTTCACCAACCCTATATATGTCCGATAACGGGGTTGTGCTTTCGAGAAGGCACAACCGATCATTGCTCGCTGAGATATCACGGGTGTCGGCACTGGGTGTTAGAAAGCGAATGGCCCGCCTTGAGGCGGGCCATTCGCTTTTGGCTATTCCCTGCGGCAACGACGAGTGCTTTGTGTTCAAGAACGCGCTGCCCGCAAAGATACTTGGAGCCACGGTCTACGACGTGTTACTTCTTTTTCTTGGTGGCCTTTTTCTTTTTGGTGGCTTTCTTTTTCTTGGCTACCTTTTTCTTCTTGGCCGGTTTCTTTTTCTTGGC
>CBFDCQ010000107.1:0-8603 GCA_965603355.1 uncultured bacterium
ACCCACCCCCGCTCAAGCGGGGTGCAAAGAGGAGCCCGCCAAGGCGGGCTAAACGGTACAGCGTCAAGCAGCTTGCGTACTAGAGTGGCCATGAACAAGAAGGCGGTGCTGCGGGAGTCCATCCGCCACGGCGCGCCTGCGGCAAGGGACTCCCCTACATCGCCGGGCAAGATGCCCGACCTACCTGAGAGGGGACATGGTGCCAATTGTAGAGACGCCCCGCCTGCCTGCCGCAGGCATGGGTGGGGCATCTACAGGATGACGTGGTGCGGTCGGCACGCAGGAGCCGGAAGTCGCAGGATGAATCCGGTGCCACACCAGTCACAATGAGCATTGTCTGCGAGAAAGGGTAATCTCAGGCTTTTCAGGTTCTCGGAAAGAGGTGGGATTGTGTCAAGCCGAGAGTTTCCACCACGGGCGCTGCAAACGGTTCAGTTTCTGCCCTACCTCTTGTTTCCGTTGTGCGAGCTCATGTTTGAGTTTCTCGAAGGCTTTTGCGGCCTTATTTTTTGGCTCAGTTTCAAGCCCATATGCCAGGATTCCGCTAACCATTTTTACCAGTTCCGCCATTGACATACCTTGCGCAATAACAAGGTTCCGCACGAACTCGAAATTCCGATTAATGCGCGTGTACAGACTGAATAGAGTACTGATGTCCGAAAGCTGTGGTTGTAGTCCTGTGAGGGATTTACTTTGGATAAGCATGGGCCAAGCACTCTGAAACGACACCGTTAGCATTGCGTACATGGGCGTTAGCACTCGACCATCGTCACATTCCTGTTTTGCACCCTCTAATTGCTTGTGATTTCCCTCCATCTCTTTCTCAACAGCTATGAGGCAGTTTTCCTGGACCTCAATATCGTCAATCTGCTTCTGTAGGTCTTGCTTCTGCCATTCAAGACGCTGAACATACAGCATCGCGCCAAGCGCCAACGCAAAGGTCAAAAAGAGTAGCACTAACTGGAGCACTATTGTCCGCATCTGCGTTTCCGCCGCCCGATGACCGTCGGTGGATTCCTTGACACCCCCTGGAGGTGTTCTCGAGTCCAGCGAGGCAATCTCATCTGTCACGGCGATTGCAGAGTCCGCCCATGCAACTCCGTCCAGTGCCGCGAAAGCAACGACAACCAGAATGAATACGATTCTTGTCATTGCGCTCATTCTTCTTGCCCCTCAGCGCGTGTCCCGACGAGTAATGTGCGGACGGCTTCTAGCCCCCGTTGTTGAACTCATTGTTGGGAGATACCTTGCCGTTATCGGCTTCGTCTGCAACATGTAGGAGATTCCAGCTAGACCGAAGCCATTCGATTGCGTCTTTGAGTTTACATGAAATAGATTGATATTCTTTGCTATGATCTGGGTCAAGGCGCATTAGCTGAGGAAAGTACTCCATACTTATTAGAGCACCCAGCCAGAACCACGAGTTAAGAAGATAGAGCAACTGCTCGGCCACAACGCCAAGGATAGGTGTGCTGATAGAACCTAAGGTAAACACATGTCCTTTTCCTAAACGACGGCCGGGAACGTATTTGCGGTTTACGTGGGTACCACGACTAAAGAACTTGTAGAATGCCCGGAGCTGGTCGCCTGGCTCACCCGCCATATGCTTGCCCTCGTGCTCACCAAGTACCTTACGTACCTCTGCTGGCTCGATCCTCTTCCCTGACTCCCACTGCTTGATCCTGTTACGTTCGATGGTGAAATAGGCCATTAACGAGACAATCTCAAAAGCTCGGCGGAGCAACACCAATACAAGCGACGGCTGCCAGATAAGGATTTGACATTTTGCAGCGGCCAGACTGTCATAGGCTTCAGCGAACAGATCACGTAACGCTTCATCCTCTTTGTTCACGGGCGTCAGATGCCCAAGAACCAAAGTGACGCGGCACGCATGCTTCTCGTAGCATTCAACGGCATCGACTACCGGTGAGAAAATCTCCGACAATTCGCCGCATCTTGTCTTGGCGTGTTTTTCCAATGACTTCCATTCTTCTGCCGCTTCATGCTGAAAATTCATCTGCCAAGACACCTGTGGGGCACACGCTGTCGCCCTTCTGGATTCATAAGCTTGCCGCCTTATCAGATTCTACGCCGACCCGCACCGGATCGCAAGCCCCGGATTTCGGCCTTGGTGTACTCAACATTAATAGACGCGCTGGGAGCTCATTTTCTTCCGTGGGGGCGGTGAGCCGTGGATATGATAGACCTGCCTTTCGGGGAGGAAAATGGTCGCACGGCCCACCACTGCGCATTCTACGCCTGACACGCACCGGAGGGCAAGGCAAATGAAGGACTCATGCCAAGGGGGATGGTGACCCACCTCAGGGCGACCAGGGCAAGCCCCTCTGCATCCCCCGGGCAAGTGGTAAGCCTCAAGGATCCCGTGCGACACGAAAACCGAAGCCGTCGTCGCCGCGTCCTGGGCTGAGCGGTCGGTCGTAGGAACGATAAGCTGACCGGAGGAATGACGTCAACCGTGACCACGACCCGCCACGCAACACACGATATTTTCCGCTACTGGGACCCCCAGGATCCGTCTCAGGGGTCTTCGAGTAATAATCCTCACCATACCAATCCGCACACCACTCCCACACGTTACCATGCATGTCATGGAGACCCCATGGATTCGGCTTCTTACTCCCAACCTCGTGCGTATTCCGCCCTGAATTAACGGCCCACCACCCATACTCCTCCATTTCCAGAGAATTCTCGCCGTCGCCGAAACTGTATTCAGTCGTTGTGCCAGCACGGCATGCGTACTCCCACTCAGCCTCCGTAGGCAACCTATACCTTTTCCCCGTCTGGTCGCTCAACCACTTGCAGTATGCGACCGCATCCTTCCACCCCACCCACTCTATCGGGCAAGCGTCAGGCGGAGGTTGAGGGTAAACGAAGCGCATGCCACCCCGGTATTCTTCTATAATCGGCCGATTGCTTCTTACCCCTCTGAAGTGCCTCAAATAGTCCCCACCGCGGGCATCATACCCACTTGCCTCTCGGAACGCCTTATATTGCGCGTTGGTCACCTCATACTTGCCAATATGGAAATCACTCACCGTGACACGATGAACCGGCCTCTCGTCACTCAAACCGTCATTGCTGCCCATCATGAACGCCCCGCCCTTGATCAACACCATCTCCGGTTCGATTTGCCCGCGCTTGAGGCCCTCCAGGGTCCAAATCCACTTCTCCTGTTTTGCCTTCCGAGCTGCGCTCTCTGCCTGGGCGTAGAGTGTACCTGCTTTATCCAGCTCTGTCCTTGCTCCCGCATAATCGCCACTGTTGTACTTGTTCCGACCGCAGGATAGAGCGGTCTCGGCGCTGGACCACTCAGTCTTGGCGAACTCTGACACCTTTTGCGCCACGGCATTGCGCCGCACATCTTCCGCCCCGCCCGACACCGCACAAACGCTCACACAAACTACCAGCGATACCACCAACAATCTAGCTAGGCGTCTCATGATGTCTATCCCCTTTTCGTCACAGACTGCGAGCATACCGTGTTTGCAGATCGCTTTCCATCCCCAGCCCCGATTGTACGCCCGACGGCGGGAGAACGCAAGCCCCGGATTTCGGCCTTGGTGTACTCAACACTAGTAGACGCGCTGGCAGCTCATTTTCTTCCATGGAGGCGGTGACCCGTGGACGGGAGGGATTTCCTTTCTGGGAGGAAAAGAGACCCATATAGGTCGCACGACTCACCGGTGCACATCATACGCCCAACACTGAGCGGGACGCAAGACCAACTGCACCTCTTTCTTTTGGTAGCGGTGAGCCGTGGATCTGACCGGTGCTGTTGTCGAAAGGTTCTGCAGATCAATCAAGGTCTCACGACTCACCACTCCCCATTGTACGCCTGCCCTCCCCTGAATCGCAAGGTAAATCTCGTGCCACATAAGGATTGACAGACAGGAATGTCTGCCCCACCAAAAAGCATCTGTGGTGGGCATTATTAGCATTATTGAGCGGTGTCGCAGGGGTGTGTGTTGACCGTGTGCAACATGGGGTGTCGTGGACTAAAGATCGCGTCGAAAAACCCGATATTTAAGATGGTCGGAGGGACATCTCGTTCATGAAAAGGGGGGCTGGACATGAAGAGAAATCGCACCGAATCGCAAGCCAAACCGCATGATGGAAAGTGTCGCCGAGGGAGAGACGTTCTTCTGGTATTCTCGCTTGTCATCGTCGCCGCGGTCGTATCGGCGATTCTGTGGCAGCGGTTGCCGGAGGTTGTCGCGAAGGATCGAGTGTCGCTGGTGGATGAGACCGCGGCCATGGATATCGCGGCGGTGCTCCAGGTGACGCCGGAGTACGCGATGATGGGCGGCTACAGTTACGATTCGACTCAGTACCGCATCCTGCACCGGAAGGCGAGGTTGAAGGTAGTGGCGGCAGCCCAACATGCAGCCCGCGACATGGGTTATAGTGCGGTGCTGTGTTGGCTGTCATCCGATCTGCCGGACATTACGGAGCATGTAGCGGCGACGCTCGTCAGTCCGAGCGCGGACTTTCGCGCGGTTGCCGATCTTTCGGTCGGACCGTTCACCGGCAACCTGATACACGTTCCGGTCTGAGCTACTGCGCGATTTCGATTATGATCTTGACAGCGTGGTTCTGTGCGGCTTCCGCCATCGCCTCCACGCCGTCGTCGAGGCCGAACTTGCCGGTTATCAGTGGCTGAACTGCGATCGTGCCGTCACGCAGCGCATCGATGGCCGGCTCAAACGGTCCGCACCGTGATCCGATGAGCGTTATCTCGTCGACGACCGCCTGCGCCATGGGAAGGCACGATTCGTCGGCAACGGTGCTCTTGATAACGACGGTGCCTTCCGGTGTGGCCATCTGAACCGCTTGCCGAAGGCCGTCCGGCGAGCCGGTACAATCGATGACCAAATGCGCGGCAATGCTCGGCAGTCGGCCCTCGATGTGTGTCTCGATACCGAATCCTTGAGCGAGCCGGAGTCTACCCTCGTGTCTTCCAACGAGAACGACGCGGTCGGCTCTCGTATTGATAACCTGTGCCACGAGCA
Organism: uncultured bacterium; assembly: GCA_965603355.1. GTDB lineage: Bacteria > Hydrogenedentota > CBFDCQ01 > CBFDCQ01 > CBFDCQ01. The sequence continues at coordinate 5,031 of CBFDCQ010000107.1, forward strand.
GACCGAGCTTACCGTCACCGAGCACGATCGCGGTATCGTCGTGGCGTACATCGACCTGTTGTAAGATCCTGAACGCTGCGGCAAGCGGTTCGACGAACACGGCCTCATCGTCTGAGACCTCGTCCGGCACCGCGTGCAGGTTGCGTTCCGGCAGAACCAGGTACTCGGCGAACGCACCGTCCCTTCCCTGTATGCCGAGCACGGTCCGCTCGGGACAGTGCCTTTCCCTGCCTGCCAGACAGAGCTTGCACGTCCCGCACGGACAGTTTATCTCGCCGACGACGCGCTGCCCGATGAGTTGGCCGTCTTCCGCGTGCTCAACTACGCCGACAAACTCGTGGCCCGGCACGCCGCGAAAATCCATGTAACCTTTCACGATCTCGAGGTCGGTGTTACAGATGCCGGCTTTCAGGACGCGCACGAGAGCTTCGCTACGGAGCCTTTCAGGGTGAGGATAATCGCTGGTGACGCGAACTTGCCCGTCGAAATACAGCGCTTTCATAGGTCGGTTTCAGTGTTTCCCGGCACGATCTTTCCGAGCACCACGCGCCTCTTGGCGCCGGTGGCCCCGGTGACGTTGGCCGGGTTGCCGGCAATAGTCTCGTTTGCGAGAATAGCGAAGGCCAGCGCTTCTTTCGCGTCGCAGGAGACGCCGTACTTGTCGCTTTTGACGACCGGCACGGGGGAGAACCCGCGTTCGAGTCTCGACACGAGCGTCTCGTTGTGCACTCCGCCGCCGCTCAATATGATCTCCTCGATATCGTGATTGGAGAACACGAACCTTTTGAACCCGGTGATGATCGCTCGCGCGACAAACTCTGTCATGGTGGCCAGCTTATCCGCGAGCGGCATCCAATCGAAATCCGCCAGCTCACGCTGCACGAAATTTTCGCCGAAGTTTTCCCAGCCTGCGGTTTTCGGAGGTGGTTTCTGGAAATAGACGTGGGCCAGCAGCCTGTTCAGCAGCCTCCTGCGGCACCTGCCGCTGGCAGCGAGGCTACCGCACTCGTCCATGCGCGTCTCACCATCGGTACCGACCGCCACAGTCGCGTCTATCACCATGTTACCTGGGCCGAGATCGAACCCGGCCACGTCCTCGAGCGCCGGAGTGACGACGGTAACGTTGGCTATCCCGCCGATATTGACGGCGGCACGTACGGCATCCTCTTTTCGCAATAGCAGATAGTCCACGTAGGGTACGAGTGGAGCGCCTTCGCCTCCGGCGGCGATGTCGCGCGGCCGGAAATCCGCCACCGTCGTTATACCTGTACGTTCGGCGATGAGGCACGGTTCGCCGAGCTGCAACGTGGATCCCTCGCGTCCCGCCGACCGAGGCAGGTGCGATACGGTCTGGCCGTGCGAACCTATCAGATGAACATCGGTCGGCGTGAGACCGGCGTCCGCTACCACCTTGAGCGCTGCCTCGGCAAAGAGTTCGCCGAGCACGAAGTTCATCTCGCTTACATCCGCCACGCCCCACGACGGTATGTCGAACAGGCGCTGCGTGACGGCTTCGGGGTACTGGTGGACGAGGAAATTGACCGTCTCGACGGCGGTGTCGAGCCCGTTGCCGTCGATTCTGGCGATCACGGCGTCAATTCCGTCCATTGACGTGCCGGACATCAGTCCGACGACCAGTTTCTCATTCATATCGTTCAAATCCGCGACTGTTCTCACCGATCCGGCCTCAGCAGACGATGTTGCGTGATGCCTGACAAGCCATGCGCACAAGACAGGAAGGAAATAATCATGTCCCACACCGAACAGAAACCCACATTCCAAGATCATGATACACGGGGGTTCTCAGCCTGTCAACCGTGATATGGGGATAAACCGTTGGCGATATGCGTGAAGCTAATGCTATAATCTGGCGCGAGGCAACCCGCACGAAGACGGCGACACAGGTCGAGTTGGAGTGCCGGGACGCAGAGAATGGAAGGCGCTGGCTGGTGAAAACGCTGCAACGGTACCTGATCAAAGAGTGCGCGACACCCTTTTTTCTGAGTTACGCGGTCGCGACGTTCATGTTTCTCGTTCGTCAACTTCGCGACGAGGCGGACAGATTCGTTGAGGTGGGCGCTCAACTGTCCGATGTCGCGAAGATTGTCTTGTTATCAGTACCGTTGGTTTCCGTGTACGTCCTGCCGATAGCGGTGCTTCTGGGCGTTGTGTTCGGTGTCGCAAGGCTTTCAAAAGACACCGAGATGGTCGCGTTGCGCGCGTCCGGGATACCGCTGAAACAGCTGGCTCCGCCGATGCTGGTGCTGGGAGCGTTGCTGAGCGGACTCTGTTTCGGTATTGTAGAAGGATTCGGTCCGTCGGCGACTGTCAGGGCAAAACGCGTTCTCTCCGGCGCGATATTGCGTAATCCCGCTGCTCTGGCCAATCCGGGACAGTGGATGGAGTTCGGCGGGATGAGGATGAAGGTGGAATCGGGCGACCGGGAGACCGGCGCGATGGAAGGTGTCGAGATCATCCTTTTAGAGGAGGATCAGCCGACGATAGTTGTCAACGCTGCGCGCGGCGCTTTTGAGAAAGGCGCCGACGGTATCCCTGTACTCAAACTCTGGGACGTCGAGACGCATCAACAGGGCAGAAGCGCCGTCACATGGCTTAAGTCGAGCGCTCTTCCGCTAGATTTCACAGGTGGGTCGGTTATCGAACAACTCAGCGGCGGCGGTAGAGTAGGTAAACCTGAAGAGATGCGCATTCGGGAACTCGTGCGGGCGCTGTCGGTGGAGTCTCTCCGCGCGAAGAAGCGCAACAAGCTGCGCAACGAGCTCGGGGAACGTTGTTCGCTACCGTTTGCGTGTTTCTTCTTTGTTCTCATAGGCCTGCCCATAGCGGGAAGAAACGTGAGGGCCGGGAGGTCCTACGGTCTTGCGCTTGCTTTCCTGACGATTATCGTGTACTACATGCTGCTGATGTTCGGACAGACTCTCGTGGAACGCGAGTGGGTCAACCCGATTCTTGCCAACTGGCTGCCGAACGTGGTTCTCGGTGTAACGGGACTCGTTCTCTTGACGAGACCAAAATGAAGCTGATAGACCGGTATATAGTATCAAGGCTGGTGATGTGGCTTGCCGTCATCCTTCTGGCGGTTGCGCTGCTGTATGTGCTGATAGACCTGACCACACGTACTCGCACGGACATCATCGAGTACGATGCACCGGCGAAGATGGTCGTCCTGTACTACCTGAACTTTCTTCCGCTGATACTCCTGCAGATGGCGCCGGTGGCGTATCTGATTGCGTCCCTGTTCGTTTTGGGCAATTTTGCGCGGAACAACGAGTACACCGCGCTGCTGGCGGGCGGTGTCAGCCTGTACAGGTTCGCGATCGCCCCGATCGTGCTGAGCGCTACGGTCGCGGTTTGCGCTCTTTGCCTTGGCGAGTTTGTGCTGCCTCAGGCCGCGCAACGAGCGGAATTCCTGGAAGAAACCTACCTGGAAGGCGGCAAATCCGCACGCGTAATCTCGATGGCATGGTCGCGACCCGATCTTGGTCGGACTTATGTCATACGCAGGTACGATGCGGAAGCGCGGTTGGGCGAGGAGATCATGATCACTAAACG
>CBFDCQ010000108.1:0-8200 GCA_965603355.1 uncultured bacterium
CGTCCCACGCAGGCTTAATTTGCCGCCTCGTCCTTAGGCGGTTGCGGCTTTTCCTCCCGTCTTGAACGTTACCTTACCGGTGCGAGCCGACACGGTGACGGTGTCACCTTCATTGACCTCGCCGTCGAGCAGTTTCATAGCCAGCGGGTCAAGCACCTCCTGTTGTATGGTGCGTTTCAACGGTCTGGCACCATACGCCGGGTCGTATCCTTCCCTCGCGAGAAGCTCTCTCGCGGTTCCCGTCAGTTCTATAGCTATATGTTTACCTTCGAGGCGCGTCTTGAGCCGTCGGAGCTGGACGTCGACGATACGCTTGATCTCCTCGAGACCGAGCGCGTTGAACACGACGATATCGTCCACACGGTTGAGGAACTCCGGTCTGAACGTGGCTCTCAACGCCGCCATCATCTGTTCTTCCCTCTTGTCAGGGTCCGCATCCATCTCGGCAATGAGCTGTGAGCCGACGTTGGACGTCATTATGACGACGGTGTTCTTGAAATCGACTTTCCGGCCCTGTCCGTCGGTGAGGCGCCCGTCGTCGAGCACCTGGAGCAGCGCGTTGAACACTTCCGGATGCGCCTTCTCGATCTCGTCGAACAGCACGACGCTGTACGGTCGCCGTCGGACGGCTTCGGTGAGCTGGCCGCCTTCCTCGTACCCGACATATCCGGGAGGAGCGCCTATGAGCCGCGCGACGGAGTGTTTCTCCACGTACTCGCTCATATCGATCCGCACCATCGCGTGCTCGTCATCGAAAAGGAACTCCGCCAGCGCCCGACCGAGCTCGGTCTTGCCGACGCCGGTCGGGCCCATGAATATGAACGACCCGATAGGCCGCTCGGGGTCGTTCAACCCGGCGCGCGCACGGCGGACGGCGTCGGAGACGGTCTTCAACGCATGATCCTGACCTATGACCCGCTGACGGAGCCGCTGTTCCATATTCCTGAGCTTCTCGATCTCGCCCTCGAGCATCCTCTCGACAGGTATACCGGTCCATCGCGCTACGACCTGCGCGATATCCTCCTCCTCGACCTCCTCCTTGAGCATCGTCACATCTTTCTGCAATTCGGCGAGCCTCTTATTCTCTTCCTCGAGCTGTTTCTGGAACTCGACGAGCTTCCCGTACCGGATCTCCGCTACTCTACCGAGGTCCCCTTCCCTTTCGGCAAGCTCTTCCTCTCTTTTCGCGACGTCGATCGCTTCTTTGATCGTGCGGATGCGTTCGATAGCCTCTTTCTCGTTCTTCCAATGCGCTTTCTTGGTGTTCAGGTCCTCCTGCAGATCGGCCAGCTCCTTCTCGAGCGCCTGCAGCCTGTTCTTGCTGGCGGCATCCTTCTCCTTCCTGAGCGCTTCACGCTCGATCTCGAGCTGTCGGACACGCCGTTCGACCTCGTCAATCGCATACGGCAGACTGTCGATCTCGATCCGCAGCCTGGAAGCCGCCTCGTCTATAAGGTCTATCGCCTTGTCCGGCAGGAACCGCTCGGAAATGTATCTATGGCTCAGGTTCGCCGCTGCGACAAGAGCCGAATCCTGTATTCTCACACCGTGATGCACCTCGTACCGCTCCTTCAGGCCGCGAAGTATGGCTATCGTCGACTCGAGGTTCGGCTCGCCGACGTAAACCGGCTGGAACCGCCGTTCAAGAGCGGCATCCTTCTCGATATGTTTCCGGTACTCGTTGAGCGTGGTCGCGCCTATACATCTGAGATCGCCTCTGGCGAGCGCCGGTTTCAGCATGTTGGACGCGTCCACCGCGCCCTCGGCAGCGCCGGCACCCACAACGGTGTGGAGCTCGTCTATGAACAGTATGATCTGACCGTCGGCTTCCTCGATCTCCTTGAGGACGGCCTTCAGACGGTCCTCGAACTCGCCCCGGAACTTCGAACCGGCAACGAGAGCGCCGAGGTCCAGCGCAACGAGCCGCTTGTTCTTCAACCCTTCGGGAACGTCGGCGCCGACTATACGCTGTGCAAGTCCCCCGACGATCGCCGTCTTGCCGACACCGGGCTCGCCTATCAGGACCGGGTTATTCTTCGTCCTGCGCGACAGGACCTGCATCAGACGGCGGATCTCCTCGTCGCGGCCTATGACCGGGTCGAGTTTGCCCGAACGCGCGAGATCCGTCAGGTCGCTGCTGTACCGCATCAATGCGCCGTACTTTTCCTCAGGATGCTGGTCGGTCACGCGCTGCGTGCCGCGTATATCCTGCAGGGCTTTCAGGATGGTCTCTTTCGTCGCGCCGTGGGACTGGAGGAGCTTCCCACCGTCGTTCTTGAGCTCCGAGACGGCCAGCAGCATATGTTCGGTGCTGAGGTACTGATCCTTGAGCTGCTGCGCCTCCTGCCACGCGTGGTCGAGCACCTGCTTCAGCTCGGCCGAAATGTACGCCTGCGATACTGCGCCGCCTGTAACCCTCGGGATCCTCTCCAGATCCTGTTCCACCTCGTTCCGGAGAAAACCGGGATCTACGCCCACCTTCTGCAATACCGGCGGCACGACCCCTTCGTTCTGCTCCAACAGGGCGGCAAGCAGGTGCGATGGAGCTATTTCCTGATGGTTCTTACCTTCAGCTATCTCCGCCGCACGCGCAAGGGCTTCCTGCGCCTTAACTGTCAGTTTATCTAGTCTCATTGGTTATCGCTCCTTTACATTCATAATCGCGTCAACCTTCTTCACAATGGTCCCGCTGACTAAACTGCAAGGTGCGTGCCGAAGAATGCCCGGAACGGGGGGCAGAAAGCTAACGCATGTATAGACAGGGGCTTACATTCGACATTATGCGGCGGAACAGGAAATCAGACGGGTTCAATCTCCCGCAGATGTTTCAAATTGAGACAGTTGGATGGCGTGTTTGCTGACCTTGCGCCAGAGCGTCGAGCGGGAGATCCCGAGCTTCTTGGCCGTCTCCGTCTGGTTACCGTTGCATCGGGTGAGGGTATCGACGATTAGGCGCTTCTCCATCTCTTCGATAGTCAGGAAATCGCCCTCCGACCTTTCGGGAAGGGCGCGACGCACCCCTCTGACAGTCACGTGCTCCGGCAAGTCGATCGCCCTTATGAGGCCGGAGTCCGCCATGATGGCGGCGTGTTCGATCATATTCTCGAGCTCTCTGATATTGCCGGGATAATCGTACTTTTCGAGGATGAGTTGGGCCGATTCATCCATCCCGGTTATGCGTTTGTTGAGTTTCCGGTCGCACTTGTCGATGAAATGCCGGACCAGGCTCGGCAGCGCGTCCATCCGCTCGCGCAGAGGCGGCAACCGAATCTGGATGACGTTGAGCCTGAAGTACAGGTCCTCCCTGAAGGTCTTCTCTTCGATGCGCTGTCTCAGGTCCTGGTTTGTTGCGGCGATCACGCGCACGTCGACCCGCCGGGTGAGGGTATCGCCTACGCGGCGCAGCTCGCCGTCCTGCAGCACGCGAAGCAGCTTCACCTGCGTCATGAGCGTCATCTCGCTCACCTCATCCAGGAACATCGTGCCCTTGTCGGCCTCCTCGAACAGCCCCTTCTTGTCGGTCGTTGCGCCGGTGAACGCGCCTTTCTTGTACCCGAAAAGCTCGCTTTCGAGCAGGGTTTCGGGCAAGGCGGCACAGTTTACCGCGACAAACGCCCTGCTGCGGCGCGGGCTGATCTGGTGGATCAGGTTGGCGAGAACCTCCTTGCCGGTGCCTGTCTCGCCGGTGAGCAAAACCGTGCTGCTGGTCGGGGCAACCTTTGAGGCCAGCTCGAGCACCCGGCGCATCGCACCGCCTGTTCCGACGAGATCTTCCGTTGTGGCTCTCTGGAAGGCATCGAGCGCCTGTCCGTCCTCTCTCCTCTTCAGCGCGCCCTCGACCAGCATGGCCACGTCGTCCATCTTCATGGACTTCAGGACGTAGAAATAGGCTCCGCGGCGGATGGCTTCGGCGGCTTTGTCGAGGTCGTCCACCTCGGCAAGCATGATTATCTCGGTGCCGGGATGCCTTCTGAGGGTGAAATGGATGAGGTCGATATCGGTCTCGGCCGCTACGCGGCAGTCGAGCAGAACCACCTCGTACGAGTTGTCGGAGACCTGCTTCAACATGCATTTGCTGTCGGAACAGAGGTCCACCCTGTGACCGAACCGTACGAGAGTTTCCGTAAGTCCTTCTCGCACGGATTGTTCTGATTCGACAATCAGTATGCTGGCCACGCGTAGTCACCTCGCTCCGGATGGCGATTGTCCCAAATGCCCCGTCATGTTGATGGTGTCATCAGGTTGATTATACGCTAAATGTTGCGATTTGTCAACAAAATAGTGAGGGCAGCCGTCAATGATGTTTCGATATGCAACGATCGTGCATTGCCAGCGGCTATTTTCCCCGTCATTGCGAGCGTGAGCGAAGCAATCTCACCTTGAGGTAGGGCGGGCATCTTGCCCGCCGTTGGACAGGCAGAAACCGAGATTGCCGCGTCGTCCGCCCAGGGCGCCCGCCGCGGCGGGTCGCAATGACGGGTGAATATGGTACGGTCTGGGCGCAACGCCTGCCGGTGGGGCTGTAGGGGAGCCCCTCGTGGAACGTGCGCCGTGGCGGATGGGCGGGCTCCCGCAGGCTCGCCGACGGGAGGGTACAAGACCCTCCCCTACGGAGTCCGCCGCTAGTGCGCATCTGCAAAGTAAAGGTAGGGGCAGGTCTCAGACCTGCCCGCATGCAACGGGGTACAGGGAAAGACATGCGCGGGCGAGTCTGAGACTCGCCCCTACAACAGTTCCCTCTCCCCGCGGGAGAGGGTTAGGGTGAGGGTGCGCATTGGATGTCCAGCAGGACTGTGCGGCAATCGGACGCCGAGCTTTGGTATGGGGTTTCTTAGCGTTCTCAGCGTCTTTGCGTTGAGGCTAACGTCTTCCGGAATCTCGAGTCTGAGGCCACTCCACGGGACGAGCCTGGTCCTCGCGTTCGAGTATCTTCTCGATGATTTCGAAATTAGAGGGCGTGTTATGGATTATGAGCAGGTTGGTCGTGGGGCTTAAGTCCAAGTAAGATAGCGTTTCTCCGGTATACGGCTCTATAATATCGGGTATTTCCTCGTGCAATTTGGCCAGTATCTTCTTCGCCCGGTATGGATTCTGCAGGAGATAGTAGCGTGTCTCGAGCGGCTCGAAAGACTCACTCCGCACGATGTCCGGGCTCGATACCCAGATGAATTCCGGTTGGACCTTGTATGCGAGCCCCATCGGCTCAAGAATCGCTTTCAGAACCATTTCGCCCGGTGTGTCCTCGAAGTGCAGATCCGCGATCTCGCTCTGGACGCTTGGCTCTATGGGCCTTTTAGCCGGGGTGACAGGCTCGGTCTCTCGGGGAGGTGTGGAATCGAGCATCACGCGCTCGTCAAGAACTATGTTCGCCTGGGCGAAATCGGACAGAAACGACAACACGTCACGAACGTCGGTCCCTGCCGCATAGTGCGCGGTAACGGTTGTCTCGCGCAGCTTCTTCTCGATTCGCCTTATCCGGTCGATGGTCGACATCTTCTCTTCGGGTTCAGGTTCAGGATCTGCGCGTGCTAACGGGCGAAAGCGCATGGGCCGGTACTCGACCTCGACGTCCTCGCCGGCACGGCCCGGCGTCACTTGTTGAGTGCACTCTTCTGCATACTTCCGCGCGATCTTGTTGTCCGGGTCGAGAGCGAGCGCGCGGTTGAACCGGTCGAGCGCGTCCCTGTAGTACCCGTCGGCGTAGAGTTTCACGCCGACATCGAGCAGCTCTGAAACTTCGCCTGCATCGTCAAGCTTCAGAATCTTCACCGGATCGCCTTCAAACGGCCCGACAAATGTGCGTATGCTGGACCACACGGGATCATTCTTAACGTAGAAACAGTTCTTGTTGGGTACGTGGTATACCGTCGCGTCAAGGCCCCTGTAAACGCAAACGACGTCGTCTCGAATGCTATAGGATTGTGACCCTCTGGGTCTCTCCTCCCACAAATCAGCAGGTTCACCCGTACGCGTCGTTCGCGGTGCCGTCGTTAAGTCCAAACCACGAAAACTTTGTGCAGGGGTCGTCATGAAGGAGGGAGCAATCTTTCGCGTTTGAGTAGGCGGATACTCGACCTCGACGTCCTCGCCGACGCGCCCCGGTATGAGGTACTGTTTGCATTCCTCCATGTACTTTTTCGCCGTCTCATTCTCCGGGTCGATGCCCAGTACGCGGCTGAACGGCTCGCGCGCGGCCCTGTAGTACCCGTCAGCGTAGAGTTTCACGCCGACATCCATCAGCTCTGAGACTTCGCTTGTCTCTTCGGGGATCGTCTCAGAGTCCTCAAAAGACTCCGATGTTTCCGCTTCATATCTCCTCCCGGTTGGAACCCATGTGAAGATGACCTTGTTTGCCTCGAGATCGATTGCCTCTAAGACGGCCCGGCCGTCCGCGAACGCGCCGCCTTCAACTGCCACTTGTCTGTAGCGGTCGCCGATACCGATCACAGCAATCGGTTTTGCCGTTGGATTTCCCTGGAACGCTATAAAGCGCATGTCCTCCGGAACAACTTCGTCCCAGTCGATTCGCTCGGTGACACTAGTCTCTTCCCCCTCCGCCAGCGTTCTGCGCGAAGGTATGGTGATGCGGCGGCCAGTCGTGCCATCGGACGACGCCTCTAGCCCATCAGATGGGGCCGGTTGTTCGCGGTGGAGGACGTCCGGGGTCGAGATCCAGATGGACTCCGGTGTGACGGCGTAGTCCAGCCCGAGCGGTTTGCACATCGCAATCAGGGCATCGCCGAGGGAAATTCCTTTGAGGTAGATCCTGTGAACATGGCCGTGAACGGTCGGTCTGATTCCTCCAACCGTCTCCGCGGTTGTGCCGTCCGAGGGCAGGATCACACGCTCGTCAAGCACTATGTTCACGCCCACAAACTCCGCGAGAAACGCGAACACGTCGCGAATATCGGTTCCCCCCGCAAAATTCAGACTGACCGACTTCCCCAACGGCTCGCGCATTTCCTCCATCTTCGCATTTGCGTCTTCGGCGTCTGTTCCCTCTCCGGACGGAGGTCTCAGGCGTGTTTCTACCGCTCTGAATGTCTCCTTCTTCAGCACGTCCGGTCTGGAGATCCAGATGTACTCCGGCAAAGCTACGTAGTCGAGACCCCACTGCTTGAGCATCACGGCCAGGGCGTCGCCAAGAAGGATGTTTTTGAGGTAGAGGCGGCGAGTCTCGCTCTTGACCGTTCGATCTATCCCATCAACCGGTGGGCGCGCACGGACTTCAGACCCACTCGGCGGCATAGTCGGTACGCGCGGCATGCCCGGCGCAGTGGGACGGGGAACTGGCGGCAGCATGACGCGTTCATCGAGGACTATATTCACCTGGGCGAAGTCGGACAGAAAAGACAACACGTCGCGAATGTCGGTTCCTGCCAGGAAATCAGCGCTGATGTTGGCTCCTAACTTTGCCGCCACTGCTTCCGCTTGGCCAATGATGTCTTCTTCTCGTGCGCCGCTCCCCGACGGAACTATCAGCCGACTCTCCGTGGGCGGGAATGTCTCAGTTCTCAGGACGTCCGGTCTGGACAGCCAGATGAAGTTCGGCTGGACAACGTACTCGAGCCCCGCCGGCTTGAACGCCGCTTCAAGAGCATTGCGAAGCGGCATGCCCTTGATGTAAACCCTGTGCATCTCGGTGGCGACAGTGGGTTCGATCGCTCCGGGGACCTTGGGGACAGAATCGTCAAGCGCGGGTGTCGGAAACCCGGGTGGTGGAAGCATCACGCGCTCGTCGAGGACTATGTTCACACGGGCAAAGTCCGACACAAACGCAACTATGTCGTGAATGTCGGTCCCTTTGGCGAAATCGAGGGAAACCACCGTATCCAGTTTCTTCTCCATCTCCGCCATCTCTTCATCCCGCTCCGCTTGTTCCTCTTCATTCGCGACGAAGACCGTGTCGCGCGTGTCACCGGCGCCCGTGCCGCCTTCCGGAGCGCCTCGGGCATCCGTCAGGACGACGCAGGCGAGTGCGGCAAGCAGAACGAGCGATACAACCGACCGCAGCATGGAGTCTCTCTTGAATAGCGCAATCATGATGATTCTCCTTTTTATCTGCGACTTGTCCTCGACTATTCCCGCCAACCCGGGTACGCGACGCGGCTGCGAGAAACGTTCGAGCAGGCTGACAATCGTCCGGCCGTAGCTTTTCGATTCGCCGGGTTGCGTGCGCGACAGAACGAGCGCGTCGCAC
>CBFDCQ010000109.1:0-8185 GCA_965603355.1 uncultured bacterium
ATGGCTCCAAACACCGACAGCCAGACTGAGTATATTGCCTGGTCGCAGGAATGGGGCTCGGATGGTATCGACAATAACGGCGACGGAACCATTGATGAACCCTTCGAGGAGGATTATGTGAGGATCGTCAGTTCCGCGCACCGTGCGGGACAGGTTAGAATGGTCGAGGTCATCGCCATCAAGCAGAACGTCAACTGCTGGACGAACGCGATCTTCGGTGGCGCTGGCGCGGCAGGCGGCTGTATCAACGGCAACGTGAGTATACACGGCTCGGTCCACATACTCGGCGATCACATACCGGAAGGTGGCGAGGCAGTGGCCTCAATAGAGATGATCGGGACAAGTCTGATCAGTAACAACTACGCGGGGATGCCCGTCGACTTGAGCGACCGGATTCCGGGCCTGGATACAAGATCATTCCAGGGAGAGGATGTGGAGACGCTCGGCACGAGCCTCCGTGTCAGGAATGGTTATGTCTCGATGTCGGGGAGCGCTCACGTCGGCGAGCCGGATGCAATGGGCAACACCATCAAGGAGACCGTTGATGGCACGTACGTTACGGACGGATGGACCGGGAACTCCGTGACGCCGGACGGCGGCAGGGGCGATCCCGGGCAAGTATACTCCGACAACGGATGGGATGAACTGTATGACTTGGGCTCCAGGGTCACGTTCCCACGACTGAGCGACGCGTGGCGCGACCCTCTCACAGGGCAGACGGTGACCAATCCCGGTACCGGCATCCCCTACACGCACCAGGAGTATTTCACACAGGTGCTGGCCGACTCGGTCATTCCCGGCCCTATCGAAATCAATGTTGGCACCGATTACTACTACAACGCGTCGCGGCCGGGTGACTCCAACCCCGCAAGCCGGCTCCCGGGAGACGACTACATTTACTATGACTCCGGCACTGACACTATGGAGATCAACGGGCAGGTGGCGATCAACGGGGACTTCGACTTTGACTCGCTAGGCGTAAACAACACGATCAACTACACGGGCCGCGCGGCGGTTCTCGTCCTGGGTGACGTTGACATCGACGTCAACTTGTTCAGCGTCAACGCGGACGGGACGATAGACAATAGTTACCCGGCAGCCAACTGTCTCGGACTGATGTCGTCCGGCGAGGTGACAGTTGGTTTGGGCTCCCAGAGGACGCTGATGGGCGCGTTCTACGGCGAACAACAGGTTACCTCGGACAAACAGACGAGCACGGCAGGGACGTTCGTATCGGAGTACTTCAATATGGGCTCCCAAGTGCCGGACATCTATCAGATTCCTACCCTCGCTGCGAACTTGCCGTATGGTATGGTTGGCGCGTACCCCGTGTACGTGGTTGTGCAACGTAGTTGGCGGGAACTGGTCGTCACAGATTAGGAGGTTGGACCATGATGAGAGATCGAGCGCTTATCCGAGACATTGCTATCGCGGCAGCGATTCTGCTCTGCCTGGTAATAGCCGGCGTCGTCCGCGCGGTGCGACGACCTGCAGCGGAGGACGAGGCGACGGCTGTCTTAGCCGCAAACCCGACTAACCTCGATGGCGAGGTTCAACACGTGTTTGAGATCGGGAATAGGCTCGAACGAAAAACCAATCGCCAGGTCGCCCTGGACGCGATTGCGAGTCACAAGGCAAAGATCGCCGAGGACCCTGACCACCAGGAAGTTCCCGCCTATCAATTGGCGATAGCCAATTTGCACATCTTTAAGCTGGGCGATTACGAGTCCGCAGCATCCGAACTCGAGGAGCTCATCTCGAGCTCCCCCGAGAGCAACCTGCTCGCTCAAGCGTATGCGAAGCTCGGCAAGTGCTACGAAAACCTTGGCTGGCGGGGCGTGGCGGACAACACGTATAAGAAGATGGAGAGGCATTTCCCGGAAGGCTCGGGAAGCTGGGAGTATGCCCGGGCTAAGCGGCGCGGCGAGACTGACTACTAGCACTGTTGATAAGACAGAGCCTTCGTGTCTCGCTTGCTGGCCGTCTCCAACGGCGGCCAGCGTATCCTCAAGCCGTGCGCTCAGCCCCTCTACCTGAAGCAAGTTCCATTGCCAGCGAGGACCTTGTTGTTTCATTGCAACACAATACGTTGCGCAATGTCATCGAGGAAGGGTCCCTGTCCACAAGATTGAAGCTGGCGACACGGATGTAACCGGACGCGAACTCTTTATAGCACAAGCTTTTACACGCTCACGGACAGCCGCCAGCGCACCTGGCCGGAAATCGGCACAAAACTTGCTCCTAATAAAGGGAAGGGGTACGTGTATCTTCACGCCCCCCTTGAAAGATTGCACTGAGTGGGGGTGCAATCAGTCGGGTCTGGGTTCGAGCGAGAAAGAAGGGCTGTCTGATGTATAGAGTATATGGGATGTACAGAGTGGTGGCGGTTTCAATGTGTATTGCTTTGATGGGGACTATTCTATTCTGCGGCTCGGCGTCCGCCATCACGATCACGGCGCTCGACGAGACCGGAATATTGCAGCTAGTACCTACTGACACGGTTGGCCAAGGCCCTGCTGATGAGCCGGTGATTGGCAACGGCGTGCAGGGAGTTGGCGGTATTCCATTTTGGGCGGATGCCAACGGTGTGCCGAGTGACGATGACGACCCCATTATCCCGGGGGTGGCTTTCGACATTATCCTGGGCCCAGCCACCGACCATGACGGGAACTATAACCCGGGTGGCAGTGAACCTGGCGTTATTCCTGATATAGACGCGTTACTGATCACGGTAACCTTCGACGTGTCCGGCGGTGAGCTCCTCTTGCCGATCACTCTGGCCGAGGGTCTTGATTCCGCGACGCTCGGCGTAGGCAACTTCTTCGACTTATCGGATCTGGGGTTTGCGTCCGGCGGCGGGGGCGACTCTTTCAACCCGGCAGACGACGATCTTGTCGGCGCCTTCCTCCTCACCGGGGAGGATTTCAATGCCGGCGTTCACACTGATATTGGCGACTACATCCTCACCGTCCCCGGTTGGAGCTCGGACTACAATTACCTGTACCGCATTGACCTGTTCGGCGTCGACCTTGACTACGAATATTCCAGCCCGCTCGGCGGCGGAGAGATCGTCGCGGGAAGCGCAAACTCCTCAGGTGGATATCTAGTCCCGGAGCCAGGGTCGCTAATGATTATTGGGGGCCTGGTCCTGGGTATTGCTAGCAAGAGGCGGACCATCTCTAAGAAGTAAGTAGTACCGTTGCAAGATAGCCGCGAAGCTGTTGGAAAAGGCCCGGTCGCGAGACCGGGCCTTTCCTTATAAACCGTGCCAGCAAACTCTCCATGAGCAAGTCCATGGCTCTCGATATCTATGGCCAACCCAATCGAGCTCCCGGTTACCCGATGGACGATCGAGACGAGCGGACTCCCGTCGGTTGTCGGAGCAGCCACGCCATCGTCAAAGCGCGAGTCCTACTCTTTTGATGCGTCCTTTGGCTTTGTTTCGCCGAGCCGTTCCGTGAGGCGCTCAGCCACTTCTCCCTCAAAATGGACTGTACGGGTCGGGAAGGCAATTGAGAGTCCCATGTCGCAGAGCGTGCGCATGACAGCCAGGTTGATCCGCTCCTTGGTCGCAACGTGGTCTGCAAAAGCAACGTCTTTTGTGAAATAGTAAACCAGAATATTGAGGCTCGAATCGCCGAATTCCGTAAATCGGATGACGATGAATTTTTTGTCCACACCCTCATCGTTCTGCACAATTTCGCGTATTGCGGCAACGGCCTGTTCCATTTGCTCGGCACTGGTCTCGTAAGTCACTCCTACGGTTTGGTACACCCGTCGTTTGGGCATCTTGGACCAATTGTCGATGGTCGCGTCAGCCACCGTTTTGTTCGGAATCGAGACGAGCGTCGCCGGGAAGGTCCGGATGCGCGTGGAGCGGAAGCCGATATCCTCGACGATGCCCTCGACATCGCTTAGTTTGATCCAATCTCCCACAGTGAAAGGTCGATCGAGGAAGATGAAGATCGAGCCGAAAAAGTTCGCCAACGTGTCTTGCAGCGCCAGAGCTACTGCGAGCCCCCCGATGCCGAGTCCCGCCAGAAGACTAGACACACTGTAGCCAAGTAGCTGAATAACCCACACAAAGCCTACGAGCCCAATCGTGGCTTTGAACGCCTTACTAAGCAGCGGGATCAGTTGGTCGTCGAGCTTCGACTCGGTACGTTCGGCGAGTTTTCCGAGATAGTATATGCCTACGTCAACCACTCGGAACAGGAACCACACAATGTCGGCAGCCACAAGAACTTTCAGCGCGCCGAACACGAAGCCTGCCACATCGGGCTTCTCCGGCAGCGGCAGGACAGCAAAGGCAGCGTACACGCCCCCGATAAGAAACAGGTATCCCACGGGTTTACTGGCTGCTGTGGCGATTAGGTTGTCAAACGCGAACGGCGTCTTTTCAGTAAGCGGGATGATCTTCTTTTCAAAGACGAAGTCGGATATTTTTTTCAGGACCAAACCGAGCAGGACAAAAATGAACGCCGCGATGAATTGCCAAACGGCAACTCCTAGAACCTTCACCTGCGCCCACTGCGGAAGGCGCTCTGAAACGAACTGCTCGATGTTAACGACAGCAGCATCAGACTTGGTGATCTCACTCGCTTCCTCTCCCTCTGCCGCGTAGACTGCCGCGCCAAGCTGCAGCACAAACACAGTCACGAGAATCGCGGCCAACAGTACGCGATTGACAAGCACATATCGAGATTTGGTGATCATATTTGCCTCTCTCCTTGTTGTCTCTTGATATATTCAGCCAGATCAGATGCAGCCGCCTCTCGCGCCCAAGGGGATTTAGGAGAACGGGATCGCCCCGAAGCGAGCATGCGTCCACTGCTGGGAACCTCCGCCGTCCGGCAGGACGGCTACTGGCCGCCAGATCGTCCGCTTCTCTTGTGTTTGACCTTCACCAACCGGTAGCGTTTGGTGCCGAGACGGTACTGAGCGCACTTGTTCACAAGCAGATCAGGGTTAGTGTCTCGATTGACGCCCGCCAGGACGTCGTCACCCTCTTTGAGGTTGCGGTCCGAGGCCGTGCTCTGAGGGAGCGGCGCGGCGCGGCGGATCAGGTCCAGCGACGCGTGGTCTATCGCGACGATGTCGTCCGATGCGAGTATGCCCTGGTCGGCGACAACGGCGTTATCGGCCACCGGCATACAGTCGCACTCCGGCTGGACATCCATCACGAAGTTGAAATAGACAACCTTGTTCTTATCGAAGGTCTTCAGCGCGGCCCTCACCGATTCGGCCATGCCCAGCTGGAATTCCTCCTGCTTCATGGTGCTGACAAGCGCGCCGGTCGGACACACTCTCGCGCACCGCAAGCACAGCCAGCACAGGTTGGTGTCGCGCACGACCTTCTTACCGACGATCTTGATAGCACCCAGAGGACATACCGCCTCGCAGTTACCGCACAGCGTGCAAACGGATTTGTCCCATCGGAGAGACCTCTGGTACACAGCGTGCATCCGACCGCGCGTATACCGCGTGCTGCCGCTCCTGTCCCGCGAGCAGACCGCGCCCATGGCCAGGTTCTTCATCGCACCCGCATAACCTGCCTCGATATGTCCCTTGCAGTGTGACACAACAACCATAGCGGGCGCGTCGTGTATAGCTGAGGCTATTTTCGTCTTACCAAGCAGCGGCCCCGCCTTGACGACGACCCCGTCCCGACCGTACATGCCGTCCGCAAGCACAACCGGCACACCGAGTGAAGAGTGGTTTATCCCCAGGCGGTTGGCCTGATCGAGATACTCCCACCCCATCATGCGCACCGAGTCGGTGACAAACGGTTTTCCGCCAACATCCCTTACGGCATCCGCGATTATTCTGAGGAAGTTGGGGCGTATGACACGAAAACAGCCCGGGGAACCCAAGTGGGTTTTGATCGCAACATACTCACCCGGTTCGATGTACCGGGAAAGGTTCATACGTGCGACGAGTTCTTCGAGTTTGGCCGGAACCGAGTGACGATAATTCCACGATTTTGCCCTTGAATCCGCAAAATAGACGACGGATTCCTTCTGTTGGCTGACCTTTGCCATAGATCTCTAGTCCTCCTCCGCTACCGCCCGCTGCGCCTGCGTCCTGCATAGGGGTTGGCCGGCACTAGGGGTGAGGCATGCCTCACCCCTCCATCCTGAGCTGACACGCCCACGCTCAGGCCGTACCCATCCTCTTCTTCGAAGGGACAGAGACGATTCCCTGAACGCGGCGTCCTTGGCACTCACCAGTCGGACCAGCCGGCCGGCAAGCCCGCTGAATCTATCTAACCTTCAGTGAAACGTGATTCCGGAGGCATTACAGCAAGAATCGCCTCCGCAGGTTTTCGACCCGCATTGTAGTACCTGTGCGGAAGCGTATTCTCGTAGTGCAGAGAATCGCCCGGTCTCAGATTGTACTTCTTATCGACCAGCTCGACCTCAACGTCGCCTGAAAGCACGAGAATGAGAGTCTCGCCGCTGGAGATCTTCTTACTCGGCGGTTCCGCGCCGGTCTTCAAACTGAGTATGCCGACTTCCATTCTCGGGTTCGCGTTAAGACAGTCGGTCAGAAGTTCGAGTTTCGTCTTCTTGTCCTTGGAAACGACGACTTGTCGCTCCTCCGGCGTAACTACCCTGCCGCCGCTGTCGGCTTCTCCAAAGAGCTCGTTCAGGCTGCAATCAAGCGCTCCGCACAGCGCGCCTATCCTATCCAGCGTCGGTATGGACGCGCCGCGCTCCATCCGCGAAAGATAGCTCGGCGAACAGTTTATCTTCTCGGCAAGCTGTTCGAGGGTCATATGACGCCCTCGCCTGAGTTCCTTGATCTGGTACCCCACGTCTTTATCTGGAGTTTGCTTCTGTTTCATGATCGGTATCTTACCTACCTTTCTTCTCGGTGTCGAACCTGCTCGTCATCCCTCATTCAGTGGCTTCGGGACGACGACTTATCCGCACCGGCTCGCTCTGCCAACATCATTCCGGACAACCATACAAACACGCGTCAGTACCTTCTCTCGAACAGTTCAGGTGCGGGCGGCGTCGAGCATATCAACACCTTTGTGTCCTCATTCGAACTGTTGAAGTAACTGTGCGGTATCACCGTCTGGAAATGTATGGCATCTCCTTCCGACAGACTGTGTCGTACAGTGCCCAGCTCGACGTCAAGCCGACCCGAGAGAACGTACAGCAACAACTCTCCGTTGCGCGAGTCTCTCGGTGTTGCCTGCGCTCGAGGCTCGATACTGAGGATACCGGCCTCGAAGCGCGGGTTGCCGGTCACACAGTCTGTCAGGAGCTCAAGGCTACCCTTCCTATCCGGGGAAAATATGATCTTTCTATCACCCGGTTTCAAGGGCTCCGACGGGGTGCGTTCCGGACGGCGCCACAAGGTCGATATGTCGCACTTGAACACTTTGCACAAGCCAACAAGCCGGCTCTGCGTTGGGGCCGACACGTCGCGCTCCAGTCGCGACAAGTAACTCGGCGAACAGCCTATCTGCTCGGCGAGGTCCTCCAGTGTCAACCCGTGTCTCTTGCGCAACTCTCTGATCCGGGCGCCTATTCGCGTCTCCTGTTTGCGTCTTCCCTTGCGCCTCTTCTGAGGTTGTTCGGTTTGTGTAACACCCACTCTACATCTCCTCCCCTTGCTGCTATGCTACGGTTCACCAATCCCCGGCCTGCCATCATCCCGGCCAGCGCAGCCTCTGTCTCCGAGACTCACGACGTCAGCATGTCTCAAATCATCTGCCGAGGAACACAACGCTCACACCAGGGCAACCTGCCTAATCGGGCCCTCTACACGACGATGCCAGAGTAGACTGAACCCGCACTATCACGGCCTGCGCGTTGGGCTGAATAAGAACCACGTTGCGAGAACTGTTTGCCAACCCTCCGTGCAGCCACCCGGAAAGAGTCTATCGCACCACTGAACTTATCTCGTTACTGCCCTTGGTGGGCGAGGAGGGATTCGAACCCTCAAGGTCTTTAAGACCGACGGATTTTAAGTCCGTCGTGTATACCATTCCACCACTCGCCCCCCGACTTGAGGCGAGACGGTCAGTGCTTGGACAACTCGAACCGGGCCGTACCGTCCAGGAGCGGATCATGGTACCGGTTGCTCTAATCGGAACTCTGGAGGCGGCACCCGGATTCGAACCGGGGAATAAAGGTTTTGCAGACCTCTGCCTTACCACTTGGCTATGCCG
>CBFDCQ010000110.1:0-8086 GCA_965603355.1 uncultured bacterium
GCTCTGCGGGAGGCTGAAAGGCGGCACCGGCTCGGCATTAAGACCACGCGCTAATGCGTTTCATTCGACGATCTGCCATTTGCCACCATCAAAAACCACCTTATCCTCGCTGCCATCCTCTCTTATTATCCGTGCCTCCCTTAGGTAGTCCTTTTCCCATGGCAATGTTGACGTTCCCACCCAGCGGCTATCCATGAGCACATACCGCCCCCATAACGTGCGACCGTGGGTTTTGCCTACTGTGCGTTTGCTCATCGTGTCAATTATGCCGTTGAGGTTCAAATCCTGATAATGATACTGTGAGTTCCTGTCTGAGAAATCGGCGATCATTACGCTCAGCCTGTCAGGCTTGGCATCATTATCGTCGTCGATCAAGTAGAGGCCAGCTTGGACTTCTCCAATGCCAACTTTCCAAGTGTCTGGTGTTCCGTCAAAGTCCAGGTCGTTCAGAAAATAGTCGCACCTCCACTCTTCACCCTCCCTTATCTGAACAACCCATTCGTCAAGCTCACGGTCCCCATTCGTATCAAAGGCGCACTCGTTAACCTTGTTTGGGCTCAGCGGCGATTTGAAAATCACGTTCAGACCTTCCTTCATGAGCCCGAGCCTTTCTCTGGTCCTGGTGTCGCGCCACCTCATCACTTTTATCGATGTTGCGCTTATGATGAGACAACCCAAAAGCGCGACCCCTACAATCTTGTATGTTCTGTATATTCTTGATATCAGAGTTCTGTGCTTTTGCATTGACAACCCTCCACCGTTGGCGTGCGCCTGTTCACCTGCCAGTCATGAGAATGACGGACAGGCCCTGGTTGCGATGGATCTCGTATCCGTGCTTTCCTCTCCCTGGATGATATTATACACTAAATCCGGGCAGACTATTCGGTTGTTGTTATGTGCTTGGCGTTGATGTAGGCGAGTCTCTTTTCGGCAATTGCGTCGTGGCAGACGAAATCCTGCAGCAATGCCTTCTTGTTTATGGCCACTCTAGTGTGCAAGCTGCTGAATGCTTCACCGTTTAGCCCGCCTTGGCGGGCTCCTCTTTGCACCCCGCTTGAGCGGGGGTGCAAAGAGTTATGGGATATCAAGATAGCGCGCTTTAGCGTGGCTTCCTGTGACGCTTCAGCAATAGTGCCGGACTTCGAACTCGCTGAAGCTGGTTCGAGAAGCGACGCTGAAGCGCCCTCTAACCGGTTCGGCGGGCGTTCCTTTTCACCCCGGCTGAAGCCGGGTGCAAAGAACGGCCCGCTGGAAGCGGGCCAGGCAAGCTCAGTGTTGAGGAGACAGCGGCAGAAGATGGCTCCGGGAGAGTGCATGCCGTGGGCACGTGATAAGCGTCATAAGAAGGGGCGGCGGACAAGAATGTCCGCCCCACTATGAGGCCCTGCCACTCGCTACGTTGAACAGGTACTGAAACCCGCTCGCGGACGCGTGACATTTTTACGATGCTGTCTCCTTGGCTTTAGCAGGAGGAGGCGGCGGCGGGGGAGGCACCGCGACCGGCGCCGGTCCTGAGGGTTCCTTACCGTAGACCTCGACCTCGATGTAGTGGTTCATCTCGTTGGAAGTGCTGCCATTACTGTAGAGACGGACGTATCGACCCCTGACACCTTTCGTGTCTATGAGTCTCCCCTCGTTTACCTCAATATACTCCTTCTGTTTGCCGACTCCGAGACCGGAGGAGTTGTCGTGGTCGTTGTTAAAGACCGTCTTGACGCCCTTGATGAAATCAGGGTCGTCCGCTACGCTGACCACCATGTCGTAGTACACCCGCGCCTGCGCGTGGTAGTGCCAAACGACAATGGCGTACATCTCGTACACCTTGCCGAGATCTATCTGAACGTGCTGACGACCCGGACCGAACTCGACAAAGCTCCCGTCCGCGCCTTCCTTATCGTCGTCCGTGACCTGTTCGAGCTCGCCTATGATAGGTTCCTCATCGCTGGCGGCAACCGCCTTCTTCAGGGCGACATTCTTGGTGCCCTTCGGCGCTAGGAACGGCGGCCGCTTCTTCCCTGTGATCTTTTCCAGGTTGGGCGTGCGTATGCTCCTCGGCGTACCGATAAACAGCGGTTTCGGCAATTTGATCTTGAGCGGCACCAGGTCCCCACGGGGGCTCTTAACCTTTACCTCAGGCACCGGCTTTTCGGCAGTCTCCTGTGCCAACACCGGAAAGCTCACATAGAGCACTCCCAGCGCCAGCGACACCAGCACAACCTTCGACAGAATCTTTCGGAACTTCATAATCTTCTCCTCATTTCCCTGTTTGCCTTTTCATTCTCTACGCGTTTGCGAACCGTTGTCCGCGATTATATACGAATGATGACTAGTTTCCTTTCACTCTCCCGCCAGATCGACTGCCCAGATGTTGCGGAACTGGACGCGGTTGCCGTGGTCCTGCAGAAGAATGATACCCGGCTCCGAAGTTTCCTTCTTATTTCTCGAACCGCCTGTCGGACCCGGTATATCCAAATCTTCGTGGATGGTAATGCCGTTGTGGACAACCGTCAGACGCGCGTTGCTGGTCTTGGCGCCGCTGCTATCGAACCTCGGCGTGTGGAACGTGATGCCGTAAGTCTGCCACTGCATAGGCGGCGCGCACATGTTGACGCGCGGCGCTGCGACTTGGTAAACACCGCCGCATTCGTTGTCACGCGTTTCCAACCCGTAGCTGTCGAGGATCTGCACCTCGTACCGGTCCTGAATGTACACCCCGCTGTTACCGCGACCCTGCCCGCGTGCATTCGGCATTAAGGGAGCACGGAATTCCATGTGCAACTTGAGGTCGGCGAATCCTCGCTTCGTCACGATGGAGCCGGAGCCTCGTACGACAGTCATTTCACCTCCCCTGACGAACTCCCAACCGGCGAGCTTACCGTCAGCCTTCTGCCACTCATCGAGGTCTGTCCCGTCGAAAAGCACGACGGCGCCCGGGGGCGGTTCCGCGCCCAACGTGGGTGAAAGTCGCGTTACCTTCGCCATCTCTAATAAGATCGCTCCCTCACCCTCTTTGGTTCCGGTGAAACGGCCGCCTTCAATCCGGCCCGACCAATCGCCGGAACGGAAGGTCACGGCTTTACCATTTGAGCTGGCGCGCCCGTTCATCACCATTATCGGGGCGGCAGGCGTAGCAAATTCCCCCAGCAGGTTGACCCGATACTTGCCCCTGCCGAGCGCAATCACCTGCGCAATCTTTACCGGAGAGCCATCGGAGCCATCCACCTGCCAGTCGCCCATGTGCGGATCTCTGAAGTGCAGTGCGCGGCTGTATCTATCCAGGTCCTGGATACGAATGTCGCGCCACCGCACTTGCAGCGGCTTGTCGGAGTCGGTACTGTGCACTTGCAGCGCTATGAAACCTACCGGCGTCCAGGAATCCTCGATGCCGGCCGCGGGCACGCCATTGAGCCAAGTCTTGATCGAGGCGCCTCTGGCCTCGATACGAAAGAGGTTCCACTCACCCTGTTTGAAGGCTTTCCTGGCCACCTCGTTATCGCTGAGGTCGGCGAGCCAGCCTCGGCGCGCCTCGTCGTAAATACCGCCGCTGTATGCCCGTTCCGACGGATCAATTTCCACCTGATAGCCGTGTACCCTTCCGTCCTTGTACGCTCGGTGGCTCTCACTCCGGATCTGAACACCCGAATTCAACCCCCGGTCCACATTGAACTCCAGCTCGAGGATAAAGTCTCCAAAAAGTCTGTCGGTGCACAGGAAGCTGTTCGGTGTATTCGGCACCGTCGTGCCCACGATCACCCCGTCCACGGCCTTGTATTTGGCCTCACCCCCGCGTTGTCTCCAACCGCCGAGGTTCTTGCCATTGAAAAGGGACTCCCACTCCTCGCTCTCGACTCCACCGGCGGCGACCAGCAGGCAGACCGCCAGGCATGCAGCCAAAACTATCGAACGGGTCATCCTCTTTTCAGGCATATCATTCCACCTCACGTTACAATCCCCAACCGCGCCATTCTCATGACCACGTCAGACATTCCTCACGAAGGTACTTCAGGGCGTTCTCTACGCTCGTCGTATTGCTGCATTCAAGAGCGACGAACCCGTCATACCCGGTATCGTGGATCGCCTTGAAAATGTTTCTGTAGTTCAACTCGCCTGTACCCGGCTGATTCCGGCCGGGATTGTCACCAACGTGGAAATGGCCAATTCGATCGATGTTGTTTCTGATATTCGGGATGATATTCCCCTCGCTGATCTGCTGATGGTAAATGTCGAAACACATCTTCACGTTCGGGCTGTCGACCGCTTCGAGGATCTCCATCGTGTGCTCGGTCGTTACGAGAAAGTACCCTCGGTGATTGACGAGCACGTTTAGCGCCTCCATCACGATGGTCACATCCTCATCTTCCGCAATAGGCGCCAAACGTTTGAGACACTGGATCACGTACTCCGTCTGCTTTTCGCGCGAGACGTCATCGCGCTCGTTGCCCGACAACCCGATAAGCGTTTTGCACCCAAGCGTATGAGCCACCTTAACTGCATCCCTGAACTGTTGAACCACGCGATCGTGGTCGGTCGGATCGACCATCTGCCGTGGTGCAATCGACCCCGCGCCGACGATACAGCTCATGGTAAGTCCATACTCGTCCGCCATTGTACGCAACGCGTCGAGGTCCCCTTCCGGCCACAGCCATTCGTAGCCCGGAAGGCCCCACGCAGCTATTTGCTGGAGTCTCTCTTCGAGCGTCTCGCCGCCGCACCAGCCCGGCGGCGCGGACATTTTCAGCGGTGCGTCCGCAAACGGTCCCTTCTTCGCGGCGGCATGTGCCGGACCGTCATTCAACAGCGCAAGGCTCCCCGCCGCCGTCGCGCAACTTGTCAGGAACGCACGTCGGTCCATTTCATTCTCCTCCTCAGGCCTAGTCCCTGGGTCCGCCCGGCTTCGGGACCGGCCCAACCGGGTATTCCAAACTGAAATCGAGCACGTCGGGACCGATGCTCAGATCGGTCTCGAGGGCTCCCGAAAACGACAGCCGCTGACCCGTATAGGCCGACATCCGGGCCATAATCGCCGTCATAGTACTCTCAGCAACCCGCTGACCCTCGTGGCAGTACGGGCCGCTGCCCGTGATGCTGTTCACAAGGTCGATGTGCTCCTGGACATACGGGTTGATACCTCCTTCACCCATATCCACACAGTTGCTCTTGCCCTTGGTTCCGTATACGGTCTCCAACACACTGTTGGTTGAACCGTACCAATGGCGCGAGAAGCTCCACATTCGGACGCCATTCGGATACTCGAACTCGCACGAGAAATGGTCGAATATATCACCGTATTTCTCGAGATTCGGTTTCCATGCACGTCCGCCCGAGGCCAGTACATTCCTCGGCGGTCCCCCCATCAGCCAGTTGCACACGTCCAGGTTGTGAACGTGCTGTTCGACGATGTTGTCACCGCATGCCCAACAATAGTTGTACCAGTTCCGCAGCCGATATTCGAGGTCGCTCATTCCCTCCCGCCGCTCATGCGCGAACGGCAGCGATCCGCACCAGTGGGCGCGCAGAGCGATTATCTCGCCGATCGCGCCGTCCTGGATCTTCTTCACGGTTTCGATGTAGGGCCGCTCATGGCGCCGTTGGGTGCCGGCAACCAGCGAGAGACCCATCTCCTTATGCTTTTTCGCTGCCGCCATGAATCGGCGGATGCCCACCGGGTCAACTCCCGCAGGCTTCTCGGTGAAAATATGCTTCTTCGCTTCGACAGCGGCCTCGATATGCTTTGGTCGGCTGTACGGCGGCGTACATTCGAGGATGATATCGACGTCTGTTGCCACGATCTTCTTGTACGCGTCGACACCGACAAAACACAGTTCATCCTCGACGGCGAACTTCGATTTGACTTTCGGATTGTCCGCATTCGCAATGCGCTGTCGGGCCCCGTCGAGCCGGTCCTGGAACATATCCGCCATGGCAATGAGCTTGACATTGTTGTCGCTCTCGAGAATGTTTATCGCGGCACCTGTGCCACGGCCGCCGCAGCCGATCAATCCCACCTTCAGGGTGTCGACGTTGGTCTCAGCGACGCCGGACTTGGAACTCAGGATAGCGAAGCTCGCTATTGCCGATGTCTTGGCAAAATCCCGCCGCGTCATCCCCTTGGATTCCCCGGCTCGTCCAATCGAAGATTTCTTCTTGTTTTTCACGGCTTCTCCCTCTTTAACCAAGTTATCTCCCCACTCACATGTGATTACGACGACAGAACTGCCCTGATTATATCAGAATTCGAGCCGCTTTGCGAGGGTCGTTCACCAATAGACACGCCTGCTTCAACGAGGCAAAGGCATCATACGTTTTCCGGAACGACGAACGGCTCGCGGTAGTCCCTCGTCAGAAGGTCGTTCGCCCAGCGAGTTACGCTGTATTCACCGGCCCCCGTGAACCTTTCCGTGCCAGGATCCATGGTGAGCCAGGGGCCAAGGACAATTCCCTCTTTCGAGGCATCCACGTCATTGGCCTTCAAATGCTTCTCGAAACGCTCGAAGGCTTCCAGGATCAGCGGATTGTCCCCAATGGCCTCTCGCACCTTGTCGGGACTTACCCTCTGGCCCAGCCGATGAGATACATTCGCCATATGACACAGGGCGCTCGAGAGATGGCCCTTGAGGATGTCGGCGGTGAGGTCGCTCACCTTACGGCTGCGCACGGCCTTGATGAAATTACGGTAGTGGTTGCCGCCGCCGCTGCCCACGAACTGCTTGACCCTGTTGCCCTCGTTGTCGTATACCCATCCGCCGCCACCGCCGCCGACGAAGTACCCGTTCTCGCATTCTACTGAAACCCCTATACGAGTTCCGCGGTAGTTGTCCATGGCTTCCTGACCCGTCTTCTGGGGCAGGCCGCGCACCTCGAAGATTACGGGAGCCGGCTCATAAGCCAGAACGCCAATCTGCGTGTTGGCTGTGGTTCCGTCATCATCATACCCAAAGCGCCCGCCGATGCTCATCACGCGAGGAGGCAGCGCCTGCTGTCCGGTCGCCCAGCGGGCCAGGTCCATTTCGTGGATCCCCTGGTTGCCAAGATCGCCGCTGCCCGTGGGCCACACCCAGTGCCAGTCGTAGTGCAGTCTCTCGCGCAACAAGGGCCCCAGAGGGGCCGGACCCGTCCACAGGTTGTAGTCCACGGCTGCAGGAACGGGCTGGGGACCGCTCACTTTGCCTATGCTTGCGCGGCGTTTGTAGCAGAAGCCGCGCGAGACCACCATTTTCCCAAGGTTGCCTTTCTGAATATAGTCGAATACCTCCTGCAGCCCCTCGTCGGAACGTTTCTGCGTGCCTGTCTGAACGATCCGGTTGTACTTGCGCGCCGCTTCGACGATCTTGCGGCCTTCCCACACGTTGTGCGAAACCGGTTTCTCCACGTAAACGTCTTTGCCCGCCTGACATGCCCAGATGGCGCACAGCGCGTGCCAGTGGTTAGGCGTTGCGATCGATATGGCATCTATGTTCTTGTTCTCAAGCAGCTTACGTACGTCCGTATAGGCATCAACCTTCACACCCTGCTCATCCAGTTCCCTGACTTTGCCGTTCAGGATGTCTCTGTCCACGTCGCATAGCGCGACCACCCTGACCCCTTCCATATTCTGGAATTCATTGATGTGGCCACCCCCTTGCCCCCCAAATCCGACGACTCCGACCCGGATATCGTCGTTTGCGCCAACAACTCCCGAGCTCAGAACAGATCTCGCTGCACTCAGTCCCGCTGCGGCAGTGGCAGATGTCTTGAGAAAACTCCTACGTGTAACCTTCTTCATAATGTCCCCCTTCGCTGACTTCGCGTTCCCTTTCGTCAAGTTACCCTAATCACTTCATGCCTGCGTATTCGCTATAGTGCCTCGCCACCTGAGCCTCTTTCTCGTCCCCCCTGTGAAAACAGAAGCGGTACCGAAACGTCAGGCTCTCGCCGGATGGTATAAGAATGTCTCCCGTGCCTTCCGGCTTACCTTCGAAATCATGCACGCCGAAGGGATTGGCAGCGAAGAGTCCGTAATCCCGTACGTGCCACCAGGTGGGATGTTTCGGGTTGCTGGGATGGTCGAAGATGGCCACGCCAACGATCTTGTCGTTCACGGGACCGT
>CBFDCQ010000111.1:0-7899 GCA_965603355.1 uncultured bacterium
TCGTCTTGTTAGTTTAGTGCCGCTCATTCTCACACCATCCTTTCAGTCTTTTCACCGACTCTTGAACATTCTCGACGCCGGCAATCTCCAATGTAGTTGCACCATCGAAACCCACACTGTTCAGTGCGTTCACAATGGCGGGAAGATCAATTACGCCATCACCAAGCGCGATGCCCCCCATACCGCATCCGAATAACGTGCCGCGTTTCTCCTCCATATCCTTCGGCATGTCCTTCCAATGAACATGGCGTATGCGCGTGCCGAACGTCTTGACGTAATCGAGCGGTTCAGCGCCGCCCAGCCAACTGTTACCCGTATCGAGACAAATGCCGATGCTATTCTCATGGCCGAGCGATTCGAGAAGGTCGCCCATGGATTCAACGGAGTCGGTCACGATCCCGTGCGTTTCAAGCAGTAATTGTACGCCCAATTCCTCCGCCCACAGGACGGGGGTGTATAGTTTCTCTCGAATCGAGAACAGGCGTTCGGCCGGACTCAAGTTGTGTCCGAATTCCGTTTTGGGATCGCCTTCGGTAGTAATAACATGGTCAATGCCAAGAAGCTTCGCGAGGCGGATCGCTTTGATGATCTCGTCGGTGCCGTAGACCTCGGGCGCGGATGGATCCAGGAGGTTGGCGTGTGCACAGAAGGCCGTGAGTTCGACCCCTGCCGCGTCGGCCATAGCCCGGATGCGCACCGGATGGCTGTCAAGACTCACCGACGCCGCAAAACCGTATTCCACGCCCAACATGCCTCCGTTGTGATTATCAGTCAGATCGGCATACTTAATGCCCATCTCGCGAATGGCCTGAAACTGCCGTTCCATGGGTGAGAACGGCTCTACCAGAGCAAAACACCCTATCTTCATTCTTTTATCTCCCCTTGGACACTGCCGGTTGCCGCCCATTCCGTGCCGCGTAACATAAGCATTTTCCAGTTTGCGTTACGCATCGCACCCGCGTCATGGCCCAGCACAAGGTTGAAACACCGTCCCTTCCCGAAGTCAGTACAGATAACGACCCGTTCCATTTCCCCGGTACCGCCCTTGTCAACGGAGGAAAAGGCGCTGCACAGGATTCTTGCCGATGGCTGCAGTTCCATGCGATGCCATAACTCGTCCGCTATCACAAAATCTTTCATTCCACGCGTGACAGGGTGCTGCTTATCCTCCACCGTGACACTGAAACTGTGAGGTGGGCCATGATCGGTCTCTTCGCCCCAGGTCCCGCCAATAAGTTGATGGTACTCCGGCCAGGAGTAGAAACATGCACTGGCGGCATGAAACAATACGAATCCCTTGCCCTTGCGGATGAAATCCAGGAAGGCCTTTTCCGTCTCTTCTCCCCAGACACGTTCCGGCGCGGGGAAGTTTGTCCAGTTGCTTACGATGACGTCGTATTCATC
Source organism: uncultured bacterium (assembly GCA_965603355.1). Lineage (GTDB taxonomy): Bacteria > Hydrogenedentota > CBFDCQ01 > CBFDCQ01 > CBFDCQ01. The sequence goes on from CBFDCQ010000111.1 coordinate 1,405, forward strand.
GAGGGACTGTTCTCTGCAGTCTAGCGGAGTATTGATGACATCCACTGTAAAGCACCCGCTGTCTTCATAGATCTTCTTGAGAGCCGGCGTCGTTTCCTGCCAATCATGGTTATTCATGCCGCTCAGGAGCAATACGCGTATGGGGCCGGGGCTGTCCACAGCAGCTCTGTGATTCACACAGCCGCATGCGATGATAGCCGTCACGGCAATTGAAAGAAAGAGTTTTCTTGATACCATTCCCGACTGTCCGAATGCCCGCAAATTCTACCACTAACAGTCGCTCGATTGTCCGAAAACGACTGATCTGGGAATAAAAGCAATATACCACAGTGCGAAACAGTACACAATGACGCCGCACTGTCTGACAGCTTACGCAAGCGAAAGATTATCCTCACGAGATCCGGACTACTCCGCGGCGGCATCCGCGAGTTTTCTGAAAGAATGCTGTAACGTGGGATACAGTTCGCGGTAGGTTGCGTGGACGTTCTTGTATGTGTTCACCGCTCGTTTTGTCGGCCGGTTTGTGCTCTCGATATTGACGCATTCCTTGGACGCCTGCTCGACGGTTTTCCAGACGCCTGCGCCGACGCCGGCTAGAATAGCAACTCCATAGGCCGACGCGTCAACCGTATCCACCGTGACGGTACGTGCGTCGTAAACGTCAGCCTGCAGTTGCAGCCAGAACGAGCTCCTTGCGCCGCCGCCGCCACAACGCACCTGGTTGATTGTCACGCCGAGATCGCGCATCATCTTTATCTGATCGGCCATACCGAGCGTGATCCCTTCCATGACCGCGCGCGCCATGTCGCCTCTGGTATGGAGCCGGGTTAAACCTATCCAGCAGCCTCTGGCGTTGGGGTCCGGGTGGGGGCAGCGCTCGCCCTCGAGATAAGGCAGGAAGATCAGCCCGCGACTTCCCGCGACCGATCCCTTCGCTTCAGACTCGATAAGGCCGTACAGGTCTTTTCGGCGCTCGCCTTTGTAAAGCACGTCGCGAGCCCAGTCCAGCGAGCCGCCCGCCGACAGCATACAGCCGAAAACGCACCACTTGCCCGGCACTGCATGACAGAAACTCTGCAGCAGACCTTCCGGGTTCGGCACAACGGATTCGGCGTGCGCAAAAACCACGCCGCTGGTACCGATCGTGGCGGAGACAAGTCCCTGTTTGACTATGCCCATACCGACCGCCGCTGCCGCCTGGTCGCCGCCGCCGCCCACGACAGGCGTTCCGGGCGTCAGTCCCAGCGCGGAAGCAGCTTCCGGTGTCAACGTTCCCGTAACCTCCGGCGATTCGTACACGCGGGGCAAGAGAGCCGGATCGATCTCCAGCCGGTTCAGCAGACCCTTGCTCCACTTGCGCCGTTTAACGTCAAGCAAAAGCGTGCCGGCAGCGTCCGAGACCTCCGTGGCGAACTCGCCTGTAAGAAGGAACCGGACATAATCTTTCGGCAGCAGTATTTGTCGCACCTTCTTGTAGTTATTGGGTTCATTGTCGCGGAGCCAGAGGATCTTCGGCGCGGTGAACCCGGGCAAAGCGACGTTGTTGACGAACCCGATCAGCTTTTTCTGTCCGCCGGCACGGCGCGTGATGTCCGCGCACTGTTTTTCAGTTCGCTGATCGTTCCAGAGCAGCGCCCTGCGTATGGGTCGGTTCTTCGCATCCAGGAACACGCTTCCGTGCATCTGGCCGGAAAGTCCTATGGCCGCCACCTGGCCCTTTTTCACTTTTGCCTTTCGGAGTACCGACCGTATGGTCTTGACAACGCCGCTCCACCAGTCGGCCGGATCCTGCTCGTTCCAGCCGGGTCGTGGGGAGTAAAGAGGATAGGCGTGACTTGCCTCAGCTACTATTTTGCCTTTCGTCGTACAGAGGAGGGTTTTCGTGCTGCTGGTACCAACATCAGTTCCGATTAAGTACTCCACGGTCCATCCCTTTCAGCTCGGTGCCTCGGATGCAAGAGGCCATCCGTGCGCTTACAGACCTAGAAGCTCCTTCGCCTTCTCCACTGCGGAAGCGGCATCCGGAGCGTACCCATCCGCACCGATCTGGTCGGCATACTCCTGCGTCACCGGCGCACCACCTACCATCGTTTTGACCTTGCCCTTGAGGCCGGCTGCATCCAGCGCTTCCAGTACCTCTTTCATCGAGACCATGGTCGTCGTCAACAGCGCGGACAGACCAACCAGCTTGGCGCCATTCTCCTTCACCGCCTCGACGAACTTCTCCGGCGCAACGTCCACATTGAGATCGATAACCTTGAACCCCGCACCCTTCCACATCATGCCGACGAGGTTCTTGCCGATATCGTGAAGGTCCCCCTTGACCGTGCCGAGCACGACCGTGCCAACCGGCTCTATCCCCGCTTTCGCCAGTTGGGGTCCGAGCAACTCCATCGCCTGGTTCATTGCGCGGGCAGCTATTAGGACTTCCGGAACGTAGAACACGTTGCTCTTGAACCTAACGCCAACCTCATTCATTGCGGCGATCAAGCCGTCATCAAGGATCTGCTGAACAGGTACGCCGTCGTCCATGGCTTTCTGCGTTAGCTCTTTGCTCTGCGCGGCATTACCGGATATGACCGCTTCCGTCAGTTGTGTTAAATCAGCCATACTACCCCTCCTTATTCAGTTTCACAAGCTGGTAGCCAGTTCCCTGGTCTCGTATCGTTTAGCCCCAAACCGCATCTGAAAAACGAACTGATTATAACTCAGGATTTTGGATTGATCAAGGATCATCCGGTTATGCGCCGCATTTCACGCAGCCTTGCGGGAACACTTCCCTAGAGTCCGCTCACATCTTTTCAGGCGCGGATATCCCGAGCATCGCCAGGCCGTTGTTAACCACCTGGCGAACAGCGTCCACGAGTGCGAGCCTTGCCAGCGATAACTCTCTGTTACCGGTAACGACACGGTGACGGTTGTAATAGCTGTGGAACTCGCCAACGAGCGCTATAAGGTACGTCGGCACGCGTTGGAGGTCTCGACTAACGCAGCTCGTTTTCACCTCGTGCGGAAATCTATAGAGTCGTTTCGCGAGTTTGACCTCCTCATCGGCCTTGAGCAATGCAAGGTCCGGGTCGGTCCAGGATCCTCTTGCGTACCCGCGTTCCTCCGCATGGTTCAGTATGCTGCATATTCGCGCATAAGCGTACTGGACGTAGTACACCGGGTTTTCATCGGACTGTTTTTTCGCAATGTCAAAATCGAACACGAGGTGGCTCTGCGGCGCCCGCGTCGTGAAGAGGAATCGCGCTACATCTTTGCCCACCTCGTTGACAAGCTCGGCAAGCGTGAGAAACTCCCCTCGCCGAGTGGACATCTTTATCTCCTTGCCGCCGCGCACGAAACTCGCCATCGGGTGAATGACGAACTCCAGGAAGTCGTCCGGATAACCCAGCGCCGTCATCGCCGCCAACATCCTGGGCGCGTAACCGTGATGGTCGGCACCCATGACATCGATAGCGTGGTCGTATTCTCGGCGGTGTTTTGTCATGTGGTACGCGATGTCGGGCGCAAAGTAGGTCGTCGTACCGTCACTCTTCACCACCACGCGGTCTTTCTCGTCTCCGAACCTGCTGCTCCGGAACCACACGGCGCCGTCCTTATCGTAAATCTGACCCTTCTCACGGAGAATCTTCAGCGTTTCGTCAGTCTTTCCACCACTATGAAGCGAAGATTCGGAGAACCATGAGTCGAATCTTATCCCGAACGTGCGCAGGTCATTATCTATCATCTTGATAATCTTTTCGGCTGCATAAGTCCGAAACAGAGCGAGGACCTCGCTCAGCTCTTTGTCCAGAAACTCGTCCCCGCGTTCCTCCTTGAGTTCGCGGGCGATCTCGACAATGTAATCACCATGATAGCCATCTTCAGGCAGCGGCACATCCCTGTCGAACAACTGGTGGTACCGGGCCCAAAGCGACTCGCCAAGAAGGTTCATCTGTCTGCCCGCATCGTTGAAGTAGTACTCCCGGTCAACGGTGTACCCGCAATACTCCATGTTCGATGCGAGCACGTCGCCGATCACCGCCTGGCGAGCGTGTCCGATATGCAGCGGCCCGGTCGGGTTGGCGCTTACGAACTCAACGAGGACACGTTTCCCCTTTCCGAAATCGCTCCGCCCGTAACCGTCTTTCTGCTCAAGTACGGCGCGCACGGTGCCGATGAAGAACTCAGGCGCTATGCGGAAATTGATGAACCCGGGTCGCGCAACCTTGGCTCGCGTCAGGAACCCTTCCTCGAACTCGATGTGCGAGACCACCGTTTCGGCAATCTCCATAGGAGATCGGCCGAGGACCGACGCGGCCTTCAGCGCCATGTTCGTCGCGTAGTCCCCATGCTGAGTATTCGCCGGAATCTCGATCCGGATGTCAGGTTTAAAGCGTGCAGGGAACTCGTCCGCCTCGCGCGCCACCTCCACCGCTCGCTCAACCAGCTTCTTGAGCCTTGATTCCGCTGTCTGATCACTCATAGAAGCCTACCTCGTCCAGAGCCTCTTCCTTGCGCGACGCGACCCTGTTACTCCCAAAACCGTCAGCCACACGATGCAGAGCAGCACGAAAAGGTTCCCGACGAGCCTGTACATCGAGAACCGTTTCTCGGCGCCCACATCCTCGATAGACCATCCCCTGACGAACACGGGCTCCTCCGCAGACCCCACCCGAGACTTAACGGCACCCCACGGATCTATGAAACAGGATATGCCGGTATTGGCGGACCGCACAAGCCACATCCGGTTCTCCACAGCGCGAAACACGCAGATGGCGAGATCCTGGAACGCCGCCGCGCTCCTTCCGAACCAGGCAGTATTGGTTATCGTTATAAGGAAATCCGTATCCTCACGAGCCATCGCTCGAACCAGGTCCGGGAAGACGGTCTCAAAGCATATGAGCGTTCCGAACTTCACGCCGCGCACGTTGAACACTGTTCTTCTCTTGCCGGGACTCAGGTCCGACAATACAGGCATGATCCTCCCAATGAAGGGGAATACCCTTCTAAGCGGCACATACTCCCCGAAGGGAGCGAGGTGCATCTTGTCGTACCAGTCGACTATCTCCCCGTCGGCGTTGATCAGGTAAGCGGAGTTGAAGTGTCCCTGCTCCGGCGTTTGCCCCGCGCGAATAGCTCCCAGGAGTAGATGCACGTCTCTGTAGTCCGCGTACCTCTCCACATCTTCCTTGATACGCGGGTTCAGTTCCAGACTGGCGGGAATGGCAGATTCCGACCATACGATAAGTTCCGCGCCGTCGCTCGCAGCTTCGCTGCTCAACCGCTCGTGCACGAACACGGAGTCGGCCAGATAGTCCGGATTCCACTTCACATCCTGCGGGAAGTCGCCTTGAATTACTGCAACCCGCAACGTTTTCCCGGTCTGCCCCGCACGCATTAACACACCGCCCAACGGGATCAGACCGAACACGAGCACGGCAACGGCCAATCGCAACTGGCGACGTTGGCCCTCGACTATCACAGAGTAGATCATTGTGTTAGCGAGGACAACAATGGCCGATACCAGGAAGACTCCTCCCACCGATGCCCACTGCAATACTCCGGGAGCGTATGCCTGCGTGTACCCGACCAGCGCCCAGCCGAACCCCGTGAAAAGCTTGCTTTCCACATATTCAAGCAAGATCCATATGGCTGCGCCGGTGAACCACACGCGCGCGCCGAACTTCTCCCGCGCAAAGGACGTCAGCAACCCGAAAAGGCCCCAGTAGACTGCCAGATAGGCAACCAGAAGGATCACTCCCGCCAGTACCACTCCGCCCACCCAGTAAACCAGCGAGAAGAGCCAGTGCAGAACCAGAGCGAAAAAGACGAACCCGGCTAAATAGCACAGCGCGAACGACGTACGACGTCCCTTGCCCCTTATGGCCAGCAGCAGTGGGACAAGCGCAAACCAGGACAACAACCACAGGCGGAAGTTCAAAAACGGCAGCGCCATCAACACGCCCGAAAGGCACGCCAGTAGCGCATCCCCGACCGGTGGCGTCTCCCTTGCGCGACTAGTTCGTATGGCTAGTTTCATAGCGGATTGACCACGCGCGAGCTGTTTCCGGGCAGCCTGAAGGACGGATACCCTCGCCAATATGCCTCGTTAGGCCGCACTCAGATACCATTACCCCTGCCATCGACAATTCCCGGATGGTCCAGGTATGATATACCTTCTCCCCACAACCCAAAACCCTTACGCCGATGCTAACATGCCGGTTTCGCGGCTGTCAAGCGCGGTACGCCCAGGGCGTGACCGATCCCCGGAATGCCCGTCACTTCCGGTGAAGCTTGACTTTTCGGCGTACAATGGCTGGTTTAACACAAGAAGACGTTGGGGCTGCGACACACTAACCGCGCAATTGGAGAACTCAAGGATGGGTGCGCCCAAGAAGGTTGTCCAGATTTACGCCACCGACCTCCAGATCGACCGGCTGGTGTACGAACTGTACGACCTGACCGACGAGGAAATCAAGATCGTCGAGGAGGCCACCGCGAAGTAGG
>CBFDCQ010000112.1:0-7738 GCA_965603355.1 uncultured bacterium
TGGCTTTCTTTTTCTTGGCTACCTTTTTCTTCTTGGCCGGTTTCTTTTTCTTGGCAGCCTTTTTCTTCTTGGTGGCTTTCTTTTTGGTGGCTTTCTTTTTCTTGGCTACCTTTTTCTTCTTGGCCGGTTTCTTTTTCTTGGCTACCTTCTTCTTGGTGGCTTTCTTTTTCTTGGTAGCCTTCTTCTTAGCGGCTTTCTTCTTTGCCATATCTACTCCTCCTCCTGCCAGACGCGCGCTGGGCTCCTCTGGCTACCCAGAGGCCACCCCCTGGGACAACCTAAGCTGCCAGCCGTCGAACCTGGCTCCAAGTATGAACCTCCTTCCACACCACTCATTGGGTCTGTGTCCTCTACCTACCCCACATATAGACGAGAACACGTCGGTATAAAGTGAGAACTTATTTTCCCCTTTTATGATTTTGCGAATGTTTACCACCTATTAGAAAAAAGTTTACCACAATATCTTGATGTTGTCAAGCCCTTTTTTTCGATATCTTGTTTAAATCGCTGATCTTAATGGCGACGTTAGGTGCGAAATTGAGTTCTTCTTTTGTCCATCTTTTCAGACTGGCGTGCACTCTGGTTTGCCAACACACACAGCATATTGTGCGCACTCGGATCAAAGTCATATATATAGGGTACGGGATAATCCTATTGACAATATATCAGCAATTGCATATAATAAGGCTGTTTCTGAGGTGGTGGAAGGGAGCGTTCGTATTGGAGGAGCCACGCCGTGATTGTCGTGATGGCGTCCCGGAATGAAGAGGATATCCAGCGGGTTGTCAAGAAGATTGAGCACTACGGATACAGGGCGCATCTTATCCGCGGCAGTGATAAGACGGTTGTTGCCGCAGTAGGAGACGAGCGCGGAAAAGCGCGGCTGCAGGTGCTTGAGGCGCTGCCGGGAGTGGAAAGCGTCCTTCCAATCCTGAAACCGTTCAAGCTGGCAGGCCGCGAGGTACATCCGGACAAGACGGTTGTCCGGGTGGGCGACGTTGAGATCGGCGCCACCGAGGTTGTGGTTTTAGCGGGACCTTGTTCCGTGGAATCGCGTGAACAACTGATGGACATTGCGAAACATGTGAGCGCGGCGGGCGCGAGAATCCTGCGAGGTGGAGCTTTCAAACCGAGGACATCGCCGTACAGTTTTCAGGGTCTTGCCGAAGAGGGTCTGAAGCTCCTTGCCGAGGCTCGTGATGAGACCGGTCTTCTGATTGTCACGGAAGTTTTGTCGGAACAAGACGTGCCGTTAGTGGCGCGATACGCGGACATCCTTCAGGTGGGTGCCAGGAACATGCAGAATTATGCGTTGCTTAAGAGTCTGGGACAACTGCGCAAGCCGGTCTTCTTGAAGCGGGGCATGATGGCGACGGTGCAGGAGTTTCTGATGTCCGCTGAGTACCTTCTTGCAAACGGGAACGAAGATGTCATACTCTGCGAACGCGGCATACGGACGTTCGAGACGGAAACGAGGTCAACTCTGGACTTGAACGCGGTTCCTGTGATACGCTCATTAAGCCATCTGCCGGTTGTGGTTGATCCGAGTCACGGCACCGGCAGATGGGACTTGGTAATACCGATGTCAAAAGCTGCCATCGCTGCCGGTGCGGACGGTGTTATGGTGGAGGTACATTGCAAGCCCGCCGAAGCATTTTCGGACGGGTACCAGTCGCTGACATGTGAGAACTTCGCGAAACTTATGAGCGAGTTGGGGCGAGTAGCGCAGGCTGTCGGGAGGAGCCTGTAGGCAGTCAGCGACTCGGACAACCGGTTAGCCGCAAGGGGGTGTATGTGTCGTGGTAGTCAACGGTGCTGTGGAGGAGGGGAAAATCACGTCTACCGAGATCATCTCATCCGTCGACGTGTCGTCAATCATCGAGGCGCTCCTGTTCGTCAGCGATGAACCGCTGAGTGTGGACAAGCTTCTTGAGGTCTTCGACGGAGTAGACCGGGGAACCGTGTGTCAGATCCTGGAAGAGTTGCGTGTAAAGTTCAACAGCAACGGGAAACCGTTTGTCCTGCGCGATGTAAATGGTGGGCTACAGCTCTGCACGGATCCCAGGTACGCTCCATGGATCAGGAAGTTGTCCTCGGTTCGGGGGGCCTCAAAACTCAGCCGTGCCGCGCTGGAGACCCTGGCAATCGTCGCGTACAAACAGCCGGTTACGCGGGCGGAGATCGAATCCGTACGGGGAGTCACCTGCACGGGAGTGATCGCGTCATTGCTGGACCGCAAGCTCATCCGGATTGCCGGCAGGCACGATGCGCCCGGTAAACCCCTGCTGTACCGTACCACGGCGGAGTTCCTGCAGCACTTCGGGCTGAGGTCGGTTGACGACCTACCGAGGATCTCTGAACTTAAGGAACTTTGTTGAACCAACGCCCGAGTCCAGCCTCGCTGAGGGAGCAAACGAACCGTCTGCGGTTTTGTGTTTCCTGCATCTTCCTTGATTCGCGGAAAGACTGATAATGCGTTTGCACAAGTATCTCGCGTTATGCGGAGTCGCGTCGCGTCGCGCTGCCGAGACGCTCGTAGCGGAAGGTCGAGTAACCGTTAACGGATACGCTGTGAGCAATGTTCGTCGCGGTGTAGATCCGGAAGCGGACGACATACGTGTGGACGGCAAGCGAGTCGAACCGGAGGAAAAAGTCTACATCGTGCTCAACAAGCCGACGGGTTACCTGACCACCATGAGCGATCCCCACGACAGACGAACCGTTTCGGAGCTTGTCGCTGAGATTCCGCAGAGAGTGTTTCCGGTCGGCAGACTCGACATGGACACGCACGGACTGTTGCTGATGACGAACGACGGCGAGCTGACCTACCACCTGACTCACCCGAAGTTCGAGATCAGCAAGACGTACCACGCGGTGGTTGAGGGCATCGTCAGCGAGGAAGCGCTCGACAGGCTGCGCTCGGGTGTGCAGTTGTCCGACGGCGTCACGTCCCCGGCACAGGTCCGTCTCATCTCGCGTCGCGGCAGCGAGAGCGCCATCGAGATCATCATAGCGGAAGGAAAGAAAAGACAGGTTCGACGAATGTGTTCTGCAGTAGGTCATGAGGTGGTCGAGCTAAAGCGCGTTGCGATGGCTGGGCTGGCGCTCGACGATCTTCCCGCCGGCACGTGGCGCTACCTGTCGGCAGAGGAGATATCCCGATTGCGTCAATTAAGCACTGACGCTGAACAGTAGTTCCCTTTCCCGCCCTTCACTTAGAATATCGTGTAGATGAACGGGGCGACGACGCTGGTCTCCGTAAATATTATAAGCAGTCCGAGCAATAGGAGAAAAATGATGATCGGCGCGAGCCAGTATTTCTTGCGAGTTCTGAGAAAGATCCAGATTTCCGTAGTTTTACTCATATTTGCCCGTCCTCCTAGAACTGGTGCTTATAATCTTCCTTGCGAAACTCCTTCTGCTCGTGCGGTAGCCAGTACGAATCCTCGCGAGACTTGAACCGTATCTTGAGCAGGTCCTTACGGATTAGCCGCGCAATCAGCCCCATGGGAGTGAATAATATGTAGAAAGTGAGGGTGAGCAGTACACGCGTGTTGACCCAGCCAATCACGCGCGCCACCGCGGTCATGGCTCGCCGCAGCGGGTAGAGCGCCCGTGGAGCGCTTATCGCAACCACGAGAATCAATGCCGAGCTGCCGCCAAACCACCAGGCCGGCACGGGACCTGACCGGATTGCCTTGATGGCGGCCAGTACTGCCAGGATAACGGCAAAGACTATTCCGAACGTCCTGGTGTCCCTGATATCCTTTGTTCCGCTCGTCTGGTTCATGCCACGTCGCATCCTCGTCAATCTGGCGGTAGATCTTTCTGCCAGCCTTCGTACTTCTCGAACCCTGTCTGCGACTTCTTGTCGATGAGAAAATGTCCCATGACAAGGTAGTCCATCTGCGTGCGCATGAAACAAGTATACGCCTCTTCGGGCGTACATACAATCGGTTCGCCCCGGACGTTGAAAGACGTATTGATGATAACAGGACAGCCGGTCCGTTCCTTGAAGGTGTTTATCAGATCGTAATACAACGGGTTATCCTCTCTGCTCACGGTCTGAACGCGCGCGGAATAGTTGACATGAGTGACGGCCGGTATGCTGGACCGTGGGACCTTAAGCTTATCAAGACCCGAGAGCGATTCATGCCCTTCATCGGCGGCAAGTATCTTTTCCGAGGCGACCGGCGCTACGAGCAGCATGTAAGGGCTGTCATGGTCAATCTCAAAGTACTCGCGAACGTCTTCTCGAAGCACGGTTGGCGCGAACGGTCGGAACGACTCGCGGAACTTGATCTTCCTGTTGATAAGGGACTGCATCTGCGGTGACCGCGCGTCGCCTATTATACTGCGCGAACCGAGCGCGCGCGGACCGAACTCGAGCCGACCCTGGAACCAGCCGACGACTTTCCGTTCCGCGATGAGCTCGGCTGCGCGTTTGAGGAGTACTTCTTCCTCGAGCTTCTCATATGGCACGTCGTTCTCTCGCAGGAAACGCTCAATCTCCCCGTCTGTAAACGATGGGCCAAGGTACGTCGCCTTTTGAAGCCGGGCGGCGCTTGACGCCGTGCGTTGGTTCCCAAGGTAGCGGTACCAGATGAACAGGGCGGTACCGAGAGCGCCGCCGGCATCGCCGGCGCCGGGCTGGATCCAGATGTCCTCGAACGGACCTTCGCGAAGAATTCTGCCGTTCGCCACACAATTGAGCGCCACGCCGCCTGCGAGGCACAGGTTGCGCTGGCCAGTCATCCTGTGGACGTGGCGCACCATACGCATCACGATCTCCTCGGTTACTGCCTGGACGGACCGCGCCATGTCCATTTCGCGCTGTGTGATCTCGGTGTCCGGTTCCCGTGGCGGACCGCCGAACAGCTTCGCGAACCGGCGGTTCGTCATCGTGAGACCCGCACAGTAGTTGAAGTATTTCATATTGAGCCGGAACGAACCGTCCTCTTTCAAATCCACGAGATTATCGAGGATAAGGTCGACGTATTTCGGCTCGCCGTAAGGAGCGAGTCCCATCAGTTTGTACTCGCCGGAGTTCACCCTAAAGCCGGTGAAATAGGTGAAAGCTGAATAGAGCAAACCGAGCGAGTGCGGGAAATGGATCTCGGCACGTATTTCGATCTCAGCGCCGCTGGCCACGCCCCACGTTGCAGTCGCCCATTCACCCACACCGTCCATGGTCAGGAAGGCCGCCTCGTCGAACGGCGATGGGTAGAACGCCGAGGCCGCGTGCGACTCGTGATGCGAGGTGAAAACCATTTCACCATCGTACCCGAGCTTCTTTCTGATCAGATCGCCCATGAACAACTTCTCTTTCAGCATCAGCGGCATAGCCTTCAAGAACGACCTTATCCCCAAGGGAGCATACGCGGCGTAAGTTTGGACCAGCCGCTCGAACTTCAGGAACGGTTTCTCGTAGAAACCAACCAGATCAAGATCATCCAGTGTGATGCCTGCCTCGCGAAGACAGTAGTCTATGGCGTTCTGCGGAAAGCTCGGATCGTGTTTCTTGCGCGTGAAGCGTTCCTCTTGTGCGGCGGCGATGATCTCGCCGTCCATCACAAGACAGGCTGCGCTGTCATGGTAAAAGGCTGAAATGCCGAGAATGTTCATACTCTGTTCCTTCACGCCGGTGTTTCACTGAGTTCCTGCAAGTTTGTTTCCATCAAATGCTCGCAGAGCGCCTCAGCGCACACGGCGTGCCCTTCTGCAATCACGTGACCATCCACAATGTAGTAAGGGCAGCCTCGATTGTCGGATAATTGCTTAAAACGGTCCAGAGTCTCCACGAAAGCGATACCGTTCCTAGTAGTCATATCCCTTACTAGGCGTAGGGTCTTATCCAAGTCATAGAGCTCCGGCTCGACACCAAACAGGTCGGTCACTCTTTCGAGCTCGCCATCGCATACCTCATGTAGGGCCGGGATTACAAAGAGCAAGAACGCGATTTGCCTTTCTCTGCAACTGTTGGCGATTCCGCAGACAGATTCCTCCAGAAGTTCCCACCCTTCCTCCAGCTCCGGATAGTAGGTTGAGAGGCTGGATTCGAACCAATGCGGTCGCTCATCCTCCGACGGGGGAAAGCGTCGCACAGCCCTTCGGAAACGGCCGCGCAACCGATGCTGGAGCTGATCTTGCAGCTGAACGTACCGGCGATATATGAAGGCAAACCCGCGGCTGTACCGGCGCAAGGTTTTCGTGGGTGCGGTAGTGCGCCTTTTCCGCCAAAGCTCCAGGGTCTTTTGCCAATCAAGATGGTAGCTTCTCGTCACCTTGCCCACTCTCACAAGAGCGTCACGAACATCGGTTTGCGGATGGAGCTGGAGGATCACCATGTCCGGTTCGAGGGCAAATCCCCTTTCCTCCAGAATGATCCGTTCTTGCCAGACGCCATACGCGCAAGTTCCCGCGTTGATCACCTCTATCCGTTTGTTGAGGTTCTGCTCCGCGAGCAATCTTTCGAGCACCTTGGCATATGTCTCGTTTAGGTGAACCCCGCCGCCCATCGTCGAGGAGTCGCCTAGGCACAGAATGCGGTACGTGGAATCCTCTTTCTTATCGTAATGCCGATCCCGGAATCCCTGATCGCTTGTGGCGTAGGTGCAGCGAAATTCCTCCGTAATATGCTCCGCCTCCGCATCTTCGGCACAGCAAAAAATGGCACGCGGATGTGGTCTGTAGACGTTGCCCCGCGCAACGGGAGGAGGGGGAACAGTCAACCTGACGGCCAACTCAAACAGCGCCAGACAAAACAGCACAGAAGCGACGACCAGGCCTGTTTCCACAGGCTGTCTCCTTATACCTCTCTCTGTCGTACGAGTAGGTCGTGGAAGGCGTATAGTGAGGTATACCAGAAAGCCCGCAAGGCAAAGATAGGCGTACGGCCGCGAAACGTCGATGAATATCACACCAAGAACGAGCGCTGTCACCACGACAATTAACACTTTTCTCACTAACCCGGGGTACGGCAGTAGCCTCCTGCACAATGCCTGAGCCACCCGGTGTCTTGCGAGCAACTTGCCCTGCACCAGCATTATCCACGCGAACGCCGTCCGAACAGCGAGGAACCCTGATGACATGGCCCAATCGAGCGGACTCCAAGTCACCACTGAAATGAGCAGGACCCGAACTATGAGAACACACGCCCACGCCTTGAGTGCCGGCCTAGACAACAAACTTACTGCAAGGAGCGGCCAAAAGAAACGCCAGACACCGGTGTTCATCTGAGATTCGACGAGGACGATGACGAACAAGGCAGGTAGTACTACGAGGTCGCGAGTTCGACTGTTCCGTGTTTTCCCGGGAGTTGTTTCACTAGACGATTGCATTCCACTTTTCCCGTCTCGGAAAGCGAAGATAACAAGTATTAAGAGATTACATTGTCTCAGAACCGTGAAGCGGCTGTCAAGTTCCGATGCGGGCCCCCGACCCTAAACGACCTGCATAGAACGCAGGTCGCCGCGCGTGCAATTGCCGGTTGACGCATGTGAATAAGCGGACCGTGACTTATGGACCGGTGCAGCAGAGGAGCGGGTTGAACATCGCTGGAACGTCACACGGCTCCTTCTCCTGCCGCCCGCGTGAGCACCCCCGCGAGAAGCAGAAGGGCAATAAGATAACCCAGAGCAGCTGATAACAGGACTACCGTGAAGTTCATCGCGATAGCCCGGATAATGGCCAGAATGGAGCCCAACACGGTCACCCCTCCGTTAACCCCCACATCGCG
>CBFDCQ010000113.1:0-7673 GCA_965603355.1 uncultured bacterium
GGTTGTCATCGACGACGGCGAGGAAGCGCTTGTGGAGATTGAGTCGGATCCGCACGTGCTGTTGATCTTCCCGGTTGGCGCGGTACCTCTGGCTGGTGGTCTTGGATTAGGCCTCCTGGCTGGTGCCTTTGCGCTTGCCGGTGCAGTGACCATTCGCCGCAAGAAGTAACCAGCGCATAGCTTCGCAATAGCGAATGCTCAACGGGCCACTGACCCTTAGCGGTCAGTGGCCCGTTTTCTGTTTATCCCCTCTGGCCGCGCACTAGCGGTGTAGGTCGGGCATCCTGCCCGACAGAGCCGTAGCCTGACACTACTGCTCAAGCATCACACGAAGCCACGCTAAAGCGCGCTGTCTCGATGTCCCACAGCTCTACCCACCCCCGCTCAAGCGGGGTGCAAAGAGGAGCCCGCCACGGCGCATCTGCGACCCGCCAAGGCAGGCAGGCAAGCAAGCAAGGCAGGCTAAACGGTAAAAGGTTCAGCAGCTTGCGCACTAGAGTGGTCATGAACAAGAAGGCGGCGCTCCAGGAGTCCATCTGCTGCGACTCACGTCCCGCAAGAGACTGCGCTGCATCAACGCTGAACACATGCGCCCGGGTGGGGCGTCTCCTTCTGGCCGCGCACCAGCGGTGCAGGTCGGGCATCCAACCGCGCTGCGCCCCAAGCTGCCGCGTGACGGGGCCCTTCTCGCTGGGGATTGTTGCCGCGTTGGTCGGGCCTCGTCTTCTGTGATGGTGGGGCGGACATTCCTGCTTGCTCGCCGTGGAGAGTCTGCCACGTAGGGGCGGGTCTCAGACCCGCCCGCGGCGGAGGTCGGCCCTCCCGGAGAAGAGGATGCTTCAACTTGCAGAGGAAATGTTGTTCGGAAACTCGGGATCTGCGAGCCTTGCGTTACTTTTCGCTGGACAAGCTTTATCGTTTCTGCTACAATCAAATGCCGTGCCACCGCATCTGGTGCGGCAGCCCCCCGATTGTGCGATTCTCACGGGAATTGAGTAAGGGTTTAATTCTCTGAGACGGAAGCCGGTGAAATGGACAAAGAGTTGCGCGAAGTTTTCGAGAACTACGAGGGGAAACGCGACGAGCTGATCCCCGTTCTTCAGGATGTGCAGGAAAAGCTCGGCTATCTTCCAAGAGAGGCGCTTGCCTCGGTCAGCAGGTTCCTCAACCTGTCCGAAAGCGTCGTGTTCGGTGTCACGACGTTTTACGCACAGTTCTACTTGACACGGCAGGGCAAACACAAGGTTAAGGTGTGTCGAGGCACGGCCTGTCACGTGCGGGGCGGCGGCCGGATCATGCAGGCGGTGCGACGCAAACTGGGGATCAAGCCGGGCGAGACAACCGACGATTATGAGTTCAGCCTCGAGCGCGTAGCCTGTTTCGGTTCGTGCGCCCTGGCGCCCGTCGTGGTGATTGACAACAAGGTCCACGGACGTATGACGACGCAGAAGGCCGAGAAGCTAATAGAGGAAACCCGATGAGCTTCGACGAGATAAGAGAGCGAGCCGTCGCGGCGTGGCGCGATTTCAATGCCGCTGAGCGACCTCTGGTACTCGTCGGAGCCGCCACGTGTGGTCGCGCAGCCGGCGCCAGCGATCTGTTGGACGTGATCAAGGGTTATTTCAATGAATCCGGTGTGGACGCTTATATTGCCGAGACGGGCTGTCTCGGCATGTGCTATGTCGAACCGCTCGTCGAGGTTGCATCGCCCGGCGGCCCGCGCGTGCTTTACCGGCAAGTGACGCCGGAAACCCTCCCGCATCTCCTGGACAGCCATATTCGCAAGGACAAATTCTTACTGGAGCACGCGCTTGCCGTTATGGACGGTCCTGCAGTTGACGGTATACCTGCGTTTGGCGACGTGCCCATGATCAAGGGGCAGGTGCGCGTCGCGTTACGCAACTGCGGTCGCATTGACCCGATGAACATAGATCACTACATCGCCCGCGGCGGTTATGAGGGATTGTCAAAGGCCTTGCAGATGGGTCCGGAAGGGGTCATAGAGGAGGTGAAGGATTCGGGTCTTCGAGGCCGAGGCGGTGCGGGATTTCCTACAGGGATGAAATGGGGGTTTTGCCATCGGGCTGTGTCCGACACCAAGTACATGATCTGTAACGCTGACGAGGGCGACCCCGGCGCGTTCATGGACCGGTCGGTCCTGGAGAGTGACCCGCATTCGGTTCTCGAGGGGATGCTGACAGCTGCGTACGCGATAGGCGCGAATCACGGTTACATTTATGTGCGCGCGGAGTATCCGCTGGCTCTCGATCGTCTCAACAACGCTATTGATCAGATGCGAGATTACGGGTTGCTCGGAGACGGCGTTCTGGGTTCCCGGTTCAACTTCGACATAGAGATCGAGATGGGAGCTGGCGCGTTTGTCTGCGGCGAGGAGACAGCGCTGATGGCCTCACTCGAGGGCAAACGCGGTATGCCGCGTCCACGGCCTCCGTTCCCGGCAATCTCCGGTCTGCACGGCAAGCCCACGAACATAAACAACGTGGAAACGTTGGCGAATGTTCCCGTGATCCTGTCCCAAGGTGCAGGGGAGTACCGGAAGCACGGCACCAAGACGAGCCCGGGCACGAAGACGTTCGCCCTGGCAGGCAAGATCGCTCGCACCGGTCTGATAGAGGTTCCTTTGGGGATTACCCTGCGCGAAATAGTGTTCGGTATCGGTGGTGGGATTCCGAACGGGAAAAGATTCAAGGCGGTGCAGACGGGCGGTCCATCGGGCGGCTGCATACCGGCGAATCTGCTGGAACTTCCCGTTGATTACGATACGCTGAAAGAAGCGGGATCGATCATGGGCTCGGGCGGCATGATCGTAATGGACGAAGATACGTGCATAGTTGATATCGCCAGGTATTTTCTTGAGTTCACTCAGAACGAGTCGTGCGGGAAGTGCGCGCCGTGCCGGTTGGGCACGCTGCAGATGTTGAACATACTGAAAGGTATCACTTCAGGCAAGGGGCGGATGGAGGATATCGATCTGCTGCTCGAGATAGGTGAGGCGGTCAACAAGGGTTCACTGTGCGGGCTTGGTCAAACGGCCCCGAATCCCGTGCTGACGACAATCAGGTACTTCCGGGATGAATACGAAGCGCATATTCGGCGCAAGAAATGTTACGCTGCCGTTTGTCGTGAGCTTGTGACCGCCCCCTGCACGCACACCTGTCCTGCCGGGGTCGATGTACCGCGGTATGTACGCTGCATCAATGACGGACGGTTCGCCGACGCGCTGGCGGTGATTCGCGAGCGGATACCTTTCCCGTCGGTATGCGGCCGTGTCTGCGTGCATCCGTGCGAGACAAAATGTCGCCGAGGCGAACTAGACGACCCGATAGCCATACGCGCGCTTAAACGCGCCGCTTTGGACCATGGCGATGCTGAGCTTGAACTGACGCCTGCAGAACCTACAGGCAAACGGGTCGCGGTAATCGGTTCCGGCCCCGCGGGACTGAGTGCTGCATACTATCTGTCGCGGTCGGGTCACGGCGTGACGGTTTTTGACTCCTTACCTAAACCGGGCGGGATGATGCGCTGGGGCATACCCAGATTCCGGCTTCCTGAAGATGCCCTTGACATGGAGATTGCCGAGATTCAGAAAGCTGGATTCGAGATACGTACCGGCGAGCGGGTGGAGTCGGTCGAACCGCTTCTCGCTGACGGGTACGATGCGGTCTTTGTCGCCGCAGGCGCTCAGAACGGGATGCGAATGGGCATTCCGGGAGAGGATGGTCCGGCTGTGATTGACTGTATAAGTTTCTTGCGCGACGTGAATCTTGGAAGAGGGATAAAACTGTCCGGACGAGTCGCAGTCATCGGAGGAGGTAACGCGGCGATGGACGCCTCACGTGTGGCGTTCCGGCAAGGTGCTGACGAGGTCATGCTTCTGTATCGACGCACCCGCGAACAGATGCCGGCCGCCGATGAGGAGATTGAGGACGCATTTGAGGAAGGCGTCAAACCGGAGTTTCTCGTTCTACCCGTGGAGATCGAAGGAAATGGAGGGAGACTGTCGGTCAAATGTCGGCGGATGCAATTGGGAAGAATTGATTCTTCGGGCAGGCCGTCGCCCGTACCTATAGAAGGTAGTGATTTCACAATAGAGGTTGACACGGTCATCACGGCTATCGGGCAAACGGCGCACTTCGGAGAAGAGATGGGCTGCGAGCTCGATAAGCGCGGACGGATAATTGCTGACAGCGACACTTTGATAACGTCGCGCGAGGGCGTTTTCGCCGGCGGTGATGTCGTGACGGGACCTGCATCAGTGATCGAGGCTATAGCAGCGGGCAGACGCGCTGCGGAGCAAATTGACATATATCTGGGCGGATCCGGCGATATCGCGGAGACGTTCGCGCCGGCTGAGGAAGCGCTGCCGGAAGGGCTCAAGGCGGAGGAAGAGGAACGGCGTCGCGTAGCGGTCCCGAAGATCGATGTGGACTCGCGGCTGCGGTCAACGGATGAGGTGGAGCTCGGCTACACACCTCAGTTGGCGATCGACGAAGCGGACAGGTGTCTGCGGTGCGATTTGGAAGAAGTGGAGGAAGAGTAGGCATGACTTCATGCAGGATGGGAAAGCGGCTAACGAGAGCGAGGCGTGCCTCGCCTCGGTTTGTTGCTCTGTCCGCCGGGACGGCGGACAGAGCTATTCAAAAGTCTTTGGAAGGGGGTACGGGGGAGAACCTTTCTACAGAAAGGTTTCCCTCGACAGAAAGAGATGGCGGGCTGGAAGCCCGCCCTACCTTGTGAATAGGGAAAATGGGCGACATTACACTAACAATTGACGGTAGGAAGATCGTTTGCGAAGAGGGCAAGACTGTTCTTGAAGCCGCCCTTGACAGCGGCATCTACATTCCGAATCTATGCCACCACCGGCTGTTAGAGCCGTACGGTGCGTGCCGCATGTGCATTGTCGAGATTGATGGGATGCGCGGGCTGCCGACGTCGTGCACGACGCGCGCAGCCGACGGTATGGTTGTCCGCACCGATAGCGAGGAGATCCACCATGTACGCCGCATGACGGCGGAACTGCTTATCATGGACCATTTCACCGACTGTCTCCTGTGCAGTTCCAACGGACGGTGCGAGCTGCAGGACGTTGCCGCGTACCTTGGAATAGAGCAAACGCGGCTCAAGCGGATGGTGCGCGAGACGCGTATCGACGACAGCAACCCGTTCTTCAGCCGTGACATGTCGAAATGTATTCTGTGCGCGAGATGCGTCCGCATGTGCCAGGAGAGGGTGGGGGTCTTCGCGATAGATACCGCGTTCCGAGGGTACAAGACGACGATTAGCGCGGAGAACGACGTTCCAATTGCCGAATCGGTGTGCGTGACGTGCGGCGCGTGCGTTGACGCGTGTCCGACCGGCGCGTTGAGCGCGAAAACCGAGGCGCTACAGCCGACGTCCGAGATCGTGACGACGTGCCCGTACTGCGGGTGCGGCTGTTCGCTCGTTCTCGGAGTACGTCGTGGCGAGATCGTGCGCGTCAAAGGCGACGACAATAACCCGATCCATTCCGGTCTGCTGTGCGTGAAAGGACGCTTCGGTCTCGAGTTCGTGAAGTCGCCCGAGAGGTTGACGAAACCGCTCATCAAACGTAACGGCGAGTTCGAGGAAGCAACCTGGGACGAGGCGCTCGACCTTGTCGCGGGCCGGTTGACGGAGATCAAGAGTAAACACGGCGCTGACAGTCTCGCGGGACTGTCCTCGGCGAAGTGCACTAACGAGGAGAACTATCTGTTCCAGAAATTCGTGCGTGCCGTGTTCGGTACCAACAACGTTGACCATTGCGCGCGACTGTGCCACGCCTCCACGGTGGCGGGTCTTGCGCGCGCGTTCGGCAGCGGTGCGATGACCAACTCGATCGACGAGATAGAGCGCGCTGACGCGATACTCGCCACAGGGTCCAACACGACCGAGGCGCATCCTATCATTGCGCTGCGTATCAAAGCCGCCGTCATGAAACATGGCGCGAAGCTTATCGTCGCCGACCCGCGTCGTATTGATCTTGTGCGGTTTGCGGAAGTGCACATCAGGCAGAAATCGGGTTCGGACGTCGCGCTTTTCAACGCGATGATGAACGTGATCATTTCTGAAGGACTTCACGACGAGGAGTTTATACGCGACCGCACGGAAACGTTCGACGAAGCGCGGGCCGTGATCGATGAGTGTACGCCGGAATGGGCTGAGAAGATTACCGGCGTTCCTGCAGAGGATATCAGACGCGCGGCACGCATTTACGCGAGCGCGGAGCGGGCTTCTATCATTTACAGTATGGGCATCACGCAGCATACGACCGGCACCGATAACGTTCTCACGTTGGCCAACCTCGCCATGTTGACCGGTAACGTCGGTAAGGAGAGTACCGGCGTGAATCCGCTGCGCGGGCAGAACAACGTGCAGGGTGCATGCGATCTCGGCGCGTTGCCGAACGTTTTCCCGGGTTACCAGGCGGTGAACGATGACGCGCTGCGCGAGAAGTTCGAGAAAGCGTGGGGTGTGACCCTTTCCGGCACGGCAGGCCTCACAGTGGTCGAGATGCTGCATGCCGCCGAGAAGGATGACGTCAAAGCGCTCTACATTATGGGTGAGAACCCGGCTATGTCCGACCCGAACCTTAACCGCACGCGGAAGGCGCTGGATGAACTCGACTTTCTCGTGGTGCAGGACGTGTTCCTCACCGAGACGGCGCAGTACGCGGATGTGGTGCTGCCGGCGGCGAGTTTTGCCGAGAAAGATGGTACGTACACGAACACGGAACGGCGCATACAGCGTGTGCGCAAAGCGCTCGATCCGCCGGGTGAAGCGCGTCAGGATTGGCAGATTCTGTGCGATGTGGCGGCGCGTATGGGATACGAAATGAGCTACGGTCACCCGGGCGCTATCATGGATGAAACCGCATCTCTTACGCCGATCTACGGCGGCATTTCGTACGACCGGCTGGAGGGCCTCGGGCTTCAATGGCCGTGTGCCGACAGCTCGCATCCCGGCACGCCGTACCTGCACAAGGGCGAGTTCAAACGTGGTAAGGGGAAGTTCCATCCAACACCGTACCGCGACCCGGCCGAAGTGCCGGACGACGAGTATCCGCTTATCCTGACTACAGGCCGGTTCCTGTACCATTTCCATACCGGTACGATGACGAGGAAATCCGATGGGCTGGAGGAGATCTGTCCGGGTGGGACGGTCGAGGTCAGTCCGGAAGATGCCGAGTCGATGGGTATCGCTGACGGCGACCTCGTTAACGTCGCGTCACGGCGCGGCGAAGTCACGGCGCGGACCGTCGTAACGGAACGGTCACCGGAAGGTACCGTGTTCATGGCGTTCCATTTCCACGAGGCGGCAGCGAATCTTCTGACCAACGACGCGCTCGATCCTATTGCCAAGATTCCTGAATTCAAAGTCTGCGCCGTTAAGATAACTCCCGCCAAAACCTAGGCACGGTCGCTGGCGCAACCGCCGCCTTGGAAGCCTGTTGGGGCAACCTTCTTGTAAGAAGGTCTCTGTTTAGCGTTGATGTAGGGGAGTCTCTTTGCGGAACGTGCGTGGTGGCGGACGGACTCCTGCAGCACCGCCTTCTTGTTCATGGCCACTCTAGTGCGCAAGCTGCTGAACGCTTTACCGCTTAGCCCGCCTTGGCGGGCTCCTCTTTGCACCCCGCT
>CBFDCQ010000114.1:0-7448 GCA_965603355.1 uncultured bacterium
ATAGAGGACATTTCTATCGAGCTCACAAGAGGACATTATCACGGAGCTATGACACTCTCGTGCGCTTTTTCTTGACATCCGTTGATAGAGATGTTACGATATGGACCAAATATAAATTTACTGGGAGGAGTGTGGATGGATTTGGTGGAGAACAACAGGGACAAAACAGTGAACGAAGAACAGGCTACTGAGGTGACCGGGGAGCAAGAGGTGCTTTTCATCGAGGATGTGCTCGCAGGTCAGAGCGAGGAGGAAATAGCTCTGATTTACGAGGAAACGCTCAAGGATTTCATTCCGGGCGAGGTGGTCCGTGGCCGGGTCGTCGGTGTATCCGACGACAAGGTGATCGTGGACATAAACTACAAGAGCGAAGGGGTAATATCGCGCAGTGAGTTCCCGTACGACCTCGAGATCAGTGTTGACGACGAGTTCGACGTTTTCCTTGAGGAGACCGAGGGAGAGGAGGGCATGCCCGTCCTCTCGAAGATGAAGGCCGACCGGATCAAGAACTGGACAAACGTGCAGCGCGCTTACAACGAGGACAGCGCCTTGGATGGCAGGATCCTGCGGCGAGTCAAGGGTGGACTGAAGGTTGATGTGAACGGTTTGGAAGCCTTTCTTCCGGCAAGCCAGCTCTCTGCGCGTCCGCCGGGTGACCTCGACAAGTTCATCGGTCAGGTCCTGGGATTCAAGGTGATCAAACTCAACAGGCGCCGGCGCAATATCGTGTTGTCGCGGCGAAAACTGTTGGAAGAAGAGCGAGCCAAAGAGAAAGAGAAACTGCTCAGCATCCTCGAAGTCGGAGAGACCATAGAGGGCGAGGTGAAGAACATAACCGATTTCGGCGCATTCGTTGACGTGGGCGGGATTGACGGTCTCCTGCACGTCAGCGATATGTCGTGGAAGAGGGTTAGGCACCCGTCGGATGTGGTTTCCGTTGGGGAGCAGTTGGAGGTGAAGGTTCTCAGTTTCGACCGGGAAACGGAGCGCATCTCGCTCGGACTGAAACAGAAAGTGCCCAATCCGTGGATCGGCGTGGAGGACAAGTATCCGGTCGGCGACGTGATTACCGGCAAAGTCGTCAGCATGACCGATTACGGCGCGTTCGTGGAGCTCGAAGAGGGTGTCGAGGGAATGATACACGTGTCTGAAATGAGCTGGACGCATCGGATACGCCACCCCAACGACGTGCTTGATGTTGACCAGGAAGTCGACGTGAAAGTCCTTAATACGGACCCCGAACATGAGAAGATTGCCCTCGGTCTGAAACAGACTACAGCAAACCCATGGGAGGAGTTGGCGGAGAAGTATCCGCCGGGATCCGTCATAGAAGGCGAGGTCAAGAACCTGACCGATTACGGGGTGTTTGTTGAGGTGGAGGAGGATATTGACGGTCTGCTCCACGTCTCGGATATGTCCTGGACGCGACGGATCAGCCATCCTTCCGAGATGGTGTCGAAAGGTGACCGCGTCAAGGTGAAGGTGCTGGGCGTGGACGCGAGTCGCGAGAAGGTCTCGCTCGGATTCAAGCAGCTCGAGCGCGATCCGTGGCTCGACCTTGGCGAGAGTTACCATATCGGCGACCATATAGAAGTAACGATCTCGAAACTGGTCTCGTTCGGCGCGTTTGCAGCGTTGGACAACGGGATCGAGGGGTTGATCCACGTCTCGGAACTCGCCAAGGAGAGGGTGGCCAAACCCGAGGATGTGATATCTGTCGATGACAAGGTCGACGTGAAGGTCATCGGGCTCGATGTTGCTGAAAGAAAAATTGCTCTGAGCGTCAAGGAGTACCTGCGCGACATTGAGGAGGAGGCAAAACGCAAGTACGGCGTTCAGCCCGGCGGCGAGACTGTCAGCGTAGGTGAAATTGTCGGTGAGGCTGTTCCTCCCTCTTTCTTTGAGGAGGGTAAGACCATCGAGGAAAGTGCCGCTGAAATGATGACCGGCGGTGTCGAGGAGGGTACCGAGCCCGAACAGAAACCACAAGAGGAACCGGAACCTCCCGCGCCTGACGAGCAGCCAACCGAGGAAACGCCTCCGGCCGGGGAGCAGCCAGCCGAGGAAACGCCTCCGGCCGACGAGCAGCCAGCCGAGGAACCAGCTCCGGCCGACGAGCAGCCAACCGAGGAAACGCCTCCGGCCGACGAGCAGCCAACCGAGGAACCGGAACCTCCCGCGCCTGACGAGCAGCCAACCGAGGAAGCGGCTCCGGCTGGCGAGCAGCCAACCGAAGAACCGCCTCCGGCCGGCGAGCAGCCAACCGAGGAAGCACCTCCGGCCGTCGAGCAGCCAACCGAGGAAGCGCCTCCGGAGACCGAGGGCGAGACCACTCCAACGTAGTCCGCTGTGCACCGGCGCGAACTTTCGACTCCCTTTTACCCCTGTAGTTCAGAGTCCGCGTCAGAGGTGTCGTGCAGAATATGGTCCTTCCTTAGATCAAGATGTGGTCTTCAGCGGGCAGAGGTACAGTCTGACAGTCCATTACGTGAGCTTCCTGAGGACCTGTTGAGCCTCGGCAATAGCAGATGTAACCAAATCCGTAATGTTCGGCACTGTGTCGCTGTAATCGCAATCGTTACGCCATTGCCTTAGGCTGTCGAGCTTACGGGCAATCCTGGGCATTTGGCGACGGCGAAAGTGTGCTCTGACGTTCTTGTGGTCATCAACGTTGTATCTCGGACGGAACCCTTGCCGGTCACGCGCGTAGTTGCGGGCATGACAAAAGGCGGCATAATAGGCCCGGCTTGCTGCAGATCGTTGCGCGGCCTCCTGGCCATAGCCCTGTGGTTGTCCATGGAGATGTAAAGCGAGGTTCAGGTAGTCAGTCCAATCAAAACTCATTGCTTCTTACTTGGGGCGCGAAAATCTGTGGTAATAAGGATCCAACCGGACCTTCCGGCAAGTTCGCCTTCGCATTCTGCAGAGACCTCCTCGATGCTGTCCAATATTGACTGGTCATAGTCTCTTTGGCGAACGTAAAGCGTCAAGTACTCGTCTCTAATCTCTGGGTCCCGATATGCTTCCAGTGAGAGTTGTGTGTCAGGCCCAAGTCGCTCTGAGGCTATTCCGCATACGTACGGGAGAAGGTCGATCATATCAGGGTAACGAAGTAGGTAATCGCGTACTTCCGCAGGTCGCGGGATGCTGATTCTCTTCAGAATGAGAACGTTTATAGCTGATTCGATCTCAGCTGTCACAGACGCACTGGCCTCCCCACTTGAGCGTTGATAAGGAATCAATGTTGCTAGATCGACCTTCAGCCACGCATTCCCCAGGGCTTGCTCATGCGCCATCATCGAAGGCTGCGGCGGCAGAACGCGTGCACCCTTTTGTTCCGATTCCAGATATGTCTCCGGGCAGCTTATCCAAGGCCATAGCTGTCTGACGACCTCGAGAGTCGGGGTAGCAGCAACGACGCTGGGCATTTACTTCACCTCCTCAAAACGTTCCCGTAGACGCGCGCTAATGCATCCTTCGAAGAGCGTCTCAACTTGCTCGTGCGCCTGCTCCACCCATTCCAATGCTCCGTTCACAGGAATAGCCTGGGGTCTGACGAGAAAGTAGTCCAGGTCCAGGAGAAATGCTGTATCACCGGGCTCTTCGGGCACCACATTAGTCAACTGAACTTTGCAGCAATCGCGTCGCTCGTTGAACGGGAGCATACATCCGACGATGAAATTCGCCATATCTTGAGGCAGATTCTCGCCCAGGAACGGTCGGAACTCAAAGTATTCGTCTAGATCCAGAGACTGACTAGGGATTTCGATCCGATTGATGTACCGTAGACCGATTCTTTGGAGCGTTTCGAAACGAACGGTATTAGTCAGGGCCCGAAAGGCATTTTCGATGCGTGGCTTGAATCCGACCCAGCTGGGATACGGTTTCAAGCAGTTGACAGCGAGAAGATGGGGGCCCATCTGGAGAAACGCCTTTCTATCATCGCTGAGAAAGACGGCGCGCTCACTGGTGTGTATCTGATGCTGTGTTCCTTCCGAGCTCTGCTTCATATTGACTTCTTGGACAAGGTGCTGCTCTTTGTGCGGAAACTCCGCACTGACTCTCTCATAAATCAACCCCGGAATCGTGAGATCCCATTCGGAATCTGCCGGCAGTTTGAACTCGCAAACCGCTTCAATGACAGGCGGTTCTGCGTATTTCTTCCCCATACTGCAACCCCTCCGTTGGAACTCCCAATACGTTTAACACTTCGATCACTGAAAAGTCAATCATATTCGTTGTAATGCAATTATCATGCGCGAACGGATCGGCCGGGCCCGTACCCACGCACCCAACACATCCATTGTATCCGATCTCTCGCGAATCTGCAACTAGCCGTGTTAGCGGTAGAAGCAGGACCCTTAGTGATGCTCGCTGATATCCAAGGTGGTCATACGTGTAGGGATCGCGATCGCTGCGCTCCCGAGAAACAACATATGTCAAAGCTCCGGTTTCCTGCCGAGAATATCCTCGCGGTATGCTCGGAGCAGTTCCGCGACGCTAATCGCTTTTGATATGCACCCTCTTGGCGTGTACGGCGGGTCGCCGTCGAATATCTCCGACACTGTGCCCAACCCGGCTTGCCGGAGATGGTCGCGGAACGGTTCGATGAACCCGCGCGCTTGATCTATCGCGTCCTGCGATCCCCCGCGCGCCCGGAAGTGCGCCGTGATGAATGGACCCAGCAACCAGGCCCAGACCGTACCTTGATGGTAGGCTTTGTCGCGCGATGCCGGGTTGCCTTCATGCTTTCCGCGATACGCCGGATGGTCAGGAGACAGCGTTCTCAGCCCGAACGGTGTGAGAAGATCTCTCTCGACGCAGTTGACGACGCCGGCGGCCCGTTCGCCCTCGATCAGGGGGTAAGGCAGACTAACGGCGAGTATCTGGTTCGGCCGAATAGAGGCGTCCGATTCGCCCTTACGTACACAGTCGAACAGGTAGCCGCCGTCTTCGTTCCAGAAGGTGTTTTGAAACGAGCGTTTCGCGACTGTCGCGAGAGCCGCGAACGTGTGGGCGCGTTCGTCGCCAAACCTTCGCGCGAGTTGCGCCACTGCTTTAAGCGCGTTGTACCACAGCGCGTTAACCTCAACGGCCTTACCGTGTCTTGGTGTAATCGCCTGACCGGCGATGGTGACATTCATCCAGGTCATCGGGTTTGTAGCGCTGCCGGCATCAAGCAGGCCGTTGCGGTCCATTGCTATACCGCCGCCCGTGCCCTTCTTGTAATGTTGGATCACGTCAATCATCTTGTCGTACAGAACGGCTTGTACGAACTCATAGTCCGACGTGTAAGCGAGGTATTTCTGCACGGCATAGATGAACCATAGAGACGCATCGGCGCTCGTATACTCCGGCTTTCCGGTACGTTCATCGAACCTGTTCGGCAGCATCCCGCGGCTGAAATGACGGCTGAGCGCCTCCAGAATATCCTTGGCCGCAGCGAAGTCGCCGGTGGCCAGCGTCAATCCGGGCAGCGATATCAGGGTATCCCTACAGTATTCTCCGAACCAATGGTATCCTGAAATGACGCCGATCCGGCTGCACTTACCGGGTACTATGAAGGTGGAGGATGCGACAGCCAACGAGGCTTCGAGTGGGTCGCTCGGAGCCGCCGTCAGAACGATCTTCGCCCGCCTTGATCTCTCTCGCGTTTCCAGCACCGCCGCTTCAGTCGCCGCAGGCGAGGATTCTTCTGTTGAGACGATAAGAGCGTAGACCGGCCCCTCGGCCAGCTTGTAGATGAATGAAAACGGGGCAAACAGGTCTTCCCGGAACGGCAATCCGCGTGCAGCCTCCATAGCGTACTCGATCTGCCTGTGCCAAAGCGAACACGTGACAACCTCGGAAGCGTTATGCGAGAAACGGAGCGTCGGCGTGTCCGCGTAAGCGCGGTATGCGATGAGCCCGGCACGCTCCTCCTCCCAGTCCACGTCAACGCCGGAGTTTTCCAGGCCAAGACCGTGAAAATATCTCGCGGCCACCATCGGGCGCACCCTCAGTTCAGCGCCGTCAGGCGCGCCCGCGAGACGGTACGATACAACCACGGTATTTGCGCCGTGAAGCATGAACACCTTTTTCTCCAACCTGGCACCGCCCGCCAATTGATACACGTAGGTCGGGATGGGGTCAAGGCGAAACTCGCTCAGCAGGAGATGTCCTTCCGGATGGATTATCTCCGGATACTTGTTGCATGAGATATCGCGGGATCGGTCGCCGATCTGCAACGTTTCCTCGAGCTTGGCCAGCATAACGTATCTGCACCGGGCTTTCCCGTACGGCACGACGAGCAAACCGTGGTATTGACGCGTGCTGGCGCCGACAACGGTTGACGAAGCGTACCCCGTTAAGCCGTTCGTCTCCAGCCACTCCAACCTGCTGGAGCCTTCAAACCGGGTCAACACTGTTCTGTCGAAGCTGATCGGTTCGGGGTATTCCAGTGCCAGACTCTTCGCTGGGCGTCGTGGCGACCGAGGCGGCATGCTGGCGGTTGGCACGCGAATGAGGCGTCCGCAGACCGAGCGGACCTCGCACTTGGGCGGCGCAGGTCTGCTCTTGCGGTAACGCGTGCTCCAGGCGGGCTGTTTCTTCTCCGCCGTACGGACTTCTCTCCCGCCTGTGGACGCGAGCGTTCTCGCTATACTCCGGGAATTCTGCATTTGTTCTCGTGCGACCCCCTATTCGCTGTGTTCCGCAATAATGCCCTCGCGTTCGATATGCCGTTTCATGTCGCGCACGTGGGCCCACATGTCCGTCTTGAGAGAGGGGTTACGCAGCAGCGCCGCCGTGTGGTAGAGCAGGACGAAGTCCGCACCCGGGTATTGCGGCAGCGTGAAGAACTTCCCCGCCTCTTCCGCCATCGAGAAACCCTTCCGGCTCTTGTCCATGTACTTGAGCGAGGTGGCTCCAAGCAGGATGATCAGCCGCGGCTCAATAAGCTCTATCTGTTTCTTGAGGTACGGCATACACGCTTCAGCCTCGTCGGCGCGCGGTACGCGGTTCTTCGGCGGGCGATGTTTCACTATGTTCGCTATTAGCATATCCTTGTTGGTATCGAGCCCGACCGCGTCCATTATGCTGTCCAGCAGCTTGCCGGCCCGCCCCACGAAGGCCTTGCCCAGCCGTTCTTCTGTCTCGCCCGGCGCCTCCCCAATCACCATAATCCGGCTCTTTGGATTGCCGCGATCGATCACAATGTTCTTGCCGGTACTGGATAGTTCACATCTGGTGCACTTGGACTCGAGGAGCCGTTTCTTGAACTCCTCGTAGGTCGTTGCCGACAGGATATCCGTTGAACCTGTGTCGAAAAGATCGAACTGTAGCCCCATAGCTGCGCTCCGATGGACTGTCTCGACGTGTAAACCGTTGCACCCGACAACGTAACATGCCCGCTCGCCGGTATTCTAACATCCGCAATCGCAGAGAGTCAATTGCGCCGGGAAAAGCGT
>CBFDCQ010000115.1:0-7315 GCA_965603355.1 uncultured bacterium
GCATCGCTTGAAGGCATCGAGTCGATACGGTCATCGATATACGAGGGCTATGCGGGCATCTGGATATCGTTCAACCACGGCACTGACATGCGTCACGCCTATCTTAAGCTTGAGCAAAAGGCCGGTGCGCTGCGCAAGGAGATACCGGAAGAAGCGTTTCTCGAAGTACGTCGCTATGATACCGCCGATCTCACAAGCATTCTTATGCAACTGGTCGTCGGTGGACCCGGCGATCTCGACCGACTGCGTAACATCGCCGACGAGACAATCGTGCCGGCGCTCGAATCCGTTGACGGTGTCGTAAATGTGATGGCATTCGGCGGCAAACAGTACGCTGTCGAAGTTATCGTTGACGAAGATAAGTGCGAAGCGGTCGGTGTGCCGGTCTTGGCAGTCAGCCAGACGATAGCCGCATTTAACCGCCGTACAGAGTATCTGGGTGACGTCACCGAGAACGACATCAGGTATTTCGTATCACTCACCGGTCGGTTCACAAGCATCAGCGCCCTGCGAGAGCTTCCCGTCGGCCTCAACGGTCAGGTGCTGCTCAAGGATGTAGCCGAGGTGCGGTTCGGGCGGAAGAACGCTGATCGCATATCACGGATTGACGGTGAACCCGCCGTGATGCTGCTGGTGCGTAAGGATAGCATGGCCAATATACTGCGTGTCGCCAGGAACGCGTACCGTGAGATCGACCGGCTGAACCTCGATCTTGTCGATCATGACGTGCAGATCAAGATCGTGATGGATGCCGCGGAGCTCATCGCAGGTTCTATACGCAGGGTCAAGCAGATGGCACTGATAGGCGTGACGCTGGCGCTGGGTGTGTTGCTCATGTTTCTCAAACGCCTGCGTACGGTATCGATCATACTTATAGCTATACCGGCGTCCATTTTGGTCACGTTCAATGTTATGTACTTCGCGGGTCTGTCGATAAACTTACTCTCTTTGGTTGGTTTCGCATTCGCTATCGGCCTGCTTGTAGACAACAGTGTTGTGGTGATCGAGAACACGTTCAGACGAGCTACGCGCGTCAAGGATACTATCATAGCGGCGATCGAAGGCACGAAGGAAGTTGCCAAGCCGATCTTCGCGATGACGGGTACAACGCTTATCGTGTTCTTGCCGGTATTCTTTCTGGAAAACACTGAGTTCCGAATCATTATTACGGAGTTTGTGTTTTCAATCGGCTCGCCGCTGATAGTATCCGTGTTCGTATCCTTAACGCTCGTTCCAATGCTTGCGGCGCGCACTATTGACCGACGCGTCGCTTCGGAACGCAAACACAACAGATTCCTGGAGATATATGTCACGGTGCTAAAAGCTGTGCTCCGTCGTCGTGCGTTCACCATGGTGATGACAATTGTGCTGTTCTTCTTCACACTGATAGTATGTCTGATCCCTACTATATACTTTTCGGTTTCGCAACAATCTGTTGACCAGATCGAGTGTCGGATCGATCTTCCAAGAGGTACTTCTCTCGAGAGTGCCAGTCGTCTTACTGCACAGCTCGAACACATATGCCGACAATTCCCCGACGTCAAAATGGTTCATTCCGTCATCGAGCGCGAGCAGGCGCAAGTAGTAGTCGAGTTTCTCGATCCGAAAGATAGAACGGTCGAGCTGGATATCGGCGGGCTCCGAAACCAACTCAAGAAGAAAGTTGCCACAATTGAAGGGCTTGGCCTGGGGCGCGTGAAGTTCTCAGGGGACAGTGAACACATCGACGAGGAAGGGGAACAGGAATCAAAGGACATCTTTAGCGGGTTCGGCTCTGTGGAGTACATCGAAGTGCGCGGGGAAGACACGGAGACGCTTGAAAGAACAGCGGCTCAGATCCAGCAGCGCCTGCGCAGAGCGTTTGGCAACTATTTGCCGTACACAGAAACAGACGTTGAGCCGGGCGGACCGGAATTCGAAATCAGGGGCCGTCGCAACATACTAGACCGATGGGGGCTGACGATGTCGGATTTGGCGAGCGTCGTATGGTTTGCAAGACCTCGCGGTGACCAACTTATCGTGCCGTTCCGGTCAAAGGACGAGGACATCGATATACTGGTCAGGCTGAAAGAGAGTAAAGAACGAACCATAGCGGACCTCGAACAGCTGCGGTTGAGGACTCCGGACGGCCACTACCTCGGTCTGGATGAAGTAGCTGAGTTCAAACTGTCGGAAGCGGCGAAACGAATCGTGCGCCGCGACCAGCAACACAACGTGAGGGTCTATTATGCATTCAGAGATGATATTGCCAACTCGCCCAGGTGGCTCGATGCGATGCGGCGTCAGGTCGATGAAGTCATTGGCGATATGCAGATGCCCCAAGGCTACGTGCCGAGAATCGTTCATAAGGAAGAAGAAGACGACTCAATGAAGTGGGCCCTGATCGCGGCACCTATTTGCGTGTTCCTTCTGCTGGCCGCGCTGTTTGAGGATGTTGGTGCACCATTATGCGTCATGACGACACTCCCTCTTGCCATCATTGGCGTCCTGTGGGGACTTCTGTTCACGCGGACGGGACTCGTCCATCCTATGGTTTTTGCAGGATTGATTATGCTTGTCGGCGTGGTTGTCAATGACGCAATTCTTACCCTTGGCCAGGCTCGGCTTCTGCTAAGAAGAGGCTATCGCCGCACTCGTGCCGTGTTGGAAGGTGGTTGCAACCGGCTCCGGCCAGTCATGATGACCACTGCTACCACGGTGCTGGCGATGCTGCCGCTGGCGATTCGAAGAGGGGGCGAAGCCGAGATATGGCCGCCGTTTGCCATCACTGTGATCTTCGGGCTCATAGCGTCCACGTTCTTCACGCTGGTGTTCGTACCGGCAATGTACCTGAGCCTCCACGACATTGCCAAATGGTTGAGAAGTATCCGGATCTGGGGACTTGCCGTTGCGGTCGGGGCGACAGCGGCCCTGTTCTATTTCGGATTCATGCGGGCTGGCTGGATCGAGTCGTGGGTATGGCGGATAGTGCTGGCTCCGACCGCATTCTTTGCTGCAGCAGCAATCATATGGACTGCAATGCGTCTGGTGACGGCTGTAAAGCATGAAAGCATTTTCGAAAGAGAAGACATCCACATTTCGATAACCAACCTGACAAAGATATTCGGCGTCGATGCGCCCATAGTACGTGACTGGAACAAGAAGCGGCGGCGAGAGATGGGTATGCGCGAGCGCGGTGAACCAGTGGTGAACAAACGCCACGTCCGCGAAGATCTCATTTGGAAGCTGTCTTTGTTAGGTCTACTCATCTATTTCCACACATATCTCGACAATCGCGGCTGGTTGTTCGTGACAGCGTGCGCGACCTGGGCGTCGCTTTACGATCTGGTCTACTCGGCAGGCATGTTGATTGAAGGCGACACGTTCTTTGACATTGATCGCCATACGTCACGGTTGCGCCGCGTAGCGTGGGGCGCTGCTCTACGGTTGCCGACGTGTGCGCTGGCGTGGTATTTCTATTGGCGGCTCGGCGCGCAACTCTGGGTGACAATCCTCTTCCTTATCGTCGCGTTTAGTCTGCATTGGCTGCGCCACCTAGCCGCGCGAGCCCGACGCGGCGAGATCGATACGTCCGATCAGAGGGGTGTGTTGAATCGGCTGAAGCGAGCTGCGCTTCGCATCCCTGTTGTCGCCGGCGTTAAACCTCAAGTCCACGCGCTCACCGGAGTCAATCTCGAGATCGGGAAGGGGGCGTTCGGCCTGCTCGGCCCAAACGCTGCCGGCAAGACGACACTCATGCGGATACTCTGCAGCATATACGAACCTACCCGCGGGTGCGTCGAGATCAACGGACGCAACATCCGCCATCTTCGTGCCGACGTGCAGCCGATCATGGGATACCTTCCTCAACATTTCGGTCTGTACGGTAACTTCACCGTTTGGGACTACTTGGACTACTTCGCGCTGCTGAACGATATTTTCGATAAGGACGAGAGGGAACCGCTCGTCGAAAGAGTTATCCATGAAGTGCATCTTGACGACCGCAAGCACGACAAGATTTCGTCTCTCTCAGGCGGCATGAAACAACGGGTCGGTATCGCTCAGACGCTCCTGCATTTGCCGAAGATAATCGTTGTCGATGAACCTACCGCGGGGCTCGATCCAATCGAACGCATCCGGTTCCGCAATCTCCTGGCTGAACTGGGTAGAGACCGGATTGTAATATTCTCGACACACATCACCGAGGATGTAATGAGTGCATGCCACGATTTAGCCGTATTGAACAGGGGATGCGTGGTATTCCGAGGCGCTCCTGAAAAGCTGCAACGGATGGCGGAGGGCAAAGTACGCGAAGCGGTAGTCGATGCGGCGGACGTCCATGAGCTGATCGCACGCGTAAATGTCGTTTCCCAAGTGACTGAAGCGGGCGGTGTCCGTGTACGGTTCATCATCACAGACGAGACAGAGGAAGCAGGGGAGGAGGTCGCTCCCACATTGGAGGACGCATACCTCTGGCTGCTTGAGACTGCGCAGGATACGGGGTAAAGCCGAATGAGATCGTTTCGAGAACTTGGTATGTGGGAAAAAGCGGGAGTCGTACTTCTATCCCTGAGGATGAATTACAGGATCATTTTCGGTCGCAGAGTGCTGCTGTTTCTGGTCGGCACGGCACTCCATTTCGCGATGTTCTGCCTTATCAGAGCGGACATGGATGAGCCGGTTACCACCGGGGACGCGCTTACGTGGCTCGTGTGGTTGCCGACGACTGTTTTCGCGGTGTTCTTCGCAATGGAGATCATCTCGCGCGAACGAGAAGCCGGTGTACTCGAAACCATCTTCACGGTTTCGGTCTCGGTGTACCGTGTCTGGATAGTCAGGTTTCTGGTTCTCATACTGTCGCTGACTCTGCTGGCGTTGTCACTCATTGTGCTGACGGACATTATCGTGATAGAGCTCCCGGTCGCGCTAACGCTGGTGTACGTGCTGCCGCCGATCGTCTTTTTTGCTGCACTTACGGTCTTGTTCTCAGTTGTGTTCAAAAGCGCTAGCGCCGCAGGGGTGTGTATGGCAGCCGTCCTAGGATTCGTTATGCTGCTGTCACAAGGAGAGGGTTCGACTACGGTCATATTCCCGTATCTCAATCCCTTTGACAAGCCGTCCCAGACGGAAGCCTTTATATGGGTACGGACTGTTGTGTACAACAAAGCCGCGTATATGCTGCTGGGCGGCGTGTGGTTCTGGCGGGCTTTATGCTGGCTCGACCGGCGCGAACGGTTGCTCCAGTGACACTGGTCCGCGCTCCATGCCGTGGTACGGTCCATGAACGGACCAGACTAAACGCTCAAGACAGCAATCAGCCCGGGGGTCAAGATCTCGCAGATCGACCGTCCCGACGTGAACGGTTGATGCGGACATAGTGTCCGCCAGAAAGATCTTCTAGGAAGCCCGGACTTATGTGGTCGGGGCGGCCGGATTTGAACCGGCGACCTCCTGCTCCCAAAGCAGGCGCGCTAGCCAAGCTGCGCTACGCCCCGCCGTACTGCATTTTATCACGCAACACGCAACGTGTCAAAATGGGAGAGGAGCCGGCGGCGCTCACTCCTCCTCTTCGATAGGCTCGTCAGCCCTGTACACAATGGTGTACAACAGGTCGCCGGAACCGTGTTTTGCGCCCGGCTCGTGGCCGAGTGTCGCTCTCACGTCCAGTACGTCCACGTTGTACTTCTGCACCCAGCTGTTGACGCGCTCGTCAATCACGAGAGGTTTATCCTCGTACCCCTTGAACGTCTTCACGAAGATCATCTTCTTGTCTCCCTCCTTCGACACATCCTGCCCGGCCGCCTGACTCACCAAACCGGCGCCGTTGGCACTCGCCGAAACATGCGCCTACCGGAGTTCCTCTCCCGCGCGAAGTTCATGTCCCCGGAGAAACTCCTCGGCAGACATAGGTCTGCTCCCGGCAACCTGAATCCGTTCGATTCTCACCGCTCCTTCGAGCGTCGCAACCAGAAGCTCGCCTTCATCGACACGCATCACGGTCCCGGGCTCAGCTGTCTCCAACTGCTCGCTCGGCACGCTCGTCATCCATATACGAAACTTACCCCCGCGCGTGTACGCCACCGGCCAGGGATTCATCGCCCGCACGAAATTGTGCAGTCTGTCAGCGGGCACGTTCCAGTCGATAGCGCCGTCCTCCTTCCGCAGCCGTTTTGTATAAGTGGCAGCCTCATCATCCTGGGGTGTGCGCACGATGGTCCCGCGCTCGATCTGGTCAACAGTCTCGACGAGCAGTCTCGCTCCGACCTGGGCAAGCTTATCGTGCAGCGTGCTCGCCGTGTCGTTCACATCTATCGGCACTTCGGTCTGACCGAGGATATCGCCGGTATCCATCCGCTCGTCCATCTGTATGATCGTCACACCGGTTACCTCGTCCCCGTTTATGATGGCTGCCTGTATCGGCGAGCTGCCTCTGTATTTGGGCAGAAGGGAAGCGTGCACGTTTATCGAACCGCGTACCGGCGCTTGAAGAACGTCGCGCTTAAGTATCTCACCGTAAGCTGCAACGACTATCAAGTCGGGACCCAACTCGTGCAGCTTCTGCACGAACTCAGGCGAGCTGGCTTTTTCCGGCTGGAACACACTCAGGCCGCGTTCCTGCGCGAGGCGTTTGATCGGCGAGGCAACGACCTTGCGTCCCCTGCCCTTCGGTCGGTCCGGTTGCGTCACCACTCCGGCAACTTCATGGTGGCTGTGAACAAGCGCTTCCAACGACTGTACGGCGAAATCCGGTGTGCCAAAGAATACGAGCTTCAATTTGCTATTACCGACTACGCGTTTTCCCGAAGCTTCCGACATGGCGCGTATGTCGCGCACGTGTCGTTCTATCAGAGAGTCCGACTAAATCGCGCTTCCAAGCGATCCGCACTACGTCATTCCCGGCAGATTGAGTCCCGGGATTTTCATCCCCGCTATCGGCAGACCTTTCGCGACCTTCCCCATCTCCTCGTTGGCCATATCGCGCGCTTTTCTCAGCGCATCGTTCACAGCCGCAAAAACGAGATCCTGGAGCATATCGACATCGCCATCGCTCACAACTTCAGGCTCGATCTTTATTGAGACGATCTCCTGTTGGCCGTTTGCCACGACGGTGACCATCCCACCGCCCGCTGACGCTTCGACGGTTTTCTGCGCAAGCTCCTCCTGCACTCTGGCCATATCTGCCGTGAGCTTCTGCGCCTGTTTGATCAGATTGCCGATACCTTTTGCCATGATTTCACCTCGTTCCGGGTTGTTTTTCGACCTGCACGACCTCGCCGTCGAATAGTTCCAGTACCATCTTGACTTTTTCGTCGTCCGCGACTTCGCCGAACGGGGG
>CBFDCQ010000116.1:0-7186 GCA_965603355.1 uncultured bacterium
TTGGCGGGCAAGATGCCCGCTCTACCTATCGTTGCGACCTCCCCTTTGCGCCTTTGCGGCTTTGCGCGAGAAAAGGCAGGTTATAGTTCTGACAGGATGGACAGGATGGACAGGATACGCAAAGGCGGGCAAGATGCCCGCCCTACCTATGAAAAGGGTGGTCGCAATGACGACATCACCCGAGAACACAGGCTAACAGCCTATGCTACTACCGCGGCTGCGTGTGTTTAACCACGAAGGACACGAAGGCCCGCCACGCCCGCACCCTGCTCGGCGGTACCGCAAAGACCGTCTACATTTTGGAAAATGAGAATCCGGCAGGGGTTTGGATCTCCATCATAATCCAGACTACAAGCCGCAGTTGGCCGTTCTTATCTCTGACCAGACCTTGCCGGGCAATTTTATCTGACGTGACGGTCTTTCCGTCGATGGTGACCGCAGCTTGACCATCCCAGCCCTGGATGACAAAACAGGGGTTGACTAACGGGGATTTCTCCGATGCCTCCACCGAAAATGAAATCTCGTCGCCTCGGGCGTCAATCACATAAGCTCTCTGACCCTTATCATACCCTCTCGAGAGACATCTTTGCATTTTGGAAAGATCCGGAGCATGATTCCAGGACCTGGCCATGGGAATCAGCCGTTCGGCGGAATCATTCGTGAAACCGTAGAGCAGAACGCTGCCCGTTTCAACCAGGTTGCCCGCGGCGCCCAACGCAGAATGCGTCAGGCGGTCAGGCGCCACACAGAACCGGCCGTCACAGGGCACCTGCGTCACCGGGTAATGATTCCACGCGGAGTATTTAGAGTACGAGGTCTTTTCATCACCGGCCCAGACGTAGACATCGTTCCCCGGCGGGAAAACCTCAAACACCTTATAGTCCGATTTCAAATTCACCCAGATGACTTGAGCGTCAAGACGGGCTGAAGGATGCTCCTCACTCCAATCGAATTCGTGGACTTCATCTTCATGGGTAACGACCGTTAAGGACTGTGGATTAATGTTGTCCTCCGGGCGCGTGCCGGCCTCCGACAAGAACTGCGTGTCATGGAAGCCGATTGCGCCGCCCTCCGGCCCAAAGTAGTAATCCCGATCGCCATGCTGATCCACGGCGCGGACGCCGACACCATCCGGATAAATCGTCAGGTACTCATCGGTCCACACTCCCCAGTCATCTTCATCACGGCACACATTCGGATGCTTGTAAAGAACATCAACGGAGGCATACCGCCAGTGAATCACCACGCGGGCGTCAGTGTTCTCGATAATGCGAACGTGCGAATGCCGCCCCTGATAATCGGACATATGCTCACAGCAGCTCTGTGCGCCTGCGGACTTATCGCCCCAGTGCCAATCGGTTAACTCAGTACTCTGGTCCGAGATCCACTTATTGGTTTCCGTTACCCATCCCGGGCTCCGGCAGCCTCGCCAGAACACCACGCTCGTAGGCATCAGGTCAAACTTGACCACAACATCGGGATGTTGCGGTTCCCGCCACATGTTGTCCCACAGGTCATGATAGGTCAAGTGAGCATACCGGGCGCCAAAGGTATCCGCCGGACCCACCTCCCCGGGAAGCGTTCGCGGCTCCATGTCCGCTCTGGGATTAGAAGGCTTGAATGCTTTGTAAGCCCGCCGCATATCTCGATGCGACAGCGGTTCCGGATACAGCTTGACCTCATCGATCAATCCCTCAAATCCCAGCGGAGAGGGAAATGTTGAATAGGTCCGCACTACATGCCGGGAGACGTATCCGATGGACTCGTCGTTTTTCCCAATCACAAAATCGACGTCCGCAGGCTCTATGAACCCCGAGAAGTTCTTGAAGTTGGATACCTCGCCGTTGACGTAAAGATAGAGTATCCCCTCGCCAACATAGGTGACCGCCACATGCGACCACTCATACAAGGGCAGCGGCTCGAAGGACTGCACTTTCACGATCTGTCCGCGAATTGCGAAGATGGCTACGGGATGACCGAACTCATCAATGCCGAGGAAAAAGCCCTTCTTCAACTTCTCACCCAACTGCATATCTCCCCAGTTGTTTTCCTGGAAGAGGAGCTCTCTGACATCGGCTTCCCACTCCGACTGATGGGCAATAGCCGTCCACTCGCAGATGGAATACGCGCCCGGCGCCACCCAGGCCTCCATCGTGAACCCCACGTCATACTCACTCACGTCGACATCAGGACTCTTCACGCTCGAGCTGTACCCGTCGAATCCCAAAGCCGTTCCGGAAACGCCTTTCTTCCACACGGTCTTGGGACCGGCGATGGGACAGCTCGTGCCGCTCTCTGACTCAGTGGTAGAATCTTTCGATTCGTAAGAGCGGGATTCCAGTCCCTCGTCGAAGTGCCAGATGGCGACCGGCTCAGCCCCCAGACGCGCAGGCTGTACCACCGGTGCACCCTCCAGTGGTTCGGCGGGCGCTTTGGACAAAACCGCCTCGATGCGGCCTTTCTTCTCAATACCATCCGGCGTCAGTTGAACTGTCTGAACGATTCTATTCTTCGGATCTCTCCAATCGTCCAGTTTCTTTGCCCCTTTTCGGATTTCACGGCGGACAACGCCATCCGGGGAAATGAAAAAGTACTCGTGGACTACCCCGTCAAACTCGACATTCCCGCCTATGGGCTGTGCGTGATGGCCCAGCTCAAAATCATTGAAATAGCGCCAGTGTACGACAATAGAATCTTCCGTGCTCTCGATTAGACGGACAAAGGAGTAAATGTTATTCTTGTCGGGACGCTTTTCAGGACCGTCGCCCCTGCGTGGAACAACCTCATCAAGATACCACTGCCCCGTATTCGTCTCCCAGTAAGGCAGATAACTGGAGGAGCGATGAAATACCAGCTTCCCATGAGCGAGCTGTACAACCAGGTCGGCATGTTGCGCGGTCCGGGAATGAGCTTCCCAGGGCTCGCCCGTATCAATCTTGGTGTAATATGCATAATACGCGGATGCGTTGCCGGCGAAAACCACCGCTGAAACTAACAAACAGACCAAAAAAACCAATCTCTTCATCATTCACCTTCCTCCCATATATTCTTAGAGTAGGGGCGAGGCACGCAATGACGACGTTTGGTGGTCCTTTGCATCTCGGTGTTCTCTGTGACCCGCCACGGCGGGCTGCGATAAACTTTGCGCCTTTGCGTCTCTGCGCGAGAGAAGGTCTATCTCACCACGCCCGTGGCACAGGCGAGATTGCCGCGCTTCGCTGCACAGGCGGGCAAGATGCCCGCCCTACCCGTCATGGCGACCCACCCATTCGCCCGACGAGTTAGTTCCCTACCGTTGCCGTGATCTTCACTGACGTGACGCTGTGCGATTTATCCAGGTTCTCGACAATAACCTTGGCAAACTTCGAATTGGGGCTTATATTGAACGTCTTCCTTGCAGTTTCCCCGCGCTGAACGTCCATATCGAAGGAGAACATGTCTTGCGTGTCGCAATGCACACCGTCATCACTCCCTCTAACGTGAATCCGGAGCCCTGCATCAACGCCGGAATCGTAGGTGCATTCCGCGGCGATAGCAAGCGTCGAGGCGGCCTCGAGACCGATAGGAAGACAGGCGGCAATTCTGCTGCTCTCCCCCGCGCCCAACGAATCCATCAACAGAATCGGGAATGAAACCTTGAAATTCGGATCGACCGTAAGGACCTGCACGGCCAAATCTTCAGTTTGCCAATTCGGCAGACTCGCAAGACCCCGGGCAGTGCCTTCGCCCGTGTAATACCTCAAAGTGTGGAACACATAGATGTATGGACCTTCGACGTAACAGTGCACCTCCGCGAAGCCCGAGGCGTCCGGAACTCTGCTCAGAGGGACAACCGGATTGGCCGTGTACTTGTGCCAGTTGATTGCGTCGAAACTCCAGGCATAGCCCAGAGACTCAATTTTCGGCGCCTTCGTTCCGCCGTAAACACAGTGGAAGATTCCTTCATGATACCTGGCAGCCGCTTCGGAGTAGCCGCCGTCGTCCCATGCACCCCAATCGCCGGGACTCATAACAGGATTCACCTCATACTTTGTCCACGGTCCTTTTGCTTTCGCAACAGCATACCCTTCCTCGTTTCTCTGGTCGTATACGTCCACATATTTTGTCCACGGTCCTTCCGGTCTGGGAGCGGTGGCTATACAGAACGGCCCCTGGTCCTGGACCGAGACGGGACTCTGAACGAACATTACAAATGAATCGCCAATTTTCGTAACACTACCCGGATAGACTCCGGGCTCGTCTCCCCAATCTATAACGGGGTTGTTCTCATACTTCTCCCAGGGTCCCAGCGGATGGTCGGCGGTCGCTAACCCAACGGCCCCGTCAGACCAATACCACATGTAGTAAGTTGCATTGTTTGAATGAAGGTTGAAGGCGCCTTCTTTCATAATACACGCACAGGCCACCACATCACTGTCCCACTCTCCTGCTTCACCATGGTCCAGTACAGGGTTATCCTCGTACC
Source organism: uncultured bacterium (assembly GCA_965603355.1). Taxonomy (GTDB): domain Bacteria; phylum Hydrogenedentota; order CBFDCQ01; family CBFDCQ01; genus CBFDCQ01. The sequence goes on from CBFDCQ010000116.1 coordinate 4,466, forward strand.
TTTCCCAGGGGCCAAGAGGATCCTTGGATGTCGCTACGCAAATACGGTATCCTTCGGGCCAGCGCTCCTTATCCTTGCTTTGTGCATGGTAGTACCAGTACCAGGTACCGTCAGGTTCTTTGAGGACGTCAGAGGACTCGAGGATGCCGCTGTCAACAGCGGACCTGTCATCGCTTGGTGAGATAGCCGGACTGGGCCCGAGAATATGGACCAGCGGACTCTCCGCAAAGATGTTCTTCGTCGGCGGTACGTTCTCGGCGGTAGACACCGTAACAGACGAACACAGCAATAGTGTCGCAACAACAATGGCCAACAAGTGGACGCTCTTAGAATGCTTCATGATAAATCCTCCTTTTCAAAATGTTTCTCTGACAAACCTCCGTTTAACCTGGTGTAACGCACCCGTGACGACGATACTCCGGATATTATAAGCGCTTTCGGCGGGATGGTCAATACGGCATTGATCTGTCAGCAGCACAGGAGACACCCTTGGAGCGGACGTTTTCACCGCGCCACGCACGCATCCCGGAGTTTTTCTGTTGACGAGATAGGCAAGATTAAGTTAGAATGAATGCCAGAGTCGCGGGATATAGAAGCGAAATCAGAGGCGGAGAGGATCGCCTATCTGTCGACCGAGAGGCGTCTGGACGCGCACGAGCACGACGGGACATTTCTGCTCGACACACAACAGCGCAAATGGCTCAATGCCTGCATCTCATACTTGCATTTCGGGTTCATTTTAGGTATTATGAACTTTCTTTTTGGTGTGTTTAGTAAAGATCTGTTTGATTACACTTAAGAATACTGAGGATAAACAATAGTATGGTGTCTGCCGCCCATATTCGCAATGTGGCGATTATCGCCCACATTGACCATGGCAAGACCACGCTGATCGACAGCATTTTCCGCGCCACCAGTGTCTTTCGCGAGAATGCCCAGGTAGCCGACCGTGTGATGGACAACAACGAACTCGAGCGCGAACGCGGTATTACGATTCGTGCTAAACACTGTACCGTCGAATGGAACGAATATCGAATTAACATTATCGACACGCCGGGTCACGCGGATTTTTCAGGCGAAGTCGAGCGTATTCTTTCAATGGTTGATTCTGTTCTCCTGCTCGTTGACGCAAACGAAGGACCCATGCCCCAGACCCGATACGTGCTCATGCGCGCGTTGCGGCTCGGGTTGCGACCCATTGTCGTCGTCAACAAGGCCGACCGTCCCAACGCTGACCCACATGGCGCTCTTGACAAGACTTTTGACCTCTTTGTCGAGCTGGGCGCTACGGATGAACAGTGCGATTTCCCGATTCTGTACGGCTCAGGTCTACATGGTTGGATTGTGCGCGACGTCGATGCCCATGAGCGAAAGGGTATAGAGGCGCTCTTTGAAGCTATTGTGAGTGAAGTACCCGCGCCTGATGTACAGCCGTACGCTCCTTTTCTTATGCAGGTCAGCACTTTGGGGTGGCGCGACCATATCGGCCGTACCGGCACGGGACGTGTACTCCAGGGACGCTTGAAAAAGGGCGAGCCCATCGCCCGCACTACAACCCGATGGAAAGAGGCTGAATGGCTCCACCCTCACGATGCGACCCATCGAGAACAGTGGGAAGTGACCGGTGTCGACGAAGACCGTGCTACATATCTGTGGGTCACGCGGGGACTCGATTCCGTTGAATGCGATGAAGTGTGTGCGGGCGATATTGTCACCGTAGCAGGCCCGAAAAACCTCAGCATAGGCGATACGATCTCTGCTTCCGGCCTCGAAAACTGTGCTTTGCCGCCCCTCGAGATCGAGGATCCTACTGTATCCATGCTTTTTCTCGTCAACAACGGTCCCTTTTCAGGTCAGGAAGGGACAGCGGTCACGCTGCGCCAGATCAAGACCCGGCTGGAACGCGAACTGCGCACAAATGTAGCGCTACACATCGAAAACGCCGACACGATCAACGGCATGAAAGTTTCAGGTCGCGGCGAACTTCATCTGGCAATACTCATCGAGGAGATGCGCCGGGAAGGTATGGAACTCTGCGTCTCACCACCGGAAATAATCACGCATAACGACAAAAACGGCAGGCTGCTGGAACCCTTCGAAGAACTGACCATCGACGTACCGCTAGAATTTCAGGGCGCGGTCATCGAGAGGGTGTCCCAGCGCAAAGGCCGGCTGATGCATATGGAGAACACCGCGACTGGCATGGTACGTCTGGAATTCAAGATAGCGACACGCGGGCTTATCGGGTACCGTAGCGAGTTTCTCACGAATACCAGCGGGGGAGGCATCATGGCTTCCCGTTTTTCCGGCTACGGGCTCTGGTGCGGCAACGTCGTTACCCGCAACCGGGGTTCCATGATCAGTATGGACAATGGTGACGCCACGTCCTACAGCCTTGACAATCTGCAACAGCGAGGCACCATGTTCCTCTCGCCCATGGACCCCGTTTACGAAGGCATGATTATAGGCGAGAATTCACGGCCCGGCGATCTTCCATGCAACCCAACCAAACGCAAAGCGTTGACCAACCACCGGGCCGCCGGTAAAGATCACGCCACTGCCCTCGATGTGCCCCGGCTGTTAACACTCGACACCGCCATCGAATGGATCGCTCAGGACGAACTCGTTGAAGTTACGCCAAAGTCCATACGTGTGCGAAAAGCCATACTCAGCGCAGAAGACCGTAAACGGGAGATGAGACGGACCGACGGCGCGTAACGC
>CBFDCQ010000117.1:0-6828 GCA_965603355.1 uncultured bacterium
GCTCAGAATGACGTCCCGGTGTGTGCAGCGACTTCTTCAACACACCCACAGGCACCTATTTTGGGGAAATAGTCGGAAAGAGCAGTTCAATGAGTACTCAGTTATACTTATGAACGATCTACCGGGAACTTCCTGTTATTTCCTCATAGATAGCCTGGACTAATCTGGCTTCATCCTCGCTGAATGCCGCCTTGATTTCTTCGAGGTTCTTTCCCTCTTCGATCAGAGACGTAACCTTTGTTTGCCGCTTTTTCATCTGGTCAATGTGGTTCTCTACGGCCTTGCGATCCGCGATGTCACTATGACCGCTGCAGAATTTTTCCGCATCCAGCGTTGCAAGCATTTTCGTGAGGGTCTTAACGTGCTCAAACGAATTGCCACCCTTATAGGAATGGATAAGCTGCGGTCTTGCCAGGAAGATCTGGTCCCCGAGAAAAGCCGTCTTCCCTTCCGGGAAGTAGACGACAATATCCCCCGTCGTATGGCCAACGCCGAAATGCCACAACTCCACCTTCTTCGAGCCAAGGTAGATATCCATCTTCTCGCGAAACGTCAGCGCGGGCGCGAACGGCGCCAATTCAGGCTCGTTCCATTCCGATGGGCTGCCGTCTCTGGTCGCACCAAGAAGCTCTTTCCGGCAATTCTCATGAGCGATAACCGTTACGGTTTCAGGTAGGTACCGATTCCCTCCAATATGGTCGCCGTCGCTGTGGGTAGCCACAAAGTATCTTATCGGTTTGCCAGTCACTCGTTTAATCGCTTCTACTGTCTGATCGACGGATTCCTCATTCATTTTGGCGTCAATCAGGAGGACTCCGTTATCGCCGATGTACGCTCCTCCGTTTGCGCCGCGACCGCCTGCTACCTCGTAAAGCCTGTCGGATATCTTTACGAGTTCGACAGGCGACGCCTCTCGCCGTTGGGCAAGAGAAGCGGACGCGAGCAGAACTACAACAAGCGGGATTAGGATGAGCATGGTATTCTTCTTCATGTCGAAACCTCCTCTCAGGCTGGAAGTCAGTTCCACACATTCTTCCCGACAGATCTAGATTGTAAGCTCCTGCATTCTCGTTGTCAACGTGCGGGCGGGTCTGAGACCCGCCCCTACTTTTGCCACAGAGATCATAAAGGGCAGGGAAAAGGGAGAAGGGAAAAGAGGGCAGGGGAAAGGGGGAAGTGCGATGTCAGTTCTTTTGACCTCCTCCAGGCAGACAAGAATGTCCGCCCCACTGTGGAAGTTCCGCTGACCCACCCCTACTTTTGCCACAGAGATCTAGAGGGCTTTGACCGTAGGGGCAGGGCATGCCCTGCCCTGGGCGAGGCTCACCCCGGCGAGTCTTCGACGTGCCTCGCCCCTACTGAAATACCCGACCGCATATGACGACGGGCAAGATGCCCGTCCTACCTGAAGGATATCCACCATGCGGGTCTCCGATATCTCGATCACTTTGTAGGGGAGGGTCTTGTACCCTCCCGTTGCGTGTTGCCAGTTCGTGTCCTGCGCCGGACGGGAGCCCACGAGAGGCTCCCCTACATGTTTGGGGGCGGGTGGGGATCTACGGTGTACGGAGGAGGCCGGGTACGGGCATGTACTCGACGTGACCGTTGTAAGAGAGTTTGGCAATCGCCCAGAATCCTTGTGACGCGTCCTCCGACGCTGTTATGTCGAAGCTGAGGTTGAGCTGCTGGCCGCCGGGTATCGCGAACGGTATGCTCCTGGGCGTAACGGCGAGAATCGAGAACCTGTCCACCTCGTCGGGCGCCCACGCCTCGATCGGCGTGATCATGTCCACCTGCCCTTCAATCGTATCGCCGTTCGGGTTGTCGAGGACGACGATTATGCTGTCACCGGCATTTTCGACGTCCGCATCGAGCGTCACGTCGCCGATCTCGAGCACATCCTGATACACCTGTCCATCGTGCTCGGTGCGGGCTTTGATGAGACCGGCACGCTCGCCTGTCGGAAGCGTTATAACCGCCGCCTGCGTTATCTGGCCGCCGGGCGGCACTTTGTACGCGAACTCCGCCGGTATGGCCCGCCATGTTGCCGGCGTGATTATGCTGGCCTTGCCTGACACCTCCATGTCGGCATAATCGTTCGTTATGTTGACGGTAATTTTGCTGACCGTGGCACCGCTCCGGTCGATACCGGCTGCCAGATCCGCACCGCCGTCCACGGTGATGTTCACGGGGGCATAACCGATGGGAGCGGCCCCGGCGTTGTTCCTCCAGAAGCGCGTATAGATCGGCTGAGCCGGCTCTTTGTCGCGCGCAAGAGCGTGTCTGGTTACCGCGGGTATCGCGCTCGCGGGCACGATGCTGTACGTCTGTATGGAGAAAGGTCCGACGGTATCGCTGAGCGTGTTCTCGCCGGACTGGACCCTTCCGGTATCATTCTCGAGCAGGTCGAGGCGCGCGGCGGTCGATATGGGTGTGTAGAACGTTATCTTACCTTCCGCCTCGGAGCCGGTCGCCTCGTACAGCCGGACTACGACACCGTCCTCACGGGCGTCGATCGGCCTGTTCTGAAGCGCGGCGGTCGGATCGCCTTTCGGTTTTAGCATCGTCACTACCAGATTATCCGGTTCCACCTCCAGAAAGCTCGTTTCGGACGGCAGAGTGCCGGTATGAATCTCGGCCGCCGTGCCGATCAGAGGATTGTTGAACTCGTACCCGAACCTGTACGTGCGCGCATCGACCCAGTTGCCCGCGTGCGGATAAACGGCGTACGGGAACACGTGCGTCTTCCATTCCGGCACGAATGTGAACGGCAGGGCGTCCGGTTGCGCCCATTCGGTCCCTGGCCACGACGCGGTATGCATCAGCGCCATTGCCAGCGTGCCGTCGTTCTCGATGCTGTTCAGGACGCTGCCGATGTTGGCTATCGCAAGACCGTTCCGTTCGAGATGAGACATGTCCTCCGTCAGATTCGCGTCCGCCGGCAGGGAGATCACGGAATCCTCCGCGAGATCGCCGATGAGCTGGTCAACGGCCTTCCGGAGACCGTTGGCGTCCGTCCCGGCGACTATCAGCACAGGCAGCGGCTCCCATCCTTCCGGCACGCCTTCATCCTCGAGGAACATGTAATCGTACCCCTGGCCGGCCAACCGGTCCTCAAAACCCTTCCTCCTCTCCGGCGTCATCTCCGCAAGAAGTCCCGCTGTGTAGTCGTTCTCCGTGGGGTTACCCAGCGCGATGCGGAAGGATGTGCCGTACGGGATGTCCTCGTTCATATCCGCCGGCTGCGTAGAATCCTCGTAAGGCAGGTTACGCCGTCTCTCTATGTCTCCATCATCGTACCAGGGCGTGCAGAATATTCCTTTCTTTATCAGACTGTCCTGGAGGTCGAGCGCGGCATCGCGCGTCGCGTCATCGTGCGGGACGACCAGGGTCACCATCCCGATAGGGACACTGCCGCCATCTTCGCCGAAATCAATGATACCGCTGTAGCTGGCATCGAGCCATCGGTACGCGCATCTCAGACCGGTGCCGGAGTAGTTGTTCGCCTGCAACGTTCGGTGGTCCATGTACCCGCTGCTGCGCTTTCCCACGACCGCGCCGAACCGCTCCTCGAAGACAGGCACCGATTTGGCCAGGTTTGCGGGGAAACCCACCATGAACATCTCTCCTTCGCCCGCGTAATCGACTATACGCGTGATGAAATCTATCCGGCGCACGCCCTTGTAGAGGGTAATCTCCTGCACACGTTTGCAGTTGCGCATATCGCCCTCGATGATGAGACGGGATCTGACGGGACCGCTCTCGACGCGCACGCGGGCAGGGAAGTTGCGCGAAGAGCTCTTGCCGCCTGTCGTGTAGATCTCCAGCGATGGTTCCTGCCGCATCATATCCTCGTCGAGCGCGACGATCTCGTTGGCGGGCGCGCCTCCCGGCTTGACGTACTCCTTACCGGCCTCCTTGTCAACGAGACTTACGATACCGCCGCCCTGTTGCGGGTCAACGTTGAGGGAGAAGTAGTCATTCTCAATCGAGACGCCCTCCGCGATCGTCAGTTCGGGCAGCGAGGAATCTCCGGTCACATAATAGGTCTTGTAGCCGAGGGAAGGCACATCTTCCGCAACAAATATGAGCGTGGCACCGGTTATCTGTCCGTCAGCTTGCCGTTCGACCTGTTCAACCTCGAACGGTACCTGTTCTCCGTCGGAATCAACCAGCGCGAGGCCTTCCGGTCCGTCATCGAACGTCATCTGCACGGCGCAATGGTCCGTCCTCGTCCAGGATGACGGATTGAACACAACGACTGCGCGCGTATCGTCGGATGGAGCGTTTTGCGCTGTGTTAACCGACTCGGCGATGTATGAGACGGAGTTACGCAGAACCTCCGTGCCGAGCTCTATGGCCTCGCGGTACCCCGCCATCAGGTCGAGATAGGCCCGGTCGGACGTCGCGCCGGCGAGTGCGTCGTGACGCTGCGCGAACAGCACTTGCCTCCACGCTTTGTCGAGGGCCCTGTCGGGGTATGTGGCGCCCATGAGATTGGCGATGGTTGCAAAACTCGACCCGTTAACGAGCAGGTTCTCGGCTACTCTGTTGGCGCTCTTGAGATCGGCGCGTGAGAGGCCGCTTCCCTGATGGTAGTAGCTCGCATCCCGCGCCGTGACAGGCAGACCGGCTTTGTTATCGCTCAGATCGGCCTGTAGCGAATCGAAATAGAGTTCGGCACCGCTGCCTGACACGATGATTGGCGGACGAAAATCCGCCAGGTCGGTACACTTGCCCGCAAACCAGGATGTCAGCGCATTGAGGTCCCCCGCGTCGAACCTCACGTCCGCGTTCAGACCGAGGCTCTCCTGCTCGCTGAGCCTTGCGTAAAGCCGGCGCCTCAGGTCAAGCTCGTCCGAGGATAGTATACTTTCGGCGACCTGTTTATACGGCAGTTTCGTACCGTCGAGGCCCTGTTGCAGAAAAACGGGCGGGAATCCCCTCGGGGTCCTCGATAGCATGAGTCCGGTGTAGCCGGATTTTGCGAGTATCTGCGGCAGCTGGGCGCAATAACCGAACGCGTCCTGCGATATGTACACACCGGCCTTGTCGCCGAGAATCCTTTCGTGGAACAGATGTCCGTAGAGGATGTTCTTGATGAACGCCTCGCCGCCTGCGAGCTTCGTCGGCGTCTCATTGTAAGCGCCTCCGGTTGAGAGACGCCCTTCCGCGACCAGCTTGCGCAGGTACTCGCGTCTACTGGGGTGCGTGTCGTAGAAGATCTTCAGATACGGCAGCTCCGCGAGGTACAGGCCGTACGCCGGGTCCGCTTCAGTCATGAGCATGCCCTGCTCGGCGCCTGACATCAAAGCGGCCGCGCAGTCACGCTGGTCCTTTGCCGATGCGCGATCGGGTCGGAATCCGGGAACAAGGAACACCTTTTTCTCGGGAGGCGGTATACGCCCGCCCGTGAAACTGAACGGGATGTTCATGCGCTGTCTGCCCACCATCAGTGTTGCTTTGGCATCGATCTCGGACCCGGCCATCTCCTCGGATAAGGGGAAGCTCAGCAGGACGGTTCGCAGCTCGTTCGGTTCGATTGAAACCGGTGGCGCAATGTCGCCGGCGTCCGTGGCGGTCAACTCCGCCGACAAATGCATGTCGGTCACCGGGTCGGCGGAACCGTTGTATAACGTGACGCCGACCTCCTGACGCGCAATGTCTCCCGAACCACGGAAATAGCCTGTCGCTTCAGGCTCGCCGATCACGCCGACGCCCGTGGTTCCTATCCCCGTAAACGATGCCACGTCCAAACTGAAGGCCAGACCGCTGCTCTCACCGAGCAGTTTTGTCGAGAGCGAGAAACTTTGCCGCACCTCCTGTTCCGTCCTTTGCGTAACGCGCGCCATCTCCGAGAATCTGACACCGCCGAACTTTATCAGCAGCAGGTTGAACCCACGCGGCATCTGTATCAGAAAGCTGTCGGAACCCGCGGTCGGTTCTATGATCTCATGGTTGAACCAGACCTTGACACCGCTCGGCGTCTGCAAGTCGAGATACGCCGTGCGGTCGGCCGAAACTCCTATATAGCAGGCCGCGTAGATGATGCCGGCTGAGGAGTTCGGGTAGGAATCTCCAAGGTCCACGAGAGACGAATCGGCCGTCAGACTTTCCCAGACCGCTTGCGCGTCCGGCGCGGCCGGATTGGAGTGCAGCAGACCGCGACGCGGCTCGATCAGGTTTTCAGGTGCGACCTCCTGCAGGAAATCGGTGTCGGTGACAGGCGGGCGCCCCTGCCAAAGTGCGTTCGCCAACGTCTCATCGCCACCGGACGGAAACGGGCCGCAAATGAGCCACTCCTCGACGTATCCCTTAGAGAGTGCCGGCTCAATATCGTTCACGACTATGTTCTGCGCGCCGGCCGGTTGCGGCAAGCAGACAAAGCCCAATACCAGAACGGAGATCAACGCAACGATCCGCATGACTACCCTCCAAATAGGTCAGGACAACAAGAAACTCTCCGCATCACAATGATCTTGCCCGCATAACGAGAAAAAGGATGAGAGTCAACACCAACGATATGATCAAGCATGTTGCAAGCGGGAAGTAGAACTCGAAACGCTCACCTTTAATGTGTATGTCGCCGGGCAACTTGCCCGGAAACGAGAACTGTTTGCCCGCCACCAGCAGAATCGCACCACTCACTATCAGAACAACGCCGAAGATTATCAGAGTCTTGCCGAGATGAGCCATGAAAATACATCGCCCCCACATGCACCTGACCTGAATCTTAGCAACACGGTGATTGAGTGTCAAGCGGATGGGCGGATTGTGTCAAGACTCTTTAGAAATGTCCTCTATGTTAACGCATTAGAAATGTCCTCC
>CBFDCQ010000118.1:0-6766 GCA_965603355.1 uncultured bacterium
CGGTGCTGACCGCATGACCCCACGTCTTGTTGTAGTCGTTTCGGCTGTGGTCCCAGCCGAACGGGTTGTGCTGATAGTAAAGGTGATACTCGCCATCATAATGGACCAGCCCATTGGGGTCGTTGAGCCAGCCCCGCTTGGACGAGAAGTGGAACTGCGGCCGGAGCGGTTCCCGGTACAGATCGTCCGAGTCGCGGATGCCGTCTTCAACCGAAATCCGGTCGAGGATGTGCTCATTGGCGAGCGGGTGTCGGCGCGTGCGCATGAGCATCTCTTTGCCCAGCCACGGGCTGAGGTCGGCGACTACCCAGTAATCAATATCGTCTGCGGCCAACTCAACGTCCATCGCGCGCACCTGTTTGCCGTCCACAACAAGCTCGATGTAGTGCCTGACTGCGCCGGTCTTGACAGGGAAGTTCAGCACGGGTTTCGTAACGGTGATGGTGCGCTGAAGCAGAGGCCGTTCCGCAGGGACGTCACTCTGAACGATATGGTCAACGCCGACGAAAGCCCAGCCCCTCTCGTCTTGATCGACGAGGCGAATACGGCCTGCCTTGCCTTTGAACTCCGCAACGTCCCAGGAATACCAGAACATCGCATGAAACCTCGTCGGGGCCGTCGTGCGAACCACGTCACCGTCCACGAGAAGTTGAACCGCCAAATCTCCCGGGGTGCTGTCTTCGCCTTCGACGGCTCCCATGAGAAAATGAATCGCATTGCGCTCAATCGTGAACGGGGGCGAAGTGAGCGTTCCGGTTCCGCGCCTGCTTGTCGCGGTCCGAGTGCCCAGGGAACCGGGCCTGTCCTCTTCCGCGGGACGTTCTCCAAACGCATCTCCTTCGACCGTCCATTCCCCGTACGACTCCCTTTCGAAATCCTCGATGAGGATGACGTCGTCCGCGAGACAAATGGTTGCGAACGCCGCGACCACGAGGATAGTCGTGCACACTGGACGAATTGCTCTCATGAGAGGCTCCTTTCTTCTGCACCGGTTTTCTTCAACGCTCACAGATTGTAGCACATGCCGGACACAGGCTAACAGCCTGTGGCACCTGCGCGTAGGCAATGGGCATCGTCGGCCGCGCCCGAAGCGGCGTGTATGTTAGCATGAGGGGCTGCCACTCCCGGTCAGGAAATGGCAGCCCCTTACTTATCACCGTCGTGCACTTGTATCGCGTGCTCGCGCGATCACGTCCACCAGATTGCGGCTATGCCGGCGGCGTTACTCCTAGGTCACCTGGCAAACGCCAGCCGGGTGCAACGGGCCGACCTCGGCGCTCGGGTATCGGTAGAACTCGACGTGGCCATCCATGAAGAGGACGTTCGCGCCGCTGGGCACGTGGTTCCACGTGCCGGGGCCGTGAAAGCCGCCCAGATCGAGATGACTCATATCCCAGAGGACCGGGAGGTCACTTTGCGCCATTGCGCTGCCGGCCGGGTTGTTGATGTCCGTGATGAAGAACCGCTCGATACCTTCCTTCAGGCGATAGATCGTGCCCCCGGGTTGACGCCCGTTGCCAAACGGTACCGTCGGCCATACATAGTCCTGGAAACCGGACGGAAACGAGCCGGGAGCATCGGGATAATAGTCTGAAATATGACCTCTCCACTCACCCATGTCGATACCGTCGGTGTTGGCGTCCCGGTCGAACCATGCCAGTAGTTCATCATCGTCTACAGGTCCTATGCCTCCTTCTCCCAAGAGAACCAGCCCGCGCCATGCCTGCCAGGTTATCCAAACCTCGGTATCTTCGGCGCCGGCCCATGCGCAATACTCGTAGCCGCCGCCTGACCAGAACTTATTGGGATCGATACCTCCCGGAGGTCGCGGATCGTCATTGCCCACGCACCACACTCCCCTCGGCTCCCCGTCCGCCTGAACCGTGCAATCGACAATGTCGGCGATATTGCTGATACCCGCCATCAGGTACGTGGATGCCGACGGGCAGAACATGATGTTCACATCCGTCAGATACTCGGGATACACCGCCCGGCCTCGCGGAACCTGGATTGGAAAAACCCACGGAACGCGCTCATCGTCCGCTGAGTTATGGTTCGGCGGGAACATGCCGTCGTGCTCGTTGGCGTACATCTTGAAGATGAGGCCCCACTGTTTCAGGTTATTGGCGCAGGATGCGCGACGCGCGGCTTCTCGCGCTCGCGCAAGCGCCGGCAGCAGTATCGCCGCCAGTATACCGATGATCGCTATGACCACCAGCAGTTCGATCAATGTAAATCCGCGTGATTTCTTCATCTCTTTTCCTCCCTCAGAACTGAGAAACATCTCGATTTACCGACTCGAACATCTAATAGATGGCAATTGACCTGTTTCATCACCCCCTTTCTCGATACCCCGGGTCATGCGCCCAGTTATGGCACTACCCCTAATTCCGGAGTCAGCGCTTTGCACCCGACAAACGCAACATATCAACCTTAACGCAATATTATACGCCCCCCCTCATCTGTCAAGTGCGTTCGGCTACACCCGGGTTTCAGAAATCACAGTTGATGACGTACGTCACTTCGCCGCCAACCCCAGCTCCGAGCACGAGGTTCTCGCCATCATAGAAGCCCCGGACGTCCCAGTTGCCGAAATCTATTCGTACCCGACCTCCGTCCTGCTCGTAACTGGCTTCTGTATCCTCCTCAGGCTGATAGCCGCCCGAGACTTTCACCCGGCCGTCCTCTCCGAAGACGAACGTGAAATCCCAGCGGTAAAAGTGGGCAGACAGTGTCTTGCCGACAAGCGAGGGCGCTTCACCTGCACGCACTTCCATTCGCCCGCCGTTTTCAAGAATGGCCGTCTTGGCAACGGCGGCTATACGCGCGATGATATCACTGATACGGGTAACGTTCGGCAGCTCGTCGCGGCTGTAGTTGATGTAGAGATCGTTGAATGGTTTTTCCCATTCCCCCCAGCTCGCAACATTCTTCGTAAGTCTGTCCGGGATACCGCCGGCTCCCTGAAGCACCCCGATCAGGCCCCCGCAGGTGGCGGCCTGGTTGTCACAGTCATAGCCGGCCGACGTCGCGATCCCAACCGTCTTCATGAAGTCGCCTTCCCCGTAGAGCACCGCCATGATCCCGGTCAGGCCGTTGCACAGTGAAGACACGTTACTCACGGGCGCCTCGTACGACCCTTTCTTGTATTCGTAGTACTTATCATGGATCTCCTTACGTGTGTCGCGCCAGTCGTCGTACTTCTTGTGCCACTTCACGACGTCCCGCATGCCTTCGGCGAAGGGACCTTCGTTGGGGACAGCGTCTATTGCCATCTGCACCAGCTTCTCAACGTCCTTCTCGAAAAACGCGGCGCTGATCATCACACCGTAGGCGATGGTCGGGTGCGTTCCCCAATCGTCGTTGGTGATTCGGGCGCCCCACAACGCTCGCTCGCCCGCCTTTTCCGTCATACCGGGATAGAAGGCGCTCCAGATCTCATTGACCAACTGCGGATCGATCTGAAACCAGTTCTCGTTGTTCTCCTTACGTCCCGTATCGGGGGCAACAAGCCCCTGCTCCATCAGGTCTCGCGCCGTACGATTTGCCACCCAGATCCTGCGGTTGATGTGCTTCTTCCACATCTCGGTAATCTCAGGATATGTAATGTCGAGCCCGTACTTCTCCACGGCATGCAGCGTGACAAACTCGATATCCGTATCGTCATCACTGAAGGCGCCCTCGACCCAGCCCGCAATAAGGGGAATGTAACCGCGCAGGTCATTCCGATTAATCTTGAGGGATGGGTCATCCTCATAAGTATATATCTTGTCCACAAGCACGGGGATCGCTTCCTCCACATAGGTGTTCTCAAACGGGAACCCCATGTAGTTGCCGACAAGCTGCCCGATCCAGAAGCCCGAAATCTTGTCGAGAAGTTCTTCCTCGCTGATGGCCCTCTCTTTCGCATGAGCGCCGGCAGCGAATGCTAACACAACAGCCAGAATGATGGTGAAACGTAGCAAGTGACGCATCGTTAGATCCTCCCAATCCTTTCGGCCCGAAATTTCCCATACGGACGTGCCCGCGACCGCAGCGTGGCAGAATCGGGCTGTCCGCCACGTTGCGGCACTACCTCTGTTGCGGAGTTACCGCTTCACACCCGACAAACGCAACATCTCAACCTTAGCTCCATATTATACCCCCCCCGGGCGTCTGTCAAGACGTGATTGGCCGGGTGCCCACGTCCCACAGAACCGGAAGAATGAGTGCACTTCAGCAAACCAAGCGTTGACATCACCTGCCAGGATCATCATAATAGCGAAAGCATGCCCGCGGGGGTCGCGGCGAGCTCAGATTCTTACAAAAATGGACTATGAAGAAAACAGGGACATACAAATAGCCGGATGAAAGCATGAATATCACGTATGTTCGAAATGGAGAAAGGCAAACTTCACTGGGTGCCAACTTTATCGGAGGAGGATCACGTGACATCAGGTGATCCGCGAATCTAAATGTCTGGAACAAAGGGGAAATAGAATGGATTACGATACTCTTAAAACGCGTTGCACCGTCATAGTCTTACTGTTGCTCATGCTTGGAATGAGCGGTGCCGGCAGGACGTTCGCGCAAGAGATAATCCAGGACAAGGGCCCGTCTGCGCAAGTGTTGCAGAAGGAGTTCTCTGAGTGGATTAATGAGCGTGTAGAGTTGGAGAAGGAACAGCATGGATTTCATCGAGGGGCGCATGAGGACAAGCTGGGCGAGAAGCGAGGCATGAACATTCCGGATGGAAAATATGCTTCCGATGAACTTACGTTCGACGACATATTTCAAGCTCCTGATGATCCGAAACTCTGGCCGCTCTGGCGTGACTGGCTGGCCGGGTGGCGCAAGGACAAGCGGGAGGCCCTGGCGTATGATGATTCGTATTACAGCGATAAGGCGTTCGCCTGGGTCCCGTCAAACTATGTGTCGGGCTTCCTTATGCTGTGGGACATGACTTTGTTGGATCCTGACGAGGGCAGGTATACGGTCGAAGAGTTCATAGAACATGGAAAGAAGGAATTCGGCGGATACGATAGTGTCGTGCTGTGGCTTGCCTACCCGATCCTCGGAATCAGTGAGAGAAATCAAACCGACATGTACCGGGACATGCCGGGTGGTCTGGATGGCATGCGTGACCTGACCGAGGCCTTCCACAAGCATGGAATCGAGGTTTTCATGCCTTTCCAGCCCTGGGACGGTGCAACCCGGCAGGAAGACCATACCGACGCGGAGGTATTAATATCAACAACGGAGGCAATTGACGCGGACGGCATCTACCTTGATACGTGGTACGAGTGCGCGCCGTTGCGCCTCAAGCTGGACGAGGTCCGCCCCGGTCTGGCCATCGACACAGAACTGCCGATCCCAATCGAGTATGTCGCGGAACACCAGATGTCCTGGGCTCAAAGCAAACCGTGGAGGACTTGGCTGTTCGAGGAAGGTCCCGCGCCGGGCGTGATGAAGAGCAAGTGGTTGGAACGCAGGCACGTGGTGCGCCCCACCAACCGATGGATTACGGAGCGTACGGGCGAACTGCAGGCCTCGTGGATGAACGGCACCGGAACGCTGATATGGGAGAACCGGTTCGGATGCTGGAACGGCTGGGATGAACGTGCACGTTCAATGTTGCGATCAATGATTCCGATTCAGCGTCGTTATGTTAACTTGTTTGCCGGAGAAGGGTGGATCCCACTGGTGGAGCACCGGGGAGAAAACGTGTTTGCCAGCCTGTGGGAAGGCGATGGTTTGAGATTATGGACGCTTGTCAACCGAGCCGATGAACCATACAGTGGGAACCTGCTTGCCATACGTCATAATCAGGACACCCGTTACTTCGATCTTATTAGTGGGCGGGAATCCGACCTGCAACTGAAAGACGGTATTGCCCATATCGACGGCGAGATAGACGCGATGGGAATCGGCGGATTCCTGGCTATACCTGAAAAAGAGGTAACAAGGGACTTCAACGAATTCTTGAAGGAACAAGCGAAGCTCTTTGCAAACAGAAACTGGGATCCCACCTTTCCCGAGGGAAAGAAGCAGTTCCTTAATCCCATTTCAAGAACAAAGGAATATGATAAAGACAACCTGACCTCGGACATGGCCGCTATAGATGCCGCAACTGTTAAGCTCGAGAGAAGTTTCAATGAAGGCGCGTTCCCGGAGGGCTTTCACGACACACTGTCCGAGGATGTGAATGCGAGATTGTCGGCGTACGCGATTGATTTAACTCCGGTGACGAACGCGGAGTACGAGAAGTTCCTCAAGGCATCGGGCTATAAGCCGCGTCAGAAAAAGAACTTCCTGAAGCATTGGGTCGACGGCAAGCCGCTGGCAGGTAAAGAGGACCATCCCGTTGTGTACGTCGATTTGAATGACGCTCGAGCCTATGCCAGGTGGGCTGGCAAGCGTCTGCCCACTGATGCGGAATGGCAATATGCGGCCGAGGGGCCGGAGAGCCTCAAGTATCCGTGGGGCGCCAGGTTGGAATCAGACCGCTACAACAAGGGTGACGCCACCACAAGCGTACGCGCGTTTCCCGAAGGCCGTTCGCCTTTTGGCTGCTACGACATGTACGGCAATACATGGGAATGGACAGAGAGCGAACAAACTGACGATGGGCGAACACGTTATTGCCTGATCCGAGGAGGCTCGTATTATAAAACCGGAGGTTCAGGGTGGTACGTTGTCGGAGGACCGCAACCCTGTAACCGAGCCGCAAAGATGCTGTTGGTGTGGCCCGGCCTGGACCGTTGCTCAACGATCGGATTCCGCTGCG
>CBFDCQ010000119.1:0-6711 GCA_965603355.1 uncultured bacterium
CCGTTATTTCAGTTACCTTGAACGTTTGCGCCATCATCTGTCTCCATCCCGTCGGTACCATCCCTGCCGTTCACACTTACTGTATCGTCAGGGCACCGCGGGGACATTCGATTATGCACAAACCGCATCCTGTGCATTTCAGCGGATCGACTCGAGCAATCGTCTCGACCGAGATCGCTGATGTCGGGCAGACCTGCTGACATGCGCCGCACCCGACGCATGCGCGAGCATCCACCACAACCCGAAGCTTTGTGTCAACCCTGGTTTGTTCAAGTGCCCCGATGCGTGCTGTTACGATATCCAGTTGGCGAGCTATGGTCGCAGCTTGCGTCTCGAGCCTATCGAGCTCATGTTCGCGTTCCGTCTGCGTCTCGGTTCGATGGTTGACCACCAACGAATCCGAAAAACTAAACCGCCGGTTTGCCCGCCTCATTCTGCTGCCCCGTCCCAAGTCTCGTTCCAACCAGGATCTGTTTCTTCTGCCCATCCAGCGGCCTCGACCAGCACCCTGTCTCGCTCTTTTAGCCATGTCGGTTCTGCCTCATCGCGTACAACCTTTTCCTGCTACCGCAATTCCTGTGCGATCGCATCATGTGAAAGAGTCGTCGTTCTGGCCGGACGCGTTCGCCTTGTGCTTGTTGATAATCCGTTTCTGAACGCGTAGCAGGTTATAAGTTGGGTTTTCCGCCAGTCCGGCATCGCATGCCGCTAATCCTTTATCGTACTCGCGGAGTTCCGCATAACTTCTTGCTAGGAAAAGATGCGTTTCCGCGAGCATCTGTTCTTGCTGTTCGTCGAACTGGCCGCCCCGTCTTGCGAGATACGCCTTTTGTTCTTCAGCCAGCTCAACCGATTTTGCCAGGGCATTGGCGGCAAGATCGTACTGTTTGAAAGAGTCAAAATACAGTTTGCCGAGTGCCGACTGGATCTCGAAACTCCATGGATTGGGTTTGGCGCCCAGCTCGAGAAAAGCCCGTGCTTTCTCCGGTTCTCGCGCAAAATCCGACATAAAAAATGCGCCCGTTGTGTATGCCTGTATGTAATGAGGATTGAATTTCGTGAGTAACTGGTACCATGGAATAAGTTCTTTGGGATCGCTGTGTTGGGCCGCTCCAGGTCGCCATGGCTCAACGTGTCGGTCCAGATCGCCAAGCACGCCGCGCCAGTCTCTATCCTGGTCCGGAACGAGTGAAGGTCCGTCCATATGAGCCACGCCCGACCCCATACCGCTAAACTCGGCTGCTCGAACTCCGGCAGCTTCTTCTCTTCTTGTGGGCATCCGATATATTATGCCGCTGTGCAGGTACTCGAACGTTTTCAGCCACATCAGGTCGCCGCTCATCATCTGGAACTGACCAAGCACTGTCACCGCGACGGACTCTCTCGCCTGCTCGATGTCGCCGGCCGTGTAATGAGCCTCGGTCTCGAGCCGTGGCGCGAGCCCGCGGCCAATCAGCCCGGTCAACCCTAACGCTACAACAATAGCAACCGACCACACTTTGACCACGTCTGCCGTCCTCCGGACCTATAGGGGCATACGCCGCAACCGAAGACAACCGATGGCGAGAAAGATGCCCGCGTACAGCAATCCGTAGAGTGTCATGCCCAGTAGAACCCACCCGGGTACCGCCGGCCATCCATGAATAACTTTCTTAGAAAGATCGAACAGTTCAAGGTGGGGTGCCAGCCAATATATGGTCTCCGCCAGCCGGAGCGATATGCCCGTGAGTTCGTCGTGAACGTAAAGCACGGCGTGCGCGAACATCTGCATACACAGG
Organism: uncultured bacterium; assembly: GCA_965603355.1. Classification (GTDB taxonomy): domain Bacteria; phylum Hydrogenedentota; order CBFDCQ01; family CBFDCQ01; genus CBFDCQ01. The sequence continues at coordinate 1,779 of CBFDCQ010000119.1, forward strand.
CACGTCAGCAGCGAAATTGTCACGGTAGCCCCGTGCGTAGCAAACAGCGACAGGCAAAGCACCCCGGCTCCGATGAACCACATCGAGACGATGCGAAGGTAAAGCGCCTGGTAAAACACGCCTCCAACGGGAATCTTGAATAGCACAAGTATCAACCGCACCAATATGAAGAACACAATCACCACGGCCGAGCTCATGACACCCACACCGATGAACTTACCGAGATAGAACCCGGCGCGGCTTATCGGTTTTCCTAAAAGCGGATGTAGGGTCCGGTTCTGTATTTCGGTCGGCAACTGTCGTGCGGCCGCTGTGACGCAAATTACCAGGGAAAACACCGTCGTTATCGTAAGACCGACATCCTTCACGAACTTCTCGACACCGCTCACTCCGAACCGGCTGAAGATGCCGGCTCCAAGTAGCATCGCAAAACCGAGAATCAGCACTACATACGGATCCTTGCGACGGAGCGACTCGAGAATTGTCACATACGCAACAGCGACGGTCTTTTTCATGGTTTGCCACCCATAGTGTTATGTCACCTTGTGTCCGACAACTTTGACAAAGTAGTCTTCAAGCGAACCGGATTCAACGACCGTGTTTACAACTTCCACACCCAACTTCTCAAACATTTCAATCAACTGCGCTTGTGCGGAGTCGCTGTCGGCGACAAAGGTCATATAGTCGCCGGACCTGCTGCGGAGCGAGACACCCTCGGGCATAGCTTCCGGAACCGTCGCGCCCGAAACTGTGACGACATGACGGCGCATAGAGCTGAACATCTCAGGTAGCGAGCGTTCTTCCAGCACTTGCCCGTTATCGAGTAGAATGACCCGGTCGCAAAGGAGCGTTACCTCGGAAAGCTCGTGGGACGAGAAAAATATTGTTTTGCCGCGCGACTTGAAGTCGAGCAACACGTTTCGCACATCGTGGCGTGCTACCGGGTCCAACCCCGAAGTAATCTCATCGAGGATGAGCAGCTCCGGATCGCCCATGATAGCCTGTGCAATGCCCAGCCGCTGAAGCATCCCTTTTGAAAAGTTGCGCAGTGGTTCACGATCTCGGTTTGACAGGCCGACCTTTTCGATAAGCTCTGAAATCATGTGTTTCTTCTGCGAGGCCGGCACTTCCTGCAAGGTTGCATAAAGTCCTAACGCTTCCTGAGCGTTCAAGAAAGGATAGTACTGAGCTACTTCCGGCAGATACCCGATCCGACGTCTGGCATCGACTGAACCTGCCTTCAGACCGAACAGACGCACTTCTCCGCTCGTCGGAAACAGGAAACCCATGAGAGTTTTTATGATCGTTGTTTTCCCAGCTCCGTTGGGACCAACCAGCCCCACGACTTCCCCTCTTTCGATTAGGAGGTCGAGCCCTGAAACGGCCCGAACTGGTGCGCGTCGGCTCCTTTTGTACACTACGGTCAGATCCGCAATATCCACCACGGGTACGGGATCGGCATTCATCAATCAGCCCTCCGCTTCAGCGCGGGTGACGTTGCTCTGGTTGACCTCGGCAACAGTCTCGCATGCATACCCATCTTACAATCTATCTCCCGTCCTCGGGGTAGCGGCCCCGTCACGAAAGCGAACACGTTCCTGTAGGGCAAGATCCCGTCGATGCAGAACTTCCCCGGCGGACGCCAAAAGTAGAGAGGAGTTTCACCATCCGCGTGCTCTTGCACTTCGGGCACTTGTGCCGCTTGTTGCTGTCCGCTTTCTCAAGCACTTCCATCACGGCACCGCACTTCTTGCACTCATACTCATACACCGGCATTGCTTCGCCCTCCTCGGCCTCCTTGTTTCAAGTGGTAAACACCCTTTCTTCGTTGAAGAACATTGTATTCAATAAACGCACCGCAGATACCCTATGTGGACCTGCATGCTACTTCTTCCACCGCCGCGCTTACGGGCGATCGGAACCGGCCGCCGGTGGACGCCCCTTGAACGCTTTCTGTCGCCTCGACTCCGGCCCGGAGCCGGAAAGAAGAAACCGAGGGTCGTCGATCTCGCCAGCCAGAAACGCTGCCAGCACCTCCTCCACCGGTCCCTTGACAAAAGGAACAATCTCAATTCCGTAGGCGGCTACCATCTTGGCTAAGTCGCTCGAAATGGCGCCGCAAATCAGTATCTCTGTTCGCAGGCGCGACAGCGTCCTTACACGAGCTGTCATAGACTCCTCTTCAAAAGGAATCTCGCTCGAAGATCTCTTGCCCGCGTCATCCATCTCCACGACGAGCACGCGGCGCGCAAAATCGAATACCGTGCATACTTGCCCACGCCAAACGGGTATCGCTACTCTCATATCCGCAGCGTCTCCTTACCACTTTAGTCCGAGCATGATCCATGCCACGCGCAACAAGAGGCAGGTATGGTTCCATAAAGCCTTAACGCACAATGTGTTAGGGTTGTCGAGTATCGGGGAGTGCGTCGGGATAGGTAGCAGAAATGCTACTTATGAGTAGTGATAGGGTAGCGAATTTGCAGCTATTGAGTTGTCTATGGAGTTGGCCAGTGCAGCTGTTTCTTAACGATGATCAGGCTCGGTCTCTCGATGACGGAACCTCAAGCTCAAGAGATCTGATCTTCCGGAAAAGTGTGGTTTTGTGTATGCCAAGCTGCCGGGCCGTTTCAGCCCGGTTCCAGTTGTTCCGCCGAAGAGCGTTCATGAGGAAAGCGGCTTCCATTTGTTTGAACGAGCTGAACGCGGTCTGTTGAGAACGATCGACACACGGCGCGTCACAGAGAGCTCGGGGCAGATGGTTTCGTTGGATATGGCCTGAATGACACAATACGAACGCCCGTTCGATGATGTTCTCAAGTTCGCGAATGTTCCCGGGAAAATCGTGCGACATGAGACAAACCAGCGCTTCGTCGCTGATGCTTATCACGTCTTTGTCCTGTATTCGGTTCAACCGACTGATTATATGGTCAATGAGAAGCGGCACATCCTCCATGCGCTCGCGCAGTGGCGGCAGCTCAATCCGCACGACATTGATCCGATAGAACAGGTCCCGGCGAAAAGCGCCTTTTTCGACGAGGTTCTGCAAGCGCCTGTTGGTCGCGGCTATAACTCTCACGTTGGCTTGTACCGGCGATACCGACCCTAACGGTTCATAGACACGGTCCTGTAAGAACCGCAACAACCGGATCTGCAAAGCCGGCGAGATGTCCCCGACCTCGTCCAGAAACAGCGTGCCACCCTCAGCTCGGGCCACACGGCCGGGTTTGTCTTTTTTGGCGTCTGTGAACGCGCCGGCCTTATAGCCGAACAGCTCTGATTCCAAAAGCGTATCGGGTAGCGCCCCACAGTTGACCGCGACAAAGGGCCTACCTTTGCGCGGGCTAAGGTTATGGATGGCCCGTGCGACGAGCTCTTTGCCTGTACCACTCTCGCCCTCAATGAGCACAGTGCTTGTGCTGTCGGCAACCTCGGGAAGAATATCGAAAATCTCGTGCATCCGGTCGTTGCGGCTTATGATGTCCTCAAAGCTGTACGTACGTTCTATGTCTTTTCGCAACTCTTCGACGGCCGTAAGGTCACGGAACGTTTCCACGCCGCCGATGATTTCCCCACAGGAATCTCTCAAGATCGCCGTGGAGATACTAACCGGCCGGCGTTTGCCGGTTGCGTCCACGATGTTGACCGTCTTACATACGACGGGCGTTCCCGTCTCGATCGTTTCTTGCAACGCACAGTTACCTTCGCAGATGCTCGCCCGTAAAATATCCTTGCATGGCTGGCCAAGCGCTCGATCTTTCGGGATACCGGTGATACTCTCGGCTGCCCGGTTAAACGACGTGATACGCCATTCTCGGTCGACCGTAAACACGCCGTCGGTTATCGAGTCCAGAATAGCATCCCGTCGTTCTTCGTTCAGATCGTCAGCCATTGTTTCTACAACCGTTCTTGCTGTGAAGACCGCCTAACCTTGACTATCGCACTCGCCGTCGCTGCGCGCCGCTCCAAGACCTCCTGCTCGACTGAAACCTCCAACGCCGCGCTATCCTGCCAATATCCTTTATGATAGTTGTCCGAGGTACTGCCTGTCAATTCGACCCAGCTCGCGCGCCATCCTTCAGCACTGGGTGGAGAAGGCAAAAAGTGGGTACGATGGATATACTTCCCGCACGAGTTGGGGTGCGGATAAATCGGACAAATCCCAAATGCCAGCTTCCTTTTTCAGCGTCTTATGCAAACGGTGACACAGTCTAGGTCGGCTGCTCCGCATGTCTAAAAAGCACGCAGATTGTCCTTTTATCCCTCCTCGGAGGAACCTGCACTATCGGGAGATGACTCGACAAGTAGACTTACCGCTACTGACAGGTTCCTGGGCGATAGGTGGACGTAGATCATCGTCATTCTCAGATCTGAATGGCCCAACAGCTCACGGACCACGTTCAGGTCGCACCCACGCATCACCAGTTTGGAAGCAAACGCGTGCCTCACGTCGTGCCATCGAGAACAGTAATCATGCAAGGGTTTCAACCGTCTGAGTGCATAAATACAACCTCATCGGATTGCTCACGTACTTGCAGGCCCCATGCACATCAGCCGGGGTGGGTCACGATGTACCTGTCCGTTCCCCAATTTTCGGGACGGACACCTTGACGGTGTCGGGATGCGCTTGTATAATTGCGAAATTAGAGTTCTACGTTAGACGCTACAAATAAAGAAAGAAAAATAGTTACCGGAGGTTCCCTTATGTTGAAAAAAAGACTTCTTGTATTGTTCATTTCCTGCCTGGCTCTAGTGTTCGCCTTTCCCCTGGCCCCGGTGATGGGCGCGTCCAATCAGATTCAGAAAGGAGAGATGGCCGGATACCTGCTCGTCCCTCACGGGAAAGTTGAAGAGACGTATAACGCCGGGTTCTCCTTGTATGTAGCAGCCTGGCCTTTGTTGCAGGAATATCCGGGGCGTCGTTTTCAAACAG
>CBFDCQ010000120.1:0-6672 GCA_965603355.1 uncultured bacterium
GTTTTCGGCAACAGAAGTATGATTGGCATGCTGGAAGAGTGCACAGCTAGAGTAGAGGCCACCCATGGTTTCTTGCCTCAACTGTGCCAGGATCTCGGCAACGCCGTAGCGTCCACCCCCCCCAGAGTGGATAATGTTGGCAAACGAGCGAGAACACAATCGTCATCCGATATTCCTATCGTTTGCCCCGACGTTAAACTCAAAAAGACGCTTGAGAGTAGCACAGAATGCCCTGAGTGTCAAGAGCCTTTTCAAGAATACCGAGACATGGGTGACACCTCTGGTTTATCCTCAGAAGGGGGTGACCCATGCGCAGCAAGTATCACAGATCACAGCCTGTGGAGAGTGACGTGGCGTTAAGGTCTGCGTGGGGCGCCCGCGCCTCGCGCAGGCTGTTTTCTTCGTCCTCGGCACCAGAGGGGGCGTAGACGCGGCCTGCCATGTCATTCTGAGTCCGGCCTAACGAAAGTCTACGTTCAAATCCGGAATAGCCGCTTGAATCTCTCTCGCACCCGCCGGGGTCACGTGGGTACCATGCAGATATAGAGCCCTAAGGTTCGTTAATCCGCGAATTTTCTGCAGACCGGCATCGGTAACCGATGTGTTCTGAAGATCTAATCGACGCAATTTGCTCAGTGCGGCAAGATGGGTCATACCTGCGTCCGTTATTCTCCCGTGGCCAAGGCCAACCCAAAGAGCTTTCAATTGCGTCATATCCCGCAAATGCTTTAGACCTTCGTCCGTGAAGTTGTTTCCCTGCAACGACATCCCCTCTAACTCTGGCAGCGGCGCCAGTATTTTCAGAGTTGCATCCGTGATATTGGCATTGCTGATGTGAATATGACTCAGCCCGCGTAGGTTGGCCAGATGGAGAGCCCCTTTGTCGCTCACTTCGGCATCCCACATGTACAGCTTCTCAAGGTTCTTCAGTTGCCCCACATACTGCATTGCTCTATCCGTTGCCTGCGAACCATGGATCAGCAGCTCCCTCGTCTCCGAGAGAATGGGCAGATACGCGAGAACATCGTCTGACGTCCCGCGGCATTCAGTCCGGTTACCAGACTCATCTTCATCATAAACCAAATTCACTCGAACAACACGCCCTCCGCCGTCGTATTTGACGAACCCCCCGTAATCAAGTATGCCCTTGATGGCTTGCTCCCTTTCTTGGACGCCCGGCACGGCAAGGACGTTACCCTGCGTATCGACGACGGTGATGTTGCTCTCCTTGAGATCTTCTACCCCCGCCGCTACAAGATGCCGTATCGCATCGGTCTGATGTTGCTCCAGCGCTCCTTGTTCTGCCAGTTCCACCAATACTGATGCGCGGGGATCTTCTTGCTCCTCCTCGAACAGCGCATCCTCAGGGATCGTGACGCGCACCTGCGCGCTGCGAACAAAGTCAAGCGAGGAGATCATGTGCGTCAATTCCCTATTAAGAACCCTTTCGTAGTTGAAACGCTCCCTGGACTCCTTGGTGGCGAGCGCCGTCTCGTACACGGGCTGCGCTGAACCAGCCTCACGGGGCGCGGTGAAGTTGACGTAACCGCGTGCACCGGCGGGATCCAGCGGCAACAGCCAAGTCAGCTCTGTGTACTCATCCCTGCGCCAGATGTCCGGGCGGCCGCGGGTGTAGCTCCCGAGTTCGAGCGGCGCGTCAAGGCGAACGATCCACGCGCGCGGGCTGCTTGTCCAACCCCAGAACTCGAACCGCCGCTCGCCCGTGCCGGGAACTATCAGGAACTGGTCGGGAGCTGTGCCGTGACGGCTGACAACCTGCACACGCTCGCTCTCGGGAACAGGAGTACCGACGTCGATGTAAATGGCGTGCATCCCGCTGTCGCGGGGTTCCCATCGCGAGTTGAGAGGCGTCCCGTCCGGGAGGTAGTACTCCGCATCCGCGTCGATCCGTCGACTGCACTCCCATCCGACCTCGTCCGGCCCGCTTTCACGCCTCCGACGCAGATGCAGCATTTCCCAGACGGTAGCTTCATTCTCCGAGCGCACATGATACAGCGCGGCGCGCCATCGGTAGTCCCCTATGTCACTGAACCGGCGATCGGCAATTCGTGCAAACTGGACGAGTTCGTCGAAAATCTCCCGATCGGCCGCCGTCAGGGGTCGCGCTGTGATCTCAGCTCCCTGCTCCGTTTCCGAGGATGCCCTTGCGGTGGTTGTAGTTGTCCTCGCGACGGGGCTGCGGCGTGCGGTGGCGCCAACTGTGCTTGTCGTGCTTGTCGATGCCGTCGCGGCCGGGGCTGGACGCCGACGTGCGGTCATACGTCCTCTCCTCGCCGTAGCGGTTCTCGGTACAGGTGTGGCGGCGGGGCGGCGTCGTGCTGTGGTGCCCACTCTCCTCGCCGCAGCGGGTCTCGGTACACCTGCCGCGGCGGGACGAGTCGCGCGCACCGTCCTCGCAAACGAGGCGCCGCGCCGTGGGGTCGTGTCGCCAGCGACCACCGTCGTACCCGTCAGCCTGCCGGGAACAAGCGATACGTCCTTTAACGTGACCGTCTTGATCGGCCGCACGCGAAGCTTGAACTCCTTGACGTTCGCAAGCGGCTCATCGAATATGTAGGTCTCCTGCAAGCTCTGCGGAGGGCCTGCTCTGTTCAGGCGGGTACGTTCGATCTCGCGGCCGTCTTTCGTGACCGCAACGAAATCGAACTGCACTGTGACGGCGTCTGTATCCTGTATGCTGGAGATAAACGTTCGGCCTTCGGTATTCTGTCCGATCGAGCCGAGGCTCGCGTTGTTGTCAAGCGCCATAAAGCCGTTGTAGTCCGGGGGAACCGTCCGGCGGTACTCCCACGGGCCCACCCCGTAGCGAACACGTATGCGAACGCGCTCGGGCCAGTCATCAGCGGCGCCGAGACTTCGTGTTACGACGTGCCAGCCCACGTTCCCGGTTCGCTCCCCCGCGGGGTGCGTACTACCGGCTGAACCCAGATCCTCAAACGGTCTGCCATCAGAATCCAGCAACGTCGCCTCGAAATACGACAACCGATCGATTTCAGGATGCGCAAACCAGAAATGCATATGACGATATTCGGGATGACTTCCGTCTACCTGCCCGGTCGGCTCGACCCAGGTTTCAACCATCGTAATCTCATCCTCGTTGACCGCCACCCGGCCGTCCGGCCGCCAGTATTTGACCGGTTCCTCCTGTCCCTTCTCCGTCTGCCACGCCAGGTACCTCAACTGCGGCAGATCGGATGCCGCCGGAGCCGTTTGTTCAACTGTTCCAGCCGCCGATGTCGGACGGCGTGTAGTCCTGCCCATCGTCGTTGCCCTGGCGACGGGGCTTCTCGCGCGCACTCCACTCGCAGCCGCGCGGGGCAGTGGGGCGCTCTCGTCTGCCGCCTGAGAAGCCATCAGTTCGCGCAGTCGCGTGATGAACCGTTCCGTCATCGGGTACTCACCCGGGTAGGATTTTCTCTCGACGTGCCCGTCCATATAGAGGACCCATCCGCCGTTTCCATCCCGGGAGTCAGGGATCTCCCAAATGATCGGGATGGCGGACTGCGTTATCGCGGAACCGGCCGGATCGTTAATGTCGGTGATGAGAAAGCGTTCGATCCCCTCGCGAAGCAGGTAAATCGTATCGTACCCACCTTCGGGACGTGAAATGTACAGATCCTGCGGCAAATCTAACTCTGTGCGGCCACTCAACTCCTCGAGCAGCGCCAGCCCGAACTCCTCGTCGGTCACCACGTATCCCAGGTAACAGACTTTGACGCCCCGTTGTCCCTTGAGGTATGCAATCAGCTCGGAAGCGTCCGCACCTCCTTCGTCAAGAAGGTGTACAAGGCCCTCCATTTCTGGATGAAGGCTGCCGGCCTCGCTCGCTTTTGCCGGAAATCGCCCCCCCTGGCTCTCACCAGCATACATCTTCAGGGCGAGCCCGACCTGCTTGAGCATCTCCTCATTCTCAACAGCGGGCGCGGCCTCTGGCGCTACGCTCGCTTCCTCGGCCTCACCTGTGCTGGTGTCTATGCGAAATGGGTGCGCGTCGGAGGTCGCAACGACCGACACGTCTGTTCGCTCGCCCGGTTTGAGGGACACGTTCTTGAACTCGACCCAACTGAAAGGCCGAGCCTGGAACCGGAATTCTCTGATGTCTGAAAGCGCCAAGTTATGGAAGGACGCCGTTGTCTGCCTCATGGTCCCGGCACGGCCACGGCGCGCCGACGGCATGTGCGGTTCTCCATCCGTGTCAACGGCGATAACTCGACAATCAAAGTCGACAAGGGTGTTGCTAACCGTGATCCGGGTTTGGCTCTCGACTTCGTAAGGCTCCGCGAAAACGACTCCGCCCGACGCCCGATCGGCACTCCGCACGCCCTTGCCCGCGGAACTGGCGACCGTTTCCCAGGAACCCGCGGCCACACCGACACCCACGCCGACGGTGGTTTGGTGTTGTCGTAAAGAAGCTGCGATTGCCTGAAGATCGGGAACGTGGAGGCCCTTCTTGTACAGACCGGACATGGCTACCTGCGAGGAGGGACCGATGATGTTCACCCTGCACAGATAGTCCCGCTCAAAGCCGGGGATGTTTCCAACCCTTACGGCAAACTCGCGCGCTTGCTGGTCATCACCGACGTTCACGTTCGCGCGCACTTCGTCGTACGGGCCTTCTTCCAACAGCGTCCCGTCAGGTCGCCACCACGGCTGCTCTCGGGAAGGATGGTATGACACGCCGATCAGCTCGACGGTAACTCCGTTCGGAAGCGTAACCTTGGACTCAGTGCTAGGTTCCTGCGCCTTCGCGATTGGGCGGAGCGCAGCGAGCGGCATTACCGTGCAGCTCACCAGGATCAGCGCCAGAGCGATCGATAGATGTGTGAGTGCGCGGCGATTTCGCGTTACATCCAGGATCGCCGTTAACCGTTTCTCGATCCTCGATGACCGGGCCATCGGCACCGTTGCCAGCGATGCGCATCGTGCGGGTCGCAGCGTGCGGACAAGTTCCATCAACTGGTGGGCGTAACCGGAAGCTTTGTAGCCGGCCCTCAACAGGGCGTCGTCGCACGCCTGCTCGCTCTCGAGACGTAACCGGCGGGCCGCCAGCCAGACAAGAGGGTTGAACCAGTGCAGCGCGCATGCGACACGCCCGACTGTCTGCGTCAACCAGTCGCGGCGGCGTATATGCGACAGCTCGTGCAGCAGGACCATCCGGCACCGTTCTTCCGGCCAGTTCCGCGCTTCGCTCGGCAGGAGCACAACCGGCCGCAGGACGCCCCACGTCGTTGGAACGCTCGCGTCGTCGCTCTCCAGCAGCCTCACCCTGCGCCGTACGTCAAGCTCTTCGCTCAACACTGGCAGTAGCTTTGCGCAAACACCTTCCTTCACTTGTGCCGCCCGTCGGGTGCGGCCCAGGACGGCCACTATGCCTATCAGCAACGGCACAATCGCTCCCACCCCGCCAAGGACCCACGCGAGGAAGATCCAGACAGGCCACGGGAGCCTTGCAGGGCCTCTGGTCATCAGCTCGACGCCGGCCGGCGATGGAGTCGCCGTTCCACTCATCATTGCCCCGGGCGCGGTATCCGAATAGCCCATACTCACAGGTAGGCCGGGCATCCTGCCCGCCGGGGTTTCCTCCTCTATGTCGGCCAGGATGGCCGACCTACCTTCTTGTACCGCCTGACTCTCTGATGGCGGAACCTGGTGCGGGAGTATCGGCACCTGCCAGCTCGGTAGCACTGCCGACAGCGCCGGCAAGCCAATCAGACTGACCAGCGCAAGCGACCAGACCAGGTTACGCGATGCCGCCGACGCACGACGTAACGCGACGCTCAACGCGCCCGCCAACGCGAGGACGATTACGCCCTTGACCGACGCGTCGAGCAGGATTGTCAACCACATGATCGAACCAGCAGATTGCGCGGACATGACTAGCGTCCCTCCTCTCGAGCTTCATCGATAAGCCGGGACAACTGATCCAGCTCTTGCGGCGATAGTCTCGTATCGGAAACGTTCAGCAACGCGGCGACCGCCTTCTCCGTCGAGCCCTCGTAGAATGTCTGCAGCACGCGCCTCAGCGCCGACCGGCCCGCGTTATGACGCGGCCGCGTCGGGATGTAGATGTACCGTGCGCCGGCCTTCGTGTGTTTGAGGTGTCCTTTGTCCTCCAGCACCCGCAGCAACGCACGCACCGCCGAGTAGCTCGGCGGGTCGGGCAGCCCCTCCATCACTTCCGCGGCGCTTGCGCGACTCTTTCTATATATGACGTCCATGATCTGCCGCTCACGACGGCTCAGATTGACATCCGATTTCTTCGGCATGATTCCTCCCTTTTCCCCGTTTCAATCTGCAGCCTCGTACATCGCCGACTCCGATTATGCTAAAATTTTAGCATAGACGGAGGAATTTGTCAAGCAAAAAATGCTGGTTTTTTAGCGTGGCCGCCAAGGCAACGTAGGGGAGGGTCTTGTACCCTCCCGTCGGCGCGAGTGTACCCACCATTCCGGGATTAGGGGCGAGGCATGCCCTGCCCCTACAACGAGATTGCTTCGCTTCGCTCGCAATGACGACTAAGGGGGTACCTGCCGTACATTTCGTAAGGTAGGGCGGGCATCTTTCCCGCCACAACGCGCAGCGACAAGGAGCCCACCCGGGGAATATGCCCCCCCGACCTGAGGGTTGGGTAAGTGGGGGGGGGCGTACACG
>CBFDCQ010000121.1:0-6059 GCA_965603355.1 uncultured bacterium
TCTTCCAGACTGCCCTCCAGGAACTTCCGGCGACCGTCCGCGGCATAATCGTGACGCAAATACCATATCGCCCAGCCAACTGCCCCCGCGGCAACCGCGCACGCTACGATAACTGCAATCACCTTGCCCGCACGAGGACGCGCAGCTTTGCCCCCTCGCTGCAAAACGGGTGTACCGGTAAGCAGGTTCGTACCGCACTGGATACAGATCACGTCATCGGGTCTCAGTTGGGAACCACACTTTGGGCATTTGTTCTCATCGGCCGACGCGCTCGACGCGACATCCAAGCTCCCGCGGCAGTGCGGGCACGTTTCGGTTGCACCACCGACATCCTTACCACAATGGGGACAGTTTCTGGACTCCTTCAATGGTATTCACCTCTCTCTTCGCTAATGTTGCGCCCGCCGACGCGGGCGTTCCCCTAACCGGTCGCGGAGGAAAACAGCTCGGGCAGGTCCGAACTGTCAGCGTCAAGCGCGACCCAGAACAAGGCTGACAATACCGCAACACAGCACCGACAAATCTAGTGTCATGTCTCTAGCTCTTGTCCGCACTTCGAGCATTCCTCTGCATCAAGTCGGTTGTACGAACCACAATGAAGGCATTTTGCACGTGAAAGGAACGGTACGGTTAGCAGACCTACCAGGGCAATGATGAACAGCTGGATTCCGACATAAGCAACTTTGCTCACTGACATCTGCCCCCTGAGAATACCTTTTCCAGCCTGTATGTCCTCTATATTCTACTCCAACACCGTCTATATTACAACATTTTTTTCCGGAATAGGGGCAAAACCACACGCTGGGAAACGTAGAAAAACCGGGAATAACAATAAAATTGCGATACAGACCGGGCTAACGCGACCGCGATGGCCCGTCCGGTCGAAGCGCAGTACGCAACACCTGGTCAACGTTTTTCGCGAATTTAAAGGAGAGAGCTTCCTTCACACGACTGGGAATCTCCTCGAGATCCTTCCTGTTGCGGTCCGGCAGAATGACCGTGTGTATTCCGGCACGATGCGCCGCGAGCACCTTCTCTTTGACGCCACCGATGGCAAGAACCTTGCCGCGAAGCGTAATCTCGCCGGTCATCGCGACATCGCCGCGCACAGGTTGACCTGTAAGAAGGGAAGCAAGCGACGCCACAATGGCTACGCCGGCCGAGGGGCCATCTTTTGCTATCCCGCCGGCCGGTACGTGAACGTGCAGGTCGCGGTTCGTATAAAAGTCCTCGCGAATACCGAGTTTTCTTGCGCGGGACCGGATCAGCGTGAGGGCAGCCTGAGCGGATTCTTTCATGACATTGCCCAACTGACCGGTCAGAGCAAGGCCGCCTTTGCCGGGCATCTGCGACGACTCGACAAACAGGATCTCGCCACCGTTGCGCGTCCACGCCAGCGCAGTGGCCACCCCGGGTTCGGACGTGCGTTCTGCAACTTCTGAGAAGAACCGTACCGGGCCCAGCAACGAATGGAGACTTCGAGCTGTGACTTTCCTTTTCCTTTTCGATCCCCGCGCAACGCCTGTCGCGACCTTACGGCACACTCTGGCGATCTCACGTTCAAGGTTTCTGAGACCGGCCTCACGGGTGTACCCGCGAATGATATGGACGATCGCCTCCTTGTGAAACGCAAGGTTCTTCCTCTTGAGTCCGTGTTCGGCCAACTGCCGTGGAATCAGGTACTTTCTTGCTATCTCCGCCTTTTCCTCCTCAATGTACCCGGGCAGCTCCAGGATCTCCATCCTATCTCTCAAGGCATCCGGCACAGGATGAATGATATTCGCCGTGCATATGAACATGACCTTCGAGAGGTCGAAAGGGACCTCGATATAGTGGTCTGAAAAGGAGGAGTTCTGTTCCGGATCAAGCACCTCGAGCAACGCTGAGGAAGGGTCGCCCCTGAAGTCGGCACCGATCTTGTCAACCTCGTCGAGCATGAATACCGGGTTGTTGGAACCCGCTCGCTTTATCCCCTGTATTATCCGGCCCGGCAGAGCGCCAACGTATGTTCTCCTGTGGCCGCGTATCTCCGCCTCATCCCTGATCCCACCAAGCGAGATCCGCACAAACTCTCGTCCAAGCGCCCTCGCAATGGATTTTCCGAGCGAGGTCTTGCCCACTCCCGGCGGCCCAACGAAACAGAGTATCGGCCCTTTCGTATCCTTTTTCAGCTTGCGCACCGCCAGGAACTCCAGGATGCGTTCCTTCACTCTCTCAAGATCGTAATGGTCCTTGTCCAGCGTCTTCGCCGCTGCGTCAACGTCCAGGCTATCCTCCGTGCTCATAGACCACGGCAGGGATATGAGCCAATCGAGGTACGTGCGCGATACCGTATACTCGGGCACGCCCGGCGGCATCTTCTCCAGCCTGTCGAGCTCATGCTCCGCCGCCTTGAGCGCTGCCTCCGGCATCCTCGCCTCGGCGACCTTCTCTTTCAGTTCTTCTATCTCAATGGTGCGCTGATCGCCCTCGCCCAGCTCCTTTTGGATGGCCCGCAACTGCTGCCGGAGAATAAGCTCCCGCTGCGTCTTGCCTATCTCCGACTGAACCTCCTGCTGAATCTTGCTTCGCAGCTCCAGTGACTCCAGCTCCCTGTGGAGAAGCCTGTTAACCTTGGTAAGCCTCTCACGCACCGAGACCTCTTCGAGGACCGGCATCTTCTCCGCTGTATGAATGCCGAGATACGTGGTTATGAAGTCAGCCAGCTTGCCCGGTTCACGCATGTTGATCAGCGTAACCAGGAGTTCGTCGCCCAAATCCGGGGACGAGTCTATCACTTTCCCGAACATCGTTGAAGCGTTCTTGGCAAGCGCTTCAACCTCCCTGGTCTGCTCCTCGATATCCGTCAGCAGCTCTGTCTTGGCCTTGAGGTAGGGCTGTTGCGATATTGGCGCGATCACACGGACACGTTGCAGCCCCTGCACGATGATGCTCATGCTGCCATCCGGCAGCTTCAGCATTTTCAGTATCCGCGATGCAACGCCGACCTCGTAGACGTCGTTGAAGGACGGGTCCTCGGTTTCAGGGTTTTTCTGTACCAGGAATCCGATCGGCTGCTGACCGACGAGCGCCTCGTTCACGGCGTTGAGCGACCGTTCTCTGCTGATCATCAGCGGGGCCACCATTCCCGGGAAGAGGATCGTGTCGCGCAGAGCCACTATCGCCAGCACATCCGGAAGGGTTTCCGGTGTTTCCCGGCTTTCCAGCGCTTCAGGCGGTTGCCCTTTACGTTGCTTGCCCACGGACGTCTATCCCTTTATGCGAATGCAGATAGCCTGCGTACGCGCTTTGACGCTCTTCGGCACCGTAATCGTCAAGAAACCTTCCGCGTACACTGCTTCGACTTTCTCAACATCTATCTCCTGTGGAAGGGTTATCCTCTGCTCGAAAGGACCGTAGTCTATCTCCATGCGACTCACGGCCGTCTTTTGAAACGGGGGGATCTCGTGGCGAATTCCGCGAATGACGAGCATGCCGCTCGCAAAGATTATGTTGATGTCCTCCCTCCGCGTCCCGGCAATGTTCATTCTTATGACAATATCTGCGCGGGTCTCGAAGACGTCGGTCGGCGGACGCCACACGCTCGGGTGCAGGAAGGCAGGCTTCCTCGGTGAGAACCCCAACTGGTTCATCACACGGGACATCTCTTCCCGGAAAGCGTCAAAAACACCCTCGAAAGCCTCGTCGTCCGGCTTCATATCATGAACGCTCCTCTGAACTGTCCGCCGCGAGCGTGAAGCGGAGATCCGTTTTGCGGCACCGGGACCAGAACCGCAGAGAACGGTTCCCGATTTCCTAAGAGAACTTTGCAGTTGGTCAGTCGTAATCCCTGTCCGGTCGCGGGACAATTTACCCGACTTAAGCGCGCATCGAGAACGCTTTCTCGCTCCTGCGGCCTTCCGATCCCAAATATAGCGCACGCAGGCCAAGATGTCAATAACAGGGGATAAGATGGTGGGACTCGCCGCGACATACACAACGGCGGGCAACATCATTCAGCGGTATGAGGTCGGTCCTATCGTTTCGAGTACTGGAATCTCGCCCGAGCGCCCTTCTGCCCGTATTTCTTGCGCTCCTTCATTCTGGGGTCCCGCGTCAGGAGCCCTGCCCGACGCAGCGCGGACCGCAGCTCCTCGTCCGTCTTGAGAAGCGCTCGCGCGATTCCGAGCTGAAGCGCTCCAGCCTGCCCGGAAATGCCTCCTCCAGATACCCTGGCTTTCACGTCGAACTTGTCAAGAGCCTCCACACATTCCAGAGGTCTCTTTATGAACGTGATGAGCGTTCCTCTGCGAAAATAGTCCTCTAAACTGCCGTCGTTGACGACCATCTCGCCAGTGCCCGGGCTCAATCGCACACGCGCAATCGACGTCTTTCTTCTTCCTGTACCGCAATACTCTACGGCCTTTTCCACGTTATTCGAACCTCCTGGTTTTGCGTCCCCTATACTGACAGCGGTTCAGGGCTCTGTGCCTCGTGCGAATGATCCGGACCCGCATGAACTCTCAGCTTCTTAAACATTGCGCGGCCAAGGGCGTTGTGCGGCAACATCCCTTTCACCGCCATGCTGATCACGCGTTCAGGATGCGTCTCCATGAGCCTCTGGCAGCTCGTTGCCTTCAATCCCCCGGGATACCCCGAGTGCCTGTAATAAATCTTATCCTGCAGCTTGTTGCCCGTGAGTACGACCTTCTCGGCGTTGACGACGATGACGTGGTCGCCCACATCAAGGAAGGGCGTGTACTGCGGTTTGTGTTTGCCTCTGAGCACGCTGGCAACCTTGGTCGCAAGCCGGCCAAGCACCTGCCCCTCGGCATCCACAATGTACCACTTGCGCACGATCTCGTCTTTCTTCGGCGTATAAGTCCGCATCGCTTTTCTTCCTTAACACCTACATAAGCGCGGCGTCTAAGCATACGCCGCGCGGCATCTCATTCCCACTCTACGACGTGGGACGCATATAATACCAAACTTGTCCCACCGATGTCAAGGCCTCGTGAGAAGCGGGTCCGTGATCCACCGTTTCTCGAGAATACCTCACTTCTTACCAGAGGCCTTTTTCCTGTCTGCCGACCCATTCTTGTCGTCATCCCCGAGCAGGCAGGGATCCGCCGTTGCGGATGAACTCTCTTCACTTCCCCTGGATTCCCGCTTCCGCGGGAATGACGCGTAGGGGGTGCGCTGGTCAGCGACACGGGCGGTTCGCGAACCGCCCCTACGTTTTCTGGATAAGGATTATTCCTCAAATGGCGAAAAGCACCAGAAACAAGATCTGGCCGATCACGGCAAACCCCACTAACAGGAGTACTAGCACCACCGCCAGCATCGTGACAGAGTATTCAGGCAAGAGGCTCTTGCAGTCACCGCATACCCAAGTCCCGGCCACGTTTTCGAGGCCGCATTTCCGGCAGGCCGTTCTAATATTCTGTCTTCTCCGGTTTGCGTGCACGTAGAGGGACACCGAAGCCGTCAATGCGCCAACAAGGGCACAGAGAAGAATGACCCCCGCCATTTGCGAGGAGTCGCCGAGCAGCCCGGTCGTTTTCCCTTCAGTGAAGTAGAGTTCAGGCAGCGCATAGCAGAGAATCAGGACACACAATAGCGTAACGCTCACCTTCAGCAAACGGCTTCCACCCATCTTCCAAACAAAAACCAGGATGCAGCCTGAGAGCAAGAGCAAAAAGGCCACAATAGCAATAACGGTTGCAGGTCCAGCCATCTCCGTTTCGACCCCATTGACGTACATGGCACGACCTCAGCAGCGTTCGTCGCTCCAAAAGCTTCCTGTTGTACCACCGGCGGTGTGCGAACCGCCCATACACGCTCCATAGCTATATACACTGCTGGCGGAGCGGATATTCGCAACCGAGACCATTATACACCACGTGCGCCTCGAATTGGACCTCGCGCAGCTCATGTACGCAGCAATGAGTCCCGCCGAATAGCCGTTTTCCTCGTTTTCCTACGGGGAATGACGCGAGGTATCTCAGCGCATATCGCAGGAACATTCTGTCAAGACTCTTTAGAAATGTCCTCTATGTTAACGCATTAGAAATGTCCTC
>CBFDCQ010000122.1:0-6025 GCA_965603355.1 uncultured bacterium
TAGACCACGCGATCGAGTTCTCGACAATACTCAAGGCGCTCATTTCGCACGTCCAGATCAACAACAACTACACGGAGAGCGACACGCTTCAGCTCGTTAGGTTGATGAAAAGATACGGGCTCGTCAAAGACCTGCAGATGGAATTTCTATTCCGCTGACGTGATCGATGGTGGGGCGGACATTCCTGTCCGCCATCGGAGGTGTAGGGGAGGCCCTCGTGGCCTCCCGCCGGGAAATAGACGAGTTCACGGGAGGGTACAAGCCCCTCCCCTACAGGAAAGGTAGGGCGGGCGTCCCGCCCGCCGGAGGACGGCGGCGTTAAGGAGTAGCGATGGGTAACAGGATTGGGTTCATAGGTGCAGGAAACATGGGCACGGCCATCATGCGCGGGTTGGTTGCCGCAGAGATGGTGACGCCACAGGATATCACCGCCGTAGATGTTGATGAAACGCAGCTCGAGAAGGTTGCCGCCGATCCCGGTGTGAACATCGCCTCGGACCTGGAAACGCTCGCCGGCGCCAGCGACGCTATCGTTGTCGCCGTGAAACCGCAATCCATGGCGGACCTTTTGCGCGACCTGGCACCTCACGTCAGGCCATCTCACCTTATGATCTCGATAGCGGCGGGTATCTCCACCGGTTTCATTGAGGAGCGGTTGGGCGGAGAGGTGCGAGTCGTGCGCGTCATGCCGAACACACCCGCAATGGTAGGGACGGGGGCAACAGCGCTGTGCAGCGGCGCGCGGGCTACGGACGCCGACATGGAGTTCGTGATGCGCCTGTTCTCCGCGGTAGGTACCGCAGTAGTCTTTGATGAGGAACAGATGCATGCCGTCACTGCGCTGAGCGCGAGCGGACCGGCCTACTTCTTCTATCTTGTGGAGAAGCTCACGAAAGCGGCTGTCGAACAGGGTCTTTCGGCGGAAGAGGCGGGCGCTCTGGCGTGCCAGACATTCTATGGAGCGGCCAAACTGCTGCGCGAGACAGGCGCCGCGCCGGGGGATCTTCGTGCGCGCGTCACCTCGAAGGGAGGTACAACGCAGGCGGCTCTGGCGGTGTTCGATGCGGAGCACTTTGAAAACATCGTATCTCAAGCTGTCTCGGCGGCCGTTGCGAGGTCGAAGGAACTCGGGAAATAATCCATCGGGAGGGAGATCATGGAGGAGGAAACCTCAAGAGAGAAGAGAATGCTGGTCGAGGTGCTCGGCGAACCGGTAGCCCTGGCGCCGAGCGACCTGTATGATACAAAGTTCAAGCGTGTTCCTTTGGGATACAAACCGCGCGACGTCAGGTCCTGCCTGGATACTGTCGCCGACGATATCGAACGGTTGATAGAGCAGAACCGGCGGCTCAGGTTCCAGGTCGAGCAGTTGCAGGACCAACTTTCCGAGTACCGACGCACGGAGGAAAGCCTGAAGAACGCGCTGGTCTCCTCCGAAAAACTCCGTTCCGAGATCCTTAACGAGGCAAAGAAGGAAGGCGAACTTATCATTGACGAGGCACGACTCGAAGCCAAACAGATATACCAGCAGGCGGAACAAGCTCGCGTGGAGATCAACCAGGAGGTCGCGAGACTCGCCCTTCAGAAGGAGCGGTTCAAGGCGGAGTTCGGAGCCCTTCTGGATGCACACCGGGAGATGTTGAAAAAGGATATCGGCACCGGCACGGACGAAGGATAAATGCCGCAGAGGACACGGGGCTCAGGGAACAGTCCGCCCCGCCGCACCGCTATGAATCCCCGTTGAACATGGGGCGAGCTTGAAATGATGCGCGAAGGGCAAATGCATTGCCGCCGGTCAATTCGTTTGAGGGAATACGACTACTCGCAGGAAGGGGCGTATTTCGTGACAGTCTGTACGCGCAGCCACATATTGTGGCTGGGCATTCGCGAGATCAGTGAAATTGTGCAGAAACAATGGTTCTGGCTGGCGGAACGGTACGGGCGCGTTGAGTTGGACGAATTTATCATAATGCCGAATCATATCCACGGAATATTGGTGCTTGTTGACGATCGTAGGGGCGGTTCGGGAACCGCCCTCAGGAAACGGAAGCCATTGGGGCGGCTGGTTGGCGCGTTTAAGACGACATCAGCGAGATCGATTCATGACTCCGGTCACCGGTCTTTCGCCTGGCAGCGCAACTATTACGAGCGGGTCATCCGCAACGAGGATGAACTGAACCGGATTCGAGAGTACATCATCGCAAATCCGTTACAATGGGAGTTGGATCGGGAGAATCCCGACTCTGCGAATTACAACATGGATTACAATCTTTATATGGACGGGGTATATGCGGGCGGTTCCCGAACCGCCCCTACGAAACCGGCCGCACCAACCGGCGAAGGGGCTGGCTGGACTGGCTGAAGGGTCGTCACGCGCTGTCTTTCTCGGCAGCCGGGCAATCCGAGGAAGGTGGAGAAGAAAATGCATGCCGGTTTGAAGAAATGCTTCAAGGCAATGTCGATAGCCGTCATGGCGACAATGGTCTGCACTTCGGGCGGATCCGCATACTGCACGGCCGATACGGACAAAGTGCTGGACAAGTTCCTCGAGGAATTCGTCGCCAAACGCGCGAAACTGCTCGATTACTCCGCCAGGTTCACCCAAATCAAGAAATCCGCCCTCTTTGACGAGGAGGAAACGTCCAAAGGGAGGGTCTTCTACCTGCGACCCGCCAGGATTCTCTGGGACTACCGATCTCCCGACGCGATGCAGCTTCTCGTCAAAGATCGTGTCCTGTCTATCTACATCAAGGAGCTGGAACAGTTGGAGATTCACGATTTCACCCGTGAGAAACAGATGCCGGGACTTTTCCTCGGCTTTGACGAATCTCCGAAGGAACTGAAAGAGTTGTATAACATCGCTTTGGTCGATCCGGGCGAGGGCGAGAAGGGCACATGCGTCAAGCTGGTACCGAAAACCGAGGAACTGCAGTCGTACTTTACATCCGTCCAACTCTGGCTGCGACCGGAAGATTTTGCCATATACAGGATACTCATCACCGATCCGGAAGAGGAAGGGCAAACCTCGATCAACCTGGACAATATACGGGTAAACAGGAAGATCCGCGAGAATGTGTTCGAGCTCAAAGTGCCCGAAGGTACGGACATTATAGAATATCCCCATGGTGAGGAGGAGGTTGAGGAGATCGCGTTACCGCCCGACGAGACCGGGTAGTTATGCCCTTCTGGTACGGCTGCCCAAGTCTCGCACCGTCCGCGTAGGCAAGCTCGGGACGTTTAAGTTTCCCCGCGGCTATTACGTATATACCGGAAGTGCCATGTCGGGTCTGGATGGGCGCATCGGGTACCATCTCAGAAAGAAACCAAGGCCGCGATGGCATGTGGATTTTCTGATCGGCGCACCCGGCGCGCGGGTCGAACAACACGTCGAGTGGGAAACGCCGACGCGCTCGGAATGCTCCCTGAACCAGCGGTTTTTGCGCGCTGATGGCGCGGCGGTGCCGGTGAAAGGTTTCGGGTCGTCAGATTGCAGGGCGGGTTGTCCCGCTCACCTCGTCTATTTCAAAAAGAAGCCCGATATCGAGAAGATAGCGGAAAAGAGCGCGTAACGATGAGCTTTGTACTTGCTTCCAGCTCGCCCAGACGCGAGCAGTTGCTCAAATCGCTCGACGTACAGTTCGCGATTGTGAAACCTACCGCTGAGGAGAGCGACGGCGACGGTTCGCCTCCGGAAGAGGTCGTCAAAGCGAACAGCGAGGCGAAAGCGCGTTCCGTCGCCGAAAACCGCACGGGCGACAGCCTGATACTGGGCGCTGATACCCTCGTGTTTCTCGACAAGAGGGTGCTCGGCAAACCGCGTGACATCACGGAAGCACGGGAGATGCTCCAGGCGCTCTCCGGCAGACAGCATTTCGTCTACACAGGTTTGACGCTGATTCAACTCGGTACCGGCGCGGTTTTGACGGATTTCGAGCGAACCGCCGTCACATTCCGCCAACTTTCAGATGCAGATATCGACCTGTACCTTCAGGCGGTGTCGCCTCTCGACAGAGCCGGAGCGTACACTGTGGAAGGTGTCGGCAGCCTTCTCGTCGAACGGTTCGAGGGCTGCTACTTCAACGTGGTCGGCCTGCCGCTCGTCAAGCTCGACGAGATGTTACGCTCTCTGGGGGTGAACCTCTTCGCTCCCCCGTTCCTGCCGCCAAGTACGGAATGATCTCACTGTGGTCATCTTCTGTAGGGGAGGGTCTCGTACCCTCCCGCGGGAGCCCGCGAGGGGCTCCCCTACACCGGCGGGCGGGACGCCCGCCCTACCTGCGAAAACGGTTTTTCCGCACGATGGAAATTGATTTCGGGGCGCTCCCGGTGTTATGATACCCGAACACGAACTCAAATCGATCTGTGCCGGGATGAATCTGCAGTTTTGCGGGACATTAGGAAGGATACGCTTACTATGAGTCGAGTATTGGTGACGGGAGGAGCGGGATTCATCGGGTCGCACCTCGTTGAGAGGCTTCTCGATCAGGGGCACGCGGTTATATGCCTGGATAACTTCAACGACTATTACAGCCCGCAGCTCAAGCGCAACAACGTCGCCGCGTTTGCTGACAAGCCTAACGTGGAGGTCGTCGAGGGCGATATACGTGACGAGGCGTTTCTCGACAAGACGTTCACCGAGATGCGCCCGAATGAGATAGTCCATCTTGCCGCTATGGTCGGTGTCAGACCGTCGCTTACGCAGCCGCGCCTGTACGAGGAAGTGAACGGGATGGGTACGCTCAACCTGCTCGAGATGAGCAGGAAGCATGAACTTGAGAACTTCGTTTTCGGCTCGTCGTCTTCCGTCTATGGCGTGAACAGCAAGGTCCCGTTCAGCCCGGACGACCCGATCGCGTTCCCGATATCGCCGTACGCGGCCACCAAACGCGCCAACGAGCTCATGTGCCACACCTACCACCACCTTTACGGGATGAAAATCACCTGTCTGCGGTTCTTCACCGTTTACGGACCGAGGCAGCGGCCGGACCTGGCGATACGCAAGTTCACAAACCTGATAGAGCGCGGCGAGCCGGTGCCGGTGTACGGCGACGGCACGTTCAAGAGGGACTACACGTACGTTGACGACATTATGCAGGGTGTGCTCAGCGCGCTCGACCGGAAGTTCGATTTCGAGATATTCAACCTCGGCGAGTCACAGGTGACGGAGACTCTCGAGCTTGTGCGGCTCATAGAGAGCGCGCTCGGCAAGAAGGCCAATGTCGAGCATGTGCCGGTCCAGCCGGGGGATGTGCCTATAACGTACGCCGATATCGATAAGTCCAGGAAAGTGCTCGGGTACGATCCGCAGATCAAGATCGAGGAGGGGATACCTCTGTTCGTCGACTGGTTTCGCGCACAGAAGGATGTGTGAACGACCAGCCAAAGGTGGCGCCGGCGCACAGAATTGAGGGCGGTTCGCGAACCGTCCCACCCTGCCTGGCTCGAACCCCCAGACGTCCTCAACACGCTGCCCGCGACCAGACTGCTCAAAGCCCTGAAACGCGCCCAGTAAAGCAAGCGAAATCTATCGATTAGGGCGGTCAGGGATCAGTGAACCTTCCGGTGGAGTCCGTCGTATACTGTAATATGGGAGTTGCACATCAGCGACACGGGAGAGTCCAGAAATGAGACGCGACGGTTTCACACTGGTAGAACTTGTTGTGGTTATCGTTATCATATGCCTTCTCGTGGCGATATTCCTGCCTGCAATGGCCCGGCGGCGCGACGCTGCGCGCCGTACGGCCTGCCTCAAGAATCTGAAGCAGATAGCTTTGGCATTTCATATGTATGCCGCTGATAACGATGAGCGGCGGCCACCGATGAAGGTGAGGGACTGCAACGGCGAGGTTCTGGTCTGGTCAACGATCTTTGAGCCGAACGCTCTATACCCCGACTATCTGACAGACTGGGAGTTGCTTGTTTGTCCGAGTGGCGGAAGAGGCAAGACCGCGGTGGAGCTGTGGGACGAGGGCGAGACCATCTCACCTCACTGGAAGGCTTGGTCCGGCACGGGCGACGGGATCGT
>CBFDCQ010000123.1:0-5954 GCA_965603355.1 uncultured bacterium
CATAGAGGACATTTCTACCGAGTCCACCTGAGGACATTATCAAAGAGTTATGACAAGTTCAGGAGAAGGGTGTTGACTTTTGTGACGCGATTGTGAGACAATCAGTGCCAAACAGAGGTAGCCTCAAGTTCACGTGCCATTTCAAGGCAAGGTCGAGGGTCGAAGTCAAAGCGCATCGCTTTCCCGCACCTGAGGTTGTAGTGTCTGTGGTGCAATATGTGGGGCCTCGGCCAACCGCGGAGGAGCTTGAGTGTTCTGGTTTGGGGGTTCGAAGTTCTGTGACGACTTGCGAACTTAGTGTGACAATTTGAGGTTGAGGTGAAAAGGAGGGTAACATGGCTATAAAGGTTGGCATAAACGGTTTTGGCAGGATCGGCAGGCAGGTGTTCCGTGCAATGCACGGCAACGGCGATTTCGAGGTTGTTGCCGTTAACGATCTGACCGACAGCAAGACGTTGGCGCACCTGCTCAAGTATGACTCTGTGCATGGCAAGTTTGCGGGCGACGTAAAGGCTGAAGGTGATGCCCTTGTGATCGACGGCAAGAAGCTGCGGGTGCTCGCGGAACGAGACCCGGCGAAACTGCCGTGGGGCGACCTGAAAGTTGACGTAGCGCTCGAGTCCACCGGCGTGTTCAGGACGCGTGAAAAGTGCGAGCTGCATCTCAAGGCGGGCGCGAAAAAGGTTCTTATCTCGGCGCCGGCTAAGGGTAAGATTGACGCGACGATCGTTGTTGGTGTGAACGACAGCACGCTGAAACCGGAACACAAGATTGTCTCGAACGCATCGTGCACGACGAACTGTCTTGCGCCTCTCGCCAAGGTGCTTAACGATTCCTTTGGCCTGGTGCGCGGGTTGATGACGACGATACACGCTTACACGAACGACCAGTGCATACTGGACCTGCCGCATTCAGACCTGCGCAGGGCGCGTGCGGCTGCCGTCTCGATCATCCCGACGGCGACCGGTGCGGCTGCGGCTATCGGGCTCGTGATACCTGAACTGGAAGGCAAGCTGGATGGAATGGCGATGCGCGTACCGGTAGTTGACGGGTCGGTCGTGGACCTCATCTGTGAGCTGAAGAAGAAGACCACCGAAGACGACGTCAACGCAGCGTTCCGCGATGCTGCTGCGAAACCGGAGATGCAGGGTATCCTCCAATACAGCGAGGAACCGCTCGTTTCGGTGGATATTATCGGCAACCCGTACTCGTGCATATTCGATTCCGGGATGACGAAAGTTATGGAAGGCAATTTCGTGAAAGTCCTCGGCTGGTACGATAACGAGTGGGGTTACTCGAGCCGTTGTCTGGACATCATGAAGCTGCTCGTTAAGTAGCGCTGGAGAGAATCCAAAGAGACTATGAGCAAGTTGTTCGTGGAAGACCTCGACGTAGCGGGGAAGCGCGTGCTGGTGCGTGTTGATTTCAACGTGCCGCTCGACGGGAACCGCAACGTGACGGATGATACGCGAATACGCGCCGCGCTCCCGACGATAAAGTACATCCGGGAGCGAGGCGGGATAGCGGTTCTCATGTCTCATCTGGGGCGGCCGAAAGGCGCTCCGGACGACAAGTATCGGATGGACCCGGTCGCCGCGCGGCTCAGTGAACTTCTTGGCACGCCGGTCGTCAAGGCGGACGACTGTGTCGGGCCACAAGTGAGTAAAGCCGTGGAGGCGATGGGACCCGGCGACGTCGTTCTGCTGGAGAACACCCGGTTCCATCCGGGAGAGAAGAAGAACGACGAAGAGTTCGCCGCGGCGCTCGCCTCCCTGGGCGAGGTGTTCGTGAACGACGCCTTTGGGACCGCGCACCGCGCTCATGCCTCGACGGTGGGCGTGACCAAGCACATGACGCAGTCGGCTGCCGGATATCTTCTCGAGAAGGAGATCCGATACTTCGAGAGGATTCTCGAGGGTGCTGACAAGCCGTTCGTGGCTGTACTGGGAGGCGCCAAGGTCTCTGACAAGATCAGCGCGATCTTCAACCTTATGGAAAGGGTGCGGAGCTTCCTCATCGGTGGCGGGATGGCGTACACGTTCCTGCACGCACAAGGCTTCTCGATAGGAGGTTCTCTGCTCGAGGAGGACAAGGTGCAGATCGCGAAGGAGATACTGGCGAAGGCGGAATCGCAGTCGGTTGCCGTTCACTTGCCGGTCGACCACGTCATAGCGCAGGAGCTCGACGCTAAAGC
Source organism: uncultured bacterium (assembly GCA_965603355.1). Taxonomy (GTDB): domain Bacteria; phylum Hydrogenedentota; order CBFDCQ01; family CBFDCQ01; genus CBFDCQ01. The sequence goes on from CBFDCQ010000123.1 coordinate 2,195, forward strand.
GGAGGTCCGTGTTACCGACGGGAAGGAGATTCCAGACGGTTGGAAAGGCCTTGATATCGGCCCGAAGACGGTTGATAACTTCACGCGTGAGTTGGAGAGTGCGAAGACAGTTGTATGGAACGGTCCGGTCGGCGTGTTCGAGGTTGGACCGTTCGCCAAGGGCACGGAGGCTATCGCGGCCAGCCTGTCTGAGCGAGACGCTACCACAGTGATCTGCGGCGGAGACACCGTTGCCGCCGTTGTTCACTTCGGCGTTGCGGACAAGATGTCGCACGTATCAACTGGCGGCGGCGCATCGCTGGAGATGCTTGAGGGAAAGGAGTTGCCGGGACTCGCGGCACTTACTGACAAGTAGGAGATGGTTGGAGTTACCATGATCTAGGGGGTTCGACTCACCGACGAATCCACTTGGACATTGGTGTAAGCATTGGAGGTGGAAGAGTGACGATTGACAAGGAACGCAAAGAAGAGATAATCAAGAAGTTTCAGACTCACGAGGGTGATACCGGCTCGCCTGAGGTGCAAATCGCGCTGCTTACCACGCGGTTGAGCGACCTGGGGGAGCACTTCCAAAAACATAGCAAGGACCACCATTCGCGTCGCGGCCTGCTCAAGATTGTGGGCAGGAGACGCCGCCTTCTTGACTACCTGAAAAAGCAAGATAGGGAGCGGTACCAGCAGATTCTGCAGGAGCTGAGTCTGAGGAGATAGCCAACGTGCGAGCTAGGCTGAGCCGAACGGCCATTGTGGCGGTGCCGCGCCTGACCGCTTGACTCAAGCGAGAAGAGAGAGAATAGAGAGAGAGAGAGAATAGAGAGAGAGAGAATAGGATGATAGAACAAATACGAGCAGATGTAGGGGGTCGAGAACTGTGTCTGGAAAGCGGTAAGATGGCAAAGCTGGCACACGGGTCCGTCATGGTCAGTTACGGCGGAAACGTTGTGCTTGTCGCTGCGGTACACGGGTCACCCCGTGTGGGGATAGACTTCTTCCCGCTCACGATCGAATATCGAGAAAAAACGTACGCCGCGGGACGAATTCCCGGCAACTTTTTCCGTAGAGAAGGTAGGCCCACGGAGAAGGAGACACTGACGGCACGTCTCGTGGACCGCCCGTTGCGACCGCTGTTTCCGGACGGGTACAAGAACGAGGTACAGGTAGTTGCCACGGTCCTTTCCGCGGACCAGGAGAACGATTCGGACATACTCGCCCTGGTGGGAGGTTCAGCAGCGCTTCTGCTCTCGGAGATTCCTTTCAGTAAGGCGGTGGGTGCCGTGCGTGTGGGTCGGGTAGACGGGAACTTCGTGCTCAATCCCACTTTTGCTGAACTCGAATCGAGCGAGATCGACGTCGTCGTCGCCGGAACGGACAAAGCCGTGACTATGGTGGAAGGCTCGGCGGACGCCGTATCTGAAGCGATAATGGCGGACGCGATCGAGTTCGGCTATCGCGCGCTGCAGACCTCGATCGAGCTGCAGAAGCAGTTGGCGGAGCGAGTGGGGGTTGAGAAGATCCAGGTCGAACCGCCGGCGCACGATGAGGCTCTCGTGGCTCGGGTCGAGCAGCTTGCCAAAGAGAGTATGGGCCCTGTCTTTGCCATAGCGGATAAACGGAGTCGTCAGAGAGCGCGAGCAGATCTGCTTGAAGAAATTCAGACGCAGCTGGCTGCTGACTATGAGGATAGCGAACGCGAGATAAAGGGTCTGTTTGCGGACTACGAACGCAGCAGAATGCGCGAGATGATCCTGAGAGAGAAGCGGCGGATCGACGGTCGCGGTCTGACCGATGTTCGTCCCATAACGTGCGACGTGGGATTGCTCCCGCGTGCGCACGGTTCGGCGCTCTTCAGTCGTGGAGAGACGCAGGCACTGGTCGCGACGACCTTGGGAACCGCGCGCGACGAGCAGAAAATGGACGAGTTGATTGGGGAATCGTTCAGAAGTTTCATAATGCACTACAATTTCCCTGCGTTCAGCGTGGGCGAGGTCAGACCGATCCGAGGTCCGGGACGGCGCGAGATAGGTCATGGAGCGCTGGCCGAGCGGGCGTTGCGCGGAATGATGCCCGACGGAGACGATTTCCCTTACACGGTGCGAATAGTCTCCGATATTCTCGAATCCAATGGTTCCTCGTCGATGGCGACCGTGTGCGGCGGCAGCCTGTCGCTTATGGATGCCGGCGTGCCGGTCAAGGCGGCTGTCGCCGGTATTGCGATGGGGCTCGTTCAGGAGGACGGCGAAGCCGCGATACTGACCGATATCCTGGGTGTCGAGGACCATCTTGGCGACATGGATTTCAAAGTCACAGGTACGGCCGAGGGGATAACGGCGTTCCAGATGGACGTCAAGAGCGAGGAGATCTCCGCAGATACCATGGCGCGCGCGCTCGAACAGGCTCGTGAAGCGAGGTTGCTTGTTCTGGACAAGATGAATGCCGCGATCACCTCTCCTCGCCCGGAGATATCGGACTACGCGCCGAGAATATATCAGATAACCATTCCTGTGGAGAAGATCGGCGGGGTTATCGGACCTGGCGGCAAGATTATACGCGATATCACGGCAAAGACGGGCGCCGAGATCAACATTGAGGATGACGGTACGGTAAGTGTTGCGAGCTGCGAGAAGGAAGGTGCCGAAAAAGCGCTCGAGATGATCAATCAGATCATTGCCGATGTTGAGGTCGGCAAGATCTATAAGGGCAGGGTTACCAGGCTCATGAATTTCGGGGCTTTTGTGGAGGTCTTGCCCGGCAAAGAGGGGCTCGTTCACATATCGGCGCTCGCACCTCATCACGTCAAGAAGGTGGACGACGTCGTCAAGGTCGGTGACGAAGTCCAGGTGAAATGTATCGAGATAGACGCGCAGAACCGCGTCAATCTCAGCAAGGTTGCCGCGGAACGCGAACTGGGGCTGATCCCTGATACCGGCCCCGATCCGGAACGGCCGCGGCGCGGCGGACGGGACTCGCGCGATTCGTCCAGGGGAAGACCGCGACCCCGAAGATAGCCGCGTTTTCCGGTCGGGTACTCGCAGATTGTCCTGAAGAGTCATGAAATCTGTCCAGATCCAGATCAAGAAAGCCGTACACGCTGACGATCTCCCTCTGCCTGCGTACATGAGCGATAGCGCGTCCGGAATGGACCTCCTCGCCGCGGTCGAGGCTGATGTGACCGTGGAACCGGGTCAGCGCGTCTTGGTACCTACGGGCGTGCACGTGGCAATACCCGAAGGGTTCGAGGGGCAGGTAAGGCCGCGCAGCGGGTTGGCTTTGCATCATGGGATAACCGTGCTCAATACGCCCGGCACAATAGACGCGGACTATCGGGGCGAAGTAGGCGTCATACTTGCCAACCTGGGCGACAAACCTTTCACGGTGACCAGAGGTGACCGTATTGCCCAGATGGTTATCGCGCCCGTGTCCAGGGCTACTCTCGCAGAAACCGACACCTTGCCCAAGTCTGGTAGAGACAAAGGCGGGTTCGGTCATACGGACGATTCAACCGAGAAAGCGCTTCCGCAACGCACCTAGCGTAAAGCGTACTCTCGTGCGCTTTTTCTGTCAAGACTCTTTAGAAATGTCCTCTGTGTTAGCTCATTAGAAATGTCCTCCTCCATGTGTATATAGTGTCATGGGGGCTTGGTGTAGTTTGGCCCCCATGGGGGCCAGATTTGTCAATAATTATGTTTGGTCTCTGGTCCATTAGAGTTGCCTTGCGTTTCACCCGGAACCCGGCCGTGGGCACGCCGCCCGCTTACGTCCG
>CBFDCQ010000124.1:0-5861 GCA_965603355.1 uncultured bacterium
ATGATGCCGCAAACGGCTTAGAGCAATCCTGCCAATTGTCTTCATACCAGAGTGTTCACAGGAACGAGGCAACCGGTCGATAACGGTATCACAGAATAGGTGTCTGTCCCTGGCTTGTCAACCTGCTACCGGACTTTCTTCAGGGGAGTTTCCTCAGTTCCGAGACTGCACACCAGCCCGTCGACAATTCCCTCGTCGTTCTTCCGAAACTCGATCCGCAGACCTACGTCTGCAGGTGAGAACTCCGTCTCGGAAAGAGCAAATATCTCTCGTTTGGGCTGGTCCTCAACGTTGGCGAACATCTTGCCGTCTTCACAGGTTATGACGACGGTGAACTCCTCCTCGCCGCTGTACCGGCCGACGATCTGGTCGAGCATTTGAGGTGTCAGGGCAACGGCGTGCCTTCCCGTCGGCAGCATACGGGGGTCTTCGCGGGGGTCCCGCTCGCTCAACTCGCGGATCCAGATGTTTCGAAACCGGATTGGGTTACCGTGATCCTGCAGACTTATGGGCGCCCTTTCAGGGTGGGCTCTATATGGAGGCCGCCGCATCCACGAGGTTGTTCCGGTAGGTTCGGCGTTATCCTGCACCAACACGCCGTTGTGCAGCACTGTGAAGCGCGCCGGTCGTACGAGCGTCCCGTCGCCCGTGAAACGCGGCCCGTGAAAGATGATGTCGTAGCTCTGCCATTCGCCCGGCGGGCGGCTGGCGTTCACCAGGGGCGGATACTGACCGTAGATGGCGGCTGCGTGACCGTCGGCATACGTGCGGTTCTGATACGAGTCCAGAATTTGTACCTCGTACCTGTCCATCAGCAACACGCCGCTGTTGCCGCGCCCCTGCCCGCGACCTCTGACCCGAGCCGGCGCAGCCCACTCGACGTGCAACTGACAGTCGCCGAACGCGCGCTTCGTCCGGATACCGCCTCCGCCGGTCTCCATATGGCCGTTCTCCACCTTCCATCTTGGAGCTTCGCCGTCGCCACGCTCCCACTGAGCCAGGTCCGTGCCATCGAACAGGACGATGGCATCGGACGGCGGGCGTCCCGCGTCGCCCGGATCGACGACGGGGGCTTCGGGACGGTCCATCGAGTGGATTCTCCACGGCGGTCCGGCCAACGCGTCACCACTCATAAGTGCAATGCCGATGATTATCAGGACTGTCAAGGAACGTAAACCGATGGAAGCAATATTCTTACGCATTTTAACATCTCCTTTTTGGACACCCGGAAATCCCCCGGTCACCCGACTTCTCCGATACCTAAACGCCCACGTGAACGATAAATCATGACACACTTCCAACCGGAAGCGCAAGCGCAACGCGAACCGGCGGCCATGGACGAGAAATCTATGCTCGCCCGCAAATAGCTGCCTTGTATGCCGACACGGCCGTGTGCTAAGATGAGCCGAAGAACCAGGGCTCGTCTGCAACACGGACGGACAATCAGGAGACCCATCTCTGAGGAGGACGACAATGAAACGCCGCGACTTTCTGAGGACAGCTGCCGTGACCACTGCGGCTCTTGGCTTGAAGAACGTGCTTCCAAAGGCGGAGGGTGCTCAAACTGACCAGGTTACCGCGTCCTCGAATCGCGCATCACTCCCGCGTCGCGAATACGGTAAGACCGGTGTCAAGCTCTCGATTATCGGGTTCGGCGGCTTCATGCTCGACGATACGGAGCAGCAATTTGCCAACCGAGTTGTCGCGGCGGCAGTCGAACGGGGCGTGAATTACTTCGACGTTGCCCCCTCATACGGCAATGCCGAGGTGCAGCTCGGTCCTGCGCTCGAACCGTACCGCAAGAACGCGTTCCTCGCGTGCAAGACGCGCGAGCGTCAGCGCGAAGGCGCCGAAGCTGAACTGAGGCGATCGCTCGAGCGACTCCGCACGGACCATTTCGACCTCTATCAGCTTCATAGTATAAGCGACGTCCAGCGGGACGTGGACGCGGCGTTCGCCAAGGGCGGCGCGATGGAGGTTCTCATCCAGGCCAAGAAGGAGGGTCGCGTGCGGTTCCTGGGTTTCTCCGCCCACTCGGTCGAAGCGGCCCTGGCAGCGATGGACCGGTACGACTTCGACTCGGCAATGTTCGCGGTCAACTTCGCGTGCTACTACAAAGGCAATTTCGGGCGCCAGATCATCGAGATGGCAAAGTCCAAGGGGGTCGCACGAATCGCCCTGAAGGTGCTGGCTCGTCAGCGGTGGCCTAGAAACGACCCGCAACGCGAGGAGTATCGCAGGTGCTGGTACCAGCCTATCACGGACCCGCGCGAGGCAGAACTCAGCATGAAATTCACGTTGAGTCAACCAGTAACGGCCGCGATTCCCCCGGCGGATGCGCGGTTTTTCCCTCAAGGTCTGGAACTGGGAATGAACTTCAAGCCGATCACGCCCGAGGAGGAGGAAGAACTAAGAGCGCTCGCGGCGAAGTTAAACCCGGTTTTCCGGACTACCTGATAATCGGATCGGGGAAGGGGTCCAAACGGAATATTGAGTAGCCCCGGATCGCTGGGCATAAACCTAACGGTCTTCATGCTTTAGCGGTGCCTGCATACTGACGGCTTCGGCGAATGTCGGAACCGGCCGGAAGTTCGGATGCTCCTTGTGCATCAAGTTGCGTCTGCCATAGTACGAACCGTAATACTGCGCGTTGGAATCGACCCACGTGGTAAGTTTAATCATCTCTTCCCGTGAGAGTTTCTCACCATTGCCGGGACATCCCTCGCGCACGATATCTACAAGTCTGCTGGCATGCGAGCCAAGGGAAAGTGCCGGTAGATAGTCGGCAGTTTCCTTTTCCCGGCCGTTCTCGCTGAAGAGCGGCATCAGTCGGCGTCTGCCATCAAGCAGATTCTCGTAGGAGCGGCTGAAAAGCTCTGTCATTTCGCCGGTAAGAATCAAGTCGGCCTCGGGCCTTTCTTCGCTGTGACACCTAACGCAGTGTTTATCCAGGACGGGCTGGACATCCGTGGGGTAGTACAAAGGTCTTGATCCGGTGATCTCGCCCGGCTGAGGACCGGGTGTATGAGGCGGAGACTGAAGTGCCAGGGGAACCCCGGAATCTGCGGCGGTGACGTCCTTCGGCTTCTCGTGACAGCCAATGCAGGAACGAACCTCACCCGGCCGGTAGTTCACATACGTTCTTTCGCGTTGTACTTCCATGAAGTTCTCGTCCAGAACCTGTAAGAAGATGTTCTTGTCGGCCGGCACGACAAAGTGTGCCGAACCATCCTCATAGACCGGCACGATTCCATGCTGGACCTTCAGTCCGAGGTGGGTCTCCAAGGTAAGGACGGCATGTTGTTGATCGAAAATGTCTCCGTCCCAAAATCTGCGAGCAGCCCAGGGTCGAGGCACCTGTTCATTCACACGGATATACTTGATCGTACCCCGCTCGACTCCTTCGAGCCCTTTATACACGTCGGTCACAACGCACACACCCAGGTTCTGCCGGGCAAGCTCAGGGTCTCTTGCCGGGGATAATACCGGCGGTTTCGGACGGGTGCGCAACGGCATCGGCATCCAGCAGGAAAACTCGGGATCATCGTAGATGAGTTTACTGCCGCCCGAGGCGTCAATCAGATACATGTCCCACGCGTCGATTTCCTTCCAACGCCTGTCAGGATTGTGAGACACCAAAAAGACATCCTTGGACAGCGGGAAGGGATCGGAATACAGAGGGCCGTCCTCGCTGTGTTCCCACCTGCCATTTCTCCTGTGATGGAAACCTCCCTCCTCGCGAATATCAATGTCGGGGGTAATATAGGTCATAGGCTCGCGAGTGCGAATGTCCTTGGTGGTATCGATACGTATTACTGTTCCCACACCACTCTGCGGATAATGCGGGGCGCCGGTGAATACGAACAGGTTCGGATGACTCGGAATCTCCCGGCAATGAACCATGGAAGGAGGATGAGCAACATCGTTCCCGAAGATCTCCACGGACCCGCTGCCATCGGGGCGCATAGCCCAGAGACACTTGGCAACTACGGACCCTTTGTCAATGTATTCCCAGCGAGTATAGAGGATTCGACCATCGCTCGTCATACTGGGGTTCGCCTCACTGACCGGGCTGTTGGTTAGCTTTTCCATATTCTTTCCGTCACCGTCCATCCGGTAAAGCACAGTCGTTGTAAACACGTCTGGGTCGTCACAGAGAATGCCGAATTCGCAGCGTGTCGAGATGAAGCAGATTCCTCCGTCCGGCATGTAGCAGGGATGCATGTCGTCCGTATGGTGATGGTACTTCATCTGCTGTCCCTGCCACTGGCCCATTTCCCAGTGTCGGTACTTTTTGATGCGGGCCTGTTCATCATCAGGCGGAAAAGTCAGTTGGCGCAATCCAGTTCCGTCAATACCTACCTCGTAGATACGGAATCCTTCACCGATAGCCCGTTTCCAGTCAAACACTACCCGTGTGCCGTCGAACGAGAGGTCGTACCGGCCAAAAATACCGTCCTTCATCGAGGGTACCAGCTCGGTTTCTGTGCCGTCCTTCAAGTCCAGCACGCATATATTGCCGCCGAAATATTCGCAGCCGTTGATATAGTCCGTGTAGTAATGGTTCGACTGGTACGTGTACCGTTTGACGAAGATCAGCTTGTCGACGCCGTGCTCAGCCAACTGGTCCCGGACCGAGGGGGATATGCGAACGGTCTCACGCGCGCTCATCGTTCCCGCAACAGCGCCAAGCGCGCACACCACGCCAACAATAACAGCAACATTTCTGACAAATCGTCTCAACTCTCGTTCTCCTCTACAATCGGGGACAAGTACCCGTTGCCGTGCCCCCGCCTACGCGCCTTCACCCACACCCGAGCCGTTCCTTAGTCATCTCCTGGGCTCAGACCTCATTGTATCACATTTCTGAACGGCGAGGATCACTCGTTCTCGGGAGGCGGCGCCTTCTGAGAATCGAGTGCATCTCTTTGTTCTGCCCTCCGCGTCTCGGCTTGCCTGCTTGCCCAGCGTATGCCGTTAAGGAGCAGCTTCGGATAGACGGGGTTCCGCCAGGCTTTGGAATCGTGGCCCAGAAGCAGATAGAACACGAGGCTGTTCTCGTATCGAGTTACCCATGCGATTTCCGGATCACTCTTGGGGTGATCGGTCGTCAGCAACACATGCACATCCGGGGACGTGTAGTAGTGTTTGTACGTTTCATCATGTATTCGGAAATCGGTGATTCCCCGGGTAATAGGGTGGCGTTTATCGGCTACCTTCACATCAATGTCTTGATCATGAGCAAAGGTGGATTCCTGGTATTCTTTGTCTCCAAACTTCCGAGATCCAAAAAGATACTTGCCTCCGATGATTTTCGGATATTCATCCCAGTCACCGTGTGCCCCGAGATTGTGGTGCAGTGCAACGACACCGATTCCCGTCTTCAGCAGTTCGACAAACGCCTTGCGCTGTTCGGCAGAGATCGAACCGACCATGTCATACATCACTATCACGTCATACTTCTTCTCCAGACCCGGCTTCAGGAGTTTCGCGGAATCGGGCAGCGGAGCACGCGTGTACTTAATGCCGGGCAGGTTGTCGAACATCGCAAAGAATGGCTTTTGCTCGAATTCGTGCCCTCCGAACGTCAACAGCACCCGTATCTCTCGCTTCTCAATTGTTTGCTCGGCGGCGTAACACGCGGTCCATATCAGACAGGAAATCAATAATAACAACCTCGTAACAACTCTCCACATAATCATCTACTGTGTCCTCCCATTTTCCACGCTGCGATTTGCAGTGCCCAGTGCTTGCGAATAGGCCTAACGGTACGCGCATCACCTGTTCGCCGCGGCGAATCAGGTGGATGCGCTGGTTAGGCCTCCGGTCATGTTGATGAGCTTTGTTCCACTCATGTTTAG
>CBFDCQ010000125.1:0-5789 GCA_965603355.1 uncultured bacterium
GATTGTCAAAGCCGATGAGATTCCGGTCGATGAGCGAGTTACCCTGAAATGCCAGGTTCCGAGATGTTTCGGGTATGGCGTGAGCGCTCATTGTCCACCGAACACCCTGAAACCGGCGGAACTCAGGGCTCACCTGGAGAAGTACAGATGGGCCATCTTCTTTACCATTGACGTTCCTCCAGAGGTCATTGTGAGAGATAAGGCGACCATTAAGGAGAGAGTGGCCGCGTATCAGAACGTGTTTAAGATAGTCACGGACGTAGAATCCATGGCCTTCTATGATGGACACTATTTGGCGTTCGGGTTCGGCGCCGGGTCATGCCGACACACATTCTGCGGTCTGGAAGAAGATTGTCAGGCCATGAAAGGGCAAAGGTGCAGGTTCTCCTTAAGAGCCAGGCCCTCGATGGAAGCTGTAGGAATTGACGTCTATAAGATGGTCGCTTCAGCGGGATGGGACATCTATCCGGTTGGGAGCAATGCCAAACCGTGCGACATGCCCAAGGGAACGCTGGCAGGGATCACAATAGTGCGGTAAACAGCACATGCGTTATGCTGTTCTATCACAAGCTGACAGGATAGCAGGATACTCGGGCCAAACTCGAAGCGCTGGAATACTACTCCCCCCCTACTCCACCTGACCTGCATTAGTCCATATGGGAAATCTCGGCTTGACCGAACAGGAGGGCACTATGAGACGCGCTAGTCGATGTCTTATGTCGAACCGACCCGCGTTCACGCTTGCCGTCGTGCCGGTCCCGTCCTTACGGGAAGACCTCAGAGTTCACGTCTTCCTGTTGACAACCGGCTCGCAACGCAGTATACTATTTCACGAAGGGCAACAGGACCCCCTGTGGAAGTCGGGTTAACACGTTCGGCAACACGCGTACCCTAGAGGGACGTGTCATCGGGGTGTACGTACCGTGATCACGGATGATAAGTTGGTTGGGGGTGGAAAAGTGGCAAGGGCAACCTTCAAGAAAGGAGATCTAACGCTATGCCAACGGTAGAAGAGATTTTTGCGCGGATGCCGGCGACCTTCCAGAAAGATGCGGCCGCAGGTATGAATGCGGTTTACCAGTTCGACATTACCGGTGACGGTGGTGGCAAATGGTACGCGGCGATCGCCGACGGCGAGCTTGAAGTTGTCAAGGGCGAGCACGAGAGTCCCAACATCACGCTGACCATGGCTGACGAAGATTACCTCGCCATGATCGCAGGTACGCTCAACGGCCAGGCTGCCTTCATGACCGGCAAACTCAAGATTAAGGGCGACATGTCCCTGGCCATGAAACTGGAGTCGCTCTTCAAGCAGTGATGAGCATCGAGCGTACTGTTTTAGTGGCTGCTGCTTCACCGTGACCGGGGGCAGGATATCCTCCTTCGGTTCGAGTGTGAGCATACATAGTCCCACCTGGGCGCACTGCAGGGTTGTAGTGCGCCCACGGTCCTTTCAAGCACAGACTCGTTACACCTCATTCTGAGTCCCCCACGGCGGACGACGAATCCACATTCCCAAGCGTTACCGTTATGATTGACGAGTGGCCGGCTGGAGTGTTTGCGTTTTTGCATTCCTATGCGCCGTACTTTGGGCAAGTTAATGGGGTAAAAGGGATGCATCAAACCGCTGCGCATGATCTGCAAACCGGGGATCGGTAGGCGGACAACGCAGGTTCGTTGACAGTCCGGCTGCAACCAGATATCATCTAGCAGTGGATTGGTGGGTAACCGCACAGCATCGCAGGGTTCGTCGGGACAATAACAGGAGGTGAGAGATGACATCAGGAAAGTGGTGTCTTCTATGCGGTGTGGCGCTGGTGGTGTTGCTGGTCGGTACCGGTTGCGCCGGGCCGCGACTGGCGATGATGGATGCCAGGAGCGAGCCTGCGGAGCTTTCTGCTGGCGACGAGTTGTTCCTCTGTGTGAGAGTTATCGACCCGGAAGGTGTCGTCGCGGCAGTCACGGCCACAGTGAGGGAGGAGAGTGTTGTCGTCCTGCCTCTCAACGATAGTGGCGAGGACGGAGACAAAGTTGCCGGCGACGGCGTTTGGTCCTTGGCTTTCCAGGTTCCCTATGACGCGTCCGCCCAGGAGTACCACTGGGATTTCGAGGCATTTCATGCTAACGGCGATGCGGTGAAGGCTGTCACGGAGGAGGGCGGCGAGGAACCACTTACCGCCGAGGCGGCCATAGAGGTGGTGTACTGACCGTTATAACGGCCGCGTCTGCAAGCGGTTGAAGGGCCGCGTACCGGTGAAGTACGAGAGAACTGCAGCAGAAAGGGAGGGTGACCAGCATGGGGAATTCTGGAGCTAACAACATTGAACTGAAAATGGTGGACCAGTTCAGTTGGGCCGTCAAAGATGCCGCCTGCTGACACCTCGTACAACGTGTAGTCGTAGAAGCGGCATAATGGGCCACGGCTGGAACAGCAGTTCGGGTTTTTAGGTCGTTGGGAACACAGACACGATTGGCGGGGAGACAAGAGAGGAAACTGGAGGAGGAAACCGGAGGATGGGCGTCGATTTCAACCTGACCGACAGAGTGGCAATAGTTGCCGGAGCCAGCCGGGGGATTGGCGAAGCCATCGCAAAGACCTTTGCCGAGTACGGGGCCAAGGTCGTGCTGGCTTCGCGCAAGCAGGAAGGGCTGGATGCCGTGGCGAAGTCGATCAACGAAACGGGCGGCGAGGCCCTGCCTATCGCCTGTCACACCGGCAAGATGGAGATGATAGATGCGCTCTACGACAAGGTGATGGGCACTTACGGCCGGGTGGATATACTCGTCAACAACGCGGCCACCAACCCCTTCTTCGGCAGCATGCTCGAGATCAGTGAGCGCGTGTACGACAAGACCTTCGAGGTTAACACGAAAGGGTACTTTTTCATGGCGCAGAAGGCCGGCAACATCATGGTCAAGCAGGGCAAGGGGAGCATCATCAACGTCGCGTCGATAGCGGGTATTGTGGGTCCTCCGATGCAGGCGGTATACGGCATGACCAAGGCCGCCGTGATCCTTATGACCAAGGTGCAGGCCAAGGAGCTGGGACCGGCCGGCGTCCGCGCCAACGCGATCTGCCCCGGGCTCGTGGAGACGCATTTCTCCAAGGTCCTGATTGAGACCGAGGCTATCTACAATATCGCGCTCCAGAGTCTACCGCTTAACCGGCACGCCCAGCCGAGCGAGATGGCCGGCCTGGCGCTCTACCTGGCCTCGGACGCATCCAGTTTCACCACGGGCGGCGTGTTCGTCTGCGACGGAGGCGCGTCAGCGTAAACAGGTCACACTCAAGGCGATGAATTCCATGTACGGAAATCCCAGTTCTCAAGAGCACGGGGTTCACAATGCAGCCGACCGTTTTACGTACGTTGCCTCTTGCCTGTGTTGGGCGCCGCCGGGCGATGCGCTCACAACCGAAGGATGGAAAGAAAAGGATGGCCGCTACGCGATCCGGGCCAGTACGGACTGGTGGGGTCATGAGCAACGCCTACGCCGTGTTGACGCCCTAGGTGCCGTAAGGGAGGCAGGATTACTGTCACACTCTGACCAGCCCACTGTACTATAGCCCGCGCGGCAACAGCGCTCAAGGAGAAGCACATGGCCACTAAACGATACACGCGGCGCGATTTCATCGGGACTGTAGGTCTGGGAGCCGCATCGGTGGCGGTGCTGCAAAATGCGAGCGCGGTTCAACAGCAAGCGGGCTCACGCGGGAAGCTCCCGAACGTCATCTTCATCATGGCCGACGATATGGGCTATGGCGACACGACGGTATATAATCCGGAATCGAAGATCCCGACGCCCCACATGGAGCAACTGGCCAGCGAGGGCGTAACGTTCACGGATGCCCATTCGCCCGCCGCCTGGTGCATCCCGTCGCGGTATGGGCTGCTCACCGGACGCTATCACTGGCGCGAGAAACGCCAGGGAGAGTTGGGCTACTATGGTCCTGCCCTTATCGAAGCCGGCCGTTTGACGCTTGGCGAGCTCCTCCAGCGCCAGGGCTATGCCACGGCCTGCATCGGCAAGTGGCACCTCGGCATGGGGTGGCACATGAAGGATGGCTCCCTCATCCCCAACGGTCGCTTGAATCAGCAAGAGAAGATCGATTTCACGCAGGCCATCACCGACGGCCCGATTGACCGCGGATTCGACTACTTCTTCGGGACGTCCTCCTGCACAACAGACGATCCGCCTCAATGCTTCATCGAAAACGACCGAATCATCGGCGGTATACCGGTCGTCGTGCCGGACCACACGGACGAAGGGCGACTAATGTATGGGTTGCCTAACTGGAAACACGAGGACGCCGATATCGAGTTCACGAACAAATCGGTCGCGTGGATCGAGAAACAGGTAAAGGCCAATCCGCGAAACCCCTTCTTCCTTTACCTGCCGTTGTCCGTGCCCCACGTTCCATGGTTCCCGCCGGATATGGTCAAAGGCAGAAGCCAGGCAGGTCCGCGAGGCGACCAGGTCGTTCTGGCGGATTGGAGCCTGGGGAAAATCATGAAGACGCTCGATAACCTGGGAGTCGCAGACAATACGCTGCTCATCTTCACCAGTGACAACGGACCGCGCGAGGGAGTGAATGGCCACCGGTCGTCAGGCGACTGGCGGGGATACAAACAGAACATCTGGGAGGGTGGCCATCGCATGCCGTTCATAGCCAGGTGGCCGGGCAAAATCAAGCCGGGCACGACCAGTGACGAGGTGCTGTGCTTTACTGACATGATGGCCACGTGTGCCGCGATCACGGGCGCCAATCTTCCGGACCGCGCTGCCGAGGACAGCTTCAACATGCTCCCTGCACTACTGGACGAACCTAGCCACAAACCTATACGCGAGGCTATCGTCCATCGAAGCGGCGAAGCCACCCTTGCCATACGCCAGGGCCCCTGGAAACTCATTCCTGGGAGGCAGCGTTCAGGAATGCGGGTGGCACGCGAGAGGCCGGGTCAGTTGTATAACCTCAAGGACGATCCCGGCGAGACCAACAACCTCTGGGACAAGCACCCTGAAATTGTCGAGCGCCTATCCGCGCTCCTCGAGAAGTACAAGAGGGATGGACGGACCCGGCCGCGCCTCTAGATGGGGCTGGATAGGAAATCCCGGAGGAAAGGTCAGTCTATGCGAAGAGGAAGTCTTCTAATTCAGCTCTTGGCGCTTACCATGATGTGCGCCTGTGCGACCGTAGACACCGTAGACCAAGCAGGTAACGATTCGCTCCCGCAGGAAGGCGTTCCCAAAGGAACGGTGACGGAACACACCCGCGATAGCAGCCGCTCGCCCGGTTGGTCGCGTTGGATGTTTAACCGTAACACATGGGAGACATGCTATGAAAAACAAGAAAACGTCACGTCGTAAGTTTCTTGGCTCTGCGGCAGCCGCTTTAACAGGATGTACTATCGTTCCCCGTCACATTCTCGGCGGCGCTGGATATAAATCTCCAAGTGAAACACTGAATGTCGCCGGCGTTGGTGTCGGTGGTATGGGAGCCAGTAACATAGTCAAAATAGCGGGAATGGAGTTAAACGAAGAAACTCAACAGTTATCTAAGGGCGGGGAGGGTGAGAATATCGTCGCCCTGTGCGATGTAGATACCCAAAAGGCTGCTGATATTTTCAATGCCTTCCCCAAGGCTCCAAAATATACAGATTATCGAAAGATGCTGGAAAAGCAAAAGGATATTGACGCTGTAATCATTGCCACCCCAGACCATACACACGCTGTTATTGCCATGATGGCAATCAAAATGGGAAAACATGTATATTGCCAGAAACCTCTCA
>CBFDCQ010000126.1:0-5530 GCA_965603355.1 uncultured bacterium
TCGAGGGGAGGCAGGCTTTCATGGGATTACAGACTGGGTATGGCGTACGGGGGTTGAACCCAACATACAGTGATTGCTGATATGCCGACTTAGCCGGGCGCGAGCGCGAGGGGCAGAATAGATTGCTTCGCTTCGCTCGCAATGACGACTACGGGGGTACCTGCCGTACATTTCGTAAGGTAGGGCGGGCATCTTGCCCGCCACAACGCGAAGCGACAAGGAGCCAAGCCGGGCAAGATGCCCGCCCTACCTGAGGTTTGGGTAAGTGGGGCAGACATTCCTGCCTGCTCGCCGTGGAGAGTCTGCCACCATTGCTTGCGGAGGGCCGTTTCGTAGGGGCGAGTCTCAGACTCGCCCGGATAGGTTCTTGCCTCTATGCCGCCGTGTGCGGGCACGCCTCGGCGTGCCCCTACCGGCAGACAGGAATGTCTGCCCCACCACCGAAAGGGTATGTCAGTCCCTCTTTTTCGGTTCGCGGTCGCGGAGCAGTTTATACTCGATAGCGTCCACGAGCGCCAGCCATGACGCTTCGAGTATGTTTTCCGACACGCCCACGGTACGCCATGTGGTCGTGGCATCGCTGGACTCGATGAGCACGCGCACCTTGGCGGCGGTTCCGGCCTGGGCGTCGAGCACGCGCACCTTGAAGTCCGACAGGTGCATCTCCGCGAGGTCGGGATAGAACTTCTCGAGCGCTTTGCGGAGCGCATGGTCGAGCGCGTCAACCGGCCCGTCACCTTCGGCGGCGGTATGTTCCTCCTGGCCGTCAACGACAAGCTTGATAGTGGCTTCCGAGACAGGTTCGCCGTCCTGTTTCTCCACGATGACCCGGAACCCGGCCAGGTCGAAGAAGGTGCGATGTTTACCGGTGGCCTTCTTGATTAGCAGCTCGAACGAGGCTTCGGCCGCCTCGAACTGGTACCCGTCCTGCTCGAGTTCCTTTATCTTCTCGAGAATCTGTCTTGTTTCCGGCCGCTCCTTGTCGAGCTTGATGCCGAGCTCGCCGGCCTTCTCCGCTATTCCGGTCCGACCGGACAGTTCCGACACCAGGAGGTGGCGACGGTTGCCCACCGTTTCAGGATCGATATGTTCATACGTCTCAGTGGCTTTCTGGACGGCGTGAATGTGCATTCCGCCCTTGTGCGTGAAGGCGTTACGACCAACAAACGGCTGCTTCTCTTCCGGCGCGACGTTAGCCAGCTCGCTCACGTAATGGGCCGTCTCGGTCAGCATCTTCATCTGCCGGGTCGAGATACACCCCATCCCGAGCTTGAGCTTGATGGCGGGTATGACCACGCACAGGTCGGCGTTACCGCACCGTTCGCCGTAACCGTTTATGGTGCCGTCAACCTGCACCGCGCCTTCCTCGACCGCGACAATACTGTTGGCCACAGCCATACCGCAGTCGTTGTGCATATGGACGCCCAGCTTCGCGTTGATCGTCTCGCGCACCTCGCGGACGATCTTGCGCACGGTTGACGGGATGTTCCCGCCGTTAGTGTCGCACAGGACGATCGTCTCGGCGCCGGCGTTCTGCGCGACCTCAATCGTCTTGAGTGCATAATCCGGTCGCGCGAGGAACCCGTCGAAAAAGTGTTCCGCATCAAAGACGACGCGACGCCGCTTTTTCCTGAGATAAGATATGGTATCCTCGATCAGCTCGAGGTTCTTCTTGAGCGATGTGCCGAGAACCTTTCTCACGTGAAAATCCGAGCTCTTGCCGACGATCGTGACCACCTCGGTGCCGGCCTTGAGCAGCGCGATAACGTTCCGATCGTCCTCGACCTTGCCGCGCGGGTGATGCGTGCTACCGAACGCGGTGATAGTGGCGTTCTTCAGCCGAAGCTTCTTGGCTTGCCGGAAAAACGACACGACTTTCGGGTTGGAGCCCGGCTGCCCACCCTCGATATATCGCACGCCGAGCGCATCCAGCTTCGCCGCGACCTCCAGCTGATCCTCGAGCGAGAACGTGATCCCGGCACCCTGCGTACCGTCCCTCAGCGTCGTATCGTATATATCTACCCGCTTCATTATTCAGCAGTCCCTTCGACAGTCAGCGTACCCAGCTTGAACGCCTCGTGAACCACCTGCACAGCTTCCTCAGCGCGGGATTCGTCCACCACACACGAGAGCTTGATCTCCGACGTGCTGATCATATGAATGTTTATGCCCGCATCGCCCAGCGCACGGAACATCTTCGCCGCCACACCGCTATGGCTCCGCATCCCTGCGCCCACCGCGGACACCTTTGCTATGCCCGGGTCCGACTCGACACGTTTTGCGCCCAGTTCGGCCCCGACCTTTTCCGTGATCTGCAATGCCAGTCTCAGGTCGCTCTTCGTCACAGTAAACGATATCGTGTTAAGACCGTCTTCTCCGACGCTCTGTACGATCATATCCACATTGATACCGCAATCGGCCAACGCCGTGAACAGTTTCGCGGCGATCCCCGGCACATCGGGTACGCCGGCCAGTGAGAGTTTAGCTTCCTCCTTGTCCAGCGAGACGCCGCCGATCATCACGCGTTCCATCTCTTGGGTTTCAGCAACCACGACAGTACCCTCCTCTTCGGTGAAACTCGATCTGACGTGGAGTTTCACGTCGTAATTCTTTGCCAGCTCAACGGCACGTAAATGCAGCACTTTGGCCCCGGCGCTCGCCAGCTCGAGCATCTCATCGTACGAGACAGCCGGCATTTTCCGCGCGTTCGGGACGATTCGCGGGTCGGCGGTGAATACGCCGTCCACGTCCGTGTAAATCTCGCATACGTCCGCCGGCAGCACCGTCGCGAGCGCCACGGCGGTAGTGTCCGATCCGCCGCGACCCAAAGTAGTGATCTCCTGCCCCTCGCTCACACCCTGGAATCCGGCGACGATGACCACCCGGTCCTTATCGAGCTCGCGCATCATGCGTTTCCTGTCGGCCGAGATGATCCTGGCTCTGGTGTGAGACGAATCGGTAACAATGCCAACCTGCGAACCCGTGAAAGATATTGCATCGTACCCAATATCGTGCAGCGCCATCGCGAGCAGCGCTATCGAGACCTGCTCACCTGTCGAGACAAGCATATCAAACTCGCGGCCGGACGGTTCCTTCGCGACCTGGTGCGCCAACGCCACCAACTCATCGGTGGTCTGACCGAGCGCCGACACAACCACTACCACCTTGTTGCCCTGGTCTTTGGTCCGAGCAACCCGCGCGGCAACCCGCTTGATCTTGTCCGCATTCGCTACCGACGTACCGCCGTATTTCTGTACTATGATCGCCATGGTCTTTCGCCATTGATTGGAGGTGAGACGATGGATGCGACGCTATCTAGCCCTTAATGAAATGGGCCATGAGATCCTGTCCCTCCAGGAAAGCCAACCCGCTGCCCGCAGCGGTTCGCTCGTCGTACTGCTGCGAGAGATCAGGCTCTACACCGGTACCCGCCATCGCGAACGGAACCTCGTCGGCAGCGTGAGTCCGCGTATCAAGCGAGGTCATATGGTCCGGAGTCACGAGCACGCGCCACTCGTCGAACCGTTTCATCCCACGCAGGACATTTCCCACAACCAGGTCGTCGAACTGCTCGATAGACTTCACTTTTAGCTCGGGATCGCCCTCGTGGCTCGCTTCGTCCGGCGCTTCCACATGAATATAGACAAGATCCTGCTTCTCGAGCACACGAAGTCCGTACTCCGCCTTACCGATGTAGTTCGTATCGAAGTAGGCGGTAGCTCCAGGCACATCCACTACGTCCAGCCCGACACACTTCGCCAGCCCTTTTACCAGGTCTACAGCCGATATGACGGCACCGGTCACGCCGTACAGCTCGGCGAAGGACGGCATTTGCGGTTTCCATCCCTGACCCCAAAGCCATATCCAGTTCGCCGGTTTCCTTCCTTCGGCCATTCGCATTATGTTGGTGGGATGGCTCGCCAGGACGCCGACCGCCTGCTCCATGAGGTCGCGCAAGAGACCTGAACCCTCGCCGCGCGGCAAATGGCTCAGCATTTTCTTCCCCGATATGTCATGAGGCGGCGTGCACTGTAAGGATCTCAGTTTGTTGGCGTCCGCGTCCTGCAACTCGCTCGTATCAACAACAAGAAGATGGCGGTAACTCGTACCCACATGGAACGAGATCCCCGAGCCGCCCAGCGACTCCTGGAGCGTCTCGATCAGCTCCTTCGCCTCCTCTGTCTCTATATGCCCGGCGCTGAAATCCTCCATTATGTCGTTAACGATCGTCACCAAATTGCACCGGAACGAGATGTCTTTCTCCCCTAGTTCCACGCCGATATTTGCCGCTTCCACGGATGAACGCCCGGAGAAATAGATATTGGGATCGTACCCGAACAGGGTAAGATGACCGACGTAACTGTCCGGCCCGAACCCGGGAGGTATCGTTCGGAGGAGGCCGGCCTTTCCGTCGCGCGCGATCGAGTCCATGTTGGCCGTGTTCGCGGCCTCGAGCGGAGTCTTACCGCCAAGTTGCTCCACGGGCGAATCGCTCATACCGTCGCCTACAAGAACAGCGTATTTCATGGCAAGTACAAAGCCCCCAACGGTAGTATAGTTCGTGCACCCCTTGACTCTAAATCAGATGTGCGGGAAACATATCATATCGAGCCCGGCAAGTCAAGCCGACACCTGCAAATACGCCCATCCGGAGCGCAGTCAGGACTAACGAGATACTCGCGCCACGACCGCAAAAACATCCCCAATCGTATTCTGGAAGCTCCCGTCTGGCGGATTGAGCCGTCAATCACGGAATAAAGCTCACATCCTCCTTCACCTCGACAATAAAGGAGGCAAGCAGCTTAGCGGCATTCGACAGGTCGTCCAGCGACACAACCTCGACCGGCGTGTGCATATACCTCGTCGGTATGCTCACGAGCGCCGAGGCTACGCCTGTTCGAGTAAGGAATATCGCATCGGTATCCGTGCAGGTCACTCCGGGTTCCGCCGAGATCTGAAACGGAACCTTGTTCTTCTTTGCAGTACTGATAAGCATCTTGCCCAGAACGGGGTTTATGCTCGCGCCACGATGCAGCACCGGTCCTGCGCCAAGCCTGATATCGCCCACGATAGCCTTGTCCGCGCCCGGGTAGTCAGAAGCGTGATCGACGTCAACGGCTATCCCGGCGTCAGGTTCGATACCGAACGCGCTGGTCTTGGCGCCCCGCGAACCGATCTCCTCCTGAACGGTCGACACGCAGTAAACGGCCGGTTTGATCTTCTTCTTCGCTGTCAGCCTCATCGTCTCAGCAACCACAAAACTCCCGACCTTGTCGTCGAAACCCCGCGATGCCGCGAGACCGTTCCTGAGCAACCCGAACGGCACATCGAACGTTATGGGGTCGCCCACCGTAACGAACTTCTCGGCCTGCTTCTTGTTCTTGGCCCCTATATCGATCCAGAGCTGGTGTATGCGTGTTTTGCCCGGTTTCCCGTCCCTATCGGCGAGGTGCACGGGCTTCTTGCCGACGACGCCGTGCACTGCGCCGTCCTCCGCGTGTATAGCCACACGCTGGCCGGGCAGCAGCGC
>CBFDCQ010000127.1:0-5506 GCA_965603355.1 uncultured bacterium
TTCCAGCTCTTACCGCCGATTGGTGGGTGCGTTATGGAAGGAGGCTCTGAGCCGACACAAGGAGGGATGATCCAAATGTTCTCTATCAAAACCAACAAGCTCGCATACAGAGGCCTGGTGCTTGTCATACTGCTCGGCGTAGTCACGGGGTGCGCGGGCACGCGACCGGCGATGGAGCCGCCGCGAGCCAAAGAACTCTACACCGTCTATCCGCCCGACGTGCTCAGGATAGACATCAGCCCTGATGCGACAATGAGCACGACCGTCACGGTGAGACCCGACGGCAGAATCTCACTGCCCATTCTCGGCGACGTGGAGGTTGAGGGTTTGCCCCCTGCGGCAATAGACGCCAAGCTCACCAAGGCGCTCGAGCCGTTCATCCGCTCTGTCGATGTTACGGTGACTGTCACCGGGTTCAACAGCAAACGGTATTACGTCATAGGCGAGGTTGTCCGGCAGGGAAGCTATCCGTTAACGGGCGAGATTACCGCCTGGGAGGCTGTGGCAATATCAGGGGGATACACGCGGCGTGGCGCGCCGAACTCCGCACGAGTCGTCAGAGGCGACCCGGACGAACCACAAGTGTTTCCCGTGGCCCTCGCCAGGATTGCGCTTAAAGGAGAGACTGCTAGTGACGTTATACTGCACGAAAACGACGTAGTGTTCGTCCCGCCGAGCGTCTCTGCGAAGATAGGTTACTTCGTGGACAACCTTCTCTTCCCGATCAGCAGCGTTCTTGGTGCCGGTCGGCAGGCTGCAGCCATTTACTACGTAGGGGGCGTAGGGGGCGGGTAGGAGGCGCGTCAACATAACGGTCGGGGACGTCACGTGCACGTAGCTGCTCGTACCGCAGCCGAACGTGGAATTGGTGCGAGACAGAACGCCCGTTCCTCGTAGTCCGTTCATCCGTTTAGGTCGGGCAGCGTTTGCACCTCAATTCTGAAGGGCGTTGTGGATGATTAGCATTGTGTTCTGCGGCAAGGATAAGGATCTGCTGGACACCGCTCTCAAGGCATTCCGCAAACAGTCGTACAGGTTCGTCCATGTCAGCGACTGGCAGAGCATGTTCGCGGAGGTCGAGAGAGAGAAGTTTCACGTGGCTATCGTGGACGTCGGGGTAGCCGACAAGGACGCGCTCGAGCTGATGGTCAGGTTGAACGAAAAGGCCGCTTCGACACCCGCAATTCTGATAGCTGATTCCGCCCCGGTCGATCTTGTGGCAAAAGTAGTGAAGGCGGGCGCTCACGAATTTATCATGAAACCGGTCGCGGAGGTCCAGCTCAGCAGTATTGTAGACCGGGTCGTCGAGCGGGAGACAATGAACAGCGAAGTGTCGTATCTTCGCCACACGCAGGACCAGATATATCGGTTCGACGACATAGTGTCCAGAGGACCTGAGATGCAGGCCGTCATAGAGACGCTCAGAAAAGTGGCGCCCAGCGATGCTTCCGTGCTCATACTCGGCGAGACCGGCACCGGAAAAGAACTTGTTGCCGGAGCTATTCATTACAACAGCCGCCGAAAAGGAAGCCCTTTCATCAAGGTCAATTGCGCTGCGCTGCCGGAAACGCTCCTGGAAAGCGAGCTGTTCGGCCACGAAAAGGGCGCTTTTACCGGCGCTCACCAGAGACGCATCGGCCGGTTCGAACAGGCGAATGCGGGGACTATCTTTCTGGACGAAGTCGCCGACATGAGTCCCGGTACACAATCGAAGATATTAAGGGTGCTGCAGGAGCAGACTTTTGAGCGAGTCGGCGGTATGCAGGCTGTGTATGTGGATGTCAGAATACTGGCTGCAACCAATAAGAATATCAAACAGCTCGTTGCGCAAGGCAAGTTCAGGGATGACCTGTACTACCGCCTCAACGTCATAACGCTTGAACTGCCACCGTTGCGCGCCAGAAGGGCCGACATACCTGCTTTGGTGGAGTTTTTCGCGAAGAAGTTCGCACACGAGCTGGCGTGCGGTTCGGTTGACGTCGGCCCGAACGCCATGGCCAGTATGGTTGACTACTCTTGGCCCGGCAACATCCGCCAGTTGAGAAACGTGCTCGAACGCGCTGTGATCATGGCCGGCAGCGAGACGATAACCGAACACCATCTGGCTCTCGAGAGCGCCGAAATCCCCGGCCGGACAGCGCAGTCCCAGCTCCTCGATCAGCCTATCACGTTGGAACAGATGGAAAAAATCGTCATCGAACGCGCCCTTAGAAAGGCGGACGGCGTGCAAAAAAAGGCCGCCGAAATACTCGGTATCAGCCCACGGGTTATCAATTACAAGATCAAGAAGCACAACATCAAGGTTGATGGGGAGCTGAACTGATGGCTGAAGTTATGCGTATCGGCGAGCGCCTTGTCTGGGCTCAACTTGTGACGAAAGAACAGGTCAACGAGGCGCTCAACGTGCAGAGAAATCAAGGCGGCAAGGTTGTCGGCATCCTCATAAACCTCGGATACCTTGACGAGGATACATTTCTGCAGTTCCTCGCACGTAACTCCGGCGTGGCAAGCATCAACATTGAGAATTATGAGATACGCAAGGAGATCGCCGACCTGGTGCCGGCCGAGTTCGCGCAGAAACACGAGCTGCTGCCGATAGATAAGCTGGGAAAACTCCTGACGGTCGCAATGGTCTGCCCCCTCGACCAGGCCACATTGGACGAGCTCACTGAGGTCACCGGTCTGAAGATCAAGCCCGTTCTATGCTCTGCGGCCGACGTGCGGCAAGCTATAGAAAAATACTATGTCGAACCTGAGGATGACGCGGAAGTCCAACCTGAGACTGGACCTGCAAAGGCAGCATTCAAGCTTACCGGGGTCACGGAGCTCGTTAAGCAGATTGACGCCCTGCCCACGCTCCCGGCGGTATTGGAACGCGTCCGGCAGGCCGTGGCGGACCCCCTGTCGTCCGCGACCGAGGTGGCCTCCGTCATCTCCAGTGACCCGGCGATCGCAAGTAAGCTGTTGCAGGTGGCAAACTCGGCCGCGTACGGCGTCTCGCGGAAGATAAGCGACATCAAGGAGGCAATCGCCTGGCTCGGCCTGAGGGAAACGTACCAGATAGCCCTGTCGATCCGCGCTATTGAAATGTTCCCGGAAAACGAGAAGTTCGACTACGAGCGGTTCCGCAGACACTCGTTGCAGTGCGCCGCGGCGGCAAACGTGTTGGCAAGGCGGTGCGCCATTGGTGACAAGAGCGGTATCTTTGCGGCTGGGCTGCTTCACGACATAGGTAAACTGGTTCTTGTCGAGGTCATGCCCGAGAGGTACGACCGAATAGTCGCGCACGTCGAGGAGGAGGGGCAAGATATAGTAGCCGTGGAGGAAGAGAATCTGGGCGTCTCGCACGCCGAGATAGGCTACTTGCTCGCGGACCACTGGCAGTTCCCGCGGGAGATGACGCAGGCGATACGGTTTCACCACAAGCCGGAGCTTGCCCGGTACAAACCGGTCTTCACGGCGCTCATTGCTTTCGCAGACAAGATCAGCAACAGTATAGCCGTCAGGGAGGATGCCGCTGCGCTCGCATCAAGATGCTCAGAACTGCTCTCTTCGCTTAGACTGT
The DNA here is from genome assembly GCA_965603355.1 of uncultured bacterium. Taxonomy (GTDB): domain Bacteria; phylum Hydrogenedentota; order CBFDCQ01; family CBFDCQ01; genus CBFDCQ01. The sequence goes on from CBFDCQ010000127.1 coordinate 3,566, forward strand.
CGCAGCAGGACGTGGTTGAAGCTGTCCAGGAATACGGTGCCAAAAGCGACAAGCTCGACCTGCTCTAAGCTGTACGGGTTGCCCGGCAGAGCTTCCGGCTCCCGCCGAGAATTGTCTTGACATTCGAGCGGGAGAGCGGTAGTATGGATTGAGATAATGGCTTCGTCAGGAGGGAGCAGGCACGTAGTACCGGGGTTTAGACTTGAATGCGGACGTTCTTCGACCTTCTTGCCCAAGAGGTGAGGAGGTCTTTTTTTGAGATGCGACCGGCACAGACCACGCGAGGCATGGCGAACAAAAGATGATCGGCGATACACCAAACGCGTCATTGAACAGGCGCGAGACGATTATGGATTCCGAGGAGGTCGCCGCCGTTTTTGACGAGCTCGTCGCGGACATACTCAGCGGCGTGGGCAACGGGCGCGACCTTGCGGCGATAGGTATACGCACGCGCGGCGTGCCGCTGGCGCGCAGGATCGTCGATAGGCTGGCGGAAGCGACCGGCGCCGATATACATCTTGGAAGCGTCGGAATCACGCTGTACAGGGATGACCTGGGCACACGGTTTCCCCATCCGGTTGTCCAGGACACCTCAATAGACTTCGACGTCGAGGGCAAAAGGGTGTTGCTGGTAGACGACGTCCTGTTCACGGGACGAACGGTACGGGCGGCGCTGGACGAGATTGTGGATTTCGGCAGACCGGCGCGGATCGAGCTGGCCGTGCTCATAGATCGCGGACACAGGGAGCTGCCCATCCAGCCGGATTACGTTGGGCGCCGCGTCGCTACGGCCCTGGACGATATGGTAAAGCTCAGGTTGATAGAGGTGGACGACGAGGACAAGGTTGAGCTGATCAAGCATGCCGAGGAGGGTTAACGCTATGAAAAAGGCACGAACTGGGTCGGGAATGTCAGCGTTTACAGTTGCGCTTCTCCTGGCAGCGAGCCTTATCCTGGGCTCGTGTGCTGGAACGAGCGATATCTTGCGCGAGCCGCCGGATACTCTTGAACTCCTGGCAGGTCTTGAACAGACCAGAGAGATTGCCTTGGAGGAAGAACTCACTTACCTGTTGAGCAGGCTCTTCGGGATCGAGAATGTCCACGTGGTCGTTGCCTCCCGCGCCCGGTACGGCACAGCGGAGGAGCGCGAGGAGGGGACCTCGGGTGACGGCGAGCACACGAGGGTAATGCTGCAGACCCGCGATATGGGCGAGATCCAAAGAGTTACCGTGGCGGTCCTGATCAATTCGAATGTTCTTACACCGGAAGAAAAGGAGGATACCAACCGGCTGCGTGAGAAACTGTACCCGCTCGTTATCAACGGTGCCGGGTTGATAATGGAGGAGGATGACAAGTTCGGTGATTCGCTTGCCATACTGTTCATGCCGTTCGCGAACTGAACAGGTGTCCGGGCCGGCACCTGTCTGTGGCGTGTTCGAAGAAGGTGGTGCGATTGGGGGGAGTGAACATGGAGGCGGTAGCAATAAGACCAGTGGAAGCCAAGACGAAAAGAGAGGCAGGGTGGAGCCGGAAAGACCTGCTGGGTCTTGAAGAGCTGAGCGCCGAAGAGATCGGGCTCATACTCGACACCGCGGAGTCGTTCAAGGAGGTGTCCACTCGAACCATCAAGAAGGTGCCTGCGCTGCGCGGTACGACCATAGTGAATATGTTTCTCGAACCGAGCACCCGGACACGCGCGTCCTTTGAGCTTGCCGCTAAACGCCTCAGCGCCGATACTCTCAACATCGGCTCCAGCACCTCCAGCGTCGTCAAGGGTGAGACGCTTCAGGATACGCTGGCAAACATCGAGGCGATGAAGACCGACATGGTCGTGATTCGCCACTCCTCCTCGGGCGCCCCGCATTTTGTCGCGGCAAGGTCGCACTCATCCATCATCAACGCCGGCGACGGTATGCACGAACATCCGACGCAGGGTCTCCT
>CBFDCQ010000128.1:0-5292 GCA_965603355.1 uncultured bacterium
AACTGCACGTTCTCAGGCAACCTGGCGGATGGTTCGGGCGGCGGGATGTACAACGATTCGTCTGCGCCGACGTTGATCAACTGCACCTTCACGGCCAACTCGGCTGCGCACGGTGCCGGCGGCGGCATATTCAGTGGTAACATCTCATCCCCGACGATCACCAACTGCATCCTGTGGGGCGATTTACCGGACGAGATCTACAGCACGGAGAGCGACCCGGCGGTTAGCTACTGCGACGTACAGGACGGCTATCCGACAGGCGAGGGCAACATCGATGTAGACCCCTTGTTCGCTGATGCGGTCTACCACCTCTCGGCCGATTCTCCATGTATAGATGCCGGCAGCTACGTTGCTGTTCTGCTGGAAGATTATGAAGGCCACCCGAGAGGATATGACGGCACCGATGAGCCTCGTGGCGACGGTTCCGACTACGATATCGGCGCCGATGAGTTTGGGCTGGAGCCACCGCCCGTCGCGGCATTCAGCGCAAGCTCCACAAGCGGTAACAGGCCCTTGACATTGGATTTCACGGACGAGTCCACCGGCACCGTCACGAGCTGGCTGTGGGATTTCGGTGACGGATCCACCAGCACCGAGCAGAACCCATCGCATACGTACTATGTCGCGGGTGACTACGTTGTGACGCTGACCGTATCAGGTCCGGGCGGCTCTGATGACACCGCAACCTTGATGATCCAGGTTGATGAGGCGTTGGTCGAGACTGACACGTACAGAACCATCGTGGATGATATCAAGGTGACGTACAGCAGGGGCGGATGTCTTGCGTGGTACAACAACCTTGACGGCACGTTGAGGATAGAGGTCTGGGAGGATGGCGGTACCCTGAACGTGATCTGCCGTGAGGAGGCCGCGATGTACTGGGACTCCCGGTGTGACGTTTACATTTACGCGCCCGACGCCTCGATTAAGAATATCAACCTTAAAGGCAGGCCGGAGACACAGCTGTACGTCTGCGGGCAGGTTGGCTACGTTAAGAACTTCAAGCTGAAGCACGGTTTTGTCGGCGGTACAGCCTTCTACGGTCCGGAGGTCGGCCTGGGAAGCGCGGCGCTGGATCCGCCCAAGAAGATTCTCATAAAGTCCGGGTGGAGCACTGCGGCGGTGCTCGGAGTAGGCTACCCGGAGCTTCGTTTCGATCCTGAGGGGGCGGAAAACGAAGTCGGGAGCGTTGAGCTGAAGCCGAAACCGTTCGAGATCCTCTTGGATGAGGATGATGACGACCCGGACGGCGTGGCTGTCGCCGGTGCTGAGGCGTCAGTCGAGGCCAAAGCAGCGTACATCTTCGAGCAGGGCGATCTAAAAGTTATTTACAGCAAGCCCGGCTGTGTGGCTTACTACGACGCCGTCGATGGCATCCTGAGGATTGCGATCTCGGAGAGTGACGGCGACTTGACGGTAAAGTGCGGCGAGGAGGCGTACCTTGAGTGGGAGGACTACTGCGATATATACATTGATGCGCCGACCGCCTCGATCAACGTGATGAATCTGAAAGGCAGACCGGAGACGCAGTTGCACGTTTGCGGCGAAGTGGCTTCGGTTAATAAGTTCAAGTTGAAGTACGGTTCCGTAGGCGACACAGACTTCTACGGTCCGGACGTCGGTTTGCGCAGCGTCTACCCGTCCGTACCGACCAAGATCAAGATAGTGTATGGCTGGACGACAGCGCCGCTTTTGAGCGTGTCGGACTAGCGCAGCTGCGGCAGCTTCTGCCGACAAGACCGCGGTCAGAAACCGCGAAGGCTGGTTGTGGACTTTAGGAGGAGCGTGTATTGATGACTTACAGAAGGGCACTTCGGTTCTACGCTTTGTGCGGCGCGATGTTGGTTCTGCTGGGGGGCGGTATTGCGCATAGCGACGTGGTCATCAACGAGTTTGTGGCGTCGAACCGTGAGGGGCTGCAGGATGAAGATGGGGCCTATCCGGACTGGATCGAGCTGTACAATTCCGGTGACACGGCGGTTCCCCTGTTGGGGTGGTCGTTGACCGATGACCCCGGCGACCCGGACAGGTGGACATTTCCGGATGTCGGCATAGGCAGCGGCCAGTATCTTGTGGTCTTCGCTTCCGGGAAGGATCGGAGACCGACCGGTGGGGGCAATCTGCACACCAACTTCGAGATGGACGCTTCAGGCGAGTACCTGGCGTTGTACAACGCGAGCGGTGAGCCGCAAACCCCGAGCGTCTTTGATCCGCAATACCCACCGCAGGCGATAGACGTTTCCTATGGTTTGTATGCGGCAACTGACGAGTTCAGGTACTTCGATACCCCGACACCCGGTGCACCCAACGTGGGTAACAGTTATACGGATTACGCAGGACGCGTGGAGTTCTCACGCAGCGGCGGCACGTTCACCGATCCCTTCTCAGTAGAACTGGCCACCGATGCTCCCGGCGGTGTCATCCGTTACACGTTGGACGGATCGCTGCCGACAGAGACTTCAGCGGTCTATACGAATCCCATTGCCATAGGTGCCACCACGCAGGTGCGGGCACAGGCGTCTGGACCGGATATGCTGCCCGGACCGGTGGTCAGCGAGTCATACCTCGCGCTCGACGCGGATGTACAGGACTTCGAGTCCAACGTGCCGCTCGTCGTCGTTGACTCGTTCGGTGAAGATATTCTCCCGACGTGGAGCACGGACCTCACGACGATAGCATGCGTGTTCATCGACACAGACGAGGAGACCGGCAGAGCGAGAATCACAGACGATCCCGAGTACGCAGGACGGGGCGGGCTCAGGATCCGCGGCGCCAGCACTGCGGGTTACCCGAAGAAGCAGTACAAGTTTGAGACGTGGGACGAGTATGACGACGATACGGACGTATCTCTCCTGGGTTTCCCATCGGAGTCGGACTGGATCATCCACGGGCCATACTCCGACAAGACGCTTATGCGCAATTACCTGATGTACACGTGGAGCAACCAGATCGGTCGATACGCGGTACGGACCCGATTCATCGAGGTGTTCCTGAACACGGGTTCCGGCGAGATTTCCATGAGCGATTACGTTGGCGCTTACGTTTTCATGGAAACCATCAAACGCGGTCCGAGGCGCGTGGACATCGCGCCGCTCGAGCCGCACCACAACAGCGAACCGGAGATAACCGGCGGATACATGCTCTCAAAATACGACGGACCCGGCCTTACTACATCCGTTTACCATGATGAATTAGGCTACGAGGAGCCGGAAGAAGACGAAATAACGCCTCAGCAGGAAGACTGGCTCCGGGACTATTTCGACGAGTTTGAGACAGCCCTTTCAGGACCGAATTTCGACGACCCGGTCGACGGATACGCGAGGTATATAGATGCTGGCTCGTTTATCGACCATCACATCCTGGTAGAACTGGCCAAGAACGTTGACGGTTTCCTGATCAGCACGTACTTGTACAAGGACCGGGGCGGCAAGATCAGTATGGGCCCGATCTGGGACTATAACGGGTCGCTGGGGGGCGCCAACTACTTCTGTTCGTGCCAGACCGACGGCTGGCACTACGAGTTTGACGAGGCAAATTGCCCGGAATGTCGAGAAGGAAATGAGGTCTTTCCGTGGCCGGGTATGAACTCATATCGCTGGTACGAACGAATAATGGAGGATCCTGAGTTTCTGCTGCAATACGCTGACCGGTGGTTCGATTTGCGCGAGGACCATTTCACCACGGCGAACATACTTGCCGACATAGACGAGAACGTCGCGATACTCACGGACAATGGTGCACCTGACAACCCGGTCGAGCGCAACTTCGCTCGGTGGGATATTCTCGATCAGCATGTGTGGCCTAACTACATAGTGGGCGGTTCGTATGAGGTTGAGATTGACTGGATGAAGACCTGGCTGGGAGAGCGGCTGGACTGGATGGATTGGGCGATTGCTGAGGAATACGGTGCTGCCCCTCCGATCTTCTACGTGGAGGGTGTTCGGTTGGATACCGGCGGGCACGTTGAGCCTGGCGACAGTCTGACCATGGAACTGCCCGACGGGGCAACCGGGACGATATATTACACGCTGGACGGTTCCGACCCGCGCGTACGTGGAACGCCCCCGGAGGTTGCAGGGAGCGCCACCGAGTACACGGGCGCTGTAACGTTGACCGAGGCAACCCACATCAAGGCACGTATACGGGACGGCGACGTGTGGAGCGCGCTGAACAGGGCGACCTTCTACACCCGCGACCTTCGTGACGCGCTGCGCGTCACGGAGATCATGTACCATCCTGCGGGGGGCGACGCGGAGTTCATCGAGCTTCAGCACGTCGGCAGCAACCCTGAGGACATCTCCGGCGTGTATTTCAGTGAAGGCATCGAGTTCACGTTCCCCGCCAACACGATCCTGCAACCGGGAGAGTACGTTGTTCTGGTCTCCTCCGAAGACGAAAGCGACTTCGCATCCCAGTACCCGGGCGTTGCCATCGGTGGCCTGTATGAGCTCAGGCTGTCTAATGGAGGGGAGGCCGTCGAAGTGAGTGACGCTAACGGCGGCGTACTCATATCGTTCACGTACGACGACGACGCGCCGTGGCCGATTGAAACGGACGGTCTCGGTTACTCACTGGTGCGGGTGGACCTGGAGGGCGATCCGAACGATCCCGCCAGCTGGAGCGCAAGCAGACAAGTAGGCGGGTCACCGGGGGAACCCGAGTCGGATGTCACGGCGGCCTTCACCGCCAACCCGACAAATGGCAGCAGGCCGTTGACGGTTGAGTTCACGGACGAATCCGTGGGGCCCGTTGCGAGCTGGTCATGGGATTTTGGTGACGGAACCGCGAGCACGGAGCAGAACCCATCACACACTTACTACCTGGCAGGGGATCATACTGTCACGCTCAGTGTGTCGAGCCCGAACGGTTTCGACACCGAGACCGGCGTAGTTCACGCTGATGAGGAGGTGTCGGTCGAGACCGACAGGTACAAGACCATCGTTGATGACATAAAGGTTACCTACAACAGGGGAGGATGCCTTGCGTGGCACAATGAGCTGGACGACACCCTGAGGATAGAGGTCCTGGAGGATGGCGGCACGCTGAACCTGACAGCCGGGGAGGATGCCGCGACGTACTGGGATTCGCGGTGCGACGTCTACATTTACGCGCCGGACGTCTCCATCAAGAAGATCAACCTCAAAGGCAGACCGGAGACGCAGCTATATGTGTGCGGGCAGGTTGGCTACGTGAAGAACTTCGTATTGAAATACGGTCACGTGGGCGATACGCTCTCGTACGGTCCGGAGGTCGGCCTTGGCAGCGCAGCGCTCGATCCGCCCAAGAAGATTC
>CBFDCQ010000129.1:0-4970 GCA_965603355.1 uncultured bacterium
ATGACCGGTCGATACTGCAACCGCACGGGCGTATGGCATACGATCATGGGCCGGTCGCTGTTGGGCAGCGGCGAGGTGACCGTGGCGGACGCGTTCGCCGCAAGCGGGTACCGCACCGGTATGTTCGGCAAATGGCATCTCGGCGACAACTACCCGTTCCGACCGCAAGATAGGGGGTTCCACGACGTGTTGGCGCACAAGGGCGGCGGCGTCGGGAACACACAAGACTTCTGGGGCAACGACTACTTCGACGATACCTATTTCCGAAACAGTACACCGGAGAAGTTCGACGGGTACTGTACGGACGTGTGGTTCGCTGAGGCAATGAAGTTCATCGAAGCCAACAAGAACCGGCCGTTTTTCTGCTACCTCTCGACCAACGCGCCTCACGATCCGCATCTGGTGCCCGAGAAGTACATCCGGATGTATACGGACAAAGGAGTTAAGGAAGGGCTCGCGCGATTCTACGGCATGATCACGTGTATCGACGAGAACGTGGGCCGCCTGATGCGTCAACTGGACTCGCTCGGTCTGACCGACAACACGATCCTCATCTTCATGACCGATAACGGCGGCGATCCAGTTGGCGGACAGGGGAAATTCAACGCCGGTATGCGCGGCTGGAAGGGAAGCATGTACGACGGCGGACATCGTGTACCGTTTTTCATCCGATGGCCGGCCGGCCACCTCGGAGGAGGGCAGGACATTAACCGTCTCACGGCCCATACTGACGTGATGCCCACGCTAATAGATCTCTGCGGGTTGAAAAAACCTGATGGTGTGGCTTTTGACGGGACCAGCCTTGTGCCGCTGCTTTCCGGAGAGGCAGCGAATTGGCCGGACCGGGTCATTGTGACCGACTCGCAGCGGGTCGACCACCCCATCAAGTGGCGCAGGAACGCTACGATGACCGACCGGTGGCGCCTGATCAACGGGGAAGAGCTGTACGACATGGACGTCGATCCGGGACAGGAACACGACGTCGCCGACGACCATCCCGAGACCGTACAGGGGCTGCGGCAGGCGTATGAGCAGTGGTGGGCGAGCGTGTCGGAAACGTTCGACGAGTACCCTCGAATCGTGCTCGGATCGCCTGAAGAGAATCCCACCCGTCTGACAAGCCACGATATACACGGGCAGGTTGTCTGGAACCAGGACCAGGTCCGTCGCGCACAGCGATGCGACGGGTTCTGGGCCGTGGAAATCGACCGCGACGGCACGTACGAGTTCGCCCTGCGGCGCTGGCCGAGGGAAGCGGATAGACCCATAACGGAACCGGTTTCAGCGCAAAAAGATGAGCCTGAGTCCAAGCGTATAGTGGCTACCGACGCCAGGCTCAAGGTCGGCGACTTCGACGAGACGAAGCCGATCCCGCCGGGTGCAACTGAAGTCACGTTTACGGCATCGCTCAAGGCCGGCAAGACCCGTCTGCAGGCATGGTTCATCAACGGTCTCGGCGACGGCGCCACCTACGGCGTCTATTACGTCTATGCGAACAGGGTTTGAGGAGAGCTTGAGCCGACGAGCCCGGAGCTTCGCGCCACGGTGCAAGCTCACTGATAGTAAGGCCTTACCGTCCTGCGTCGTTGGGAGCGGCTGAGGCGACCCGTCGGGAAACTCCGGCGACGGGGACTTTCAGACAAAAAGCTCTTGACAAACCAAAGAAACTTGGATATACTAAGCTTAGTTTGGGTACAGGGGGATTTTCTCCAGCTCTCTCATCTCGTGGGAGTAGTATATTATGTCGGATGCTATTCTGAGAAGCGTCTCGGTTTCTTTCCTGCAATGCTTCAGATCGAAAAGACCACACGACTACTGTCAGGGGAAGTAGGAGGAAAAACGTAAGCAGTTCAAATCTGGATGTCCGGAGGCATCAGTTGTCTCCTGGCTCGTACACGCTAACTGTCTGGTTTTTGAGTTAGGTTGGGTAAGTGTAGTACAACTGAAAGGAGGAGTAGGAACATGAAACGTTTGACACTATTAGTGGTGGCGGTCGCGGTGACCCTGATGGCTGGTCCCGGCTTTGCGCAGCCTACTGACAATTCATGGGAAGTTATGGACGGCCTGTTGTTGTGTCCGGCCGGCGCCGGGGCGGGTGACACAGTAACAGGGTACATCGTCTTCGGCGGAGTGATTCAAACCAGAGCCGATTTTGAAGCCGTTGACCATACTGTGGCCTGGTTTTACATCAATGGTGACGGTGGCCCTTCGATATATGACGCTTTAGACGTCGCTATGGCCGAGGACGGCGGAATATCCGTGGACTTGCCCGGAGATTTTTCACCAGATACGACTCTCGCCTGCGGAACCGGGATTGAGGATGGTTGGGCTGCCGGAGTTGAGATGGCCGCGGCGGCAGAGACTGCAGACGTTGCCACTGCGCTCGCCGACGGTTACTTCGGCGATGTTGGTGGTGCCAGCTGTGCAGGCGGCGCGCCCGGCGGCGGTGGATGCGGCGCGGCTCTCACCGACACAGGTGAAGACACCGAGGGATATGACATTTGCCTTACCGGCACAATCGCTGCCGGCGAGGAAGTCACCGTCACGATGTTCGATGACGAAGGCGCCGTAGTAGACCCCGAATGGTGGGAACTCGGAACGAGAACCGACCAAGGCTGGGTTGGCGATTACACATACATCGGCGATTCACCCACGTTCGAACTGACGCAGGCGATGCTTGATGGTTCTCTCGAGTTCATAAACGGTGAGCCGGAAGTTTTCGTCCACTACAACGGGGACGACCTGTGCGAGTGTGAAGGCGGAGAACCTGCTCCTTCGGGCGGGCCGACCGCCACAATTTCCGGCAACCACAGGCCGCTGGTGGGCCAGGATGTCACGCTGGAAGTCATTCTGGACGGTGTTGATGATCCGGATCCCACTTACAGCTGGTCCAAGGATGGCGGCGGCGAGATCGGCACGGGCGACACTCTTGAGCTATTGACTGTCACTGAAGACGACACGGGCGACTATAGCGTAGTTGTCACCTACGACGACGGCGGCGGCGACGCCGCGTACGCCGAGCTCGAGGCGACCACCTACGTCTGGGTTACCGCCGCGGGTCTGCCGTTGGCTGGTGGTCTTGGATTAGGCTTGCTGGCCGGCGCATGTGCGCTTGCCGGTGCGGTATCCATTCGCCGCAAGAAGTAAGTAGCGCATAGCTTCGCAACAGCGAAAGCTCAACGGGCCACTGACCCAAACGGTCAGTGGCCCGTTTTCTATTCATCTCACTTGGCAGAGACGCACCGGTGGGGCGTCTCCATGGCACAGGATTCATCCTCAGGCGGTCGCAGCCACAAAGAAGCCTTGTTGGACAGACAGGAATGTCTGTCCCTGAATTGAAGAAGGTAGTTCCATTGGCCAAGATAATCTGATAGGATTATCCGCGTCGATTTGGGTTTTGGACTCAGAAACAGCCTTTCCTGGGAGAAGTGAGACATGAATAAGCCTGTTCAGAACGCCGCGAGAGCCTTGTTAGCCTTGGTTCTGATTGCCTGCAGCAGCCATCCGGCGCGCGCGGAAGTCTTTGGCCGCAATAACATACCGCTGCCCGAACATCCCCGGCCGGATTTTCAGAGACAGCGGTGGCTTAACCTCAACGGGCCGTGGGAGTTCCGCTTTGACAGCGATAACAGCGGCCTGGAGCAGGAATGGTTCAAGGGCAGCGTGGACTTCCCGGAAACCATCATGGTTCCGTTCCCCTGGGGCTCGAAGCTCTCCGGCGTGGAGGACAAGGGGGACATCGCCTGGTACGCGCGCTCTATAGAGGTGCCGGATTCGTGGAAAGGAAACCGCATATTTGTCGTCGTCGGAGCGTGCGACTGGCATACGACGGCGTGGTTGGACGGCAACACGCTCGGCGAGTTCAAGGGCGGATATACGCCGTTCGAGTTTGAATTGACAGATCACGTCCGGGCCGGCAAGACGCATCGTCTCGTCCTGCGCGTCGATGACACGCCTCATAGATTCAAGCTGCAGGGTAAACAGGGGTATGGCGAAGCCAAGGGGATTTGGCAGACGATCTATCTAGAGGCTCGTCCGCAGGTGTACCTGGAGAGCATCTACTTCACACCGGACATTGACAGAAGTCGCGTTTTAATCAAAGCAACTTTGGATCAGGAAGCTCCCGCGGGCATGGAATTCGGACTTCAGCTACGATCGCACGCCTCGAGAGATCCGGATTTCATCATTACGGTCCCTGAAGGCGCCAAAGATGTTCAAACTGAGGTGCAGTTTGAGCAGCCGCGTCTCTGGACGCTCGAAGATCCGTACCTGTACGAGATCGAGGCGATTCTACGAGCGGGGGAGGACACGCAGGATCGCGTAGCCACATATTTTGGCATGCGCAAGATCGGTGTCGTGAACCTTCCCGGCACTGACTTCCCATATATCGCGCTGAACGACAAACCGGTGTATCTGCAGACGTCTCTTGACCAGGCGTATCATCCTGAAGGGTTCTACACGTTCCCCAGCGACGCGTTCATGCGTGATGAGATCCTGCGCACGCGGCGCATCGGCCTGAACGGTCAGCGGATCCACGTGAAGATCGGTATACCGCGAAAACTCTACTGGGCCGACCGGCTCGGAGTGTTGATCATGGCCGATCTTCCCAACATCTGGGGCGCACCGACCGCGGAAGGACGTCATGAAATAGAAACGGCGCTGCGCGGCATGATTCAGCGCGACTACAATCATCCCAGCATCTTCTCATGGGTAAACTTCAACGAGACCTGGGGGCTGCGCACCCGGGGACAGGGTTACACGGCGGAGACCAGGGAATGGGTCGTCTCCATTTACAACCTGACCAAACAGCTCGATCCCACTCGTCTGGTCGAGGACAACTCCACGAACAACCAGGACCACGTCGTCACCGACATCAATAGCTGGCACTCCTATATCCCGGGCCACCGGTGGGGAGACCTGCTGGACGTCTACAGTAAGCTCACATATCCCGGCTCCGGCTGGAACTTCGT
>CBFDCQ010000130.1:0-4718 GCA_965603355.1 uncultured bacterium
ATGACGCCATAGCAATCGAGTTAATATATCATTTCCGTTGCCCGGAATTCAATCGGATGATGTCTCAGATTCGCGGTGCTCCGCGTTCGCGCCTGCAGGGAAGCTCTTGTCGAAGATGCGCCGTCGCGGGAAGGTTTCCCCAACACCCACTTTCAAATTAGCGCCAATTTGGCTATAATCCACCAATGTGGCGTCCGAGGTCCTCACTGGCGTCGACAGGATCGTCGAGGCGTACGGAGAGAGAACCGGTATAGATGCGGAGGTGTTCTCCGGCACGTCAATGGGCGCGCTGGAGTTCGGACATCTCGAGTACGTGCCGGCGTAAACGAGGGCCCAAGAAAAGGTAAAGCGTTATGCAAATACGAAAAGCAGTGATTACGGCGGCGGGTCACGGTACACGTCTTTTCCCCGCGACAAAAGCTATCAAGAAGGAACTTTTTCCGCTCGTAGACCGTGACGGACGCATCAAGCCTATCATCCAGATGATCGTCGAGGAGGCCGTCGAGTCAGGTATCGAGGAGGTATGCATCGTCGTAGCGCCCGGCGGTGACGAACCGCTCCGCGACTACTTCTCCAAACCGATGGCGCCGGACGTCGATCGCCGTATCGCTCAGTGTCCGGAGCTGTATGACGAGTACCGCCACGTGCGTCGCCTGGCCGACATGCTGCATTACGCGTTCCAGCACACGCAGGAAGGCTACGGACATGCTGTATACTGCGCACGCGAATGGGTGGGCGACGAACCCTTCGTGCTACTCCTGGGCGACCACATATACGTCTCGGGCACGGAAAAACGTTGTACGCGGCAGGTTCTCGATGCTTTCGAGCTCAAAGGAGCGACCGTAGCAGCGCTTGCCCGGACACCCGAGTCGATGCTCAAGTACTTCGGCACAATGGGCGGCACGCGCGACGCGTCAATGCCCGGCCTCTACAAGGCCACCGAGATCGTCGAGAAGCCGAGCGTCGAGTACGCACGCGAGCATTTCCGCATTGAAGGTCTTCCCGAAGGCGAGTACATGACCTGGTTCGGGATGCATGCCATGATGCCCCAGATATTTGACTGTCTCGAGTACCATATCAAGAACGACATCCGCGAAAGAGGCGAGATACAGTTCACCAGCGCACAGGAACTCCTCCGCGAACGCTACGGCGACTACTACGGCCTCGAAGTGAACGGCTCCCGACACGATATAGGCATACCTACCGGCTACGCCAGCACAATGGCGCTACTGGCGGGAATAGAACAGCGCTGAATCCCGCAAAATGGCTGGTGCCGAAGAGGGGAGTCGAACCCCTACGGGCTTTCGCCCACTGCGCCCTGAACGCAGCGCGTCTGCCAGTTCCGCCACTTCGGCACGCTCGACGAGATGATATCAGCGCTGCGACAGTTCAGTCAAGAGAAAAGTGCGGAGGAACAGCTCGCCGGCGCACGGAACATTCCTTAACCGGCGTTTTCTTCTGGCATTTTCCGGCCACTTGAGTATAATAGAGAGGATTTCTTGGTGGAATCGCCGCAAAGGGGGTTTCAGGCAAGTTGCAGATGAAAACAATGAGACTCAGGTTCGTAGCAGCACTCCTGGTCACGCTTGTCTTCCTGACCGCAGCAAGTTGTCTCAAGCGTGCGCGGAAACCGGCATTCATGCCGGAGCCGGCAAGCACGCAACCCGCGTCTATTCTTGCTCAGATGAATCTGCAGGAAAAGGCCGCCCAGATGGTCATGGTCAACCTGTCGGGCATCCATTTCCCCAGCAGAACCGACCTGGAACTCGTCAAGAATATCGGTGTCGGCGGCGTGTATCGCAGGCGGTGGACTAACCTTTCCCGGGCCGTAGGCTATATCGCGGACGTACAGGTTGCCGGCGGACAAAGTAGGCTCAAGATACCGCCGTTCGTCGCAGGAAGGTACACCTGCGGTATCGGACAGTTCATGGATGATTCCGCCGGCGTTACCCCACTGCCGACGCAGATGGCGACAGCCGCGACCGGCGATCCGGACAATGCTTACCTCTGCGCGTCCATAGCCGCAAAAGAGATGCGGTCGGTCGGTATCAACATGAACTTCGCGCCCAGCCTCGAGATCGCACCTCTGCACGGCGACTCACGATTCGCCACGTCGCGGTTCGGCTCTGACGCCGAACAGGCATCGCGGTTCGGCGTTCAAAGCGTCAAGGGATTCCAGGAAAATGGCGTGGTATCCGTACTGGCCGATTTTCCGGGCGTGCCTGACACTCCGGCCGGAGAAGGCCTACCGTTCCCCTCCATCGACAAACCTATCCGCGTTCTGAGCATGACCGACCTGCAGCCGTTCCGCGACGCGCTCGCAGCGGGCGCCGACGGGATTGCCGTAAAGAATGTCGTTGTGCCCGCGCTTGACGACGAAGGGTTGCCGACAACGGTCTCCTCCGACGTGCAGACCGGCCTTCTGCGCGATATGTGGGGTTTCCAAGGACTGATCGTTGCCGATGCGATAAGTGACAGGTCAATATCGGACAACTTCGAGAGCCATGATGCGGTTGTGCGAGCGGTTAATGCCGGCGCGGACATCCTTCTTTCCTTCGGCGGACAGTGGCGACATCTCACCACGATCGGTCATATCATTGAAGGTGTCAACAGGGGCGAGATAGCTCAGGAAACGCTGGACGCAGCAGTGCTGAGGATCTTGCAGCGCAAGGAGACGTACGGGATACTCAGCGCCAAACCGCCCGATTTGAAGAGCGCAGCCCGTGCTTGCGGTCAGGCCTCCAGTCTGGCCGCGACCAGGAACATGCTTAAGCGCGCAATAACGCTGATCAGGAACGACGGGAATATGCTCCCTCTCAGCGTGGAGAAGTACGGCTCGGTCTTCGTGACGGGAGTCGTGGGTGCCGAACGGATGGCACAGATCCTCGAGCGGTACTGGAAGAATGTTGTGCGTTTCGAATCGAGAGCGGCCAGCTACGACAAGTGGAGTGTCAGTGAGAGGGATGTCAGCAGAGCCGAGGAACTGGCGAGAGGCAAGGATCTCATTATAGTGTGTACGTACTCCACCGGAAGACTTGCTCACGGACAGGAAACCTTGGTCAGACGGCTGACGAAGCTCGGCAAACCGGTGCTCGTCGTGGCGCTGGGTTCTCCATTCGACATCACTTTCCTCGAGGATATACATGCGTGCATAGCTTCGTACGGACCTTCCGCGCCGCCCTCTTTCATCGCGGCAAACATGGAATCCGTTGTCGAATTCTTGTTCGGGGACTGCCCCGGAGAGCTCAAGCACGCGGAAGGGTTTACGGGCAACCTGGGTGGGAGGATCCGCTTTGAAGCAAATGAACTCGTGCGTATGCCCGTCGGTCGATTGCCGCTGACTCTCGGATCGATGTATCCGCGCGATTTTGGGTTGACAAGCGCCGATCTCGTCTCCAGCGCGAGATGGGACTTCGGCGATGATGAACGCGCCGACGGCATTGTCGTCCGGCACACGTACGAGAACGCGGGCGATTACACGGTCAACCTGAACGTCGCGAACGCAGTTGGAAACGTCAGCGCGCTGTCGTTTCCGCTGACAGTTGCCGGGAACCAGTAGCGTACTGTACACTATGGGAAGATGTCGGCATTGTGCAACTGGAGACGGCTCAGTTGCCTAGTCCATCGCGGCATGTGACCGTCGCGGCTGCCGAAGGGTCGGTCTTCTACGCGGTGCGGTTGAGGAGTGTTCTTGTTGGGCGGGCCGACTGTGGGGTGAACTGACATGCGAGCAGTACCAAAATGTCTCCCGTGCATTGTGGACGACCTGTGCGGCGCCGTGGACATCGAGATTTCCGACGAGGCAGTCAAGAGCGCCGTGCTGAGCAAGGCGCTGCACTATCTTGCCGAAAACTTCTCTTTCGATCATCCGCCGTCAATGTTCATCACGGGCGTTCACAGGATATTCAAGAAGGTGAGCAAGAACAAGACGCCGTTCGCGTCGAGGCGGACCGTATGTAACGAGGTTGGCGTGAAGCTGGCTGAGGAACTCAAGCACCGAGCGCGAGCAATGCGCGGTCTCGCAAGGTTCAGCTTCTTCGTCAGATGGGCCCTCGCCGGTAACCACCTCGATTTTCGTACGGTCGGCACGGGGTACGGATTTGACGTCGGACGAACCGAGGCGATGCTCGAATCCGCCGCGCAGAGGCTCGTCGTCGACCGGACCGACGAGCTTTACAGAGAGGTGACGCGCAGACCGAGAATCCTCTACGTTCACGATAACGTAGGTGAGATAGCCCTGGACGCCCTCCTCATCGAGGAGATGAGATCTCTCGGCGCTTACGTCGTGTCCGGCCTGCGGGGCGGTCCTATTACGAGCGACGCGACGGTGGAGGATGCCAAGAGCGTCGGGCTTGACGCCGTGGCGGATGAGATAATTAAGGTGGGCCCGGACACCCTCGGGATAAGTTTCGAGGAGATGTCAAAGAGGTGTATCAAAGAACTCCAGAAAGCCGACCTGGTTGTCGCCAAAGGGCAGGCCAACTACTACAATTTCTCCGAGAACCGTCAACTTGTTCCCGGCAGGATCGCATGCTTGCTCAGAACCAAGTGCGATCTTGTCGCCGGCATTCTCGGCGGGGAAGGCCACATCAGCGTCGCCACGTTCCTGTGAGGCTCTCGCCTTGACTTGGAACACAACGAGGTAAGGCGGGCGTCTCGTCGAAGACTCGCCCGTGGAGCACCCACCATTAGCGTTACGCAGTGATAATGCGGGTTTC
>CBFDCQ010000131.1:0-4498 GCA_965603355.1 uncultured bacterium
GTGAAAAGACTGAAAGGATGGTGTGAGAATGAGCGGCACTAAACTAACAAGACGAAGATTTCTCTCTCAAACAACAAAGACCGCTGCAGGCGCGATTATTGCCCCAAACATTATTACATCCTCTGCACTGGGCGATGCATCCACGCCACCGGCAAGTGAGCGTATCGCAGTCGGCCATATTGGTGTGGGCGGTCAGGGTGGCGGATTGCTGCGAAATTTCCTGGGACTGCCTGACTGTCAGGTCATTGGCATATCTGATTGTTTCAAGGATCGGCGGGATGCAGGAGTTCAGCTAGCTAATGATGCCTATGCAGACCGGAATGGCTCGGGATCCTGGAATGGTTGTGAAGCCTACGCTGATTTTCGTGACCTGCTCGCCCGCGATGACCTCGATGCGGTCGTAGTCGCGACTCCGGATCACTGGCATGTGCCGATTGGGTTGGCGGCGGCACGGGCCGGCAAGGATATGTACATTGAAAAACCGCTCGGCCTCGCCATCAAATGGAACAAGGCCCTGCGAAAGGCCGTGAAGAGACATGGCCGCGTTTTCCAGTACGGTACGCAGCAGCGCGGTTCGCGTCGTTGTGCTTTCGGCTGCGAACTTGTAGTCAACGGGCGGATAGGCGAAATCAAGGAGATACATGTTGAATCGCCGTGCGGATTCGGCCCCGGTGGTTCAGCGGAGCCGATTCCTGTACCTGAAGGGTTCGACTACGCCATGTGGCTTGGTCCGGCGCCTTTGAGTCCATATACAAGAGACCGCTGTACAAATGACGGCGCATGGTTTGTCTATGACAATTCCGTTGGGTTTCTCGGCGGCTGGGGATCGCACCCGCTCGATCTCATGCACTGGGTCTACCCCCAGGTTCCTGTCGAATACGAAGGGACAGGCAACATCCCTAAGGAAGGGCTTTTTGACGTTGTTGATACATGGGATGTCAAGGGGCGTTTTGCCAACGGTGTCCCGTTCACATTCAAAGCCTTTAACCAGGACGAAACGTTTCCTGATACGGATAAAACAAAATTTGTCGGAGAAGAGGGGTGGGTGGCCGTTTCACGGGCGGTTCTCGACGCAGAACCCAAGTCGCTGCTGACTTCGCTCATCAAACCGGATGAGATCCATCTGTACCGAGAAGGCGGTCATTACGAGGACTTTCTCAATGCAATAAAGACACGGTCTAACGCGGAAAGCCCGATTGATAGCGCTGTGCAGACCGATTTCATCAGCCATCTCAGCGACATCGCAATCCGTACCGGCCGCAGAATAACATGGGATCCGGAAAAGGAAGAAATCGTAGATGATGAGATCGCCACAAGGATGATGGACCGCCCGATGCGCAGCCCATGGACGTTATAGTCTAAGTGCTATCTCCATGTTCTAACTTGCATGGTTCAGCGGCGCTTATGCCCCAGCAGTCCCGCAGCCAGGAGCGCGCAGGCTGACAGCAGCGGCACGGCGCAACCGAGCGGCAGGCGGCTGGCCGGATCGGTCGGATCGGTTCCCCACGTGAACTCCCGCAGGTTGGTCATCCCGTCGCCGTCCGGATCGTCTTCCGGACCGACATCCTCAATAGAGTCGTAGTCCTCGAACGCATCGACAATCAACTGCTCGAACTCGTCGCCAAGGTTGTCGCCGTCAACGTTAGTCTGCCCGCGCGGGTTCAGCGGAAACGCGTCATCGCCGTCGTTCGTGCCGTCGTCGTCGCTGTCGGGATCGTTCGGGTCGGTGCCGAGCAGTTCCTCCATCTCGTTCGAGAGCCCGTCGCCGTCCGGGTCGCCCGTCGGGTCGTCCAGTTCGAAAAAGATGCTGTCGAAGGCCACGGTCCCGATATGGGACGGGTCGGTCTGCCATATGGCCGACTCGTTATAGTTGACGATGGCGAACGTGTCGCATGAGAACCCGTCGAAGAAGGTGCCGAAATCGGTGAACGGCGCCGTGCTCAGGTCGAATATCGGCACGCCGACCGGGAGCTGGTCGAGACCTGTCCCGGTAACAATGCTCACCGTTATGTGCACGGTCGGGTTGGTCGGACTTGTGCCGTCGTACTCGATCACTGCAAGTAACGGCGTGTCGAGCGGCAGACCTCTCGCCGGCAGAAGGCCCGCGCCTATCTCGTCGTTCAACGTGGTGTTCGGCCCGAAATCGAAGAAGACGCGGCTGAAAAAGTTGTCCTGCGTCGTCTTGCCCGAAATGACCGCCGGGCCGAGCGAAACCGTGTCAAACCAGGGGCTGTCCTGCGGGAAGTAGTCGAACTCCACGTTCGAATATGCGTCCACAAAACGGTCAGTTCCGGTCAAGGAGCTATCGAGCAAAGCGAAGGTGGCAAACTGGAACCCAAAGCTCTCCGCGTCGTTGACGAACAGCCCGTCGCTGCGGATAGTGAACGTCGCACCGAACCGAAACTTGCTGGTCTCGTCCACCGTTACAGGCAGCGGAGCTTCGAGCCGTGTCGCCGGCTGTTCCGAGTGATAGTTCGCGACGATTGCGCCGTCCTGCCACGAGAACGTCGGCACGGGCGCTCCTTCCGAATCCTCCGACGTGTTCGGCCCGTTGACCGTGAACCGCGTCGAGATCGGATCCGTATCAAAATCGTCAAACAACGTCTGGGCTGCGGCGACCGTACAAGCCGACACGCCCAGGACCACCAGCAGACTCGTTCGGAAAACTTTTCCTTTCATTTTACACGCCTCCTCATATACGACCTCTCTCCAATTTACACGCAATCGCACAGCGATCAATCGGACGAGCAAAGAGCGTCACCTCCGAACAGCCTGGTGTCGCCCGGCGCGTTGAGCATGCCGACCCAGGCTCCCGGCATCCTCTCGTCATAGGTGCCGGGATGTGCCGGGCGCGATTCCACGTGCCCGTCCGCAAAAAGAACGTTCGCGCGACCGTAATGCCGGAAGTGAACGAGCTTCTCGGACGGGCTGACGTAGTAGAACTCCTCGAGCATCGGATGGTCGAGCGACGCCGGCCATTGGAACGTATTGACCTGCGCGCAATCGGCGAACATAAGCGTCTTCGACGGCTGCCTCACCTGGCTGTCGTTCTTCCCGAACAGGCAGATGTTGAAACCGTACCCGAACGACGCGCCGGTGAACTTCAGCTTGTATGTGCCGAGCTTGTAGTCGAAGCTCGGACACAGCTCGATCCCGCCCACCGTGCCGTAGTACTCCCACAGCGGGCTCTTCCCGACGTCCAGCTCGCGTTCGCCCTCCTCGCGCACGGTGCCGTAGTCCGGTTCGAGACCGAAATACCAGAGCCTGCCGCCTCCCGGTATGTCCGTGTAGTAGTCGAAGAACCGGCTGTCGTTCTCGCTGAGATACATCTGCATCGCGTACCCGAGCTGGCGCAGGTTGGACAGACATGATATGCGTTTGGCCTGCGCACGCGCTCGCGACAGCGCCGGCAGTAGCAGCGCCGCAAGGATCGAGATGATCGCGATCACTACCAGCAGCTCAATCAGTGTGAACCCGCGGTGTTTCTCCAGGAAGTTCATAGTCGACTCGCGCTAAAAACAAAAAACCCCAACCTTCGACTTTCGAAGATTGGGGTTAATCCCTGTTATCTCCCCTGCCTTCCCGACCGCGAAGAATGTAGCGGGGTACCGGTGGGCAGGTCTTCTGACTCCCGGGTCGTCCTACTCGCCGCGCCTTCCCAGCCCGTAGGGCCAGTGGCATTGATGCGGTTTTCGTCACCGGTTACAGCGGCGGGTCCGCGATGGTTTTACACCATCTTCCCTTTTCAGTCCGCTACGGCGGACTACCCAGCCGGATAGATATTCACTTGTCGAATCCATTATAGCGATACGCAGGCTGCGTGTCAAGCACATCAACGGCAGCTTCTGGAAGTAGAAGGTAGACAGTAGACAGGGAACTCGCATTGAAAAAGCACGAATTATCGACAAAGAATAGCTGCGGAGAGTTCGCCCTCGGAAAGAGACGCCCCCGCCCCGGTGAGGCGTCTCAATCCCAAAGTCCGGGAGCTAAAAGCCACTCCCCCCCCAACCCCCATCAAGAAATGAAGGCGTGAAAAGTGGCAAAACTGATGATAGTATACATAAAGATCGGATTTATGTCAAGCTGAAAATGACCCTCACGGAGCCCCGGTTCTCCATTACGGCCCGACCTCTGGCTTGACCGGGCCCTCTGTCTTCTGTGATGGTGGGGCAGACATTCCTGTCTGCCACGTAGATAAGATGGAATGACCGGCGCCGATGAGCTACAGTAAGGTGCTGTAGTAAGAACAACCATGTGTCTAGCTTAGAAAGGAGCCGCTCATGAAGAATATAGCGTATGTGGGTATGGATGTCCACCAGATAGAGATTCGGATAGCAGCGGTTGATGATGAGACTGGGCAGTTGGTGAGCGAGCACCTGGTGAGCAACACTGAGTCGGGTGGCGTGGTCGAAGACCGCCCACGACAAGACGGTCCTCCAACGCCAGATTGATGCCACGGACCGCCAGATCGACCGGCTGGTGTATGAGCTGTACGATC
>CBFDCQ010000132.1:0-4413 GCA_965603355.1 uncultured bacterium
CAGATTGATGCCACGGACCGCCAGATCGACCGGCTGGTGTATGAGCTGTACGATCTGACGGATGAAGATATCCGGATTGTTGAAGAGAGCACGAAATGAACATCCACGAATGGGAGGGCGAGCGTACCCGCGAGCCGCCATTCTTTGCGCAGGTCACATCTTTCGGCTCGCGGGTACGCTCGCCCTCCCGGATCTGGTCTGCGGGAGGTGGCGGTGGCGCGTGAGCTGGCCGGGTTCATCTGGGCGGAGATGGTTGCCGGGGCGGCCTGTTGCGCCACGAGCGAGCAGGTCGCTGCATAAAACCTTAAAAACATCCTTATAGAAAGGGTGATGTAGTGATGCACAGCACGAGGTACGAGGGAAGGTCACTGGGCACGACAGGAGGATCTTCGTCGCCCGTATGCGGCGCACATCAGGATGTAGTGTGCAGACCCGCGATCGTAGATCGAGGCAGCTCCAGACGAGCAGATTATCATGCGGTTGCGACCAGCGTATATCAGGCTGACATATCGTCCAAGCGGCCCAGGGGCCGTCCCATACCTCAGAAACCACCATGATAAAGGGGTAATAAAGCTCTTGACGCGGTCATTCCATATCAGGGGCGGGTCTAAGACCCGCCCGCGGCCGACACGGAGGTCGGCCCGCCCAAAGACAGACGCCCCACCCATGCCTGCGGCAGGCAGGCGGGGCGTCTCTACAATCTGTCTCGGTGTGCTCTGTGACCTCTGTGGCAAAATCAGCGTTTTTTCTCTCCCAGCCACACGATATCGGCTTTCCTGTAATCGTGCGTGCCGCCGTCGTCGCGCAGGTTCTCGCCGACACTGTAAAGTAGGAAACTGTCGAACGAGGGCCGGTAAATGTATGGTCGCCCGGTAAAGGGGTCGACCGGCAATGTCCCACCGAAATGCTCGGCGATCGGGTCCAGCGTGAGCGGGTACGAACCTTCGCGTGCTTTGTACTGTTCCAGCATGATACCCAGCTGTGCAACCTCGAGGACCGCTTCGTGACGAGCCTGCGCTACGCCCGTCCGCGTCAATGCGGGAAGAAGTAGTGAGGAGTAGGAAGATTCTTTCGGCAAAGCCGCGATATCGGCGTCAATCCGTGTGAGTTCCGGTAGAGCCTCGTGATAGGGTAGCCGAATTGCAGAGATGAATCGTTGCATGATCTGAACAAATGTTTCCTCGTCACTCTTCCCTGGCGGCCCCAAATCAAGCTCTTTGGGGATGTTGGTTTGGTCGCCCGAGCGAAGCGCCGAGAACACTTGCTGGCCCATGCGGAGTTCACCAACAAGCGAGTCGGCTAAGGCATCGCGCTGACCCGCTTTAGCAAGGTGGGTCACAAGTCGCTCAGCCTGTTCAGGAGAAAGGTCAGCCCCGTCCAGGTAGTCATTGATCGCGGTGTTGGCGATCAGGTAGATCGCGATGCGCACCAGTTGGGAGATGAGAACCGGTTCCTGCGAAAGCGCGTCCCCGAGCTTCATCACAGTGAGTATGTCGTCGATAGCGGCAGCGTGGTCCCCTTGCATTCCTTTCGAGAAAGCGCTTGCCCGAAGCAGCCGCGCGCAGGAACGCAGCTGCGCGAGATGCGTCAGCTCCATCTCATAGCCCTTCGAGAAATCCAGCGGATATACCGGTCCGCCCTTGTCGGCCACACGCCGGATCTCCTGAATCAGGTGCCGATTCCCTGCAATGAACTCAGTCACCTGTGATTTATCGCCATCCGTCCATTCGCGCATGTCTCTGTCCAGAATGTCCAGAATGCGGCCAATCTCGCGGGTGTCAAGCTGCTTCTCCACCTCCGCGAAGAGTTGGCGGTACTCGGCAATGATCTCCAGGGCGTCCGCCGAAAACGGGGCGAACCGTGCAGGGTCCTGCCGGTCCGTCGGCTCCCCCTTCATCTCCGCAACGATCCGCTCGTAAGCCGCGATGGGTGCCGGTTTCTCAGGCTGAGCCGGTTCGGCCGCGAACGATATTCCGGCAATCCACAACACGCTTGCAGCGACAACGGAAAAGACAAGGACGTGCGTGATTAGTTTCCTCACCCTATTCCCCTCCCAATTGTGCGGCGTCGTCCGTCTTCTTCTGGTCTCCTCGCCACACGATATCGCCTTTCCGCCAGTCGTGCTTGCCGCCGTCGTCGACGAGGTTACGACCTACGCTATAGAGAAGGAACTCGTCTTCTGCAGGTACGTAATGGTATGCCTCGCCGCTGAACGGATCGACCGGTAACGAGCCCCCGATGTCGGGCGCGATAGCGTCCAACTTCGCCGGATAAGATCCATTCTGTGCTTTGTACTGTTCCAACAGGATGCCCATCTGCATCAGGTCAAGCCGGACTTCATGATACGCTTGGACTTGGCACGGTCCAGAAGGACGAGAGTGAAGGAGAAGCATGAGCAGTATCGACCGCTGCCCGTCGATTTCTTTCTTTAACAATTCGAGTTCAGGCGCGGCCTCGTAATAGGGGTGCTTTGCCGCAGCGATCCATCTGTTCATGATGCGCCTGAATGACTCTTCCTGTTCGCGACGCAACGTCCAAAAGATCGCGCTCAAGCGCGAAGAAACCCGGTCCGTGAGCACATCAACGCCATCCGCGGGCTGCTCGGATAACCACGTCGGGTCGCCCCGCTTCAGTGCCCAGAAATGCATTTCCCCCATGTATAGCTCGGCGCGTAGAACCTCAACAAGTCCCTCGCGGTGGTCAGCCTGGGCAAGTTCGGTCACGAGTAGCTCGGTTAGCTCGGGGGACAAACCACCTCCATCCAGTAAGTGCTCCACAGTGCGGTACACGGTTCCGTACAACCCGCCGCGGAAGGCTTGAGACATCATGTCAGGTTCCAGAGCGAACGCGTCTCCGAGTTTCATCGCCGCTAACAGGTCATCAACGGCCAGAGCGTGGCGGCCCTGCATTGCATTCAGGATTGCATTCGCGCACAGTATTCGCGCGCACTGGCGTATTGGGGGGGACAAACCCGGTTCGAGATGAGGCAGTTCCGGAAACGGACCTTTAGAGAAATCGATCGGAAACACTGGGCCACCGCGCCCCGCCATCTGGCGGATCTCATCAATGAGGTCCTGATTCGCAGCCAGGAACTCTGTTATAGCTGTCTTCTCAGCGTCAGTCCACTCATAAGATCCCTTGTAAAGGACCTCTTCCGTCTCGTCTATCCCAGCGGCGCTGAGAGCTTCCTTAACGTGGGTGAATAGCTGCTCGTACCCGGCAATGATATCCAGAGCATCCTCCGGGAACGGCTCGAGGTTCACGTCTACAGGCTGGCCCGCCTGTGCGGCCTTGTATGCAGCGAGCAGCCTGTCGTAGGCGTCGATCATTGCAGGTTTCTCAGGTGGGGGAATCGGTGTGGCAGGTCTGCCTCCCGGACCGAACAGGAACCAGGCCCCCATTGCCACTGCGAGAATTGTCGCACCGGCGAGGAGGGTAACAACCGGCTTCATTGACTTGCGCATCGGTGCCTCTCGACTTTAGAGCCGCCGGCAAGAGTGGAGCGCAAACGCGAATCATCCTGCCTCCACCCTGTTCTTCCTCCCCGGTAATTTATGACATGAAATGGCCCGGCGCGTCAAGTGTCCCGCCGTCTGGCCATGACGATCCGCGCCCGATCAGAGGGCCGCATTCTGCCCCCGAAAATGGTACTTGAAAAAAGGGGTTGACAAAAGGATTTGGCTGTGCTATAGTATCAGGCGAGATGACAGGAGAGGAACGCCTCACGAGGGGTAAATTCACGTTGTCTAGAAACATTTTGCGTGCTGGTTTCTCCCGCAGGAAACGGCGTGGAGATACGCCAGGGAGGGCCGGCATGGCTTAGGTGAAATTTCCCCTCAGTCGAGCGCAGTCCTCCGGCATCAATCGAGATTGATGCCGGTTTTGTCTCTCGTTCAGACGCGAACGAGAAAGAGCTCTTTGAAAACTGAACAGGATGCATCATATGTCGACCGGACGAAGGTTCTGAACATTTTGTTCATAACCGTCAACCTAAGACCCTATGCACGGGTCAAACGAGTTAAACGGTCCGATTAAGGGCCGATCCATTTCCACGGAGAGTTTGATCCTGGCTCAGAACGAACGCTGGCGGCGTGCCTCTTACATGCAAGTCGTACGGGGATTGCGGGGCTTGCCCCGTAATTCTAGTGGCGAACGGGTGAGTAACGCGTAGGTAACCTACCTTTCGGTTGGGGACAACCTCGGGAAACCGTGGTTAATACCGAATACGTTTGCGTTATTATAAGACGATGCAAGGAAAGGCGGCCTCTGCTTGCATGCTGTCGCCGAAAGATGGGCCTGCGTCCTATTAGCTTGTTGGTGAGGTAATGGCTCACCAAGGCAACGATGGGTAGCCGACTTGAGAGGGTGACCGGCCACACTGGGACTGAGACACGGCCCAGACTCCTACGGGAG
>CBFDCQ010000133.1:0-4283 GCA_965603355.1 uncultured bacterium
GCAACGTTCAAGGAGCCGCCTAGGAAGAAACGCGTATTTCGCCTGACAGGCGATTAGTGATTATGCGGGCACGCCGCGGCGTGCCCCTACGACACCTTGGCATGTGAAGGGATCAATGGTTGTCCGGGCAGGTCTGAGACCTGCCCTTACGACACCGCACCATATGAGCCGATCAATGGTAGGGGCGGGACTAAGACCCGCCCGCCGATATCCGCATCTCACGGGAAACATGCACACATGAAACGCGCCCACCAACCGGCGCAGCGATCACCCGCTAAGTGAGGCGGTGACTTTCACGTTTGAGACGGCGTGAGCTTTATCCGAGTTCACGACGCGGACTTTGATGAACCGCGCGTTCGTGTCCAGATTAAACGTTTTCCGGGCCGTTCCACCGCCTGCACGGAAGACCTTATCTCGTAAGAAAGAGGTCACGTCATAGTTGATACCGTCGTAACTCGCGTAGGCCAGCACTATGAGAGGCTTCTCCGCTTCATCGTTGTTCGTGCACTCGACGGTCAGAGCCGCTTTCTTAACGTGGCCGAGGCTGATCGGCTCCGAGTCCGCGCTGGTCTCGCCGGCTCCCAGGGAGTCGAGGTTCAGGACCGGCATATCGAGGCTGAACGGCGTCTCCGTGACGAGCACCTGCACGCCCAAGTCCTCGACCCACGGATAGTCTCTGCCGCCGTGGTGTTCGGGACGCAGCGTGTGATACACGTAGACAAAAGGAGGTTCGATAATCGCGTGAACCTCGGCAAACGCGGCCGCGTTGGGGTTGGCCTGCCGTTTGGCGACGGGATTCCTGCCATACTTGAACCACTTGAACCCGTCAAAGCTGTACGCGTACCCGACACTTTCCAGCCGGGGACCATTGATCTCCGTGCCGCCGTAAAACATGTGGAACATACCGTTGTGATAGAGCACTTCGGCTTCGGAGATGCCGTCGTCGTCCCAGTCACCCGTATTCCCGCGTTCCATGAGAGGGTTTGCCCCGTATTTCACAAAAGGTCCTTCGGGTGTCTCGCCGATCGCCACCGCTAACGGGCTGTAGTCGCCTTTGTACCCGTGGCCCTCCCAGCTGATCGGGTGGGCGCTGTACAACCGATACTTCCCGTCGACCTTGACCACGCCGCCGACATAGCCGAAATCTTCGATGATGGGATTGCCTTCATACTTCTTCCAGGGCCCGAGCGGATCCTCAGCGGTGGCCAGACCGACGCCCCAGCTACGATGTTCCCGCGACCGGCCGATACCGGAATACCACATGTAATAAGTGTCGTCGTCCTCGTCGTCCGCCTTCATAACCATGGCGCACGCCACGCATCGGTCATCCCAGCTGCCTTTCGGCCCGACTTTCAGCACCGGTCCGTCGCCGTGCTTTTTGAAGGGCCCCAGAGGATGATCGGCACTTGCCACACCGACCTGATACGCAGGGCCGTCATCTTCTCCTTCGTTCCGGCCTATGGCGTGATAGTAGAAGTAATACGTGCCCACGTCCCGGAACGCATCGGATGCTTCCAGCATCCTTTCGTCCCACGCGCCCTCAGGACCGGTCCGGATGATCGGGTTGGGACCCGGTATCTGTATGAACTTGGTCTGTTCCACGAGAACCTGACGCGTAGTCGGTTCTATGAAATGATCCTGCGCGTAGCCCGTAAGGCAAATTGCGGCCAAAACAAGCATGAGACACAACCGGCGTACACAAGAGTTTTTTCCGTACATTACGATCTCCTCCTTTCAAAAGGGGCCAGAGTACCGCGCGCAAGAGACACCCACCAGGACCCCCAAACCTTCCGACACCTCCAAGATAGCAGACTCATCTCAAGATCGCAATCATCTTACGTCCGCAGTGTTGTCCAGCGCCGCTGCGTGGCGAAAGGCCTTCGGATCGCCTGCGGCATGTATCATTCCGGTATCCGGGTCCACGACAATCATCACGGGACGCGCGATAGGGTTGGAGGTCGTCGCCACTGTGTGCCCCCGTTCCGCAAGCTCCGCTCTGACGTCCTTGCTGACCCGCTCGTCAACCTCGAGACTCCCCAATCCCGCCAGCGTGGCCACGCGGTCGGGATCCGGGTTGAAAGAGTCCTCATGGTGTCCGGTGGCGAAACGCGGCGCGGTCACGGCATTCTTCGGCGTCATGCCGAACTCAATGTGATTGAGCAGGCAGTTGAGAGTGGTCTGGTCCTGCAGATCGCCGCCCGCGACACTGATCGCTATAACCGCTCTACCGTCCTTGAGGACTATGGTGGGCGTCAGGGTGATACGCGGGCGCTTGCCGGGTTCGATACGGTTGGGGTGTCCCTCGGTAGTGTTGAGGCTGCGAAGCCTGTTACCGTGCGATATACCCAGCTCGCGACAGTCGGCGTAAGGCGGGTTGCCGCTGGGCGTGGCCGCCACCACGTTGCCCCAACGGTCCGCAACCACGCACGTTGTGGTACCGCCGGGTCCGGGGCGATAGGTGCCCGGACCTTTGAGCGCCTTCATGTTGACGGGATCGCCCGGGCGAACCTCTCTCGAAGCTTTGTCCATATCGATCAACGGACGGCGCAGCAGCGTGTACTCGTCCGACAAAAGCGCTTTCATCGGGACGTCAACAAAGAGCGGGTCACCGTAGTACTCGTCGCGGTCGGCGAACCCCAGCTTCAGCGCTTCGGCAAGCACGTGGATATAATCCGCCGACAGGTACCCCATCTTCTTCAGGTCAAAACCTTCGAGGAGGCGCAGTGTCTGGCAGAGATACGGTCCCTGTGTCCACGGGCCGCATTTGCAGACGGTGTAACCTCGGTACTGCACGGTGACCGGATCCTCGACTCGCGTCACGTGCGCGGCAAGGTCGGCCTTGCGGAGAAACCCGTCGTTCTTGATATAGAAATCCTCGAGCGCGTCTGCAACATCGCCCTTGTAGAACCGGTCGCGCGCAGCCTGCAGTTTCTCCTCTCTGGTACCGGGCGTGTTGCGTTCCGTCTCAACCAGTTTGCGAAAAGTGGCGGCCAACTCATCGTGCCAACCCTGCTCGCCCGCGTCGAGCAGCGCCAAGGATGGCGCTACCACTTCCTCGAAGGTCATGGTTCCGTACAACTTGAGCGCTGTCATACACAGGCTTACGGCACCGGGAACGGGCGCCGCCTTCATGCCCCCCGAACCGGGAATATCATTCTCGTAGTACCACTGCATCGCCTTCGGGTCGAGCGGCGCGCCGCCCAACCCGCTCAGGACTTTCACCTCTCCCTTTTTCGCGTCGTAGATGATGAAGGGTATTTCCGAGCCGATGGCGAAGGATCCGTGGTCAGTTATGCTCAGGGCGAGCAGCGTCGCAACAGCGGAGTCCGCGGCATTACCCCCGGTCTCGAGTATCGAGATGCCCGCCGCTACGGCGGCACTCCCACCGGTGGCAACCGCTCCCGCGTTCCCGGACGCGTGCCAACCTATCTCGGCCGCATTGACGCTCCCGACCGTAAACAACGCTGAAAGACATGCTGTGATCCAACTACGTGCGATCTTCATGATACCCTCCATCACGCGCTTGCCGCTGCCAACGGAAACGACTGCACGCGTCCCATACGTTCCTCCCCGGAAACCGCACCGACAAACTCCAGCAGGCAGATGTTCTCTACCGTGAACTCAACTTCAAGGCCGGACGCGCGCGCCATCTCGAGCAGTCGTGCAGCGTCAGGCTCCGGCACTCCCAAAGTCAGGCTCAGGTGTGGAACGTACCCGCGACCGCTGAGCTCAGGATGCACGTCTCGTTTGAGCGGCTCCAACTCCGTCTCCAAGTCGTCGTGCAGTCTTGCCAAGGCACGACATCCCTCTTCATCGCGCGAGCCGCTGACAAGAAGAACGGCGTTGAGTTGCGGGTCGCGCCAGTGGCGGTCGCTGAGGACTTCATCGAGGTGGATGAGAAAGGGCGCACGCGCCGCGCACACCTTCTGGACAGCGCGTACGACAGGATGCAACCCGCCCCTAGGGACAAACCGGTTCAGTACCGTGATATGCCCGCCCCAACGCGGCCAGGTCGCCCCGGGAACGTCCCTGATCCAGTTGCGGAACTCCTGTTCGATATATTGCGGTAAGGGAATTTCAAGACTGTACCCGGACGACGATTCCGTCTCAGAAGGCATCACAAACCTCAAAGGAGCCGGTCCCGATGAGTGACATGCGCATCAATCGGCAGCCTGAGACCCTGCTGCCAGAATCCTGTCCAGCACCCGCTCCAACTCCTTCTCAAGTCCTCGCATGAAACCGATATGATCCGCCTGGATTACGCCCTGCCGGTCGATTATTAC
>CBFDCQ010000134.1:0-4206 GCA_965603355.1 uncultured bacterium
CGATTGAATTCCGGGCAACGGAAATGATATATTAACTCGATTGCTATGGCGTCATAGTGGGAGGGAACCAATCTTAGTCGAAGCGGTCTTGCGTCAACGTTGTTGTTGAGGAGACAGAACCTATGGCTTTAGAGCTTTTCGTACCGGGTCGTTTGTGTTTGTTCGGGGAGCATACCGACTGGGCAGCCGGCTACCGCCGGGTCAACTCAGAGATCGAGAAGGGTTACACGATTATCACCGGCACAAACCAGGGCATATATGCCAGGATCGAACCGCACCCGAGCAAGCTCGTCATGAGTTCGACGCTCTATGACGGCACTGTGGCGGGGCCGGATGAGGTGCCCATGGATCGGGACGCGCTGCTCGAACAGGCGGAGGCCGGCGGGTTCTTCAGCTATGCCGCCGGCGTTGCATACCAGTTGCTGCTTCATTACCGCGTGCGTGGAGCTGTTATTGACAGCTACAGAATGGACTTGCCCCTTAAGAAAGGATTGTCCTCTTCGGCGGCGGTATGCGTGCTTACCGCCCGGGCGTTCAATCGGCTCTATGACCTTAAGATGACCGTGAGGGGCGAGATGGAGTACGCTTACCTGGGCGAAATTACCACCCCGTCGCGCTGCGGCAGAATGGACCAGGGGTGCGCGTTCGGCAACCGGCCCATACTCATGACCTATGATCGCGACGCCATCACCGTCAAGGAGATGCGCCCCAAGGGCGAGTTCCATATGGTGATCGTTGATCTCTGCGCCAAGAAGGACACCAAGGAAATACTGGCGCGGCTCAACAAGTGCTATCCGTTCGCCGAGGGCGAGATTGAGCGGAACGTGCAACGGTACCTGGGCGAGATCAACAAGAAGATCGTGATGCAGGCGGTTGATGCGATGGAGGCGGGCGACGCAAAGCGTGTCGGCGAACTGATGGTCGAGGCACAGAAACTTTTTGACGAGAACTGCGCGCCGGCGTGTCCGCATGAGCTGGAATCTCCCGTTCTGCACAAGGTGCTCAGCCACGCGCCTGTTCAAGAGCACATTTGGGGCGGCAAGGGTGTCGGCTCACAGGGCGACGGCACCGCGCAGTTCGTCGCACGCAGCAAGGCCGATCAGGATGAGATTATCCGTATCATAGAGACAGATCTAAAGATGCCGTGCCTCAAGCTCGATATTGTGGCCGGAAAAGGCGTGCGGAAGGCCGTTATTCCGGCAGCGGGGTTTGGCACGAGTATGTTCCCCGCCAGCAAGGCTGTCAAGAGGGAGCTGTTCCCGATCATCACCTCCGATGGGATAGCCAAACCGATCATTCTGGTGAGCGTGGAGGAAGCGCTCAACGCCGGGATTGAGGAGGTCTGTCTTATCGTGAAGAAGGGTGACGAACGGTTCTTCGACGAGTTCTTCAACAGCCCGGTACCGCCGATCCACTACCACCAGCTCCCGCAGCAGTTTAAGGATCTCAACTCTTACTTGCAGGAAGTCGGCGGCCGCGTTACTCTCATTCCCCAGGAGACTCAGGAAGGGTTCGGCCACGCGGTGTACTGCGCGCGCGAGTGGGTGGGCGACGAGCCGTTCCTGTTGATGCTCGGCGACCATCTGTACGCCTCGGATACGGACGTGCCGTGCGCTCGACAGTTGCTCGATGTATACGAGGCGCACCAGACGAGCGTCCTCGGGCTCAAACGCACGCCCGAGAGTCTCATAGGCAATTTCGGCGCCGTTGCCGGCCAGTGGATGGATGAGAGTACCGTGCTCAGCATCACGGAGTTTGCGGAAAAACCGTCCGTGGGCTATGCGCGCTCGAACTTGCGCGTTGACGGGCTTGAAGCCGACGAGTACCTGACCGTCTTCGGTCAGTACGTGCTAACGCCGCACATCTTTGACCTGCTCGATGAGGCCATACGCAACAACCTGCGCGAGCGCGGCCAGTTCCAGTTGACCTCGGTGCTCGACAGGCTCCGCCAGGAGGAAGGATTCCTCGGTTACGTCACGCAGGGGCGACGGTTCGATATCGGTGCTCCCGAGGCGTATTTGGAGACTTTCAAAGCGTTTGCAGAGATGGAAACGTAACCTGCGGACGCCTGCCCTGTCCCAATCTTGCCGTTCGAGGACGGTCCCGACGTGGATTTGACAATTCTTTTACAAACCTTTTTCGTCAATCTGACCACATAATCGAGACATTCTGCTACCTTTGAGTGCAGGTTGGCAGAAACCGCAACACTGGATGCCGCGGCCCCGGGGGCCAGCGGCGGAGGAGAATGCCATGGAAAAGAGAACCGGAACAAAGATGATCGCCAAGGTGTGTACCGCCCTTGCTGTCGTGGTCCTGGTCGCGCAGCCCGTGTGGGCGGAACAGGTGAAGCTTGACGTCGCGATTGGCACGCCGGTGATGCTGGCGGGCGAGAAACAGACCGCCTATGTGCGTGTGGCCATGACCGGGTTCGAGATGGACGATCCGGAAAAGCGCACGCCGGTGAACGTTGCAATTGTGCTGGACAAGTCCGGTTCGATGCAGGGCGAGAAGATCAAGCGGGCCAAGGAGGCGGCGATAATGGCTATCGACCGGCTGCGGCGCGACGATATCGTCTCGGTAGTGACGTACGATTCGACCGTGCACGTGCTTGTGCCAGCCACCAAAGTGTCGAACCGGCAGGAGATCTACGCTGCCATCCGGCGTCTGCAGGCTGGCGGCAGCACGGCGCTGTTCGCGGGAGTGAGCAAGGGAGCCTGCGAGGTGCGTAAGTTCATCGAGAAGAACCGTGTGAACCGCGTGATCCTGTTGTCGGACGGAATCGCCAACGTGGGCCCGAGTTCGCCGGGCGACCTGGCGGAGCTGGGTTGTTCTCTGATCAGGGAAGGCATCTCGGTCACCACCATCGGGCTTGGTCTGGATTACAACGAGGATCTGATGACGCAGTTGGCCAGCAAGAGCGACGGGAACCATATGTTTGCGGAAAACGCCACCGACCTGGCGCGAACGTTCAACCGGGAGTTCGGCGACGTGCTGGCCGTAGTCGCCCAGGATGTGACCGTGACGATTCGTTGCGCGAGAGACGTTCGCCCGGTGCGTGTGCTTGGCCGCGATGCGGAGATCGCGGGACGGACCGTCGTCACGACGCTGAACCAGCTTTACAGCGACCAGATGAAGTATGTGCTGCTTGAGGTGGAGGTGCCGGAGGGACGGATCGGCCGTGAGGCCAAGGTTGCATCGGTCGACGTCTCGTACGCGAACATGGCCACGAAGACGACTGATAAGCTGGCGAGCACGGTCTCGGTGCGGTTCACGGATTTGCCGTCGCTGGTTGAGGCCAACACGAATCGCGACGTCATGGTGGCTGCGGCACACCAGATCGGCGTCGAGAACAATCAGCTCGCCGTTCGCCTCCGCGACGAGGGCAACATCGAGGAAGCACGGCAAACGTTGTGGTCGAACGGCAGGGTTCTTTCTGAGCAGGCGGGCAGATATCAGAGCGATGAGCTCAATGACTACGCGGGGCTCAACCGCTTGGATGCTCAGAACTTGAACGATGACAAGTGGGTCCCGCAACGCAAATCCATGCGCGAGGTGCAGCACAGAATCCAGAAGCAGCAGGTGGAGAGGTAACTCGATTGTTCAAGATCTGCTCATAGCTCGCCGGGCACGCGGGGGAATCCGGGGCAACGGGAAGGAGGGGTGCGAAATGAGAAGGTTAATGATCACAGTTGTGTTAGCGGCAATGTGCGTACCGGCAGCGGCTCAGGCGGCGCAGGTTACCACAGGAGAAGTGGCCGAGGTGACAGCGTACAGGGACAAGGCTCTGGTTACACGCGTTGTGGAAGCCGACGGTGCGACAGGGCTTATGGAGTTAGTCGTGAGCGATCTGCCGGAGCACGTCATTCCCGCCACACTGGCGGCGGAGGCGCGCGGCAACAGCACGGTGCATTCCGTCACGTACCGCACCAAAGCAGTCAGCGGTTCGGATCGGCCCGAGGTGAGGGATCTGGACGACAAGATCGCCGCCGTGAGGAAACAGCTGAAAGAGATCCAAGCATATGAACAACTACTCAAGAAGAAGGAAGGGATTATCACCAACCTGGAGGCGTTTACGGCCAGCACGGAGAAAACGGAACTCCAGCAGGGTGTCCTGAAGTTTCAGGAGTTGAAACAGCTGACGGACTACGGGTTGACTAAGCATCAGGAGTACGTTAAAGAGGGCCTGGATCTGCAAGACCGGCGGAC
>CBFDCQ010000135.1:0-4128 GCA_965603355.1 uncultured bacterium
TTCTACCTGGGCGAACACGGCTGGTTCGACAAACGCTTCATGTATGAAGAATCGTTGCGAACGCCGTTGGTGGTCCGCTGGCCGGGGGTGATCCGGCCGGGATCGGAGTCCACGGGACTCGTGCAGAACCTCGACATGGCCGAGACCTTCCTGGACATTGCAGGTGTTGAGGTCCCTTCGGATATGCAGGGCAGGAGCTTGGTGCTGCTCATGAAAGGACAGACGCCGGCCGACTGGCGCAAATCCATCTACTACCAGTACTACGAAGGGGAAGGGGCCGTCCATAACGTCTACAAACACTACGGGGTGCGCACAGACCGGTACAAACTCATCTACTTCTACACTTTCGACGAGTGGGAGTTCTACGATCTTGAGAAAGATCCGAACGAGATGCGAAGTCAGTCCGACAATCCGGAGTACGCCGCGATAATAAGAGAGATGAAGGCCGAGTTGAAGAGGCTTCGGAAGCAATACAAGGTGCCGGACGAAGATAGCGCGTGATGTAGGGAGAGAGCCTATGAGCGTGCGCATTTTTCAAGTTGACGCATTCACGGACGAACCGTTCAGGGGTAATCCGGCCGCGGTTTGCATTCTGCGCGGGCAACTCGTGGATTAGCGGGCAACCGTCTAATGCCATTTGACACACAGCTCGAAGCCCTGTAATATCGTTCTGTTGCGACCTTCACGGAATGACGTGAACAACGGTCGGCACAGATTGGAGATGCGATGACGCAAAAGGACTTCATGAACGCCGTAGCCAACGGAAAGTCCGACGTTGTGCAGGCCTTCTTGAATACGCTCGCTGAATTGGGAGCTGAATACTGCGTCGTTGGTGGATTGGCGGTGAACGCGTACGTCGAGCCTGTCGTCAGTCTTGACCTTGATGTGGTGATCGCCGCCAAGGACATGGAGAAAGCGTGCGAGGCGGTCGCGAAGGAGTTCTCGATTGAGCGATTCCCGCACAGCGTGAACCTTACCAGCGGTCAGTCGGACCTCAGGATACAATTGCAGACCGACGCGCGCTACCAGTCTTTCCTCTCCAGCGCAACTGAACGAGACGTCTTAGGATACCAGATGAGGGTGGCAGCGCTTGAGGACGTGCTCCAGGGCAAGATCTGGGCATACTCCGATGAACAGAGACGGATGAGCAAGAGACAGAAGGACTTGGCGGATATCCTGCGCATAGTCGAAGCGTATCCAGCCCTTGAGCAGAAGTTGCCAGCTTCGTTGCGTGAGATGCGCAAGTGACACGACGCCGCCTCCACCGCGAGAACATCCAGAACGCGCGAACGGGTCGTCCTGCAATTGGCTGAAGACAGGTTGACCCATGCCCTGGGATGTGGGATTTCGTGGGGATTGACGTACCTCGCGGATGTGTGGCATGATTAAGCAGGGCAATGGCTAACTGGTGCGAAAGGAGGTGTCAAGATGAGAAAGGCTCATGTGAGAATCCTCGCGTGTCTGACATTGGTGGCGATCCTTGCGTCCGGCTGCGAGACGCTGAAGAAACCGACGGTGATAGGTGCTCTTGCTGGAACTCTAGTCGGGGCAGGCGCCGGAGCTGGGATTGACCACGACAAGCGCGGACGCGGTGCCGCCATTGGCGGAGTCGCCGGTGGATTGGCCGGCGCCGGCATAGGGTACTACATCGAAAGGCAAAGACGAGATCTCGAACAGATCCCCGGCGCGGAGGTCAGCGTCGAGGAAGTGGATGGTCAACAGCAGCTCGTCGTCACGATGAAAAGCACGTTGCTCTTCGAGACCGATTCGGCAAACCTCACGTACGGTCGCGACTCGCTCGACCAGATTGCGGAAACGCTGAACAAGTACCCGGAATCCACCGTTATTGTGAAGGGACACACCGACAGCCGAGGCACCGAGGAGTACAACCAGCAGTTATCCGAACGTCGGGCTAACGCAGTCGGAAACTACCTTATTGCAGAACAGGTGGCCGCTTCGCGCATTACGGCGATCGGATTCGGCGAGAGTCTTCCGGTAGCCCCAAATGATACCGAGGAAGGCCGCCAGAGGAATCGCCGGGTCGAGATGGACATTGTACCTAATGAGGCTGCCGAGAGCGAGTAAGACCCTCTTGGACGCGCTCACATGGTTGCTCCGTTAGCAGTGTCTCCGGATTCCATGGGAGTCCTGCCTGCCGCGGAGGGTGTTATCTCGACAGCTATCTGACAGGCTGCTATTGACAGAGAGACGATCATGGCCCTGGTCAAGTGCCCTGAATGCTCCAATGACATTTCAGATCAGGCCGTCAGTTGCCCGTCGTGCGGATACCCATGCAGAGACGCCGCGGCGGTAACCGAGTTCCGGGAATGGAGGATGCGTTTCAGGAGACGTCTTCTCACCTTCTGCCTGATTAGCTGCGCGGTGTGTCTCCCCATCGGTATTGCGCTCAAACTTCCCCTGGTATGGGTATTGTGCATCCTCGGGATAGTCGTCGCGAGCGCCAGGCTTGCCACGTTGAAGGTTTGAGCGTCGACGAGTAAGGCCCAGACGCCCCTGTGATGCGCCCTGCTCGTGCCGGTTTTGCAGATCCCTGAAGGTTTGGCTCAGGGCTTGCCTGTATCGATCACAAGTGACATATCACTCTTTCCCTTCCTTCGCAAGATTAGGTGAGACAAGATGATGGAATTTCGTCAACTTGACGGAATTCTGACAGTAAGTCCCCTGCCGGATTCCCAGATCTGGTAAATCCAGGTCGCGTCCGCCCAATATCTTGTACCCGGCCATCGATTCTACGGCTGGCGCAGTTCTTGCTCCTTTGTTAGCCGGACGCGATGTTCGTCCATTGAGAGAGGCTTGCAGAAGAAAAGGAGCTTGTGACCAATGAGCAATAGACGCAGCGGAAATGATCAGGGTTTGACATTGATTGAGGTCGTGCTGGCAGTCGCAGTGCTGACCATAGGTTTCATAATGTTGCTGGGGTCCATTCCCAGCATACATGGAACCATAAAGACGAACCGCGACACGGCACGGGCCGTACACCACGGCACAACTGTCATAGAGGAGATCAAGGCGCTGCCTTCCACGGCGCTCGCGAGTTACATTCCGCCGGTCATGGACGACCTCGGCACGGATGAGGCGATAACAGTACTCGTGTTTGACAACTCCGGCAACGAAGTTGTGTTACCGGCGGATTTCGGCGCAGTGGCTGCGGGCATGCCGGATCCTGTGGAGGTATGGGTCTTTATTCAGTGGACGGACACGTCCGGGCGGCCAAGGGCCACGACGGTCTCAACAAAGAAACGCTTGTCATAGTACACAGCCAGGAGGCGAGAAACTAATGCGAGAATTCAACAAAACGATGGCGGATAGTAAGAGTAAGCGTTCAAGGGGCGTGACGCTCGTGGAACTGATGATTGCTGCCGCCCTGTTCATCGTGGCATCAGGAACGATCTACACCGTGGCTCGCGCAACTTTTGCGAGTACGGCGTATCACGACGCGGAAATAGTCGCGCAGGAAGAGGCAAGGCGCGGGCTGCAATACATGGTTACAGAGCTGCGACAGGCGCGGCGGATGAGTCTCACAATGCAGACGCTCCCGAACGATATGCTCACATTTCAGATTCCCGAGGACGTTGACGGGAACGGTCTCCCAGTGGACGAGGGCGGATATCTTGAGAGTGCCGGCACCATCACATACACGCGCGACTTTAACGACATGAACGGCGATGGCCTAACCACGACGCAGCTTATCCGGGTGTACCAGGGCGGTGCTGGAATGGGTCCAATGGTCACGGTGCTCGCTAATGACATCATGCCCAACGAGGATGTGAACTGGGATGGAACACTCAATCCTGGTGAGGATTTGAACGCGTCGCGCGAGCTTGAAAGAGGAATCTGGTTCGATTCGACTGGTTCTCTCATGCGCATAGTTGTGGATTGCCAGAAGACGGTCGGCGAAGGAGGCAGGCGCGTGTGGGCCACCGTGGCAACAAACGTGTCCCCCAGAAATTAGATGCGTGCCTGATTTGCCAGGAAAGGAGGCTTGAACATTATGATGAGCAAACGATACGACGAAGGAATCGCGCTGTTGGTCGCGATCGTGGTGATGATGGTCGGAGTGATGCTGATAGGCTCACTCAGTCTCCGAGGGATGAACAGCTACAGGAC
>CBFDCQ010000136.1:0-3945 GCA_965603355.1 uncultured bacterium
AACCTAGCGGCGCTGTACCATGCGACGGGCGAGTACGCTAAGGCCGAGCCGCTGTTTAAGAAGGCCATGCAGATACTGCGCAAGGCGTTGGGCGAGGAGCACCCGCAGTACGCCACGAGCCTGAACGACTTGGCGGCGCTGTACCGTACGATGGGCGAGTACGGCAAAGCCGAGCCGTTGTACAAGCAGGCGACAGAGATATACCGAAGAGCGTTCGGAGAGGATCACCCGTACTGCGCCACGGGCCTGAACAACCTAGCAGAGCTGTACCGTGCGATGGGCGAGTACGCCAAGGCCGAGCCGCTGTTTAAGAAGGCCATGCAGATATGCCGGAAGGCGCTCGGCGAGGAGCATCCGGACTACGGCGCCACCCTGAACAACCTGGCGTGGCTGTACTATGAGATGGGCGAGTACGCTAAGGCCGAGCCTTTGATGAAGCGGCATTTGGAGATTCTTCTACAGTCCACCCGCGAGACCGGCCATCGACACCCGCGGATGCAAGATGCGGTAGACAACTATACCGACCTGCTCCTGGAGATGAGGCTTAGCCAGAGTGAAGTCGACGAGCGAATGAAGCGCCTCGCCCCGGAAATGTTTGACGAGGCAGCGGAGAAAACCCCGGAGGGAAAACCTAGATCCGAAATAGGGGTAGACCACACTGAAGACCGGCTGAAATGAGTACGGTATCCCTGTAATTCCTGTAATTTCCCCCTGTAGTTCCCTGTAATCAAGTGCCGCGCTTCGTTGGCGCGGCTCACCTTGTTTGCCCTTCGCGGCGCGACGTTCCTACTCGGCCGCGAGGCTTGCGCAGACGAGTTCTGAGTCGTTTCGCGCAAAAACGTGCTTGTATGCAAAGGCCGGGTGCGACCAGCAGACTCCGGTACCCTTGCGCCTCAGCTGTCCTTCGGTAGGTTCAATGAGTTTGGTCCGGCTGATCTCGTGGAAGCCCTCTGGCGAGAACTTCGCTATGATCAACTCGCCTAACTCGTTGAACAGCCACACGCGGTCGCCGTGCCGGACAATGTGAGCCGTAGCCCATCGTTCTTTGGGCATCACGGTCAGATCTTCCCAGACGCGATCGCCCGTGGCGGCGTTCAAGCACCGCAACTCCCCATAGCTGCCGATGCCATATATGTAGTCTCCAAGAATCACCGGCGTACTGATCGTCGAGTGTAAGGCGTCCGTGCGCCGCTCGTTTTCACCGTGCCTCCGCCAGACGGATTCCACACTCAACGAGTCCCGGCCAAGCCGGAGCATATATGCCCCGTCGAAAAACGCCGTCAGGAACAACCGGTCCCCATCCACCACGGGTGCCGCGATATTCATCACCATCTCACGAGGCGGCGTCGGATGCTTCCAATGCACGCTGCCGGTCGCGGGATCGAGCCCTGCGATGTGATCGCCCGTCCAACAGAGCAGCACTCGTTGCCCCGCCTGTTCTATGATCACCGGCGCGGAATACGACGCCCCGTCGGTCAGCGCACGCCACCGCTCCTCGCCCGTCCGCTTGTCCCATGCCACGACACATGCGTCAGGCCTTGCCCCGAGCTGGGCTATGACCAGTTCACCCTCGACCAACGGCGCTGACGCTATACCCCAGATCGGCATCCCGATCTCATAGTCGGTCCCGGGATCCTTCTTCCAGAGCAACTTGCCCGACGCGGCATCCAGACACCGGAAGTGCCCCATGGTCCCCAGGGCATACGCTCGACCGTCGTCAACCGTGACCGAGGCCCGGGGTCCGTCAGGGTAGCCCACTCCTGCGTACCTGCATTCATACTCGCGCGTCCAGACTTCCTCGCCGGTCGCGGCATCGAAGCACAGAACGCGTTCTTTCTGAGACGGTTCCTTCACGCGATCCGTCACGTAGACCCTGCCGTCGGCTACCGTCGGCCCCGAGTAACCGTTCGATATCGGCACCCGCCATTTGAGTTCGAGCTGTGGCCCCGAGAACGTCTCGACGATGCCTGTCTCGCGCCAC
The DNA here is from genome assembly GCA_965603355.1 of uncultured bacterium. Taxonomy (GTDB): domain Bacteria; phylum Hydrogenedentota; order CBFDCQ01; family CBFDCQ01; genus CBFDCQ01. The sequence continues at coordinate 1,982 of CBFDCQ010000136.1, forward strand.
ACGCCGTCGCGGTTCGGCCCGCGCCACTGCGGCCACTCATCCGCCGATAAACACTGGGTTAACATTACCACGGATACGGCGAAACATGCCGCAGAAAAACGAAATATCGTTGAGATTCGACAATTATTCATCTGTAACTCCCACTATTCATGCTGTTGTCTCGTTCACCTCTAGCGCGGTTCGGTCTGTTCAACCGCGTAGAGCCGTTCCTGGGTCGTCACGTAGAGCACGCCGTTGGCAGCGATGGGCGTGCTGCAGGTGGACGCGCTCAGTTCGACTGAAGCAAGCACCCTCTTCTCTTTCTCCGCGGCGAGAATCCAGAAGTCGCCGCGACGGGATCCCACGTAGACCTTGCCATCCGCCACCAGCGTCGACCCCCATATTTCCCCGCGCAACTTATGAGTCCAATACTGCTGGCCGGTTTCTGCGTCAACGCAGTGGAGCGTCTTTCCACAGTCGGCCACGAAAACAAGCCCGTTCGAGATCGACGGGGTCGAGCAGCAGTGATGCTCGAGCGGATACGACCATATCTCGCCCGAGTCCGTGACGTCGCCTGTCTGCGTCGCATCGATACATTTCAGCCATGCCTCGTTCTTGCCCCACCAGATGTCACCGCCCACGGTCACGTACACGCGGTTCTTGTAGAAAACAGGCATACTCTTTATATTGCTGGGGCTTTCGCGCCGATTCCCGCTATATTGATGAACGTTTTCCTTGGGCGCGGTCGGGTCGCAGTCAAACCGCCAGACACGCTTCAACGTCTGAACCGGTTCGACCGCTGTAGAAGGCCGAAGCGCCTCGAAAGCGTAACAGACACCGTCGCCACCCCCGAAGAAGATCTGCCTTTGACCGTTGATCTCTCCCAACGCGGGGGAGGACCACGTCGAATGAAAGATCTTCGGGCCGATATGTTCCCCGTCCTGGGCGACGAGTCGACCCGTCGCTTTGTCCAGCACAATCAGACTCGGGGCGTCCGGCCGACGAATCTTCCGGTGCGTGTTGTCAACAGCGTTGCATGTATTGAGATAGAGGTAGGGGCCATCCAGCAAGATGGAGCTGTGGGCGGAATCGTGCGGGTACATGCCTGCCTCCGCCCGCATGTCGAACAGCCAGATGATGTCGGCATCGATCTCGGTGACTTCCATTGGAGGCTGGCCTGCGGGTACCATATGCCGGCCCTCGTCCCGGTACGGGCCGTCGTTGCCGTCGGCCTGCCCGTCCAGGTCAAGACACACTACCTCGAAACGGTTCGTGAGCATGTAGACGCGATCCCCTTCAACGGTCGGCGGTGAGCACAGGCCGATTCCGGGCCAGTCCTTGTAAATGTCGTCCTCCTCTATCCTGGGAACGACAAGCTGCCAGCACAGACTGCCGTCCGCTTCGTCCAGACACAGCAACACGCCGCGGTCGTCCTGATGGCGCGGGTCCCTCGGCTCGGTGTTGTTCGCACCGACCAGCACCTTGCCGCCTGAGATGACAGGCGACCCATAAGCCTCATCACCCAGTGAGACCGACCACTTGATGTTAGTGCCGATCGCGGGATCGAACGTTGCCGGCAGACCGGTCTCGTTCGAGACCATGTTTCGCGAATGCCGCTGACCCCACTGCGGCTGGTCCGCCGCGTGGGTCAGGCCGGAGAAGCAGCATGTAGTCAGCACTCCGGCGACAATGAGCGGTAAGACAAACGGTCGGCCGTTTTTCATACAGTGCATCCCTTCTTCAAAGATCGTCGGAGCACGCCCTCAACCAATAATTCCCTTGCTTGGCACATTGGAGGATATTTGCAGCGCAGACCAGAGCAACTGCAACCAGGCAAATGTGGCGTTATGGTAGTCAAAATCCCCGCCGCTGTCAAGAAGAATGCGACGGCATGTCATAGCTCCGTGATAATGTCCTCTTGTGAGCTCGATAGAAATGTCCTCTATGCTATCCTCCTTTTTTGAGGAGGTGATTATGGAAGGACA
>CBFDCQ010000137.1:0-3810 GCA_965603355.1 uncultured bacterium
GCCTCGCAGGGCAAGTTGATAGTCATGCTTTATGATGCCGCTATCAAGCGGACTGAGGAGGCGCTGAACCTGATCGGCGGCGCTGGGAAGTTGGACGCAATAAGCAACAATCTCATAAGGGCGCAGGATATAATTGCGGAGTTGCGCGTATCCCTCAACATGAAAGCGGGAGAGATAGCGATGAACCTTGACAAGGTGTACGACTATGTACACCGGCTTCTGATTCGCGGCAACGTGCGCAAAGAGAAGGCCCCTCTTGAGGAGGCTGTCAGGTTGATGAGAATGTTGCGCGACACCTGGAAGGAACTTTTTGACAATCTGCCCGCCTCGGAGGTCCCGCCAACATCCACAGAGGCGGTGCGCGGCAGCGCAATGCTTAACGTGCACGGCTAGCGCACCCGCTACGCCCACATCGGTCATACCTCAATCCGCCGCAGGTGCTCAGACCGTCAATCTCACGCATTCGGGGAATCCCAGCTTAGGGCAAGGGGTCAAACATGCAGGGGACTATCCGAGCGTCTCTCTTGATTGGATCTGATCGGCTCGCACGCGGCCGGAGTCAGCCGCAACGCGCGGCCGCCACGAAGACGGCTCGCGCGTTCGGCCTCACAGTCTCACCGGGTACGGCGCCCACCGCCGCCGCCCCTGCTACGCCCCGTCGATCGCGAAGAAGACCGCTGTGGCGCCGCTCGTGTTCGCCCACCTGACGACGGGGAGGGACGAGATCTCGTTCTAACTCGCGGCGCAGAGTTACGAATCGACGGTCTTGAGGAGCTGATCGATGGTCTCGATCTGCCGATCGACGGTCTTGAGGAGCTGATCGACGGTCTTGATCTGCCGATCGTCGGCGCTGCACTACGAGTCCTTGTCGGCTGTCTGCGGGAGACATTTTGCCGGCTCGTCACCCTCGGTGCCTGACGGGCGACGCGCGACAGCCTTCGAGCCGGTACTCGCGCCGTGGGCGACGAGGAAGGTCTGCGGTCGGCACGTCCCGCTGACGTCGGTCTTGTGCGGATCCTGCCTGTTCCTCCACGCGGGAGCGTGCGTCCGGGCCGGTTCGGGGACACCCTCCGGCCGACACGTGTCGGCGCTGTGCGTATGCGATCGCGGCTGATGCGCGGGTTCAGACGGACCCTGTTGCCGCGCTGCGCTACACCGGGAACACGGCGCGGTACGGGCGGTACCCTGATAGGATGATATATCCTGCGCCGATACGTCCTCCACGGAGTGTGGTATACAACGTAGTTTACCGGAGGTCTGTGGATGTACACGGGCTCCCACCAGACCCACCAGATCGGCCGAGGCCAAATGTAGCTGTGTCTGTGCCACACCACATAGTGGACGTCATAATGGAAATCGCCCCCGTAGTCCTGGTAAATGCGTATACGTTCGCGGTCGGCCACGTCGGTATCCAGCTGGTAAGGTTCACCTTCCTCGAAGTAGATGAACATCGTGACGTTCAGGATGTCATTGGCGCTATCGTACTCGCCTATCACCGTGACCGGATGTCCAAGTTCCTTGTAAACATCGGCTATTTCCGAACATTCTCGTATTCTTTGCATATTGAAACCGCTCTCGTAACAGAGCAGGACGTGATCGGATTCGTCAGGGTACTCGGCGTCGGAAATCACGAGATTCCACGTCATATAGTCTTCCCCTGCGTCGCCGTACCATTCAACATGGCTGTCGACCACGTAGCCAGTGACCGCGATTTCCGTCTGGTGGTAATAGCGAGCGTTCTCATGGAGTGCCAGGACTGAAATCGGCTCAATAAAGGACTCAGTAACGGCACCCGGTGATGCGACCGTCGTTGCGACTATCAGAATGAGCCAAATGTTAGTCATTTTTGTCTCCTCCTCATGTACTGCGTGGGCGACGATCCTGGCTGCAGTGAACCATCACTGTTCCTCCTCGTTCGCCCTCCTGTTACGTCCACTTCCCAGCAAACCCGCGTTACATCTGCAAGAGCTTATGAGTCAAGCACTAACAACCTCGACTCCCGTATGAGGTTTCCAGGGGTTCAGCTCTTGCCTGTTCAACCTCTTCTACTGAATTGATCGCACGAACGCGCCGATGGTTCCCCGCACCTCCCCGACAGTCCCCGGCGCGATTCGCATATGTGTCGCCGGGCGGCAGTTTTAGCCGCGTGCCGGCCCGGCAGCAGGGGCTCTTCTCGGCCCGTGAAGAACTCGGAACACGCAATTATCTTGACTCGGACGCGATGTAAGTGTTACTGTATAGTGTCAGTTACGCAGTTACGCGCGGACTTACACGAGGGTGCTGCAGCGTTGAACGTTTACCAGCTGACGGTGGCAGCATGTTCACGTGTCCGGAAGCGCCAGCGATTGTGTTGTAAGAGGAGGTTCGCGATGAAGGTACTCGTGGTGCAGGGCAGCCCGCGGAAAAACGGTAATACTGATATGGTCCTCTCGGCAATCTTGGAGTCGCTCAGAGATAAATGCAAGTGTAATCTGGAGACCGTGCGGGTTCAGGATCTCGACATCGCCGGCTGCAACGAGTGTTTCGCGTGTCAGAAAGCTGCGAAGCCGCCCAAGTGCAGTATTCGGGACGATATGACGGCACTTTATAGAAAGATAATGAAGGCGGACCTGACGATCTTTGCGACGCCGGTGTTCTGCTGGGGAGTTCCCGCGCAGATCAAGGTGGTTTTCGACCGATTATACGCGTGTTTCCAGTTTGAGCCCGATGGTTGTAACTGCGTGCTGTCGGGAAAACGGTTTGCCTTTGTGGTTACCGCCGGCGGCGGCAAGAACGACGGCGCGGACTTGTGCGTGTCGATGTACAAGAGGTTCATCGAGTTCTCTGGAGCCGATAACGTCGGGGTATTCCAGGCGGTGCTGCTCGGCGAACCGAAGGAGACTTGTGCCAACACGAAGCTGCTTTCCCGAGCGAAAGGGTTTGCCGCAAGACTCGTAGCGTAAGCATATCGACCGACCGGGCGAATCGCGTTCGGCGAGGATCCGCTGCTAGGATTGGCGGTAGCCGCTAACGAGCCAGGTTCCGCCCTCTTTCTTCAGGAGGAGGGCATACGGCGTTTCCATTATATCCACGTCCCCGACCTCGGCGCTCTTGCCGTCCTCGGCCAGGTCCACGGCAATGTCTGTTGCGTCAAACTCCGCATCTATCGTGAAGACATACTCGAATATGTCGCCGATTGCCTTCTTGTCCTCGTCATTGGCGCCTTCGAAATCCTCGCTGAAACAGGACATGAATGAATCCAGATCCTGGTTGTTGCCGGCTTGCACGAACTTGTTCGTGAGCGCGCGGATCTGCTCCTCGTCGCTTGGGCCTCGTGCCAGCATCTGACAGCCTACGAGAAGCCCCAAAATCATTCCGACTCCCAGAATCAGCGGAAACCTTTGTTTACAGAACATTGCGATACCTCCCTTCGCAGACGCGGTTCAACTCGACCGCATGGTGTCCGGCTTAGAAACAGCCTCGGTGCACACTCCCGTCGCCGTCCACAAAGTGTAGCCGTTCCGATCAAGGAAGTCAACAAGAACTCGGTAACCTTGACAGCAACGGGATAGCCATGGTAGGTAGTGAGGACAGGATCTACTGAGGCTGCAGTATTGTGGGAGGACGGTGAGATGGAAGAAGGACATATTGGCATCGACAGGCGGAAATTCCTGGGCAGCGTGGGTGTTGTAGCCCTTGGTTCGGTTGTCGGCACGTCTTCTGCAACCGCCGGGCAGAGGGGAGCCCAATGCCCGCAAGTGCCGAGACGCGTTTTAGGCAGAACCGGCGAGAGGATTCCGATCATCGGGCAGGGTTGCGTGTTCGACATGA
>CBFDCQ010000138.1:0-3712 GCA_965603355.1 uncultured bacterium
TAGTCTGAACGAATCCGGGTTCAATTTAATATTCGAATCCTCTATCAAAAGAGCCTACAAATATATGGTCAGGGAATCGGTGTTTCACAAACTGGGGCGGATAAGCAAACGTCTGGATAAGGAAGACAAAACATTAATAGTCCGCTCGGCGTGGCGGTCGTTTGAACATCAACGACAGTTATGGGAGGAAAGGGTAGAGTCTTTGCAGAAAGAATACCCCAAGAAACAGATAGAAGAAATTGAAGAGCTTGTTTCATATTTTATTGCCCCACCAAGTAAATCCATGCATTCAACGGGTGGGGCTGTGGACGCTCTTATATATGATTTGAAAAATGATTGCGTTATGCGTTTTGGAACGAATGATGGACTAAAAATAGACCTTAATGACAAATGTTACCCGTATCATCCTTATATTACACCCGAAGCGAAAAACAATCGGAAGTTACTAATCGGCCTCTTTGAAGAGGAGGAGTTTGTAGTGGACATAAAGGAGTACTGGCATTTTGATTATGGGAATGCTGCCTGGGGGATCGAAAAAGGAAAAGAAAAGGCAATATATGGCATTATTGAGGCATGAAGAATTCTACGGCTTTGTCCACTGTGATCGAAGTTGTTGCAGCCAGGGGCGTTTCGGTTCTCAACGCAGACGACCCCCCACGGTTGTCGGCCTGAGGAACAGGGCCGGCGGCCAGTAACCGGGCCAGCTGTTCAGTACGTTCCGTCGTTCGTTTCATGGTAAAGAACTCAGCTCTTCATCGGTTACAACATAGCCACGCGTCTATGGCCCCGGAGGCACCGTAGAACCGGCAACCTTAAGACCCGCGAGGCGCCTCTGTGCTCAGCGACCACGGTATGCAGCGAGACGGATGGTAACAAGAGCCTGTGAGTGGGGCTCGCGTGCGCGGCGAGCCGTGTGCCGGCCGCCAAGCCGGACAGCCCGGTCACGACGCGCGCGGCTCTCCCGTATCGTACGGAGGTTGTTCCGAGAACCATGCTCACCTTCTCGGTTTGAATCGTGCGTCGGTCGACCATCATGGCCGTACGGGTAAGGCCGATGCTACCCAATTCACTTGTGTAAACATGCACGAAGGCTGCACGCGAGGTTACCGCCCGCCCGGCTGCGGCGCGTGGATGGCATCGGTTTTGTCGGTGATTACATCCAACTTTACGCCAACGTCCGATGGTTGACCGGTCTCAAGCCGCACGTACTCAGGCATGACGAGCTTGGCTTTGAGTTCAGAGGCGTCGGTCATACAGCTGAGATCAATAGTCTCCGTGTAGACCTTTGTTGTGGAGGACTTGAACGACCGCCAGATCGACACCTGCACTTCGTCCGGTATAACCCGGACTTCCCGTTGCCTTAGCTCGCGTGGCAGTCGCCCCTCTGTCCGTGCCGTAACAGCCAAACGCACCCTTACCCAGGTATGGGTGCCGAACGAGACGACCCGCGGTACCGAGCGGAAGAGCACCAGGTTGGATGGGAGTTTGACGTTAGACTCGTCGATCGCGATTTGCTGTGGCCCCTCCGCGACGTTACTCAAGTCAAGCGACACCTTCAGTGTGCTGGGGGCAAGCAGGTTGAACGCGCGCTCATAACCGGTCAACGTCAAACGGGCCTCCGTCGGGGCTGAATCGTCCGTATCCATGGTGTCTGACAGGTTTCGGTACTCGATCGGTACGACGAACGTCTTTTGGACGGTTTCGGTATCGAAGCTGATGAGACACCAGGCGACGCAAGCCACAAGAACAGCTGCCAGCTTTAGTCCGAGATTTTCGATAGGTAATCGCCGCCGACCATCCGTCGCTTCACGAGGCTGCACACGTTGCGAAAAACGATCCAGGCGCTGCTTGAGTTCTACGGGCGAGTCGACTTTCCTGAGTTTTCCGGCCTCTGCGATGCTAACTTCCCCACGTTCTTCCGACACCACGACAACCATCGCGTCACAAAGTTCGGACAGGCCCACCGCCGCGCTGTGTCGCGTTCCTCGGGTGCCAATCTCCCTAATGCTCTCGGATAGCGGCAAGTGTGCTGCGAACTGAGATATACGATCCTGGTCGATGATCACCGCACCATCATGGCCCATGGAGTGCGGGTCGAAGATGCTGTCGAGTAGCGCCTTACTGATTTGTGCATCGACGGCAACGCTTCCTCGCACGTGTCGATCGAGGGCTTCCGTGCCTCGAACGACGAGAAGAGCTCCTATCTTCTTTTTCGCCAAATCGAACGCGATCTCAACAAGAATGTCTAGATTTTCATCCACTGTTTGAGTGCGGGATCGGCGGAGACTTCCCAGCAGTGCAAGGCGTCCAAAGGACCTACGCAGATCCTGCTGGAACACCACAATTGTGGCGATCACCGCGAAGGCGAGGACAGCCTGGAACATCGCTGCAGTCATGTAGAGATCGAATGTTCGTGCCAACACGTATATGATGGCGAGAACCCCCATGCCGACCAAAATCTTCCGGGAGGCCGTCGACCTGAACCACAGGAAGAACGTGTAGAGGAACAGCGAAACCAGCGCGATATCCGCCGCATCGGCGAATCGGAATGATCGCTGCAGATGCTCGAAGACAAAAGTCATGGTCTTGTCTCTTGTGGATTGATCATCGGATCCCGACGGATGAGGTCGGACGTTATAATCTTATTCTCCGCCACGTGTGCGTGCGTGCATTGCAGGAGTGCCACGCTGCGTTCTACCCCATCACGACAGCCCACGCCTACCTCGCAGGCAGCGGCGCTGCTGGGGGTGGCTCTCCGTATCGATTCATAAATCGGTCCTGATGTCACGCTCCCGGCCGCGCCAGCTGGCAATGACCAGCCCCGAGCACGACGCCGACAAGTAGCGTGACACATAGCAGGACCGCTCGCGGCATCGATAGAGTCACCAACAAGATCCTCGTCTCGACCGACTGAGTATTCTGCAGAACGACGATGATCACAAGTACGGCGACGAGCGCAAACACCAAACTCCGCAGACGCTTCATCATTCATCTCCTTGGGCGGGGCCGTGAATCGCTTCACCTTGTTCATCCGGGGTCCATTCATTGCTACAGACGAACACGCATTGTTCAAGGGCTGCCATCTGCCGGCTTTCTCAATTGCTATCCGCTCGATCACCCATCACTTTCGGCTTTAAGTTTGGCGCGCCGCCGCCATTTCGCTCGTACGTCTGCCGGGAACAATTCCGCCAGCCGCTGGTAAGCGGCACGCTGTTCATCCGTCTCTGTTTGCGGAATACTGGCCACAAGGTGCACGAGCAAGTCGCCTCGCGCTCCATCTCGCTTGGGCCACCCTTGCGTCCGTAAACGCAGCGTTCTCTCGTTTGACGTACCGGCAGGTATTCTCAGGCTTGCGGGAGCCAGTCAAAACCGGCACGTCGACGGTGGCACCCAGAGTCAATTCCCACGGGGTGACCGGCAGGTCGAGTTCAACGTTATCACCGGCGATGCGGAACACAGGGTGTGGCTCGACGTGGATCGTGATCAAGAGATCTCCGGGAGGTTCCCCCCGGTGTCCCGCAACTCCCTGACCGGCCAGCCGGATGATCGAGCCATCGCGAACACCCGGGGGCACTCGCACGTCCATCTCGCGTGCACGCTTCTGGGCTCCCGCGCCACCGCACCCTTCACACGGGCGCCCCCTGAAATGGCCCGTCCCGTGGCAGGTTTGGCAGGGCTCTGGCACCTCCAGCCGCAGGCCCCTGCGACAGCC
>CBFDCQ010000139.1:0-3281 GCA_965603355.1 uncultured bacterium
CGGGCGTTTTCACGTCTACAGGTACGGAAAAGAGATAATTTACCTATTCGTGGCTTATTGCCGGGGGGGGAGTTGCGCGTTTAACAGGTCCGCGACGGTGTGCAGCCCACCGGTAGCGGCGTGGGCGGGGCTGTGGTCCTCGAGAGGGGCGCTACAGGTTTAGACCCGCTGTTGGACGCGTAGTTTCCCCCTTTATCTTTCCCCCATATCGCGCTAAAACAGGTGGAGGCAGGCGTCGGGACACGGGTGTCCGAGTCATTCGCTGGTACTCGTTATGGTACCGCCGCCAAGGACTGTGTCGCCGTCGTAGAAGACCGCCGCTTGACCGGGCGTTATGGCGCGTTGCGGATCCTCGAAGCGCACGTGGACCGTGCGCGCGTCCAAGGCACGTATTGTGGCAACCTGTTCTTTGTGAAGATACCTTATCTTGACCTTTGCGCGGGTCTGCTCAGGCGCCTGGCTGAGCGCGACCCAGTTGACGTCACGCGCCTTCAACTCTTTGCCCCACACGGCGGAATCAGGTCCAACGATGAGTGCGTTTCGCTTCGGATCGAGCCGCACGACGTACAGCGGTTCGCCAGCCGGGATGCCCAGCCCTCTTCTCTGACCCACGGTGTACAGTGGCAGCCCTCGGTGCTGACCGATCTCTCTATCGTCAAGAGTTAGAATCGGTCCCGGCTCAAACATCTCGTGCGCGCGTTTCTTCAGGAACGTCCTGTAGTCTCCATCAGGGATGAAACATATCTCCTGGCTGTCTTTCTTGTGGGCGACCCGAAGTCCCAACTCCTTTGCGAATCGCCGCGTGTCGTCCTTGGTCTGGTCGCCGAGAGGAAACATCAGTTTCGACAACTGGTCCTGGGTCAGCGAGTAGAGTGTGTAGCTCTGGTCTTTCTGCTTGTCTGCCCCTTTCATGAGGAGGTACCTGCCGGAGGGCTTGTCGTGTTGGATTCTGGCGTAGTGCCCGCTGGCGAGATAGTCCGCCTCGAGGGCGACGGCCTCTTCCAGCAGCTTGCCGAACTTGACGTACCTGTTGCAGCGTATGCAGGGGTTCGGCGTTTCTCCGTTCAGATATGTGGCGATGAAATCCTGTATGACGAAGTTGTGGAACGGCTCGAGGTAGTTGACGACGTAGTGCTTGATCGAGAGGTGCGCGGCAACCTCTCTGGCGTCGCGAGCAGCGCTTTCGGAGCAGCACTGGCGCGGCGCGTCCGCCTGCGGTTCATCGCCGGACCACACGCGCATGGTGATCCCGACTACCTCGTATCCCTGTTCGAGGAGCATGGCGGCGACAATCGAGCTGTCGACGCCGCCGCTCATTGCAACAAACGCTCTTTGCTTCATTCTCATCGGTGGGCATCAAGTAGTGAGCTGCGGCCGGCGCGCAGGAATGCGAGGTTCCGCAGCGTTCGTCTCTCGGGACGCGCGACGACATCATTCAATCAAGACTTCAGACAAGATCAGGATGGGTGGTGAGGTCCTCGGTAAAAACCTCTTCCTCAGCGGTCGTGTGACCCGACGACTCTTCAGATTCAGGCTCATCCATCAGGCATCTGCCTTGAAAAAGCACCCCTTCGGCAATGGACAGCTTCGACCTGGGCGCGCGTACGTCCCCGTACAGGCTCCCTGTCGGCTGAATCTCTACCCTGTCGTCAGCGGTAACATCGCCACGAACCTCGCCCCCAATGATAACCTGATTCGCATGGACCGACGCGTTCACCTTACCGTTCTGTCCGACTATGATCGTGTCTTCGGCTTCGACCTTCCCCTCGACGAATCCGTCTATACGTATCGTCCCGCTGCAGCTTATCTCACCACGAACAGAACAGTCGGCGCCCAGCACCGAGGTAATGGGCGCTTCGCCGCCGCCGGCCTCGCGTCTTTTCACGTCATTCTTTCTGGCCATCATTAGTAATCCCTCTCAACACACGCCTTCAGTCGACCTGTTAAACCTGTTCACTTCACCAGGTACCGGTATGGATTCACCTTCTTACCGTCACGGATAACCTCGTAATGGACGTGAGGACCCGTGGTCCGTCCGGTACTTCCTTCAAGCGCGATCACGTCGCCGCGACGCACGCGCGCTCCCTTCTTGACCAGCAATTTGTGGTTGTGTCCGTACCGCGTCCTATACCCGTGCCCGTGATTTATAGTAACGACCCAACCCAAACCGCCGTCCCATGCAGCGAGCGTTACCACACCGTCGGCAGTTGCGACGACGGGCGACTTCACGGGGCCAACAACATCCAGCCCGTCGTGGAACAGACGCTTGCCGTTAATCGGGTCTTCGCGGTAGCCGAACCCGGACGATATCCAGACGTCCGGTGCGTCCACAGGCCATATGCACGGTGTCGCCGCGAGCAGCTCCCGCTCGCGCGTGACGAAATCTACTACCTCAGTGAACGTCTCTTGTCTGTAACGAGCCTCTTCAATAAGAGTGGAGAGAGTCCACACGGCATGCTCGGACCCGTCCAGCAGTGAAGCGGCCGGAACCCCGTCAATGCGCTGATCGGCATCGTACTCGAGTCCGCCCTGACCGCCCTGCCTGGTATCGTCCGCGGCGGACCTTCTGGGCGGCAATCCTGTGAGGTCGCGTATGCGCCCCTCAAGCTTTATCAGAGAATTCATTTCCGTGGAGAATTCCTCTATCTTGTCGTTCTGAGCGCTTAAATCCGATTCGATGCGCGTATTGACCCTGCGCAAGTTCGCCAACTGCCTGCTTCGGTATGCCAGCTTTGACACGCTCAGTCCGAGGCAAAAGCAGCTCAGGAGAAGAATAGAGAGCGCACCGATGCACAATCGCACGTGCCAACGCTCCAACTGTACGGTGCGCACATGCCCATCCGGATGGGGAACAAGCATCAGCGTATACTTCTTCACCACGATTCTCCTCCTCCTCCGCTTTTCCTGCGGAACACAATTGCCCTTGCGTGCGGTCAAACTGATATAAAGAAAACCAACCTACCTTCCAGCAAGAATTGTACCACAAAAACGGGCTCTAGTCAACGTTTCACCCATCGGATATTAACTAGAATGCAACTATTCCCTGCTGTTTTGACCAGAATGCAGAACCTATGCCTGCGTGAGCTGGTGTACAGGTTGGGCGCATACCGTTTTGGCGCGCCCCAGGAGGCGTAATACGCCTTGTTTTCGCCAAAGGCGAGTTCCCATTTCAAACATGTCATCGGCAATTACGCTATTGGTCACTGTGGCTGCAATAAGAACGAAATTCTGCGGGCAGCAGGTGCAAGCCGGACCGAACAGAGCGATCCACGCCCGTGGGT
>CBFDCQ010000140.1:0-3192 GCA_965603355.1 uncultured bacterium
GCGATCGGACATTCACGGGGGGTTGAGTTAACGAATCGGTGCGGTTGACGAGAGGATTTTCATCACTAAACGCGTCCACAACCTTCATCTGCTCGTTCGCGCTCGCCTGCGCGGCGCTCTGCGCGGTGCCGGGCATAGCCTACGCCCAGGACGCGTCTGACACCGAACAGGAAACCTACATCTGGCCGCTGGAAGGGCGGTACGCACTGACCTCCACTTTCGCCGAGTATCGCAGCGGTCATTTTCATGCCGGTCTCGACATCAGCACCGGCGGCAGGACCGGCCTGCCGGTTCGCGCGGTTGCAGAAGGACATGTCTGGCGTGTCAGAGCCTCGCCGTTCGGGTACGGGAAGTCCCTCTACATAAAACAGCGCGACGGTCGGTACGCGGTCTACGCCCATCTTAAAGAGTTCAAGGCGGAGATCGCCGCCCTGGTCAGGAAGGAACAGTGGACGGCCGGACAGTACGAGGTGGACATATACGCGCCGGAGGGAAAGTACCCGGTGCAACGAGGTGAGGCCATCGGTCTTTCCGGCAGGAGCGGCTCGCCGGCGCCACACCTTCATCTCGAACTGCGCGACAGCTCGAACCGACCGATCAACCCTCTGACTCACGGTTTCAGCGTACCCGACGGTTCTCCGCCGAGGTTTGTAGCGGCCTGCATCTATCCTGTCGGAACCGAATCGAGGGTCAACGGAGAGCGACGGCCATACGTGGTAAATCTCGAACGCGTCGGCGAGGGTGATACGTACCGCCCGGAGGGCAGGGTGCGTGTTAACGGCAAGTTCGCGTTGAGCGCGCATATGTACGACGAACAGGATCCCGATGCGTACAAGCTCGGTCCGTGGCGCCTCGAGACGTTTCTGGACGATCAGCCGGTGTTCGCCACCAGCATGGAGCGGTTCTCGTACGAGAGAACCCAGGACGTGGGCGCAGCGTTTGACTACCGGCTGGCGGAACTCAGCATTGGCCGGTTTCTGCGCCAGTTCGCATTCGCCGGATATCCGTTGGAGATACACGCGCGTCAAGGGCGTGAAGCCGGTGTTATTGATACTTCCGGCTGGGACGGAACCACCGGGAATGCAGCGCGTACGGTAAGGTTGGTCGCCACCGATGCCGCCGGGAACCGGGCCGAAGCGGCGCTGGATGTTTTCAGCAACCACGAGCCCGTCCTAACGGAGCTCGAAGCGACCCTCCGGGAAGATACGCTCCACCTCGGCGCCGCAGCCGACGATCCGGACGGTACCGTCACGCGCGTCCACTACAAGGTATGGGAGGATGCGCAGGAAGTCATTGCGGAAACATCCTGCACCGCCGCGGCAAAGAGCACGTTCGCCGCTACGATAAAATCGCCGAGCTCAGTGACTGCATCGGACCTCGTGGTCGAAGCTGTCGCGGAGGATGATGGCGGTGTCATGTCGCGTCCGAGGTTCGTACCCGCAAACGTCGGCCCGGAAGGATCGCCCCCTCAGCTCAACCTGCGGGGTGAATGGTACGACAACTCGCTGTTTCTCACCATTGAGTCGGACAAATTTCTTGAATCGACCCCGGCAGTCAGCGCAACCTGGAGCGGCCTCCCGCCGGCACCCGTCGAAGCGGTAATGCAGACGCCACGTACCGCATCCTGTTTCTACACGCCCGAAATGGGAGGGAGCGGGGCGTTGATTGTATCCGTTCGCGCGTTTGACTTGCGCGGACAAGCCGCCGAAGCGACGTGGTCGACAAACGCCTCGGCCGTATCGCGCGTGACTGGAGGTATGGTCGGTTGTGATGGCATCCTGAGCGTCAGGTTCCCGCCAAGAAGCGTGTACCAGCCCATACTCGCCCGTATCGAGCCGGTCACCGACAAGGTAACCGCGGAGATACCGCCCGTCACCCGGGCGTACACGGTGGAGCCGGTCCATGAACCGCTCGACGGGAAGGTTACACTGACATTCGCTCTCGAGGACGAACCGCTCCAGCGCGCGGGGATATACATGCACACGCGAAACGGGAAGTGGGACTACTTGACGACGGAAGTCGACGAGAACCGGCGGCTGCTCACGGCATCGGCCGGCAGGCTCGGTACATACGTCGTCCTGCGTGACACGCTCGCACCCACCATATCGGCCATTCGTCCGAGGCCCGACTCCAGCGCCGGCACAGCCACCCCGACAATCTCCGCTCGTGTCGAGGATATCGGTTCGGGAATTGACTACAAGGAAATTGAAGTCTACCTCGACGGCGCGCTGCTTATATGCGAGTACGATCCCTTCCGCAACGCCATATCGCACAAGGTGGAAAAGGCTCTCGCCGGCGGGAAACATACCATGTCAATTTCGCTCAGCGACTACGCCGGTAACGATTCGCTCGTCCACACCACCTTCACCGTACCCTAACTGTGCCCCCCTGGCCTCATACTGGATCAACCCTGTATCACTACTCCATGCCGGTGTTTGGACTTTCTTCGTGTCCTTCGTGCTCTTCGTGGTTCAAGGTGGAAACGGAGCAGAGAAACAGGTGTGGGGTCCCTGTATTTACTCGTCGATGCTTGGTATCAGTTGCCCATCCTGCCATACATACCGTATCAGCTGGTCGTTTATTTCCATTTTGACACGCGTTCCATTCTTAAGTTCCGGGTCATTACTCGGATCTTCGAAAATCGGATCTGCAAAAGAACCCAATTTGTCATGGTCGGGATTCAAAATGATCTGCGTGCGCTTGTAATGGACATCCTCATCCATATAGTATGCAGGACTCCCCATCGTCCGGTGAAAACCTGCATTGACTTCCACAGGGACCCAGATACCATCGACCTGCTTGAACTGAAGGACATCTGAATAGCCCGTTGCAATGGACCCCACGGGTATTATGTGATCATGTAAGCGTTCACCTTGCTCGGCTTCGTGTGTGATCCTGGCCGGGTGAAAGCCATGTTCCGGATCCAGCCAGATTGAGAACTGTCCATACTTTGTATGAGCATCAATCACAGAACAAGCGGAACCACGGACTATCTCGCCTGTATCGCGCACAGAAATGTAGCTCGCCTTGCGAAGCACTTCATCCAAGCGCTCTTCAGTGTCGACGTACCCTAACAGATGCGAAATGCCGACAATACAATCAGGAGGCCCTATTGTGTCTGTCGTGGATTCTCGCCGTGTAGCCGAATCGACTGCGGAACGGTACCTGTTTACCTGGTGGAAATAGCTAAAC
>CBFDCQ010000141.1:0-3140 GCA_965603355.1 uncultured bacterium
CCCGCTGGAAGCAGGCCAGGGAAGCCGAGTGCGGCGGACACGGGGGCAAAAGCAAGCTGTGGGAGACTTCGTGTCGCGGGGGCGTGTTAAGCGTGATAAGAAGGGGCGGCGGACAAGAATGTCCGCCCCACCATGAAGCCCCGCCACTCGCCGCGCTAAACAGGTACGTAAGAAGGTTTCCCCAAACCCTTTCCAAGAACTTCTGAGCAGGCGTGGGTATGGCAGATAGTCGTTCTGGCCGATTCCAGGATCGGTTTCCCGTGAAAGTTTCTTCCAAGTTCCTGTTTCTTCTTATTCGCCAATTCTATTGACGTCGGTGGCGATACGAAGTAGAATACAGTGTCCGTCCGGACATTGTCGGGGCAGTCAAGGGGCATCGGTTGGAAAACGGGAGTCCAAGGAGGTAGTGCCATGAGAGGTCGAAGAGTCTTCGCGTTGTTGTCGGTCGTGTTGGTGTCTGGTATGGTTATCGGCTCGGCCGGTGCGGCGTGGGAGCCTGCCGACGGGCCGCTGTTCACGCGCTGGGCGAAAGATGTTTCGCCGGATAACGCTCATCCGGAGTATCCGCGCCCGCAGATGGTCCGCGACGAGTGGCTCAACCTGAACGGCCTCTGGAAGCTTGCGGTCGCGGCAAAAGATGATCCGAAACCGGGACAATTCCCTTTGGAGATCCTTGTACCGTTCCCAATCGAATCGGCGCTTTCGGGCGTAATGAAACGTGTGGACGAAGATAATCGCATATGGTATCGCCGCACGTTCGACGTGCCGGCCGGGTGGAAGGGCAAGCGCGTGCTGCTGCATTTCGGTGCGGTGGATTGGGAAGCGGGCGTCTATGTGAACGGCGATAAGTTGGGCACGCACAGAGGCGGGTACGATGCGTTCACCTTCGACATCACCGACGCGCTGACAGACTCCGGCGCCCAGGAGCTGATCGTTTCGGCCTGGGACCCCGTAGACACTGGAGGTCAGGCACGCGGCAAACAGGTGAAGAATCCGGGCGGTATCATGTACACACCAACTACGGGCATCTGGCAGACCGTGTGGATCGAGCCGGTGCCCGAGACGTACATCAAATCGTTCAAGATTGTCCCGGACGTGGACGCGGGCCAGTTGAAACTGAACGTCACAGCCGGAGGTGCCGGCGAAGAGGGTGGCGTGGAGGCCGTCGCTTACGATGGCGAGCGCGAGGTGGCGAAGGCCGGTGGCTCGATCGGTGAACAGATCAAGCTGAACGTCCCTGATGCCAAACTGTGGTCGCCGGATTCTCCGTTCCTGTATGACCTGAAAGTCAGGCTGCTCGATGGCGGCAAGCAGGTCGACGAGGTCGCCGGCTATTTCGGCATGCGCAAGATCGAGTTGGGTAAAGATGAGAAAGGTATCACGCGCATGCTGCTCAACGGCAAGTTCGTGTTCCAGATCGGCCCGCTCGATCAGGGTTTCTGGCCCGGCGGTCTGTACGCCGCGCCGACGGACGAGGCGCTGCGGTACGATGTCGAAGCCACCAGGAAGCTCGGTATGAACATGGCGCGCAAACACGTCAAGATCGAGCCGGACCGCTGGTATTACTGGTGCGACAAGCTGGGGTTGCTGGTCTGGCAGGACATGCCCAGCGCATCGTCGGATAGAGAGGGAGGACCCTGGATACCCGAGTCGAACAGAAAACAGTTCGAGGTGGAACTGCGGCGTATGGTGGAAGAGTTTTACAACCATCCCTCCATAATTATGTGGGTCGTGTTCAACGAAGGCTGGGGTCAGTACGATACGGAACGGCTGACAGCGTGGGTCAAGGAGATGGACCCCTCCCGTCTGGTCAATAACGCCAGCGGTTGGGCCGATCGGGGTGTTGGCGACGTTAACGACATACATTCCTATCCCGGCCCGGCAACGCCCGAGCCGGAAGCCGACCGCGCTATAGTGCTCGGCGAGTTCGGCGGTCTTGGTCTGCCGCTTGAAGGTCACACGTGGCAGGCCAGGGATAACTGGGGATATCGAAGTTACGAGAGCAGGGAAGACCTCACCAACTCTTACGTCGACCTGATCAAGAAGCTGCAGCCGATGATCGCCAGGGGGTTGTCCGCAGGGGTCTACACGCAGACCAGCGATGTGGAGGTCGAAGTCAACGGGTTGATGACGTACGACAGAGAGTTGATCAAGCCGGACGTCGAGCAGGTGAGAAAGGCCAACCTCGGTTTTCTGCCGCCTGCCTTCCCGGCCGCGACCGATATTTTCATAGATGCGGGCGAGGTGGAAATCGCACGCACGCTCAAGGGAGCCCGTATTCGGTACACGCTCGACGGCAGCGAGCCGATGGAGGGGTCGCCTGTGTATTCGACTCCAATCAAGTTGACGGAGACGACCACCGTCAAGGCGCGCGCATACTGGCCTGACGGGACGCAAAGCGCGGTTGCCAGCCGGACGTACACGAAGGTGCGGCCGCGACAGGCGGTGGACGTTCGCGTCCGGAGCGGACTCCAATACCAGTGTTATGAGGGTAGATGGGAGGAGCTGCCGGACTTTGACGAGCTTAAACCGGCTGATACGGGCGTTTGCGAGGAGTTCGACCTGAGCCCGGCCAAGCGCGATAGGGATTATGGTCTCAAGTTTGAAGGATTGATCAGCGTGCCGCGCGAGGGAGTCTACAGCTTCTACGTCACATCCGACGACGGCACCAAACTGTACGTTGGCGGCGAGACGTTAGTGGCCAACGACGGCACACACGGCATGATCGAGGCAAGCGGTTCCGTGGCGCTGGAAAAGGGTATGCATCGTATTAAACTGGTCTTTTTCCAGGGTGGCGGCGGACAGGGGCTCGAGGTCGGTTACGCAGGACCGGGAGTGGAAAGACAGGATATACCAGCCAAAGTCCTGTACCGCGAAAGATAGTGGCTCACGTGAAGTGCGACTTGATGGGGTAACGCTGTGGAGAGGATTGTCTTCAACGGACGAGAGTACTCGAGTGCGGACGAGATGCCGCCGGACGTGCGGGAAGCCTTCGAGCGTACGATGAGTTTCGCTGCAGATTCCGACCGCGACGGTGTGCCTGATGTGTTCGAGGGCAGGGACGGAAACGTCACGAGCGTCACGAGGAGCAGGATCGTTGTCAACGGTCGTGAGTACGGCAGTGTGGATGAGATGCCGCC
>CBFDCQ010000142.1:0-3059 GCA_965603355.1 uncultured bacterium
CGGTCCAGGCTGCGGGTTAACTTCAGCAACCGCTGCAACTCACTGCCCATGCCGTCCAGCCGCCGGGCCATATCGTCTATCTGTCGGGCCGCGCGGTACAATTCGCCCTTGCGGATTGAAACAGGCTCCACATCAAAATCCAGCTTAACGTTCTCCGCCCGCGTTCCACAGTCTCTCAGTCTCCTAAGCAGTTCTCGTTGACTGCCGCTGGAATTCGGATCCTCGAAAAACGCTGACGCCGGCGAACGATGGTGCACAATGTCCAATAACGCAACACTCAGGAGTCGTTCAAATTCCACGTCCTCAGCCTTGATGCCCGCGTGCTCTGCGAGGAAATCGATCAGCATCTCTATCGAGGGCCTCGGCTCGCTGATGAACCTATCGAACGAGACAAGCATGCGAGGCATGCCGTCAGAAACCTCAATTGCCGATCGCGTGTATTGCTCCCACAGGGCGTATGAAACGCTCGCAGGAAACCGGTCGCGGGCATGAAGCGACTTGGCAACGTCGACGGGGTCCCTCCAGACTATGAGGGCCACCGGCCTCGGCAGCAGCTCGCGCCACAGCGGCAAGAGCAAGCTCATCCTGGGGTCCTTGAGCACCCTTGGCCGATCCCGGGGTACGTCGCATGAGAGGAACCGTTTCATGTCGCTGGCAACAGTGGCGTCAACGCTCTCGAGAGAATTGGGCGGCTTCTGTAGAGGCGGCGAACACCATGAACAGTCCGTCTGACTGAGGATGGCTCGGTTGATGTCCACCAGCTGCGTGGGCTCCCAGTAACCTGCGGGGTTATCGGGGGAAGGTTCCATGATCTCTGACGCTTCCGCTATATATGCCCCGCAGAGGTTCACAAGTCTCGCTATCATCGAGGTGCCGCTCCGGTGCATTCCCAGGACGAGGACCGTCCCGGCAGCCGACTGGCTGCAAGACTTCACGCTGTCGTTCCGTTCGTGCGAGTGTTCACGCTCACCCGGCACGTCCATTTGCGAGAGGTGGCGGCCATCCGGGTAGACGGTCGATGGGCTGCTGTTCCCCTCATCAATCGCTTCCCTCCTCAGCTCCCGAATTCTGTTCCTGTACTTGCTGTACCGAACGCCGTAGTAAAGCCGGGCGAGACCATACGAGAAGACGCTCGAGTACTTGCGCGTCTTCCATCGACGATGATCGCAAATGTAGAGCGTTCTTCCTCTGAACATGACAAACTTGTCGCCCCTCCAGTTGACTTTCAAGAGAGGGCTGCCTGCACGCGCCAGCACGTGTTTGGCGGAGAACGGGTCTGGGGTAATCTTACCAGCCCAGCGTTTGAAGAAGGTCGCGATGTTGTGATCCTGGCCATGAAGCCGGCCCGGGGACATGCTCTCGTGATGGTACAAAACGCTCGACGGACAATACCAGACCTTATACCCGTGTTCCCGCGCCCTCAGGCAAAAATCGATGTCCTCGAGGCCATTGCGGAACACGGCGTCGAAACCACGCAGTTCCTTAAAAAGAGACTTTCGCACCAGAAAACAGGCCCCTGTGACCGCCTGGCACTCCCGCTCCCGATTGACTTCGGGGATATCGGACGGAAGACATCGGTATATGTGATATGCGGCTTTGTCCGGGCTAATAGCCACACCGGCATGCTGGATCAGGTCGCCCTCGGGATACAGCAGTTTGCTGCCAACAATACCGACTTCAGGACGCTCCTCCATACACCTGATCATGGGGGGCAGCCACCCGGGCAGCGGGACAGTGTCGTTGTTGAGGAAGAGTATGTACTCGCCATCGGCAGCCCAGGCTCCTGCATTACACGATCGGGCGAATCCGAGATTTCCGTCGTTTGTGATGCTGCGAAATGGTGGCTCCAGTCCGGCAAGAAACTCCGCCGTACCGTCTGTCGAACCGTCATCCACCAACACAACGTCGTAGGACACGTCCGACGTGTTCTGCCGGACGGCAGCCAGGCATTGCCGGGTCAGGTCAACCCGATTGTGGACGGGGATCACTATGGAACACAGAGGTTGTTCTGATATCGTTTTTCCTGGCTCTTCGGACAATTTGTTCACACCACTGCGGGCCGCAGCGGCTCCCGTACAATCGGTTCATCAACGCAGGCTAATCGCGCTTACCCTGCCCGGGGCACGTTCGCCAAGCATCCAAATCCGGCCTATCTATCACATTCTGTTGAACATCGCGCGCGCCTTCCGCGCCTCCCCTTGACCTAACCAGCGAACGGTAAGTTCTCTCGAATTCCGCCACAACTTCCTTCAGTGTCATGGACTCGCGCCGAAAACGTAAAGAGGAACTCCGGGAGGCGCTCCGCCTGCGCACTTCTCGGAGCAAGCTTGCACACTCCCGCCGTGTCAGACGACCGCTAAACACGTTCTGCATGGAACGCCGCATTAGCGACCACCAACACAAGAACCGATGCGGCGTACAATGCCTTACGTCGAAGAAGAAAGAGTTGCGTATGCGAATTGCCAAGATTTCGCCCTCAGAAAAACGAGTTGCGATGACGCTCGAACCGGTCGGATGGACTACCGCGGCTGTTGGTTCCGCGTAACATCTCCACCCGTGCCGCCATGCGCGTACCCCCAGGTCCTCGTCCTCGCCGTAAAAGGGGGCGAACAAGGGGTCGAATCCGCCCAGCTCCATGAACTTCTCACGACTCACAAGCGCCGACCCGCCGCTATTCCATAACGTTATGACAGGCCGGGGAAGCTGGGCCAGCAGTTTCTCCCAATCCCACCGCCGGTAATGCACTCTGCCGCGTTTCAGATACGGAATGCGAAACGACACACTCTCTATGCGACCCTCCTCCGACAGAACCAGCGGGGAGACGGCGAAGGTATCGGCATCGTTGAAGTGACGCGCCATCGGCTGAAGCAGCCCCGGCAGAGGCCGAACATCAGTGTTCAGGAACATGACAAGCTCATGGCGTGCCGCATTCACGCCCGTCAGGCAGGCTGCACCGAAACCTCTGTTCTCCTCGTGCTGAAGCGTTTGCACAGCATCCGAGAATTCCTCGCGCAGCAGCGTCACGCTTGCGTCGTCGCTCGCGTCGTCAACGACAATGA
>CBFDCQ010000143.1:0-2773 GCA_965603355.1 uncultured bacterium
ACCGGCCCATGATCGTATGCCATACGCCCGTGCGGTTGCAGTATCGACCGGTCATGAGCGACGCTCGTGTGGGCGAACAGGTCGGGCCGACGTGGAAATCCGTCAGCCGGACGCTCTCCCCGTGCAGAGCGTCCAGATTGGACGTTTCGATGATCCGGTTGCCGTGGCACGCCAGGTCGCCATAACCCTGGTCGTCGGTTATGATGAACACAACATTGGGCCTCTCACCGGCCGACTCGCCTGCGGCCAGTGCCGAGGGAGCCGCTGCTACGGCTGCGGCGCCAACGCCCACCGCCTTCAGGAAGTCACGACGCGTGGTATCAACGGTGTTCATGTTGTTCTCTCCTCATGATCATGACGGCTGTTCGGATGTCCTCAGCCCCAACTCCATAAATTTCGCGCCCTGGATCGGGTTCTCTCGATAGGGAGCGATCTCTTTGAAACCGAGGGACGCATATAGCGCCCTCGCGACCACCATTTCAGGAACCGTATCCAGTCGCATCCGCGTGTACCCGACCTTTCGGGCACGCTCTATGACGGCCTCGGCAAGTGCGCGCCCAATTCTCAGACCCCTGAACACGTGCTTGACGTAGAGCCTCTTCATCTCGCATATATCGCCGCTCAGCTTCCTGAGAGCGACGCATCCGACGAACTCATCACCGTATCGCGCGAGCAACAAACAGCCGTCCGGCGGTGCGTATTCACCCGGAAGGTTGGCTAATTCCTGCTTGAAGTTCTGAAAACACAGGTCGAATCCAAGAGCATCGGCATATTCCGTGAAAAGGCTCCTGATATTGTTAATAGCCCTGCCTTCCTCAGCCTGAACGATTGTCAACATGGTTTTACGCTTGAGTAAAGACACGTGCGTCTCCCGCTGAGCGCTGAAGCGTCGGCTTCACACGGCCTATTCTGCGCTTACGATCTCATACTTATGCGGTTGAGGCTTGTTGATCTTGTAGATTTCATCCTCTAATTCCCGGGCTTTTTCATGCAGATCGGCGACTTTGTTGGGAAAGTCGGCGCGCCATTCCTCCAATCTTGCCGGTACAGGTTCCTCATCCTCACCTTCTTCGCGGCCCTCCCTGTAGCTCTTCAATCGGCCCCACAGGTTGCGCATCGGCCGAACGGCCTCGTCGTTTCTCTTTTTGTTGAGCGTGGCGACTTCCAGAGCCTGGGCGTACTGGGGCGTCTTGGTATTGCCCTGGAGTTCGACGCCGGCGGCAAGCTGCTTGTGGTCGAACGTGCCGACTTTCCTGCCATCTATCTTCAAGTAGTATTTACCCGGTGTCAAACCGGTGACGCGCAATGTCTCGCGGCTCAATCTGTGTCCGGCATCCGCAATCCTGTATCCCAGCTGCGCTTCTTCAGGGACTACCCACGGGAGACTGTCGGCCGTGAAGACAAAACTGATCCTCTTGGATTTGACGTCACTGAGCGTACCTCCATCCGCCTGGACCACCCACCTGCGGCGTTTCCGCTCAACGCGGATGTCTGAGACTACGGGATACGCGTCTATGTCGTTAAGCAGCGCGAGAGCCATGACAAGCTGGCCGTCGGGTCCGGGATGGACGGTGTCCCTGATCATCGTGAACTTCGGGTCGGTCTTGCGTTGCTCGCGTGTGAGCCGGTTCAGCGGTTCGTACATGTTCACGTACCCGAGACCGCGCTCGTTCGCCTGCTGCAGCCCCCACGCGCCGAAGAAGGCCAGTACCGCGTTGTAGTGGATTTGCCGTGCTTCCTTTCCTTCAAACTCGGTGTTTCCCGTAAGCGCCGGCCGCAGGTCGAACATTGTCGGGTGCATGAGTATCGCCGTGGCGCCGATATCCTCGATCTTGTCGAGCAATGTCGTCATGTCCTTCTTGTACGTGTCGAATATCTCGTGCTCGAATCGCGTGTAGTGGCCGTCGTTCATACCTATCAGGATTGTGACGTATTTCGGCTTGAACGCGGCGATATCCTCGTCGAAACGGATCAGCGCATCGTTCGCCTGGTCGCCGCTTACGCCTGCATTGTGAAGGTGGATGCGTCTGTTGGGATATCGCGTGTAAAAGTAATCCTCGACGTATTGCGTGTACAGGCACTGGTGCGTGATGCTGTCACCGAGGAACACCAGCGTGTCGCCGTCGGCCAGGTCTACTGCACCGAGCGTCTCTTTGAACTCCTGACCAAAGCTCGGAACGGCGAGGATCAACACCAGCAACAGGATTGCAAGTAGTCTTCTCATTCTATCCTCCCTTTTCTTTTCAGCCAACCATTGCGCAGGAAACAAAGTGAACTGCTGTCAACTCACTTTCCTGCCGTCTTGAACAGCCCCGCGCCGAGGCCGCTTCCGAGCGTGCCCTCGACAACATGCAGGTAGTCTCTCTTTCTCTTGTCCTTCTCCAAAAGCACGTGACCCGCCTTGATCACGTCCTCTTCTCTGTAGGTTATTTCCGGTCCTGTCTCTCCCGTCGGACCGCTCTCGACGCCGTATCCCGAGAAGTGTTTGTTATCGGTCACGACACAACCGTGCAATCGGTACTCGGTAAGCGGCTCGCCAGCCTTCCGTATCCAGAAAAACTCGCATCGCGTGACGATGTTATGATGGAACTCGAAGTCATCTGCAGTCTTGCAGGTCCATACGCCGGATATCAACCCGCCATCCACTATACAGTACCTCATCGCGTTTCTGCGGCCCACGCGGCCTTCGAGACCGTCCCAGAACACTGCCGACGCGGTGCAATTGTAGAAAATGCAATGGTCGACCACAAACCCGTCACCATCGGCCAGGACC
>CBFDCQ010000144.1:0-2771 GCA_965603355.1 uncultured bacterium
CAACTTGACCAATTCCGGGCACTCGTGGTTGGACATCATAGTGCCATGCGCTTCCCACTTCTTGAGATCCTTCGATGTGAAAAAGGCTACTTCTCCATCGCTCAGGTATAGCACGATGACCCATTCCTGGGTTTCTTCCCACCACTGGACCTTTGGATCACGGTTTCCACCTTTCACATGTCCCAGAACAGGATTACCACTATACTTAGTCCAGGTCCGACCCCGGTCGTTACTATAGGCAATGCCTTGAGTAAAGGGCTTGCCCTTGGACCATTGGCTGTTATCACCGGCGTTTGTGTAGATAACAACTAATGGTGGTTCATCGCCAGTCTGGAATCCTGTAGTGTTTTTCCAATCGACTACACCTGATCCGGACCACATTTGGCCTAACTCGTCTGCATGCAGTTTATCACCCTGTTCGACCCAATGAACGAGGTCTGTGCTGATGGCGTGTCCCCACGTCATATTTCCCCAGGCCCAGCCAAAGGGATTGTGCTGGTAGAACATGTGGTATTCGCCTCTGTAATACATCAGACCGTTAGGATCGTTGTTCCATCCGCGCTTGGATGAGAAATGGAATTGGGGCCGGAGTTCCTCTTTGTACAGATTCTCTTCACCGGGGAAGGTGTCGGCGCTGTAGATAGACCTGAAACCTTTCAACTGTTTATTTGATATTTCCAAGGCGATCAAGTTTCCCTTCTTTCCGATGAAATCCTGTACTTCCAGGTATATCCAGTAGTCGGGTTCGCCGGGCGCCAGGTTAATCACGAACTCACGCACTTTTATATCCTCGATCTGAAGGTTTATGATGACTTTGTCTGCTTCGTCCTTCACGGGCAAGTTAATATACTTTCCCTCTATTTCGATTTCGCGGTCAGCGGCGAATGATGCAACTGCGCACATGCACGCGATGACCGTAACAAAAAGAGTTATTCTGATCCTGGACATGGTATTCCTCCTCCCTTATAAGCCTACCCTGAGATTTCCCATGGGGTACTATACACATTCTGTCATGTTAGAGCAACCTCGAATTGCGCACTGTCGAAGGCAGATATGCTTGACATTTCGTGGAGCCGGGGCTGCAATACTAACCTGTAGAAGTTTATGACGCTCGCATACGGTCATTTTTGTGACGCATTTGAGGGGAAGGAATGCCTGTCGGGTCCAACTTTGAGACACCATT
Source organism: uncultured bacterium (assembly GCA_965603355.1). Classification (GTDB taxonomy): domain Bacteria; phylum Hydrogenedentota; order CBFDCQ01; family CBFDCQ01; genus CBFDCQ01. Next base: position 1,184 of record CBFDCQ010000144.1, read on the forward strand.
GTAGCGATCCCTTTTGGCAAGCGGGAGAACCACCGCTAGAAGTAAGTTGTAGCTTCGCAATAGCTCAGCGGGCCACTGACCTTCAGGGACGGTGGCCCCTTTTCTATTCATCTCCCTGCATAGAGACGCGCCGCCGGGTCGTCTCTTTCTATACCGGGCTTTTACGCTCACCTTGAGAATGGAAGTTGCTGAACGGACGAGAACGTGCGTTGCCGACTCGCGGAAGGGCAGAGCTACTGATCAAGCTGTTGGAGCATGTGGGCGGACCGTTCTGCCACAAACCGTTTCAGGCCAATAATGCGCCCGTCGTTCTCCTCGTTATCAGGAACGTCGCGCTCGATGTTCTGGTCGAAACTCTCGCTCGAGTCCAGCTTGTGCGGGTCGGCGTACACGTCGGTTCTTATGAACGCGTACAGTTCGTCAATCCGGGGATCCATGTCGGCTGAGTTGAAATGGCCCTCGACGAGCGACCGTATCCGCTCCTCGTACAGTGCAACGTATTCAGGGACCGCTAGAATACGGTCAATGAGCACGTGCTCCCCCTCCAGGCTCGTCGGATCGTAGATGTCCATATAAAGCATCCCCTCGGCACTGAGCGGGTATCCTTCCACCGACACTCGGTAGTTGCCGAACGCCATGTTCAGGTCCCACGGCAGAAACTCGAACAGGTCCGTACCCGGGTTGTGGTAGACGTAGAAGTTGGCGTTGCGGCCCGCAATTGAATCGAGGTTTGTGAGTGCCGTGTTCGCGGCGAGGTAGTCCAGGAATCCCTCCACATTGAACACGGTTTCGATCTCCGTCTTGAACTGCTCCTCCGGTGTGTTGTTCAGCACGTCGAGGAAATGTATCAAGTCCGACCAGTCGTCCTCCTCCTCGTTTGTCTTTTTCTCGTAACGGGCGCCGTAATCTTCAGGATCGCTGCCGTACCACAGGAGGTCCGCACCGGAGTCGCCCGCCTTGTACAGGTTGCCCGAGTCGTTGCCGAACCGCTCGGCGAGGTAGGTCGTGTCAACCTGCTCGACCATGACGTACACGCCAACGAGCTCGTCGTCATACTCTCCCGGCACCGTCAAGTACAGGTTGACAAAGCTCGTCCGGGATGCCGGACAGCCTGTCGCGGCAAACGCCTCGTAAGCAAGCACCTCCCGCATCATCGACGGATCGCTCCACGAGTTACCGAAGTTGAGCTGCCTGACACCGTAAAAGTCCTGCCCGGCAACGTACTCGTTGAAGTCGATCTTATACGGCTTCTTAAGCTTGTTCCTTGTCGCCCAGTAGGTGATGAATCCCTTGTGTCGGATGCCGACGTTCTCGTAAGTTTCGTTCCCGATGGTCAACGTCCCGGAAACGTACCCGAACGGGTTGTCGCGGAGTGACTGCCAGGCGGCCGCGGTGAAGGTCAACTTGTAGTCCATTATCGCGTGTTGGTTGAAAACCCATGGGTAGTACGGCGGGCCCGCATTATCGGGAGGCCACGAGTCCGGACCCGACAAGTACGCGTTAGAGCTCTCGTTTGGCGCACCGGGCGTCGGGGGCTGCAAGTACCAGAACCCCGGTCGCCCCGCGTACCGACCGTACGAGAAGTCGG
>CBFDCQ010000145.1:0-2766 GCA_965603355.1 uncultured bacterium
GCTATCGTCAAAAACATTTCCCTCAACGTGTTTTTGGCCGACGATCTTCCGCTTGTGTCGGGCGACCGAGTCCAGCTGCAGCAGGTGATCTTGAACCTGATGATCAATGCAGTAGAAGCAATGCGGGACGTTGCAGCAGATGAGCGTGAGATAAGCATCCGGACTTCGAGAGAGGACTCGGAAAGAATTGAGATTGCGGTGGAGGATCGTGGCGTAGGGATTGATCAGTACCACATGGAGCGCATGTTTGAACCTCTGTTCACAACAAAGGACAATGGGTTGGGTATGGGGCTTTCGATCTGCAGGTCGATCGTCGAGGCACACGGCGGTCGGTTGTGGGCCGGCAACAATCCGGAACGTGGCGCCACGTTCCATGTTGTCTTGCCGGCAGGCAAGGAGCGTTCGGAATGAGTGAACCCGAGTCAACGGTATTCGTCGTTGACGATGATCCCTCCGTCCGGAAGGCGCTTGAACGGTTGTTCAAGTCGGTGGGACTTGACGTGGAGGTGTTCAACTCGGCCAAGAAGTTCCTGTCTTGCGAAGAGCACGATGGCCCGAGCTGTCTGGTGCTTGACGTGCGTATGCCCGGGCTGAGCGGACTTGACCTCCAACGGGAACTCCCTGCTGCCGGCAAGAACATGCCGATAGTGTTCATTACCGGGCACGGAACCGTCCCGATGAGCGTAAGAGCCATGAAGGCCGGCGCCGCGGATTTCATTGAGAAACCATTTGAGGATCAAGTACTTCTTGATGCCGTTAACAAAGCGATCGAACGCGACAGAAGTATGAGGCTGGAACGTGCCGAGATTGCGGAGATGGAGGAGCGTGTGGAATCTCTGACGCCGCGCGAACGGGACGTGTTTGCGCAGGTGGTCTCGGGAAAGCTGAACAAACAGATCGCGTACGCGCTGGGCATTAGCGAAAAAACCGTGAAGGTCCACAGAGCCCGTGTCATGGAAAAGATGCAGGCCAAATCGTTTGCGGACCTGGTTCGTCTCGCCGAGAAGGTCGGCATCGAGTTCCCCAAAGTCTAACCTATATTGGACCAAGGTCCAATTTACAGATTTCCCCTCTTGCTTTATTCTGTGAGTGCAGTCCGTAAATCAAGTTTGACAAGGACCCGCCACGCCAAGGTGGCGTTAGCTCGCGGGGCTGAGCTGAAGTAGAAGAACGAAGTCTGGCTGCGCTTGGCCCCGTGAGCGACTTACTGAAAGCACGGGGATGGACAAAGAGGGATCGGTCGTTTGTGTCGTGGATGATGACGAGTCCGTCTGCAGGGGGCTGGGAAGGCTGCTCAAATCGGGCGGGTTTAGGGTTGAGGCGTACGCTTCGGCATCAGACTTCCTGGACAGCGTCCGTCGCGAAGTCTGTGCCTGTCTCGTGGTCGATGTTCGAATGCCGGGTATGGACGGACTGGAGCTGCAAAGCCGGTTGGCGTCTTCAGGTTGTGAAGTGCCGATCATATTCATGACAGCGCACGATGACAAACAGGCGGAGAGGGAGGCATTGACGCTGGGTGCTGTGGCGTTCCTTTACAAGCCGTTTGATGGAGACGTCCTGCTTGCCGCCGTTCGCGCGGGGTTAGAAGCAGGTACGAGGGGGCGCACCTAAAGAATAATCATGTTCACGAGAATACTCCGCGAAAGTGGGGATAGCGGGGTGAAACGCACCATTCCCGATAATCGATCAGGACGACATACCTGTTGACGGCAAAGGCGAGTCCGGTGTCGGTGCCGATTAACTTTACCGTACAGCAGTTGTAGAAAATAGGTCTCCTGCCTGTACAGCTCACGTTCCTTTTCCCGAAGTAGCCGTGGTACAATACCAAATTGGACTAAGATCAAACTGTCCGGCGCGTACACGAGTGCCGAGGATCTTGTACGCACACGGCTGACAAGACGCGTGGAAGACGAGATATGACACGGAAGACCATAGTCAATTCAGGGATCGCCTTTGCTGCCTTCATGGCAGTAGGTCTTGGCTTCCGGCTGTCCGCACAAGGCGGGATCTCCGGCGCGCGCGCAGAGGTTTCAGGGCCGGACGCGGAAGCGGTGGGGTACGTCGGGTCGGTTAGTTGTCGCGAATGCCACGAGCGGTTCTATCAACTATGGGCTCCCTCGCTCCACGGGTTGGCGATGCAGCCGTTCACTGCAGAGTTCGCCAAGGCGCAACTGACCGCTCAAACGACAGACATAGTAGTCGGCGATTATCGGTACCGGGCCGAGTTTGATGACAAGAGCGGTTGGGTACGTGAACGGGGTCCCGATGGCGAGAAGAGATATCCCATCGAGCACGTTATGGGCGGTAAGAACGTCTACTACTTCCTTGCGCCGACGGCTCGTGGGCGGCTTCAGACGCTGCCGGTAGCGTACGATGTACGAGCCAGGGAGTGGTTCGATACCGCTGCGAGCGGCGTACGGCATTTCCCGGGATCGGATGCCGATCAGCCGGTGCACTGGACCGATAACCTCTACACGTTCAACACGTCGTGCCATGGCTGCCACGTCAGCCAGCTTGCCACCAACTACGATTTGAAGACCGATACGTACCGTACCGAGTGGGCCGAACCGGGGATCAACTGCGAAACCTGTCACGGTCCTGCCCAAGAACATGTCAGGATCTGTCAGGCTGCCCCGGAGGGACGGGTCCCGGAAGACCTGAAGATCATCAGCACAAAACCGTTCACGCACGAACAGACCAACTCCATGTGCGCGTCCTGCCACGCCAAGTTGAATTCTGTGAGTCCGGCGTTCGAGCCCGGCGGCC
>CBFDCQ010000146.1:0-2305 GCA_965603355.1 uncultured bacterium
CTGCACCAGCTCGAGAAGCTGCCCGGCTTTCTGTCGGCACGTGAGAAATACGCCCAGATATACGACAGGGCGTTCGCCGATGTGGACGAGATCGCTCTGCCGGGCCTGCCCTCGCACGTCAAACATGCCCGGCACCTGTACATTATCGTCCTGGACGTTGACCGTCTTACGATCAGCCGCAACGAGTTTGTTGACGCCCTCAAGGCCGAAAACATCGGCACGGGTATTCATTTCGTGTCGCTGCATCTACACGAGTACTACCGCGAACGGTTCGGGTACGGCCCGGACGACTTCCCCAACGCGAACTACCTGTCCGAGCGCATCCTATCGCTGCCGCTCTATCCCAGGATGAGCGAGAAGAACGTTCACGACGTGATCGTCGCCGTCAAGAAGATCATAAACTACACGCGCAAGTGAGTTGGGAGATTCTTCGCTCCGCTCAGAATGACATTATTTATTGTTTCCCGATAACCGGTTCTTTCCACTCTTATTCCATTCTCGATCGCTCATTCACTCCGGTGGTAGATGAATGTCGAGAAGTTGGAAGAAAGAGGCCAGCATTCGGTAGGTGATACCCCAAATGGTGTAAGAACCGTACTGGAAAGAGGGAAGAACAAGGTCCGCCGGGCCGGTATGTAGACGGTATGGTTGGACGTTTCGCGGGTCGGCGAGATAGCTGAGCGGTACCCAGACGACGTCTGCAACCTCGGTGCCAAGCGTGAGCTCAAGCTGCTCCGGGCAGCAGTACACAAAAGGCGTGACCCAGAGCGTGAACGGACGCCAGCGAGCGCCGTCAAGGTCGTCCAGGCGACCGAGCTGGTCTTCCGGGTCGAGTTTCAGGCCGATCTCCTCGACCGTCTCTCGCCGTGCCACCGACTCGAGACTCTCATCATCCGGCTCCATACGTCCGCCCGGAAATGCCATATGCCCCGACCAGGGGTCTTGCGGATGCTCGACGCGCTCGATGAAAAGCGTCTCAAGGCAACCGGGCTCGCCTTCGCGCAATATCATCGCGACGGCGGCGTGGTTGGTCGGGTCGCCCAGCGGCTGGGTACGCGGCGCATGAGCGCGTAAGATTTTACGGATGTCGCCGATCCGGTATTCGTCAATCTTGCGTGTCTTCATCCGCCCCGTTCTCGAAGAAAAAGGGTACAGACACGTCTCCGCTTGTACCTCGCTCTGCTTGTGTCAGTCCCCTTCTTGTTGGCGGGCGTCTCGCCCGCCACGGAGATGCGAGGTTGTTCCCTCACTCTTGTTCCGATTCTTCCTGCTGTCCGGCCATATTGCCGAACAGGGCCGCGGCCATCTCAAACGCTTGCTCCTGAGCCTCGACGAACCGGTCGAAATAAGCCAGCTGTTCGTCATCCAGTTCCTCTAAGAGCCTTTCGCGGGCACTCTCGAAAGCCTGGAGCTGCATATTGAACGCGCCCTGGATATCCGCATTCATGCCCATGCCCATACCGGTGTCCTGACCCATCTGCTCGCCGATGGCGAGCGTCTCGTCCACGAGCACGTCCCGGACAAGCGCGCGGCCCTCGGGCGTCATTCCGGGGGCGTACAAGTTCAACTGCATGTCGAAGTTCTGCGCTAGCATTCGCTCGCCCATCGTCTCCTCGTATTCGTCGTAGACGGCCAGCTCTTGAGGAGTCAGGACGCGGCTAAGTTCTTGCCGCAGACGCTCTTCCGCGTCTTGTTCCATTTGCTCCAACGTATCTTTATCGAAACCGCTTTGGAGGGCTTCCATGCCTTTGGCAATCTGTTCGCTCATGTGCGCAGAAATGATGTCACGCACCTTCCCCTCGGTGTCCTCCGGCAGATTCAGCTCGTCGAAGAAGTCACTGAACGCCATGTCCATTGACATGCGTGCGGCGTAGTCGGCCAACTTCTTGCCGCCCTCGCCGCTGAACATTTGCGCAAAAGGATTTTGCCCCTCCTCGGTACCTTCACCTTCTTCTCCGCCGCTCAGTGCGGCGAACATATCAAGTAGCGCTTGTCCTCCTTCAGCGGGCAGAGATGGTTCCGCGGATGCTTCCTCGACTTCGGTTTCAGGAGTCTCCAGGCGGGCAATCCTCTTCTCGAGGTCAGCCGCCCTGGCCACCGCGTCATCGAGTTCGTCCTTTGTCACCATGGCGGAAATCTGCTTGTCGGCATCCGCCAACTGTGTGCGTAACTTGCCTATTTCCTGCCTATTAGCAATCCCCCACACGAGCAACCCAATAATCGCCAGTGCTGCAACAACACCTACCACCGACCGCCTTTTCGGTTCGCAAGTCTCCGCCATCGCTGTACCCTCCTGCATTCTCAC
>CBFDCQ010000147.1:0-2071 GCA_965603355.1 uncultured bacterium
GGCATCCCCGAGGTCGAAGATGCCCGCCAGCGATTAGTCCGTCTCCAGCAAGGGTCTTAGTATTCACTTAGTCCATCTCGTTTGCCTCCCCAAACAGAACGATCTTCGCAACTTTCTGATGAGTCAGGAATGTGGCAAGATTGCACGGATGGCTGCTAATCTGGCCTGAAAATGATATCTGAACCTGCTGTCTTTCTCACACTAATCGGGATAGGGAGAGCCCTCGCGAGCTCTCTCCTCCCACAACACCTGGCATACGGATCACGTACCAAGGCGTTTCCGTTACACGTTCACATGGAGCAATGGTAAACCCATTGCAACGAAATAACGAGTCGGGAGTGCATAGGCCAACGCCGGGCTGCGGCTGAGCCGCCATGGGCCGTGGTGTGACTTGCAGGTATTCCATGCAAGGTCACGGCTAACGCCTCGTTTTCGCAATTCTCGGTATCCGGCTCGACCCCATTGTTTCCATAGGTAGCAGCGCAACCTCCGCTTGATCCATCCCATTAGCTCGCGGAACCTCTGCTTCTGGTAAGCGTAGTTATAATACTGACGCCACCCTTGCAGATAGTTCGCCACTTCCCTTACGACCTGTTCTATTCTGCGCCCCCGGGTTCTTCTCGTCAGCTCGCGGATGCGATCCTTGAAGCGACGAATGCTCTTGTCGCTGACATACACCCGGCCGTTCTTTCCAATGCTGAACCCCAGAAGAGAGCGGTTCCGCGGCTTATCGACCCGGCTTTTGCTCTCGTTCACTTTGAGTTTCAGTTTCTTGGTCAGAAAGTTGCTGACGGATTGCAGGACTCTGCGTCCCGCTCGTTCGCTCTTGACGTAGATGCTCACATCGTCGGCATAACGCACAAAGCGGTGTCCCCGTTTCTCCAGCTCCCGGTCCAGTTGATCCAGTAACAGATTGGCTAGGAGCGGTGAAATTGGGCCGCCCTGCGGTGTACCCTCACTGCGTGGCACGTAGACATCTCCTGTCAGTATGCCCGCCTTCAGGTATCGTCGTATGAGTCGGCTTACCCGCCAGTCCACCACGCGCTCTTCAACCAGTGACATCATCTTGTCGTGATTGACCCGATCGAAGAATTTCTCCAGGTCGAGGTCAACCACTCGCTGATTTCCAGCCCTGTAATATTCGCGCGCTTTGTCCACGGCCTGATGGGCCGATCGTCCAGGCCGGAATCCATAACTGAATTCCGAGAACGTCGGGTCCCATTCAGGTTGGATCATTTGCAAGATCGACTGTTGTATTAGCCGATCGAGTACTGTCGGGATGCCGAGAACCCTTGTGCCGCCTCCCGGCTTCTGCAGCTCGTGCCGCTTGACCGGAGAAGGCTTGTAGGTTCCATCAAGCAGTTCCTTGCGGACCTGCTGCCACTGTGTGCGGAGGTACGTTGAAAGTTCCTCCACCGTCATTCCGTCCACGCCCGGGCACCCGCCGTTGCGTCTAACGCGCCGGTAGGCTTCCCTGACGTTTGATGGGGCGACAATCCGCTCCATCATCTCCATGTTCCGCGTTGGAGTTTCCGTAGACAAGTTGTACACACCCAGATCGCTCTCGCATTCGAGAGGCAGCCAGCCTTGGGTCGGCTTTCTGTTTGCGCCGTCCTGCACCTACTCCTCCTGTATCGGTTCAGGCCTTCGGCGGTGCCGTGCAGCTCAGCCTATCTGTTGGCTCCGCCTTTCGGCATTGGAGTGCCTCACTAGCCTTGCCTAGCCACCCGCCTACTATGCCTTATGCTGACTCCTGCCGTGCGGTCAAGAAGGATCTCTCCTCCTTCAGTCCATAAGGACACACGACAGGCCTCCCGGGGTAAGACACGTAACCTTCCACACGTAGACGCCGGATTTATAAAGCACACCCTACCGGAGAATGGAGGACTTCGCTAGTCACGTGCCCGCTGGTCCCGAGTGTACCACACCTCATATCCGGTTCCTGTTCGTCGCCCCGTGCTTTCGCGTTGGGCTTCCTTCCCACCTCACCTCGCGGTGACGCAGTTGCCCTTTCGCTTCCCTTCGGCTTCTCCTATACCTGGCGCGGGGACTCCCACCCCGCAAGCTACGT
>CBFDCQ010000148.1:0-1873 GCA_965603355.1 uncultured bacterium
ACCTCCCTTCCGGGTTCCAGCAGCGCCGGCAGAAGCCCTCTTCCAGCCCGCAGCACAAGTGGCAGGACTGAGTCTGGATGTGCGTGACTCCGCGTGGTCCATTGCACCAACATGGAGTCCAAGAGCACGTCGTGAAGAAACAGCGTAACACTCGCTTCATTCCCGGCTTGTACTAACGAACCGTTAATCCTGAACCGAGCACCGCGTGCGCGGGTGATGCTATCCATGGTTGGTGCGTTGACCAAACCCGGATCCTGACGTTGCGCCGGTGTCAGCCAGTCCCAACCCCATTTCCAGATGAGAGGATCAGTGCCTTCCAGAGCGGTTCCTAAACGCAGAGCAGCTATTTGCCCAATGTCATCTGACAGACTATCCATCCCCATCTTCGGGAGAGGGAAACCGACAACCCATTCGCGGTTGAGTGGGATTGGGTCTGGCCCAGTAACGACGCTCCACATACCTATAGCTGTTGCCGTTAATACCACGGCAGCCACAGCTGCCGTAACAACCGGTACCTTGTCGACGCGCCGCGGCGCCCTCTCCAGCGCCTCCACGAGTTTTGTCGCAGTTGCATACCGATCCGCCGGAACCTTAGTACTCATCGGCATAAATATCCACACGTATATTGACACCTCGCCGGTTTTCAGATATGGTTTTGTGAAACCAGATCTGGAGGCGATTATGCCGAGGAAAAGCCCCTATACAATCACACTTACCGATGAAGAGGAGCGTGAGTTGCTGGAGATGTCTCGGAAATATACGTTGCCATACTTTCTGGTGCAGCGAACGCAGATGATCCTCCTGGCCGCCGAAGGGCTCCAGAACAAGGAGATCGCAGCGCAGCTTCGCACCCGACGGGAGGTCGTCAGCCAGTGGCGAAAGAGATTTTTCTACAAACGTCTGGAAGGGCTGGAGGATCGCGATCGCCCGGGACGCCCCCGGGCCTTTCCCCCCAAGCGTGATCGTTCAGGTCAAAGCTTTGGCGTGTGAGTTGCCGACCAGCCGCGGACTCCCGTTGTCTCGAATGAGCACCGCTGATGTGGCGCGGGAGGTCCGCAACGCTGGCATCGTCGCAAGCATCAGCGACAAGACCGTGTGGCGTTGGCTTCACGAGGACGCTATTCGTCCGTGGCAGCATCGCTGCTGGATCTTCCCCCGTGACCCGGAATTCCAGAACAAGGCAGGGCGGATCTTGGATCTCTACGAAGGGCGTTGGCAAGGTACACCTCTGCGCGACGACGAGTTCATCATCTCGACGGATGAGAAGACCAGCATTCAGGCGCGGCGGCGTTGCCATACACCTCTGCCAACTGCCTCGAACAAGGCCATGCGGATCGAACACGAGTATGAGCGTATGGGCTCATGGGCGTACCTGGCTGCCTGGGACGTACGTCGAGCAAAAATCTACGGGCGCTGCGAGCGCAAGACAGGCATCGTTCCTTTCGGTCGACTCATGAATCAGGTTATGACGCAGGAACCGTATCGATCAGCTGGTCGAGTGTTCTGGATCATGGACAACGGTTCCTCGCACCGTGGCCAAGCCTGCATCGACCGGATCACGAAGCAGTGGCCGACCGTCGTTCCCGTCCACACGCCGGTGCACGCGAGTTGGCTCAATCAAGTGGAGGTCTATTTCTCCATTCTCGAGCGAAAGGCCCTGACACCCAACGACTTCCCTTCGCTCGAAGCTCTTGAAAAACGATTGCACGACTTCGCCAGATATTACGAGAGCATTGCGGAGCCATTTAAGTGGAAGTTCACACGCAACGACCTCGACGCTCTCCTGGACCGGATCACCCGCGCAACGGATCCAGAACAGACACTGGCGAAAGCCGCTTAGAATACGTGCGGACACTTATGACCCAGGGGTACT